>NZ_JAGPXY010000068.1 GCF_018070325.1 Micromonospora sp. H61
TGTTCGGCGCCGGCTGGTTCGACAACGCCGACCCGTTCGAGGCGTACAGCACACTGATCGGTCAACTCGCCCCGCTCGGCCGGGCCGCCGACGGCGTGCTGGTCTGGCGCAACCCGCTCGACGGGATCGCCGGCCTGCGACCCCGCCCCGGACTGGTCGCCGTGGTGATCGTGCTGCTCGGCTCGACCATGTACGACAGCCTCTCCAACGCGCCGGGCTGGTTGCGCTTCGGCCAGGAGAACGGCCTGCACCCGGCCGTCACCGGCAGCGTCGGTCTGAGCCTCGTCATCGCCGCCGTCGCGGTCGCGTACCTCGCCGCCACCGGCGCCGCGGCGCGCATCGGTCGCGCCGACGCGGCCGAGCCCCGCGGGGTGCCGGGCGAGATCGCCCACTCCATCGTGCCGATCGCTGTGGGGTACGTGGTGGCGCACTACTACTCGCTGCTGATCCTGGAGGGCCAGCGCACCGTCGCGTTGCTCTCCGACCCCCTGGGCACCGGCGCCAACTGGCTCGGCACCGCCGACTGGGAGCCGCAGACCGCGCTGATCACGCCCTCCGGGGTGGCGACCCTCCAGATCACCGTCATCATCCTCGGGCACCTGCTCGGCACGCTGCTCGCCCACGACCGCGCCCTGTACCTGTTCCCCCGGGCCCGGGCGGTGGCCGGCCAACTACCCCTGCTGGCACTGATGGTCGCCTACACCGTCGCCGGTCTGCTGCTGCTCTACGCGGGGTAGTCCCGCCGGGCTCCGACCCGTGCGTCATGATGGCCCGTGGACTCCGATCTTCAGCGCTACCTCGACGACCTCGTCAGCACCGCCCGGGACGTGCTCGGCGCCGACCTGGTCGGCGCGTACGCGGCCGGCTCGGTGGGGCTGGGGGCGTACCAACCCGGCCGCAGCGACGTGGACGTGGCGCTGCTCAGCGCCGGGCCGCTCACCGACACCGCCAAGCGGACGTTGGTCGCCCGGCTGCGGCACGAGGCGCTGCCCTGCCCCGCACGCGGACTGGAGCTGGTCGTCTACGACCGGGCGGTGGCCGCCTCCGGCACCCCGGAGCCCGGCTTCGAGGTCGAACTGAACACCGGGGCCGGCATGCCGTTCCGGCGCACCCTCGACCCCGCCGACCGCCCGGTCACCGACGGCCGATTCTGGTACGGCCTCGATCGCAGCATCCTGCACCAGAGTGGACTCCCACTGCTCGGCCCGCCGGCCGGAGAGGCATTCGCCGACCTCGCCCCAGCCGACCTGCGCCGGCTGCTCATCGAGGCGCTGTCCTGGTGGCTCGCCCTGCCCACACCGCCGGCCGACCAACCCGCGCCCGGCACCGAGGACGCCGTACTCGGCGCCTGCCGGTCACTGGTGCGCCACCGCGACGGCGTCTGGTTGGCGAAGATGGCCGCCGGCCAGCGGCTGATCGACGCCGGCGACCGGGCCGAGGTGATCCGTCAGGCGGTCGCCGCACGGCACGGCGGGCCGCCGCCCACGGGGGCACAGGCCCGCGCCTTCCAACAACGGGTACGCGACGAGATCGCCGGGTAGCCGTTCCGCCGCTGCGGGAGCGGGCCTCGCGGGGCTCAGCGGACCGGGCTGGACTCCAGCGAGGCGAAGAGCAGGTTGAGACCCTCGGTCATGGTCGGGTGGGTGATGACCGCATCCCGCAGGGCGGTCCACGGCATCCCGGCGAGCATGGCCAGCTGCACCGAGGTGATCACCTCACCGGCCTCGGCGCCGAGCAGCGCCGCACCGAGGATCCGGTCGGTGCTGGTGTCGATGACCGCCTTCCACATGCCCTGGGTCTGGCGCAGGGTGCGCGCCCGGGGGATGGCGGCGACCGGCAGGTGGGCGACCTGGACGTCGTACCCGGCGCGGCGCGCCCCGGTCTCGGTCAGCCCGATCCGCGCCAGCTCCGGGGTGGTGAAGACGGTGTACGGGATCAGCCGGTCGGCGGTGCTGCGCTGGCCCCCCGCGAGGTTCGCCCGGATGATCCGGTAGTCGTCCAACGAGACGTGGGTGAACTGCGGGCTGCCGGCGACGTCCCCGGCCGCCCAGGTGCGCTCGGCGCTGGTGCGCAGGTGCTCGTCGACCTCCACGAAGCCCCGCTCGCTGAGCCGTACGCCGGCCACGTCCAGGCCGAGCCCGTCGGTGACCGGTTCCCGCCCGGCCGCCACCAGCACGTCGTCCCCGATCACCACGCTGCCGTCGTCCAGCGTCACCCGGAGCGAGCCGTCGGCCTCCCGGTCGACGCGCGCGACCGCCACACCCACCCGTACGTCGATGCCATCATCGAGGAAGACGCGCATCACCGCGTCGCTGATGTCGGGGTCCTCGCGGGTGAGCAGGCGTGGACCACCCTCGACCACTGTCACCGCGCTGCCGAACAACGCGAACATCTGCGCGGACTCCACCCCGACGGTGCCGCCGCCGAGCACCACCAGCCGGGCCGGCAGCCGATCCAGGTGCAGCAACTCGTCGCTGGTGAGCACCCCGGCCTCGGCCATCCCGGGCACCGACGGCAGATGGGGGCGGGTACCCGTGTTGATCACCACGTCGCTGCCGCGCAGCAGTCGCTCGCCGCCGTCGGCGAGTGCCACCCGTACGGTTCGTGGGCCGACGAACCGGGCCTCGCCGATCACCAGGTGCAGGCCGGAGTCGAGGAACTGCTGCCGGTTGGCGGCGACCATCCCCTCGACCACGTCCTGCTTGTGCGCACGCAACAGGTCGATGTCGACCCGGCCGCCCTCCACCGTCAGGCCGAGCGCCGACGCGTCCCGCAGCTGGCGGGCGGCCCGCGCGCTGGTCACCAGTGCCTTCGTCGGGATGCACGCGACGTTGATGCAGCTGCCGCCGATCATGCCGCGCTCGACCATGGCGACCCGCTGACCGGATCGGGCGACGTCCATGCTCAACGTCTTGCCGGCCTTGCCGCCACCGACGACGAGCAGGTCGAACTCCTCCGGTTGGTCGGTCACCGGGCGCGCTCCTCTCGGTCACCGGCCAGGCCGGCGGCCACCGCTGGTGCGCGGCGGCCAGCCCAGCCTGCCAGCTCGACCGGGCACGGCGACCCGGTTCCGCGCAGAATCCGCCCGGGCCGCCCCCATTCCGCGATCTTGCACTAACTGTCCCGACGTAGGGGGCATTCCGCGCATCTCGGCGACCGAAACTGCAAGATCGGCGGGGGCGGGGTGGGGTGCAACGGTGGCTGAGGTTAGTGCCGGGCGGCGCCGTTCTCGCTGACCGGCTGCCCGAAGGCCAGGAACGGTACGGGCGTCGGTGCGTCAGTGCCGATGTGCCGAGGGAAGGTCCGCTCGGCGTCGTCGGCGCCAACCTCCCGGGCAGCCGTAGGTTCGGACGTCGTCGGCTCGTCCGCCACCGCCGGTGCGTCCGCCTGCTCGTCATCCGCCTGCTCCGCCGGGGCCCGGTCGCCAGTGGCCTGCCCTACCGGGGTCAGGTCGGCGTAGCCGTTCTCGGTCGGGCTCCGATCGGCAGGTGCGGGGTTGAGCGGGGCGCGTTCGGCAGTGGCGCGGTCGGCGTCCGCGTCGTCCACTGTGGGTCGCTCCGCGGAGTACCGGTCGACGCCGACGCGGTCGACGTTGAGCCGCTCGACGCCTACCCGCTCGGGGGCGGGCCGGTCGGCGCTGGAGCGGGAACCCACCATCGGGTACTCAGCGGTCTCCGTACCGCCGGCTGCCGCGGCCATGACCGCGGCGGCGGCGAGGTCGGCCACCCGCTTCGCCTCCCGCTGCACGCGGGCGCGGACCTCCTTGGCGTGCCGCTCGGCGGAGTCCCCGGCCCGCCGGGCCTCGTCCAACCGGGCACTTTCGGCGGTCAGGTCCCGACGGACCTCACTGAGTCGCTGCTGCATCCGGGACAGCTCGTTCTCCAGCGTCTCGCCCTCCTGGCGGATCTCGGCGAGCTGCTGGCGGCCGGTGTCCAGCTCGGCGTTCAGCTCGGCGGCCTCCTGCCGGCGCTCCTCGAGCTCCTTCTGCAGGGCGGCGAGCTGCTGCTGATGACTGGCGGCCTGCTCGTCGGCGCGGTTGCGCAGCTCGGTCACGTGCTGCTGCGCCTCGGCCAGCAGCGCGGCGATCTGCTGCTCGGTCGCGCTGCGCTGCTCGGCCAGCTCCTGCTCGGCGGCAGCCTGCTGTTCGGCGATGTCCTGCTCGGCGGCGGTACGCCGTTCGTTGACCTCTCGCTCCACGTTGGCCTGCCACTGGGCCATTTCCTGCTGGTGCTTGGAGCGGGTCGACTGGAGTTCCTGCTGGATCTGGGTACGGGCCGACTTCATCAGCGCGTCGGCGGCGACCCGGGTCTGGTTGAGCTGCTGTGCGCTCTGCTCGGTGATCCGCTTGGCCTCGTGCTGGGCGCGCTCGTGCGCGGCCTCACCGTCGGCCCGCAACTGCTCGGCGTGCTCGCGGATCGCTGTCAGTTCGGCCTCGGCCAGGGTGCGCCGCTCCTCGTGCGCCTGCTCCTGCTCGGCCCGCCGGGCGGCCAGTTCCTCGGCCAGATCCTGACGTGCCTGGGCGGCCCGCTCACGGGTGTCGGCGAGGATCCGTTCGGACTCGCTGCGCAGCTCGTTGGCCCGGTCGGTGGCCGACTCGGTGATGATGCCGGCCTGCTTCTCGGCGAGCGCCATGATCTCGCCGACCATCGGGCCCAGATCGTGGAACGAAGCGCGGTCCACCTGCACGGGTTGCTCCTGAAGCTCGGCCAGTTCGGCGCGCAGCCGCTGCACCTCGGCGGTCAGTTCACGGACGCGGACCGCGGAGCGCCCGTGCTCTCCGCTCAGCATTGCTATCTGGCCGTCGAGCTGCTCCAGGTGCCGGTCCACCTGGCGTTTGTCGTATCCGCGCAGGGCGAGCTCGAAGCTCGGCCGGGAGGCCGCATCGTCGCGTGCTGCGTGCGGCTCAGCGCCGATGGACATGCACCATCCTCCGTACGATCGGGGCGTCAGGGTCGGCGGTCGCCTGCCCCACGGGCCGTCAGTGTGGCGCAACGCTACCGCCGACCGGACCTCATGCGAAGTCCTGCCCCACCACCTCTCACGTTGGCGTCCCGCGTCCCCCCGATCCCGCGCCGATCATGGACTCGTGGTGCCGGAAAGGTGATGCTCCACCACCTTTGTCATCCAGCACCACTCCATGATCGACGCAGGTCACCTCGACGCGAGGTCAGCGTCGGCGGGCGACCAGGACCGCGTCGTGAAGGGTGATGTCCTCACCGTTCTGGTTGGTGGCGAGGCGGGAGCGTTCCTCAGCCGCCAACACCTCCCAGTGGGCCGGCTCCAGATCGGCTGCCACGTCCTGCGCGGTGTACATCGCGTCCGGCATGTGCATCCGGTGCGCCGACCCCCACAGATCCGCCGGGTGGTGCCCGACGATCAGCAGGACGCCGCCGGGTGCCACCGCCGCGGCCAGCCGGCCGAACAACTCCCGCCGCTCCGCCGGTGGCAGGTGCATGAACTGCGCTGACACCAGGTCGTACGCCTTCTCGGTGGGCGGCTTGTCCCGTAGGTCGGCGTGGGTGAACTCGATCCGGTCGCCCACTCCGGCGGCCTCGGCGTGCGCGGCGGCCCGGCTCAACGCCGTGCTGGAGATGTCCACCGCCGTCACCTGCCAGCCGCGCTCGGCCAACCACACCGCGTCGCCGCCCTCGCCGCTGCCCACGTCCAGGGCGCGCCCCGGGGCCAGGTCGGTGACCTCGGCGACCAGCTGCGGGTTCGGCCGGCCACTCCAGATCGAGGGGCGGGACTGGTAGCGCTCCTCCCACGCCGGCTCCTCGAACGTCGTCGCCACCAACTGCCGGTACGCGGCCACCGCGTCCCGGGTCTCCTCGGCGATGAGATCGGCGTTGATCGCCGCCGCCGCGGTCAGGCCGGCCCCGGCGGACGTGATCACCTGACCGCGGATGTCGGCCACGTTGCCCGCCACCCAGACACCCGGGACGGTCGTCGCGCCGGTGGCGTCGGTCGGGATCTGGGCACCGATGACGTGCTCACCCATCGTCACCTCCTCCGGGGCCAGACCCAACCCCACCAGCACATCGGCGCGGGGGGTCAGCCGCGTCGCCACCACGATCGCGTCGAGCGCCACGACCCGGCCGTCGGCGAGCCGTACACCGGTGAGCGCGTCGTCGGTCACCTCCACCGCGGCGACCGGGCCGGGCACCACAGCGATGCTGCGGGCGGCGAGCCGCTCGGCGGTCTCCGCGTCGGGTGCGGGGGAGTCGTGCAGGAGGAGCAGCACGCTGGGGCTCCACTGTCGCCACATCTCGGCCTGGTGCACGCTCAGCGGGCTGGTCGCCAGAACGCCGATCCGGCGGTCCCGAACCTCCCAGCCGTGGCAGTACGGGCAGTGCAGCACGTCGCGACCCCACCGCTGGGCCAGGCCGGGCACGTCGGGCAGTTCGTCGGTCAGTCCCGTGGTCACCAGCAGCCGGCGGGCCCGCACCGCCTCCCCGCCGTCCAGGCCCAGCCGGAACCCGTCGTCGTCCCGGGTCGCCGCCTGCACGCGTCCGGTGCGGAACTGCCCGCCGTACCCGGCCACCTCGGCCCGTCCGATCGCGAGCAGCTCGCCCGGCGGCGTCCCCTCCCGGCCCAGGTAGTTGTGCACCCGATCGGCCGGCGCGTTGCGCGGCTCACCGGAGTCGATCACCAGCACCGACCGTCGGGCCCGGCTCAGCGCCAGGGCTCCGCTGAGCCCTGCGGCGCCGCCACCCACCACCACCACGTCGTATGTCTCGTCCACCGGTATCTCCCTCTTGCTTCGTCGGCTGCGCCCACCATCCGTCGCCGTCGGCAAGGTGGCAACTATCCTTGCCGTTATGGCAAACGAGGACAGCGCTGCGCTGGCGGCCGTCGGCCCCCGGCTGCGTGCCCTGCGTCACCAACGCGGGACCACGCTGACCCAGCTCGCCGACCTGACCGGCATCTCGGTGAGCACCCTGTCCCGGCTGGAGTCCGGTAGCCGTCGGCCCACCCTGGAGTTACTGCTCCCGCTGGCGAGGGCCTACCAGGTGGCGCTGGACGAACTGGTCGACGCCCCCGCCACCGGCGACCCCCGGGTACGCCCCAAACCGATCGTCATCCACGGCGTGACGTACCTGCCGCTGACCCGCCGACCGGGCGGTGTCCAGGCGTTCAAGCAGATCTTCCCGCCGGACCCGTCCGCCGGGGGCCGAGTCCCGCAGGCCCACGAGGGGTACGAGTGGCTCTACGTGCTCTCCGGGCGGCTACGCCTGCTGCTCGGTGACCGTGATCTGACGCTGACCCCGGGGGAGGTGGCCGAGTTCGACACCCGCATCCCGCACCTTTTCTTCAACCCTGGCCCGGGCACCGCCGAAGCCCTCAGTCTCTTCGGGCCGCAGGGGGAGCGGTTGCACGTCCGTGCCCGACCGGCCACGCCCGACAAGCAGGTGTGATCCACACGAATCTTCGGCGGTGGACTGCCCAGCCATCCGGCTCAGCCCCACCTGCGCAGGATGGCTGGTTTGTCGAGCTTTCCGACCGGGGTGTGCGGAAGCTCGTCGACCACCTGTACGCGGTCAGCCAGACCGTGCTCGCCCAGGAGGCGGCGCACCGCTGCGGCGACGTTCAGCACCGAGGCTCCGTCGGCCGGCGTCACCACCACCAGCGGGGCTGACCCGTCACCCCTCGATGAGGGTAGGACCGCGGCCTCACCGACTGCGGCGTCGGCTTGAAGCGTGCCTTCGAGCTGGGGTGCGAAGATCAGTCGTCCCGACGTGGTGGTCAAGACGTCGGCGACTCGGCCCAGGACGCGGTACTCGCCGGATTCGGTCTGCTCGCCCACGTCGCCGGTCCGGTACCAGCCGGCCCGGAAGGCCCGTGCCGTCTCGACCGGGTTGCCTTCGTACCCGATGCTGGTGTGGGGCGAACGGGCCAGGATCTCACCGAGTGCCGGCATCTGCGCCGAGAGCGGTTCCAGCGTCACCTCGACTGCCGGCAGCGGATGCATGCCGCGGGACTCCTGCGCGACGTCGTCCAGGTTGCCCAGGACGATGCCGAACTCCGTGGACCCGTAGATGCGACGGATCTGGATTCCGAGGTGTCGGCGCGCCTGCGTGATCACCTCCGGGCTGAGATAGGCCCCGCCGCAGAGCGGCAGCCGTAGCGACGGCAACGCGGTTGATCCGGTGTCGGCCAGCAGTTGGTAGTGGCGTGGCAAGGCACTGAAGATGGTCGTGCCCGATTCGGCGAGAGTGCTCAGTAGCCGATCCGGAGGCGCGGCAGGGTCGGAGAGCACGAGTCGGGCTCCGGCCAGGAGCGCCGGAAACATGTGCACATCGACACCGTGGGCCACATCCAACGGATGCATGGTCAGGAAGACGTCCTCGGAGGTCACCTTCAGATAGGACAGCCATTGCCGCCGATCGGCCAGCAGGTCTTCCTGACGCCAGGCGACGAGCTTGGGGACCCCGGTGGATCCGGTGGTCTCCAGCAACCGGAAGACGCCGGACCGAGAGCCGACCGGCAGCGACTCGACGGCGCGCGGGGCGGACCCGGCGAAGAGGACGTCGACACCGAGACTGTCGACCGGGGTGTTGAGCAGGTCGTCGTGCTGCTCGTGGATCAGGAGTTGGACCGGGACCTGGGCCAGCGACCAGCGAAGACGATCCCGGTCCGCCTGCACGCTGATCGGCAGGTGCACCGCGCCGAGCCGAGCCAGGGCGAGGATGATCGCGATGTATGCGGGGCCGTTGTGCAGCCGGGTGGCGACGTGGTGACCAGGCTGCACCCCGACGCCGAGCAGGCCGGTGGACGCCCGCTCGACCAGGTCGCTCAGCTGGGCATACGTGAACTCCTCTCCGTCGACGGCTTGAACGGCCACCGCTGCCCTGCGGGTCCGAACCACCTCCTGGAAGGCCTCATGCAGCATGCGGATCGTCCTGGCGTGCCGTGTTGAGGGTGACCTGTCCGCGCAGGAGCAGCCGTACCCCGTCGGCACCGATCGCGGTGCGGCCGTGCAGGGTGCGCTGGTTGTCGATCACGAGAAGGTCGCCGACCTGCCAGCGGTGCTGGTAAAGGAATCGGGGGCGGTGTAGGAAGTCACTGAGCTGGGTGAAGAAATTGTCCGTGGTGGCGCGGTCGCCACCTTTGACCCGTACCTGCCAGCCGTGGTTGGTGCCGGCGGGGAACGGCAACGTCAGGTTCAGGGACCGAACCCGACCGTAGTCGCGGACAGTGGGGATCTCGTACCAGTCGTCAGGGACGGTCGGGAAGTAACCCCGATCCTCGACCAGATACTCCAGCCCTACGGTCTCGATCGTCTGCCGCAGGTCGTCGGGCATCTCGGCCCACGCCGCCAACTGGTCACAGACGGTCGTCTCGCCGGATCCGGGTTCGTCGCGGAACTCGCTGGCGTACAGGACGATCAGATCCGTCTGCTCTCCTACCAGGATGCCGTCGGTGTGCAGCGGGAGTGGGCCGCGCCCGGTGACCACCTTTCCCTCGTCTGCCGAGGCGTTCAACTTGAGCAGGTCGGCCCGGCCCTCGCCGAACTTGTGCCGCACGGTGTCGCCGAGCTCGTGCACCAAGCGTTGAAAGGCTGGTTCGTCGAGATCGAGCCCTCGTACGAGGGCGGCGCCGGTACGGGTCGCGGCGGTGCGGCAGGCGCTCGCCAGATTGTCCGTAGGGGCGGGGTCGAGTACTAGCCCGAGACCTGACGGGGTGAGACTCAAGGTCATCTCCTGAGATGTGGCGATGGGATGTGGGTGGGGCGGCCGCGGTGAGCCGGGTTCGGGGGTGGTCAGCGCTTGGCGTTGGCGATGCTGCGCTCGTACACCTGCCGCGGGTCCCAGTCGTCGATCGAGCCTTCCTGTGCCAGGTCCAACAGTTCCCGAAAGCAGGCCAGGTAGATCGCGGCCCGGTCGACGCCGGGGGCATCCGTCTCGAGTCGCTTCACGACTCCTCGCTGCAGACCGCCGCCGTGATGAACGGCGATCTTGCGACGCCAGGCGATGTCGTGCGACACCCGTCGGCTCATGGCCTGGCGGAGGTGGAACTTCTCCCTCCCGCCACGCACCTTGCAGTCCGGCGCGGTGTCCAGGGCGACCTGGATCACCGGCCACGCCCAGAAGGGGTGATGGACTTCCCGGCCGTGCGCCAACGGCAACCGGCTGGACAGTTCGTTGGTGAACCGGGTCTGGTGGATGGCCGCGATCGTCTGGTCGATCAGTTCCTCCGGCGCGCTGAACGGACGGTAGATGCCGGCGTTGATGAGATCGCTTCCGTACCCGGTCAGCAGCACCTCGTCGCGCGGAATCTCGGTCCCGTCGTAGAGCGCCGTGGCGGTCAGCGCGACCTCCACCACCTCAGGTTCCGTCACACCCAGCCCTCGGATGGCCTGCGGGACGGCAGCCATGATGCGTTCCTCGGACAGCTCGATCCGGCGTACCGAGAGACCGAGGTGATCGCCCAACTCCGCGGCGTCGTCGAACTCGTCGCCCCAGGGAGTGCCGGCGCTGTACGGCGTCACGGCGAGTCCCTCCGAGGCGGCGAGAAAGGTGACGGTGCCGGAGTCGATGCCGCCTGACAGGAGCGTTGCGAACCGGTCGAGGGGCCGGTTCCGGGCTACCGCCCGGATCTGCGCCTGCACGGCGCTGACCTGCGCCTCTCCTGCTTCCAGCGCGTCGGTCAGCCGGGGACGCCGCAGGTGCCGCAGAGGATCGTCGGCCAGGGTGGTGCGTAGGGTCCACCCGTCGCGCAGCCGCCGTCCCTCCTGCACCGCGCCGAACGGCACCCGGCTGACGTGCAGCAGGGCGGTCTCGTCACTTTGCGGCTGAGGTCGCTCTGGGCGGACCTCGACGGGCAGACCGAGCGCGGGCAGGATCAGCGGGGCCAGAAACAGGTCGGTGAAGAATGCCAGCTTGCCCTGAGATCGGTTGAACGCCAGGTAAATGGCATCCTCGTTCAGCGCTGAGGTCCGCACCACGACGCGGTCCTCGTCGACGAGGATCCGTGCCGTGTCGGAACCGGTGGTGCCGGTCGGAGCGTCGCCGGTCGCGGGCTGGACCGACATCGTCCGCACATTGATCTCCAACGGCGTGGTGCGAGGGTTGTCACCCGCCAACCCGCTGGTGTGAACTCTCAGGTCACCGACGTGGACAGCGGGCCTTATCCGCTCCAAAGGGGTCAGATCGCAGTTCCCGACCGCCGCCCACCTGCTGGCCGCCATGATGGTGTTCCTTCCGCGTGAGAGGTCCGCGACGTCACCGACTGCTGTCGATGACCTGTCGCATGTTGCGCTGCGCCTCACCGGCGGCGAACGCCGCCCGGTGCGCCTGCTTGCCGATGACTCGAAGCTGTTCGAGCCCGTCGACGAATCCGCTGTTGAGGTACGGTTTGGTGCTTCGGAAGCCGGCCGTCGGGTACGCCGCGAAGGACCGGGCCCGCTGCACGGCGGTGGAGAGCAGTCGGTCCACCGGGACCACGTCGTGGAGCAACTTGTCCTGCAGGCTCCGCGCGGCCGGCCAGTCCCCGCTGGACATCAGCATCTGCTGCATGACACTGCGGCCCACGGACCGCTCGAGCATGTATCCACCGAAGGTGCAGGCGATGCCCACCTGGAATTCCGGCATCTTCAGCACGCACCGGTCGCTGCCCACCCGGTAGTCCGCGGTGAGCGCGATCTGCAGGCCGATACCGATCGCGAAGCCGTCGATCGCCACCACCAACGGGCGGTTGAGCTGTAGACAGGCGACGTACAGGTCGGTGATGTGATCGATCCACTCGTCAACCTCGTCGCCGCCGCGGAACGTCGACGTCTCGTGGAAGTCACCCCCCACGCCGAAGGACCTGTCGACGCCGCTGAACAGCACGACCGCACGGATGCCCGGGTCGTCGAGGTCGCGAACCGTCTCGGTCAGCGCCCGCATCCGGGGCATCGACCACATGTTGTGCCGGTGGCCCTCGGAGAACTCCACCACGGCCACGCCCTCGGAGACGTCGAGGCTGAAATAGGTCTGCGTGCTCAATTCCGCTGACATTCGCTTCCGCTCTTCCGACTGGTTGGTGTCGCCCCCCGGGGTATCGGTACCGCGAGGCCGGCCCGGGCAGCTCAAGACGCGCCGACGTACGGCGAAGAACGGCGGGATCGTCAAGCACGGTACGACAGGAGCGCGACTGGTGACACCGACGGGCATTCACTACGCCGACTTGCTCAGATAGCCCTCATCTTGGGCATCATCGCGCTCATTGTCAACAGCCGCAATTTCGACCATACGCCTGTTTGTCAAAGCCGCCTCCCTGCTGGATTCGGTCAATTTATGCTGAACGCCGGGGATGCCGTGATCACCGCACCGAAAACCGCTCCCAGATGGCGAGAAGGGGCAACCGCCCCAACGCCTCCTGACATACGGTGGTCGCACGGTGAACGGTCAGTGCCCGCGTCTCGGACCGAGGCTTGGGCAAACCAGCAGGTCAGCGACGTGAACGACACACGGGGTGTTGAAAATCAGACGAAAAGTGCCCAGCTCGACGAAAGCGCCGCCTTCCTCGGCGCAATTGCCCGCATGGGTCATCACTCGCTCCCGGGGTGTTAGTCGACTCCGTGGAGGGTTGGCCCGCCAGATGTCGGGGTTGTGACAAACAGAAAGCAGCGGTCGCCGTGATGTGACGAGCATCCGACGCGACCCTCCTCCCGGTATTCGGGGCATTTCCCCGGTCGCCTGCGTCGTCGACCCGTGGCATCGATGCCCCAATCTCGCACGGGCCGGTGAGCCGGCTGCGTCACCAGAACAAGACATCACTGTTCGACAATTCTGCGCTCAATTGGCCGCGGAATGGACGACGCCTGCGCAAAAACAATTGTCATGGCGTTGCGACATGTGGTCCCGACGGGCCCGGAAAGGCGTGTCCGATGACCCAGAAGCTCTGGGGCGGTCGCTTCGAGGAAGACATCACACCCGAGGTACTCGACTACACGCTCACCGTTGACATCGACGTCCGGCTGATCCCGCACGACCTGTGGCAGAACATCGCGCACGTCATGGTGCTGGCTCGGCAGGGCATCATCGCACCGGACGCGGCGCGATCCATCGTCACGACGCTGGTCAAGCTGGACCAGCAACATCGCGCCGGCGCGCTCACGCTGCGCGCCGAGTACGAGGATGTCCACCTCAACATCGAGCAGATGGTCATCGAGGAGTTGGGGCTGGACGTCGGTGGCCGGATGCACACCGCCCGGTCCCGCAACGACCAGGTGTCCACCGACGCCCGGATGTACCTTCGCGACGTCCTGCTCGAGGCGATCGACGCCAACCTCGACCTGATCGATCGGTTGACGCAGCTCACCGACCAAGATTTCCGCACTGTGCTGCCGGGGTACACCCACAGCCAGGCCGCTCAGCCGATCAGCGTCGCCTTCTGGCGGACCGCACACGCCAGCGCGCTGCTGCGTGATGTGCGCCGCCTGCGGGACGCCTTCGGTCGGGTCAACGAGTCGCCGCTGGGCGCCTGCGCGCTCGCCGGCACCTCGTTCCCGCTCGACCGCGACGCGACCGCACAGCTCCTCGGGTTCGATCGGGTGCTCAGCCACGCCCTGGACGCCACCAGCGCCCGTGACCACATGATCGAAGCTGCCGCGGCCTTCGCCATCGGCAGCAACAACCTGTCACGCATGGCGGAGGAGATCGTCATGTGGAGCGGTCACGAATACCGGCTCTGCGAGGTGGGGGACGCCTTCACGACCGGCAGCTCCATCATGCCGCAGAAGAAGAACCCGGTGGTCGCCGAGCTGGTACGCGGGCGGTCCGGCCGGGCCACCGGAGTGCTGGTGCAACTGCTGACAGCGGTCAAGGGTGTCACCCTCGGGTACAGCTGCGACCTGCAGGAGGACAAGCCGTTCCTGTGGCAGAGCATCGACACGTACCTGTCCACCCTGCGCGTGGTGGAGAGCCAGACACGTACTCTTCGCTTCGACCCGCAGCGCGGCGAAGAGCTGTGCTGGGACAACTTCTCGACCGCCACCGAACTGGCCAACTATCTCGTATCCGCGGCCGGGGTGTCGTTCCGCCAGTCGCATCACATCGTCGGCAAGGTGGTCGGTCAGCTGATCAGCCGGCAGGCGACGTTGCGTGACCTCGAACTGGTCTCGTCGATGCTGGCCGACGAGGGCCATCCGGTCGCCGTGGACGTGCTCCGTGAGCTGCTCGCGCCGCTGAACGCCATGAACGGCTACACCAGTGGTGGTGGCACGTCCACCGCCAGCGTGACGGACGTCGCGGCGGAGCTGCGCACCAGTTCCGCCGCACACCGTGGCTGGATCCGCACCCGTCGCGACGGCCTTGCCGCGGCCCGCGCCGGCACGCTGCGCGGCGCGGACGACGTGGCGGGCGGTGCCCCGATCGACAAGGCCCTCGCCGCCGTTCTCGACGACCTCGCGCACGACCACCCTGGACAGGAGCAGTCATGAAGATCGTTCTCGCCTACTCCGGCGGCCTGGACACCTCGGTGGCGCTGCATTGGCTGCGCGAGCGGTACGACGCCGAGGTGATCGCCTTCTGCGCCGACATCGGGCAGCTCGAATCCGTACCGGACGTGCGTGAGCGCGCCCTGCGGACCGGCGCGTCCGAGGTACGGGCAGAGCCGCTGACCGATCGGTTTCTGACCGACTTCGCGTTGCCCGCCCTTCAGGCACACGCCCGGTACGAGAACAAGTACCTGCTGGCCGCACCGCTGTCCCGACCCCTGATCGCACAGCGGATGGTCGAGATAGCGCACGCGGTCGGCGCGGACGCGGTCGCGCACGGCGCCACGGGCAAGGGCAACGACCAGGTGCGCTTCTTCACCAGTGTGGCGGCGCTCGACCCGTCGCTGAAGGTGCTGGCACCGGTGATCGACTGGGAGTTGAAGACCCGCGAGGACGAGCTGGCCTACGCCGACAAGCACGGTATCCCGGTGCCGGTCGGCAAGGAGAAGCCCTACAGCATCGACACCAACGTGTGGGGGACCAGTATCGAGTGTGGCGAGCTCGATGACGTCACCCAGCCACCACCGGCTGACGCGTGGCAGCTGACCGGTGATCCTCGCCAGGCCCCGGACGAGCCGACCCGGGTACGGATCGGCTTCGCCGAGGGCGTTCCGGTCAGCCTCGACGGTGAGTCGCTCGGTCTGAGCGCTCTGGTCGGACGCCTCAACGCGCTCGCGGCGCCGCACGGAATCGGCCGGATCGACATCACCGAGAGCCGGATCGTCGGATTCAAGACTCGGGGCATCTATGAGGCGCCGGCGGCAACCGTGCTGATGGCCGCGCACGCGGAGTTGGAGTCGCTGGTACTTGACCGCGAGACCCTGCACCACAAGCAGTCCATCGCCCTGCGGTACGCCGAACTCGTCTACTACGGGTACTGGTTCAGCGACCTGCGGCGGGCGCTCGACGGATTCGTGGCGACGCTTCAGCCGGCGGTGACCGGCGAGATTGCCGTGGACCTGTTCAAGGGGAGCTGCACAGTGGTCAGCCGGTCGTCGCCGCGCTCCCGCTACAGCCGGGCGATGGCCACCTACGAAGCCGGAGACCAGTTCGACCACCAGGCGGGTGCCGGCTTCGCCTACGTGTGGTCGTTGCCGCTGACCGCCGGTCACCGGGCCTGAGAAGCAGAGAGGAGCGACACCCGTGCGAGTAGTGTTCATGGGCTACCAGACGTGGGGGCATCGAGTGCTGCAGACGCTGATGGACTCCCGCCACGAGGTGGTGCAGGTCATCACCCATCCCGACAGCGGTCACGAGTACGAAACCATCTGGAACGACTCGGTGGTCGGCCTGGCCGAGAAGCACGACTTGCCGATCCTGGTGCGTCAGTACGCCAATGACGACGAGGTCGCCGCGCGGCTGCGAGAGTTGGCCCCGGACATCATCGTGTCGTCGGACTGGCGGACCTGGCTGGCGCCGGCCGTGTACGGCCTGGCGCGGCACGGGGCGATCAACGTGCACGACGCCCTGCTGCCCCGCTACGGCGGCTTCGCCCCACTCAACTGGGCAATGATCAACGGTGAACGCGAGGTCGGAGTCACCGTGCACTTCATGAACGACGATTTCGACCTTGGCGAGATCGTGTTGCAGCGTCGGGTCGAGGTGGGCGACAAGGACACTGTGACGGACCTGTTCGAGCGAACCATCGAGATATTCCCGGAGATCACCCTGTCGGCGCTGGACCTCATCGAGAGTGGCACCGGGCAGTGGATCAGCCAGGATCCGGCCCAGGCGACGTTCTTCCACAAGAGGTCGGTGGAGGACAGCCGAATCCACTGGACGTGGCCGGCCGACCGGCTGGCCAATCTGATCCGCGCACAGAGCGATCCCTACCCCAACGCCTTTGCCTACCACAACGGCGTCCGGCTGCGAGTGACCGCCGCCGCGGTGTCGTCCAAGCGCTACGGGGGGACGCCGGGCCGGATCTTCTGCCCCGAGGATGACGGCGTGGTCGTGGTGTGCGGACCGGAGGCCCACACCGGACGTGAACAGGGGCTGAGAATCCTGCAGGTGCGCACGGAGGATGGCGCGCAGATGCCGGCGCGGGCCTACTTCACCTCCATGGGGGGTTATCTGACGTCTCACTGATCCGGCCATCGACAATCCAAGGCGGAACATGTTCAGCATTCTGATGTCGCTGGCCTCGGCAACGGTTCTGGGAGCGGCCGACTTCGTCGGCGGCTTCGCCACCAAACGCGCGGCGGCAGTGACCGTCGTGCTCTGGTCGAACATGGCGGGGCTGGCGACCGCCGTGGTGTTCGTCGGAACTGTTGGCGGCGGAACCATCAGGGCCGCCGACGCCGGCTGGGGAGCACTCGCCGGGTTGGCCGGCAGCGTCGGTGCCATGTTGCTCTATCACTCCCTCGCCCACGGAGTGATGAGCGTTGTGGCCCCCACCACCGCCGCCATGGCCGCGATCCTGCCCGTCCTTGTCGGCCTGGCCGGTGGGGACACCGTGTCAGTGATCGGTGCGGCCGGCCTGGCCTGCGGCCTGATCGCCATCCCCTGCGTCTCGGTCACCTCGGGCGGTGACCGGCCGGGTCGACAGTCGCACCTGCGGACTGTGGCCGGGGCGTTGGCGGCCGGCGCGGGCTTCGGCCTGTTCTTCGTGCTGTTGGCCCGTACCGGCGACGGGTCGGGGCTGTGGCCACTGGTGGCCGCCAGATGTGCCTCGTTGACCCTGCTCGTGCTCGCCTGGCCGATCGGTCGGTGGCCGATCAGAGCTCCCCGTAACACAGTGTTGCTGGCCCTGCTCTCCGGTGGTCTCGACATGCTGTCGAGCGTGCTGTATCTGCTGGCCGTCCGGGAGGGCTACCTGTCCGTGGTGGGCCTGCTCGCATCGCTCTACCCGGTCAGCACGCTCCTGCTCGCGCGGGTGGTGTTGCGCGAACGCGCCACCCGGGTGCAGTGGGCTGGCGTCGTCCTGGCGTTGGTCGGGGTGTTTCTGTTGGCATCCCGCTGACCTGCGCGGCTCGGCTACGAACGTCCGGGCGGTACCTAGCACGGTACCGCCCGGACGCGTCGTCGCTCAGGTGGTGTAGTCAGCGTTGATCCGGATGTATCCGTCGGTCAGGTCGCACCCGTACACGGTGAAGGCGCCGGCGCCGATGCCGAGGTCGACCTCGATCACCACGTCGTCGCCTTCGAGGTGGCGCCGCAGCCGAACCAGCGTCTCCTCAGTGGCCTGTGCCGGATAGACCTCGATACCGCCGAAGCCGATCCGGACCCGTTGCTGATCGATGTCTTCGTCGTCCTCGCACTTGCCGACCGCCATCGCAACCCGGCCCCAGTTCGGGTCCGCCCCGTGCACGGCTGTCTTCACCAGCGGCGAGTTGACGATGGCCTTGCCGACCCGCTTGGCCTGCTCGCCGTCCCGGGCGCCGCTGACCCGTACCTCGATGAGTTTGCTGGCGCCCTCGCCGTCGCGGGCGACCATCCGCACCAAATCCAGCGCGACGGTGTACAACGCCTGCTCGAACTCGTCCAGATCGACCGGCCCGGCCAGGCCGTTGGCGAAGACGGCCGCGGTGTCACTTGTGGAGGTGTCCGTGTCAATGCTGACCGCGTTGAAGGTGCGAGCGATGACCGACCGGAACACCCGGTCCAGGTCGGCCGGCTCGATGCGGGCATCGGTACAGAAGAACGTCAACAGGGTCGCCATGTTCGGTTCGATCATGCCGACGCCCTTCGCGACGCCGACGATGCTCGCCGCTGCGCAGCTGGCCCGCACCACCTTGGGCGTGGTGTCGGTGGTCATGATCGCCCGGGCGACCCGGTCGAAATCGGCAGGCGGAAAGGGCCACCGAAGCTCGGCCAGGCGCTGTCGCACCCTGGGCATCGGATACTGCTTCCCGATCACCCCGGTCGAGGCGATGAGCAGTTCGTCGTCGTCCAGCCCGGCGGCGCGAGCCACTGTGGACCGCACCTCGCGGGCGTTCTCCAGCCCTTCCTTGCCGGTGGCCACGTTCGCGTTGCGGGAGAGCACCACGACGCCGCGGGCGGACGATGTCGACGCCGCCGAACGGCTCAGGACGACGCTGGGCCCGGCGAACCGGGAGCGGGTGAACACGGCGGCGCTGACCGCGGGCACCTCCGAGACCAGGGCGGTGAAGTCGTCCTCGTCATCCTTGAGCCCGGCGTTCGCGACCACCGCGCGGAACCCCTGCGGAACGATCATGTACTGCTCCATCCTTCTCATCTCGGCCCGGTCCTGGCCCCCGAAACTCAGCGGCGGACGACGCCAAGGCTCGCACCGGCTCGGACCCCTGTCACCTGCCGGTCACCGAGGCCGGTCACCGGGGGGAGCGGACCTCCGGACGCCGGCACGGCGCAAGCCGACGCACATCGACGGGCAGCCACAGCGGCCCGTCCTTCGTGACCCAAGGTATCAATGAGGTAGCTATCCGATGGATTCCCGCCCGGAGCATCCCAGGGGCGGTCCGCCGCACTGTGGCCGGTCGGATGACCTCGGAGCGAGGCAGACCGGGCGCCACGCGGTGGCGGTGACCGCAGGTGATCGGGCCGAGGTGGGCGTTCGACGACGCTTCGAACTGTGCGCACCGAACATCCGTGTTTATGATCGACAACCCCCGACCGGGGACCCGACGCGGCCGATCGATTCGGCCCGGAGCAGAGCTGAGGTGCGCGACGGTGATCCGCGAGGCGTACGCCTGCTGGGTGCGCGAACCCGGCGTGGCCGAGATCCAGCCGGTGTCACTGACCGCCCCGGGCCCCGACGAGGTGCTGGTCCGGACCCGCTACTCCGGGGTCAGCCGGGGCACCGAGACGCTGGTCTTCGCCGGCCGGGTGCCCGCCGACCAGTACGCCTCGATGCGCGCGCCGTTTCAGGAGGGCGAGTTCCCCGGCCCGGTGAAGTACGGCTACCTCAGCGTCGGCGTGGTCGAGCAGGGCCCGGCGGAGCTGCTCGGGCGAACGGTGTTCTGCCTGCACCCGCACCAGAGCGCGTACGTCGTGCCGGTGAGTGCCGTGGTGCCGGTGCCGGAGGGGGTGCCGGCCGCCCGAGCGGTGCTCGCCGGCACTGTGGAGACCGCAGTCAACGCGCTGTGGGACGCGGCGCCGCTGGTCGGCGACCGGGTCACCGTGATCGGTGCGGGCATGGTGGGCTGCTGCGTCGCGGCGCTGCTGGCCCGGTTCCCCGGCGTGCACGTCGAGTTGGTTGACACCGACGCGCGCAGGGCCGGCGTCGCCGGGGCCCTCGGCGTCGACTTCGCCAGCCCGGCCGACGCCCGTGGTGACCGTGACCTGGTCGTGCACGCCAGCGCCACCGCCGCCGGCCTGCAACAGTCGCTGGACCTGCTCGCCCCGGAGGGCACCGTCATCGAGCTGAGCTGGTACGGCGACCGCCCGGTGCAGGTGTCACTGGGCGGCGCGTTCCACTCCGGTCGACTCAGCGTGCGCAGCAGCCAGGTCGGCATGGTGGCACCCGCCCGACGGGGGCGGCGCAGTTACGCCGACCGACTGGCGCTCGCCCTGGACCTGCTCGACGACCCGGCCTTCGACGCGTTGATCACCGGCGCGTCGCGCTTCGCGGAGCTGCCCGACGTGCTCGCCAGACTGGCCTCGGGCGACCTGCCCGCGCTCTGCCACCTCATCACCTACGAAGACGGAGAGTGACAGTGTTCAGCGTGACCGTTCGGGATCACATGATGATCGCCCACAGTTTCCGAGGCGAGGTGTTCGGGCCCGCCCAACGGCTGCACGGCGCGACGTTCGTGGTGGACGCGACGTTCCGCCGGCCGGACCTGGACGCCGACGGGATCGTGGTGGACATCGGCCTGGCCACCGAGCAGCTGCGGGCAGTGCTGAGCGAGCTGACCTACCGCAACCTCGACGACGAGGCCGCCTTCGCCGGGGTGAACACCACCACCGAGGTGCTGGCCCGTACGATCGCGGACCGGCTGGTCGAGCGGGTGCACGCCGGCGAGCTGGGCGCGGGGGCGCGCGACCTGACCGGCATCACCGTCACCCTGCACGAGTCGCACATCGCCTGGGCGAGCTACGAGCGGTCGTTGTGACCGAAGCGGGCCGGGCGGTGCACGTCGTCCTGCCCGGTGACATCGACGATCCGGCCACGCCCAGCGGCGGCAACTCCTACGACCGCCGGATCTGCGCCGGGCTGGGCGAGCGCGGCTGGTCGGTGCACGAGCATCCGGTGCCCGGCGGGTGGCCGCACCCCGACCCGGCCGACCGGGCGACGTTGGGCAAGGTGCTCGCCGCCACGCCCGACGACGCCGTGGTGCTGATCGACGGCCTGATCGCCTCGGCCGTGCCGGACCTGCTCGCCCCGCACGCCCGTCGGCTGCGCCTGGTACTCCTGGTGCACCTGCCGCTGGACGACGAGCCGGAGGCCCGCGCCCTGGCCGCCGCTCGGGCTGTCGTCACCACCAGCGAGTGGACCCGCCGCGCCCTGCTGGCCCGCCACCCGGCCCTCGCCGGCCGGGTCCGGGCCGCGCCGCCGGGGGTGCGGCCCGCACCGCCCGCAGGCGGCTCGGTGGCCGGCGACCGGCTGCTCTGCGTCGCGGCGGTCACCCACCACAAGGGGTACGACGTGCTGGTCGACGCGTTGACCACGCTGGTCGGCCGGTCCTGGACGATGGTCTGCGCGGGCACGTTGACCCGGGAACCAGATCTCGTGCACCGGCTGCGCGACCGGTTGACCGGAGCGGGCCTCACCGGGCGGGTGCGGCTGGTCGGCCCGCTGACCGGCGCGGCGTTGGACGACGCGTACGCCGCCGCCGACCTGCTGGTGCTGCCGTCGAGAGGCGAGACGTACGGCATGGTCGTCACCGAGGCGCTGGCCCGCGGCCTGCCGGTGTTGACCACCGAGGTGGGTGGGCTGCCGGAGGCGCTCGGTCACGCGCCCGGCGGTGAGCGCCCGGGACTGCTGGTCCCACCCGGCGACCCGGCGGCGCTGGCCGCCGCGCTGATCCGCTGGCTGGACGACGACGCGCTGCGCGCCCGGCTGCGGCGTGCCGCTCTCGCCCGGCGCGACACCCTGACCGACTGGCCGGTGACCAGCGCGTTGCTGGCCGGCGTGCTGAAGGAGGTGGCGGAATGACCGCCGAGGAGACCCTGCCGTTCGCCGACTGGCTGCGGTTGCGTGAGCCGGCCGACGCGGCGGCGCGCGCCGAGGACCTGCTGGATGCCGTCCGGGTCCGGCTGACCGGGGACGCCCCGACGGTGATCCACGACCTGGGTAGCGGCACCGGGTCGATGAGTCGTTGGCTGGCCGCCCGGCTGCCCGGACCACAGCACTGGGTGCTGCACGACCGGGACGCCGACCTGCTGGCCCGGGCCGCCGAGGGCATGAGGGGAGTGACCGCCGCCGACGGCGCCCCGGTCACCGTCCACACCCGCTGCGGCGACCTCACCCGGTTGACCGCCGACGACCTGGCCGACGGTTCTCTGGTCACCGCGTCCGCGCTGCTGGACATGCTCACCGCGGAGGAGATCGAACGGGTGGCGACCGCCTGCGTCGGCCGGCCAGCCCTGTTCGCCATCTCGGTGACCGGGCGGGTCCGGTTCACCCCGGCCGACCCGCTCGACGAGGCGGTCGAGGCCGCGTTCAACGACCACCAGCGGCGTACCGTCGAGGGCCGGCGGCTGCTCGGCCCGGATGCCGTCGCCGCCACCGCCGCCGCGTTCGCCCGGCGCGGCGTCGACGTGCGGGAACGGCCCAGCCCGTGGCGTCTCGGCCCGGAGCAGGCCGACCTGACCGCCGAATGGTTCCGAGGATGGCTCGGGGCCGCCTGCGAGCAGCGCCCCGACCTGACCGGACCCGCCCAGGCGTACGCCCGCCGTCGGTTGGCTGACGCGGCGGCCGGCCGACTCACAGCGCTCGTCGAACACACTGACCTTCTCGCCGGTGGATGAACCGTTCACGCCCTGGGTACGTGCACTAGGGCAAGTGGACGATCTTCAAAGGGAGGGCCGGCGCCGATGTTCTGGGCCTGGGCACGAGTGGTCGGCGGGGTGGGTCTGCTCGCCGTCCTGCTGTGGCAGGTGGGCAGCGGCCCGTTCCTCGCCGGAGTACGACTGATCGACGCGTCAGCGTTGGCCGCGGCGCTGGTCATCGGGGTGTTCACCACGGTCTGCGCGGCGTGGCGGTGGAGTCTGGTGGCCGGCGGGCTCGGCGTACGCCTGCCGCTGGCGACCGCTGTGGCGCACTGCTACCGGGCCGTGTTCCTCAACGCCACACTGCCTGGCGGGGTGCTCGGCGACGTGCACCGGGCGGTACGCCACGGCCGCGATGCCGGTGACGTGAGCCGGGGCATCCGCGCGGTGGTCTGGGAGCGTGCCGCCGGGCAGGTGGTCCTGGTCGGGGTCGCGCTGGTGGTGCTCGCCGCCTTCCCGTCCCCGGTCCGGCCGTACCTGCCGGTCGCCGCCGCGCTGCTCGTCGCCGGCGGGCTGGCCGTCGTGCTGTTGGCCCGGGTCCTACCGAACGGTGGCGGATCGCGTTGGGCGACGGCACTGCGTACCGCAGTGGCGGACGTACGGTCGGGTCTGCTGGCGCGGCGCACCTGGTTCGGTGTGCTGGTCGCCTCGGCCGTGATGGTCGCCGGTCACCTGGCCACCTTCCTGGTGGCGGCGCGTACCGCCGGGTCGGACGCCCCGCTGTCGCGTCTGCTGCCGTTGACGTTGCTCGCCCTGCTCGCCATGGGCCTGCCGTTGAACGTGGCCGGCTTCGGGCCGCGCGAGGGGGTGGCGGCGTGGGTGTTCGGCGCGGCCGGCCTCAGCGCGGCCGAGGGCGTCGCCACCGCCACCGTCTACGGCGCACTGGTGCTGGTGGCCAGCCTGCCCGGGGCCGCCGTGTTGCTGGCCCGTCGGCGTCGAATCCCGGTCGCCGCCCGGGAAGCCGCCTCCGGCGGTGGATGTTGAGTCGGTTGTGAGACGGTACGCGTCGCCGGACGGCGGTGGCGCCGGACAAAGGAGTCCCATGCCCGAAGCATTGCCGGTTGCCACGATCCGCACGCAGGTCACGGTGCCGCTGGCGTTTCCGGATGGCTACACCACGACCGCCCGGGTGTTCACCTTCAAGGGCCTGGTGGACGGTCGGGAGCACCTGGCCCTCGGCCTCGGCGACTGGGCGGGCGCCCTGGACCGGCTCGCCGCCGGGGGAGCGGCTCCGCTGGTCCGTCCGCACAGCGAGTGCCTGACCGGCGACGTGTTCGGCAGCGAACGTTGCGACTGCGGGCCGCAACTGCGCGAGGCGGTGCAGCGGATCGCCGAGACCGGTGGTTTCCTGCTCTACCTGCGACAGGAGGGTCGTGGCATCGGCCTGTACGCCAAACTCGACGCGTACGCGTTGCAGGACGCCGGGTTGGACACCTACCAGGCCAACGTCGCGCTGGGCCGGGGCGAGGACGAGCGGGACTACACCGCCGCCGCGCAGATGCTGACCACGTTGGGCGTGCCGCGGGTCCGACTGCTGAGCAGCAACCCGGACAAGGCCGAGCAGTTGACCCGGCTGGGCGTGGACGTGGCCGAACGGGTGCTCACCAGCGTCTTCCTCTCGCCGGCCAACGCCGACTACCTGGCGGCGAAGGCGGCCAAGGCGGCGGAGGTCGAGGCGGCCGAGGCGGTCGAGGCGGCGGATGTGCTCGCGGGTCGCGCTCCTGAGCGGCCCGTCTCCCGATGAGCTGGCGGCCGGGCCCGACGCGGCCGTACGTGCTGCTGAGTTGTGCCGCCTCCATCGACGGGTACATCGACGACGCCTCCGAGCAGCGGTTACTGCTGTCCAACGAGGAGGACCTGGACCGCGTCGACGCGGTCCGGGCCAGCTGCGATGCCATCCTGGTCGGCGCCGGCACCGTCCGACGAGACGACCCTCGGCTGCTGGTGCGCTCCCCGAGCCGCCGGGCCGAGCGGGTGGCGGCCGGTCGGCCCGCCTCGCCCACCAAGGTCACCCTGACCGCCCAGGGAGACCTCGACCCGACCGCCCGCTTCTTCACCGCCGGTGATTCGGCCCGGCTCGTCTACTGCGCCACCGGCGCGTTGGAGAAGACCGAGGAGCGGGTCGGCCGACTGGCCACCGTGATCGACGCGGGTGAGCCCGTCGACCCGGGGTGGCTGCTGACCGACCTGGCCGCACGGGGCGTACAGCGGGTGATGGTGGAGGGCGGCGGGACGGTGCACGCCCAGTTCCTCGCCGCCGGTCTCGCCGACGAACTGCACCTGGTGGTCGCCCCGTTCTTCGTCGGTGACGGCCGGGCGCCCCGGTTCGTCGGAGAGGGTCGCTTCCCCTGGCACCCGGGCCGCCGCGCCCGCCTGGCCGAGGCCCGCCAGATCGGCGACGTGGTCCTGCTCCGCTACGCCCTCTCCGACCGCTGCCCCACCGCCGCCCCCGCCCGCCCTACCGGTTGATCATGGGATTGGCGGGTGATTCGATCTCTGTGGAACCCGCCAACCTCATGATCACCGCGAGTAGGTGGGTGGGTGGGGTTATTTTGTGGACGGCGGTGCCGGTGCCCCGACAGAATCTCCGGATGTCCGTAGCGCCCCTGGCCCTCCTGCGCTGGCAGTTCGACCTGACGTGGTCGCTGTTCGAGTACCACCTTGAGCGACTCGATCCCACGGACTTCCTCTGGGAGCCGGCCCACCACTGCTGGTCGGTGCGGCAGAGCACTGACGGCACCTGGACCCCGGACTGGGCCGACACCGAACCCGACCCGGTCCCGGTGCCGACGATCGGCTGGCTCACCTGGCACGTCGGCTGGTGGTGGACCGTGGCGATGGACCATCTCCGGGGTGGATCAGCGCGGCAGCGCACGGCCGTTGTCTGGCCGGGCGCGGGCGAGCCGAGTGTCGCCTGGCTGCGTGGACTGCGCACCGAATGGCTGGCTCTGCTCGACCAGCTCGGTGACAGCGACCTCGACCGCCTCGCGACGTTTCCCTGGCCGGACGGGACCGGCCACACCGTCACGCACACGATCGGTTGGGTCAACTCGGAGCTGATGAAGAACGTCGCGGAGATCGGTCAGCTCCGGCTGCTTCGCGCCGCCCGGGCCGATCGGGACGGCCCGGCCGCTCGACTTTAGTGCTTTCGTCACACGAAACCGGAGGCGGCGTGCTCAGTGCCCGGTGTGTCGAGTGCGAGGCGGAACTGCCCGTCGGCGCCGGCCGGGGGCGCCCGCGCCGCTACTGCTCCCGGCGCTGCCAGGCCCGCGCGTACCGCAGGCGTCGTGAGCACGGCCCCATCAGCAGCCCGCGTCGGATTCGGGACCTGCCCGCGCCGACCGGCGGCGACCCGCGCCACCGGTTGGTCGCCCTCGCGGTCGAGCTGGCGGACGCGGGCGGTCTGGACGCCGTCTCCCTGCGGGTCCTCGCCCAACGCGCCGGCCTGCCCGCCCACGCCGTGTACCGGCACGTCCGGAACCGGGCCGACCTCCTCGCCGCGATGGCCGAGCAGATCACCTCAACCCGTCCGCCCGGAACCGCGCCACTACCGCGCGATCCGCGCCGACGGCTCGAACGGTTGGCCGGGGACGAGTGGGCGATGTACCGCAGGTATCCCTGGCTGCTGGCCATCCTCGCCACTGACCGGCCGCCGACCGGGCCGGCGGTACTCGCCATGGTCGATCGGGTGGTGACGGCGTTCACCGGCGCCGGGTACGAACCGGCCGATGCGTTCCGCGCCTACCTGGCGCTCAGCGGCTACGTCCAGGGCATGGCCCTGCTCATCCGGCGTGACCCCGGGGACACCACCTACCATGCCTGGTGGTCGGCGACCCGCACCCGGCTGGAGCGGACCGGCCGTACCCGGGACCGACAGTGGCTGGCCGAGGCCGGGCAGACCAGACCCGACGCCGACCTGGACACCTGGTTCCAGTTCGGCCTGCGTGGGCTGCTCGACGGCCTGTTGCACGGCCCCGCTCGGTAGGGAAGCCGGGGCCGGACGGCCCGGAGCAGTTCTACCTGAAACTCGGTTTCCAGCTGACCGGGGAGACCAGCGAGGACGAGGTGGTGGGCGTCCACTCCACCCGCTGACCGGAGGCAGTGGACCATCCCGGACCGAGTGATCAGCAGTGCGGCGGCGCCTGCGTACGATGCGGGGTCGAGTTCCCCTCGTCGCGGCGGAGGTATCGGGCAATGGCAGGCCAGCACGAGGGTTTCGCCCTCGGCATCGACCTCGGCACGTCCAACACTGTCGCGGTGCTGCGCTGGCCGGACGGGCGGACCCGTCCACTGCTGATGGACGGTCAACCGCTCAGTCCGTCCGCCGTCTACGCCGACCCGGACGGCACCCTGCACACCGGCTGGGACGCCCGCCGGTTGGCGCAGGCCGACCCGGCCCGGTTCGAGGCGAACCCGAAGCGTCGGGTGGACGAGCCGACAGTGCGGCTCGGCGACCGCGCGTACCCGCCGGCCGACCTGCTCGCCGCGGTGCTGGCGGCGGTCGGTCGGGCGGCGGTGGGCGCTGTGGGTTTCCTGCCGCCGGCCGTGGTCACCTGCCCGGCCGCCTGGGACGCGACGCGGCGGCAGGTCCTCGCCGACGCGCTGCTGCGGGCGGGCTGGCCGCAGGCGGTCGAGCACACCCTCGCCGGGCCGACACCGCCCGGCACCCGGCTGCTGCGGGAGCCGGTGGCCGCCGCCCGCTACTACACGCAGGTGCTGCACCGTCCGGTGCCGGTCGGCGGGGCGATCGCGGTGTTCGACTTCGGTGGCGGGACACTCGACGTCGCTGTGCTGCGCAACGAGGGCGCCGACCCCTGGGGTGACTCCGGCTTCAGCGTGGTCGCCGATGGCGGACTGCCCGACCTGGGCGGTCTGGACCTCGACGCCGCGCTGGTGCGGCGGGTCGGCGAGTTGGTCGGTGAGCGGCACGCCGCGCAGTGGGCCCGGCTCACCCGACCGGCGGATCCGGCGCAGCGCCGCGACCAGGTCCGGCTCACAGACGAGGTACGTGGTGCGAAGGAAACGCTGTCCCGGTCTACGGTCGCCCCGGTCGCGGTGCCGGGAGTGGCCGAGACGATCCAGCTGACCCGGGCGGACGTCGAGCGGGTGGCCACGCCGCTGCTGCGCCGGGCGGTGCAGCGGGCCCGGGAGGTCATCGCCGCCGCCGGGCTGCGCCCCGATCAGCTCGACGGGTTGTTCCTCGTGGGTGGGTCGTCACGAATCCCGCTGGTGGCCCGCATGCTGCACGCCGAGCTGGGGATCGCGCCGACGGTGCTGGACCAGCCCGAGTTGCCGGTGGCCGAGGGCGCCCTGACCGACCTGCCGCTGCGCAAGCCGCTACCCGTCCCGGCGTACGCGGGAGCGCCGCTCGCAGCACCCGCGCCGGCTCCGGTGAGCCCGCCCGCCCCGGCTGGAGCGCCCGCGCCGGTCGTACCGTCGCAGCCCTGGCCGGGATCCACCCCGCCGGCGGGCCCGCCCCCCGGGCCGGGCCTGGCCGGCGCCACCCCGACCCCACCGGGCGGCGCGACAGGCTGGCGGCGGGCGCGCTGGGTGGTGCTCGGCGCGGTGCTGGCCCTGGCCGGGGTGGCCACCGCGGCGACGCTCTACCTGACCCGGGACCGCTACCCGGATCTGACGTTCGACTCGCTGCGCGAGCTGTCCCGGCCGTCGGCCGGCGCCGAACGGCCGGTCGACATGTGGACGGCGGTGCTCGACGACCGGGCCTACCTGGCGTTCCCGCTGCCCGACGACCGGCTGGAGGTGGTTGCCGTCGACGCGGGCAACGGCCGCGAGTTGTGGCGCGAGCAGACCGACGTGCGGGCCGACGACTGGAAGGCGGTCATCGCCGTCCCCGGTGGGGTCGCGGTCCTCGCCGACGCACCGGGCGACAGCACACCCCGACCGCTGGCGGTCCTCGACGGTCGTACCGGCGAGCAGCGCTGGCAGCGTGTTCTGCGTGGTGACGACGACGTCTACTTCGCCGACGACACGGTGGTGCTGGTGGACCGGGCCGCCGACGAGCTGGTTGGCCTGCGCCTGACCAACGGCTCGGCGAAGTGGACGCAGCCCAACCCCCGCGGCCAGTACGCCGGTGGCCGCACCGTGGTCCGGCCGGTCGGCACCGACGCGGCGGCGGGCGGGCCGGCCTTCCTCGACGGCACGCCCCGCAACCCCTGGTCGAGCAAGGGGCGGCGACTGGTCCAGGTGGGTGCGGACCGGTCGGTGCGGCTGCTCGACATGGCATCCGGCGCGGTGCTGCGCCAGTGGGGCAGCGTCGCCGATCTCGACGACCTGGTGGTCGCCCACGAGGACCGCCTGTACGTGGCCGCCAACGAGGGTGGTTACCAGCTGCTCGCGTACGACCTGGGTTCCGACGCCGAGCCGGTGGTGCTGCACCGTTCCGGCAACGACGAGTACCGCCCGAAGGAGCTGGTGGCCTGCGGTGAGCGGCGGGCCTGCCTGTTGCAGGTGCCGAACAACGACGTCGCGCGCACTGAGGTGGTGGCGGCCACCGAGGGTGAGCGCATGATCAAATGGTCGGCTCCGGGCGTGACCGGCCTGGTCCCGTTGGGTGAGCAGGTGCTCGCCCAGCGGGAGTTGCCGGAGCCGAGCGTCACGGTCTTCGACGCCGCCGGCAAGCCGGTGCTGCGGGACCGGGGCGGGGTGGCGGTCCGCCTGGACGCGGGCAACCTGCTGGTCTTCGCCAAGGCGCCCAGCATGGTCGCGGACAACCGGGTGCTCGCCGGCGTGTGGGCCGAGTCCGGGGAGGTCGACGAGTTGGGTGAGCTGAAGGACGTGCGCAGCTCGTCCTGCTCGTGGAACACCCACGTGATCGCCTGTGGCGCGGACAAGGACTTCGTGGTGTACCGCTTCACCGACGACTGACGTCAGCGGCCCACCGGTCGGCTCGTACGATGCTCCGGTGAATCTTCGAGGTACGGTCCGCGCCGATCGCCCGTTGGTGGTTCTTGCCGTGGGGGAGGAGGCCCGCTACCTGCCGCCCGAGCTGCCGGTCCTGCTCACCGGCATGGGCAAGGTGAACGCCGCGAGCGCGGTGGCCGCGGTGCTGGCCGCCGGGCCGCGCCCGACCCTGCTGCTCAACCTGGGTACGGCGGGCGCGTTGCGCCCTGGCTGGGCCGGCATCCACGAGGTCGCCACGGTGCTCCAGCACGACCTGGACACCGAACTGCTGCGCACGCTCACCGGCGAGACCTACGGGGCGCCGCTGTCGCTGGCCGCCGAGGGCGCGGTGCTCGCGACCGGTGACACCTTCGTCGCCGACGACGCCGAGCGGGACCGGTTGGCGCAGCGCGCCGACCTGGTCGACATGGAGGGGTACGCGGTGGCCTGGGCCGCCGCGCAGGCCGGCGTGCCGTGCCGGCTGGTCAAGCAGGTCAGCGACGAGGCGGGGGAGGGCGCGGCCCGGACCTGGCAGGAGTCGGTGGACGCGTGCGCCCGGGATCTCGCCGAATGGGCCGGTCGACACTTCGCCTGAAGAGCAGGGGTCAGTCGTCCGATTGCCGCATCCGCAGGCCCGGTGTGGTCTCCCGGGCCGCTCCGGGTACCAGGATGTGCGCCGCCAGCGTAAGCGCCACGACCGCGGTGACCAGCAGCGGCGGCCAGCGGCCGGCCCACGGCAGCGTCAGCAGCGGCAGGGGGAGGCAGAGCATTCGCCGCCACGGCACGAGCATGGACACCAGCAGGGTGAACAGGGCGCGGCCGATCACGAACAGCGCCGGGCCGCCCAGGATCAGTAACAGCCACCCCACCGGTGTGGTGCCGGTCGGTCGGGTGACGACCAGGTCGAACGAGGCCGCCGTGGCGACCACCCCGGCCAGCATCACCAGGTGGGTGTACGGAGCCACCCGCGCCGGCCGGCCCGACTTCGGCCCGGCCCCAGCCTCCAGCAGCTCGCCGGCCCGGAACACGTAGACCTGCCAGAGCAGCAGCATGATGGCGAACGCGCAGAGCAGCGCGGCGACCCGGAGCCCGGCCAGCGGGCCCCGGCTGACCTGCAGCGTGGGAACCAGGATGATGTCGCCGAGGGCCAGGATGATGAACTGCTGGTACCGCTCGCCCAGATGCGCGGTGGTCCGCTCGTACTGGTCGAAGGGCACCCGGCCCAGCCATGGCGTGGGGTAGCGGACCGCTGCGGAGACCAGGTCGATCGTGATGGCGATGCTCCAGAGGGCCCAGTTCACAGTGCCGGACACCGCGCCGGTGATCCAGAAGACGCCGGACACCACGAACCAGAAGAAGAACCGGGTGGCTCGGACCATGGCCGCCCGATGTCGCTTCCGGTGCAACGTCGTGACCAGGATGACGCCGCGGATCACGTGCGTGCCGACGTAGGAGATCGCGAAAACCATCGCGTGCCCGTCGGAGACCATCGGCAACGATGCCGCCATCCCGACCGACCCGACCATGGCGACCATCAGGATGACCTGGATGGGGCGCTGCTGCGGGTCGTAGAACTCGGTGGTGGTGGAGGTGACCGACCAGGTCCACCAGATCGCGGTCAGCATCAGCAGGACCATCGGGGCGTCGGACCAGTTGTGGACTTCCGCGAGCAGGGTCGAGGTCAGCGCGAGCGAGGCCACGAAGACCACGTCGAAGAGCAACTCCAGCAGCGTGGCGCGGGTCGAACCGTCCGGCCGGCGTACCAGTGCCGCGGTGCCTCCGGTGGTCATGCCCGGCCTCCCGCCGTGTCTCCGAGGATTATCGGCGGTGCGAGCGCCTCCCGTCCCCGGATCGGGCGATTCCCGCCGGCCGGGGAAGGGCGGCGGCCGGGGTTGCCACGGCGAGCGCCGGTGGACACTGCGGCTGAACAAGCAGGGGTCAGTCGTCGGGTTGCCGCAGCCGCAGGCCCGGCGTGGTCTCCCGGGCCGCTCCGGGAAACAGGATGTGACCGGCCAACCCGAGCACCACGATCGTGGCCACCAGCACCGGCGGCCAACCGCCGGCCCACGGCAGCACCAGCAGCGGCAGGAGCTGCCAGGCAACTCGCCGCCATGGCACGACCCACGACACCGCCAGGGTGAAGAGGACACGGCCGACCACGAACAGCGTGGGGCCGGTGATGATCAGGACGAGCCATGGCACCGGCGTCGTTCCGGTCGGCCTGCTGACGACCAGGTCGAAGGTGGCGGCAGTGCCGGCCACGCCGGCCAGCATGACCAGATGGGTGAACGGGGCCAGTCGCGTCGCCCGGCCCCCCTTTGACCCGGCCGCCACCAACAACTCGCCGGCGCGGAAGACGTAGATCTGCCAGAGCAGCAGCATGGTGGCAAAGGCGCAGAGCAGGGAGGCGAGCCGGAGGTGATCGAGATGGCCCCGGCTGACCTGCAGCGTCGGCAACAGGATGATGTCGCCGAGGGCCAGGATGATGAACTGTTGGTACCGCTCGCCCAGGTGCTCGGTGGTCCGCCCGTACTGCGCCAGCGGCACCCGGCCCAGCCGGGGTGTGGGGTAGCGGGTCGCCCCGCCGACCAGGTCGATAGTTATGGCGATCGCCCAGAGCCCCCAGTTCGGCGTCTCCGACAGCGCGCCGAGGACCCAGAAGACACCGGACACCGTGAACCAGAAGAGGAACCGGGTGGCCCGCTCCCGGGCCGTCCGATGCCCCTGCCGGTGCAGGGCGGTGACCAGGATGATGCAGCGAATCACGTGCGTGCCGACGTACGAGATCACGAAGAGCAGCAGGTGCCCGATGCTGACCATCGGCAGCGATGCCGCCATCCCGACCGACCCGACCATGGCGATCATCAGGATGGCCTGGATCGGGCGTTGCTGCGGATCGTAGAACTCGGTGGTGGTCGTGGTGACCGACCACGTCCACCAGACGGCGGTCAGCATCAGCAGCAGCTTGGCGCCGCCGGACCAGGAAAGCTCTTCGGACAGCAGTTTCGATGTCAGTGCGAGGGCGGCCACGAAGACCACGTCGAAGAGCAACTCCAGCAGTGTCGCCCGGGTCGACTGGTCCCGCCCGCGTACCAGCGCCGCATTCCCTTTGGTGGTCATGCCTGGCCTCCCGCCGCGTCTCCCGAGGAATTATCGGCGGCCCCGACACAGGCCGTCCCCGGATCGGTGATTCCCGCCGGTCGGGGAAGAGGGCGGCCGGAGGTTGCCACGGCGTCGGGCGCCGGGCGATGCTTTACCGCATCCATCAATCTCGATCTCCTCGGAGGTTCGGATGCGTCGCTCCCCGCTGGTCGCCCTCGTCCTGACCGCCCTGTTGCTCGTCGCGCCCGGCGCGGCGCAGGCCGCCGTCCCCGACCGGGCCGCCGCGCCCGCCGCCGACCCGACGGCCACGCTGACCGGGGTACGCACCGCGGGCACCACCTGGGGTCTCGACCCCGCCACCGGCCGGATGACCCTCACCGTCGACGACACCGTGGCCCCCGGCGAGCTGGCCGCACTGCGGGCGGTGACCGACCGGGCCGGCGTGCTGCTGCGCCGCGAACCGGGAACGCTGCGTCCCCTGATCGCCGGCGGGCAGGGCATCTACGGCGGCGGTGGTGCGCGCTGCTCGCTCGGCGCGAACGCGCGCAGCGGCAGCACCTACTACGTGATCACCGCCGGGCACTGCACCGCTGCCGCCGCCACCTGGTACGCCGACAGCGCCCAGACCACAGTGCTCGGCACCCGCACCGCCACCAGCTACCCCACCAACGACTACGGGCTGATCCGCTACACCGGCCGGATCGCCCACCCGAGCGCGGTCTACACCTACCCCGGCCTGCTGACCATCAACGGCCCCGGCAACGCGTACATCGGTCAGGCGGTGTGCCGCAGCGGCAGCACCACCGGCGTGCGCTGCGGCACCGTCACCGGTCTCAACCAAACCGTCAACTACGCCACCGGCGTGATCTACGGCCTGATCCGCACCAACATCTGCGCCGAGCCGGGGGACAGCGGCGGACCGCTCTACGTGGCCTCCACCGGCAGGATCCTCGGCATCCTCTCCGGCGGCACCGGCAACTGCACCTCCGGCGGCACCACCTACTACCAGCCGATCGCGGAGGTGCTGGCCGCGTACGGGCTGACGTTGCCCTGAGCGCCGAGGTGTGACGTGCGACGGGTTGCCCGTCCCGCGCGGGACACCTAGGCTCGGCGACGCCCAGCACCCCCGCCCCGAGGACGTGTGCCCGATGCCGACCGCCGCCCGACCTGACCAGCCGAGTGTTCCGGCCGGCCTTCCGTCGATAGAGGTGGCAGCGGTGGGGGAGACGATGGTGGTGCTCTGCCCCGCGCCGGGTGAGCCGCTGGAGCGCGCCGAGCGGGTCGCTGTCTCGGTCGGTGGGGCCGAGTCCAACGTGGCCGGCTACCTGGCCCGCCTGGGACACCTGACGACCTGGGTGAGCCGGGTCGGCGATGACCCCTTCGGCCGGGCCGTCGTCCGGCACGTCGCCGCCGCCGGCGTCCGCGTCGACCAGGTGTGCGTGGACCCGGCCGCCCCCACCGGCCTGTACGTCAAGGACCCGGGCCCGGAGGGGACCGCCGTGCACTACTACCGGGCCGGGTCGGCGGCCGCCCGGATGGACCCCGCCACGCTGGCCGATCCGGCGCTGGCCGGTGCCCGGGTGCTGCACCTGTCCGGAATCACCCCGGCGCTGTCCGCCTCCTGTCGGGCGCTGGTCGAGCACGCGGTGACCGACCGGCCGCTGGCGCAGGCGTTGGTCAGTTTCGACGTCAACCACCGGGCCCGGCTGTGGTCCGCCGAGCAGGCCGCGCCGGTGCTGCGCGACCTCGCCAACCGCTGCGACCTCGTCTTCGTCGGGCAGGACGAGGCGGAGACCCTCTGGGGCACCACCGACCCGACGGCCGTACGTGAGCTGTTGCCCGATCCGGAGACGGTGGTGGTCAAGGACGGCGCGGTGGGCGCCACCGCACTGGCCCGCGACGGCGAACCGGTTTTCGTGCCCGCGCCCCGGGTGACGGTGGTGGAGCCGGTCGGCGCCGGAGACGCCTTCGCCGCCGGCTACCTGGCCGGGCTGCTACGCGGCCTCGACCCGATGCGGCGGTTGCGCCTCGGTCACCTCGTCGCGGCGCAGGCGTTGACCAGCAGCGGCGACAACGCCCCCGTCCCGCCGTGGGCCTGGTTCGAGAAACTCATCGACGCCCCCGCCGACGCCTGGTCGCCGCTCGACCTGACCGACCCGGGCGCGACGACCTGAGTCGGGCCGCCGGGTTGCGACCCGACCAGCAGCAAGAGTCCCACCGCGACCTCGGATGGAGTGCACCATGACCACACCGGACTTCGACCACATCTTCGGCGGCGCCCGGGTGATGGCGATCCTGCGCGGCCTGCCGGTCGCCGAAACCGTTCGGCTCGCCGAGCGTGCCTGGGATCTCGGCATCGACGTGGTGGAGGTTCCGGTGGCCACCGCCGACGCGGTGCCGGCGCTGCGGGCCGCCGTCGAGGCAGGGGCCGAGCGGGACCGCATCGTCGGCGCCGGCACCGTGCTCGACGTCGAACAGGTCGCCGCGGCGGCCGACGCGGGCGCCCGGTTCACCGTCGCGCCCGGCCTGGACCTCGCGGTCGCCGACGCCGCCGCCGCGCGTGGCCTGCCGCACCTGCCCGGTGTGGCCACCCCCACCGAGGCCCAACAGGCACTGCGGCACGGCCTCACCTGGCTCAAGGCGTTCCCCGCGATCGCCCTCGGCCCGGCCTGGTTCAAGGCCGTCGCCGGCCCGCTGCCGCAGTTGCGCTTCGTCGCCACCGGCGGCCTCGACGCCGGCAACGCCGGCGCGTTCCTGCAAGCGGGCGTACGCGTGGTGGCCGTCGGCTCCGCCCTCTCCGACCCCACCCAACTGGACGCCCTCGCCACCCTGACCCGCCCCACCCCCTAGCTTCCCTCCCTCCCTCCCTCACCCGCCCCTGCCCGCCCTCCTCGCCGCCGCCGATCTTGCACTTGCGGTTGTCGATGCGTCCTGATTCGCGGCTTTGGTCGCGACAGAAAGTGCAAGATCGACGGGGATCGGGGCGGGGTGCGGGGGAGGGTGGGGCAGGCGTGGCGGGGTTGCGCCATGGCGTAAGTGCGACGGGGTGCGGTACGCGGTTGGTGTGGGCTCTGCGTCGATGCTGTGGTGCGTACCACTTCTCGACACAAATAGGTCATCGTGGCTCTGTCTCACCGGCGCCGCCGATCCGGGCTGATCGCCCTCGGCGCCGC
>NZ_JAGPXY010000069.1 GCF_018070325.1 Micromonospora sp. H61
GTCCGCCGCTCAGCGGCGGACGGCGGCCGCACCCGACGATCAGTGGTCGTGGTTGTGCTCCGCCTCGTTGGCGGCGCGCAGGGCGTCGAGGGTGATCCCGTTGCCGGCCGAGTCCTTGATCGTGATCTTCTCCATGACGGCAGCGAGCGCCTTGCCCCGCCGCACGTCGCCGAAGACCGCTGCGGCCGCGCCGGAGCGCACCAGCTGGTCGTAGTACTGCTGCGGGGCCATCCCGGCGCGCTGCGCCCGGTGCACGATCTCGTGCCCGAACTCGTCGTCGGAGACCTGCACGTCCTCCGCGTCGGCGAGCGTGTCCAGCAGGAGCTGCACCTTGACGCCCTCGGTCGCCGCCTCGGTCAGCTCGGCGTCGATCTGCTCCTCGGTCTTGTCCTCGGCCGCGAGGTACTCCTCCATCGAGGCGCCGATCCGCTCCAGCTGGTCGACCATCGCCTGCTTGCGGCTCTCGACCTCCTCGCGGACGACACCCTCCGGGGCCGGGATGTCGGCGGCCTCGACGAGCTGGGCCAGGGCCTTGTCCCGAGCGGCGTAGATCTGCTCGACCTGCTTGCCCTGGGTGACCCGGGACCGCAGGTCGCCGCGCAGCTCCTCGATCGTGTCGAACTCGCTCGCCATCTGGGCGAACTCGTCGTTCAGCTCCGGCAGCTCCTTCTCCTTGACCGTGCGCACAGTCACCGCCACGTCGGCGTCCCGACCGGCGAAGTCGCCGCCGACCAGCTGGGTGGTGAAGGTGGTGTCGTCACCGGCGGCGAGGCCGACAACTGCCTCGTCCAGGCCCGGCAGGAGCTGCTTGCTGCCCACCTCGTGGGAGATGTTGCTCGCCTGGCCGCCCGGCACGTCCTCGCCGTCGACGGTGGCGTTCAGGTCGATCTGGACGTAGTCGCCCTCGGCGGCGGCCCGCTCGACGGTCTTGAGGGTCGCGAAACGCTCCCGCAGGTTCTTCACCTGCTCGTCGATCTCGCTCTCGTCGATCTGCAGCTCGTCGACGGTCACCTCGATGGTGCTCGCGTCCGGGATGGTGATCTCCGGGCGGACGTCGACCTCGGCCGTGAAGTTCAGCGAGTCACCGTCGTTGAACTCGGTGATCTCGACCTCCGGGCGCCCCAGCGTCTTCAGGTCGTGCTCGCGCACAGCGGCGAGGATGTTCTCCGGGATGGCCTCCTGGACCGCCTCGTTGAGGACGGTGCCCCGGCCCACCCGCTGGTCGATCACCGCGGTCGGCACCTTGCCCCGGCGGAAGCCCGGAACCTGGACCTGCGAACCGATCTCCCGGTACGCCTTCTTGAGGCTCGGCTCGAGCTCGACGAACGGCACCTCGATGGCGAGCCGCACGCGCGTCGGGCTCAGAGTCTCGACGGTGCTCTTCACAGGCGTACTCCTTGACGGATCTCAGTTGAGTCTGGGCGTGATTCAGCCCATCGAGTGTAGGCGAGCCGGCCTGACGCTCCGGCATCGCCCGGGGACCGCACTGGGCGGCACCCGGGGCGGCCCGGCCGCGGACGACAGTCGGGGTGGCGGGATTTGAACCCACGGCCCCTCGCTCCCAAAGCGAGTGCGCTACCAAGCTGCGCCACACCCCGTGGCGACGTGCAGTCTATGCCGTCGCCGCGCCTCAGTCGGTGCCGGGGCATGCCCCACCCGGACAGATCACCCGAAAATTACCATTCCGCTCCGCCCACGTGTCGCCGAGATCCCCAGGGCGCCGCCGCGTCGGCGGCGACGCGGTTACGCGTCGGGCGTCGACATTGGGTACGCTGTAGGCGCGTCCTGTTTCGGCGGGATGCACGCGGGCGTAGCTCAATGGTAGAGCTTCAGTCTTCCAAACTGACTACGCGAGTTCGATTCTCGTCGCCCGCTCCAACGCCCTCCGGCCCAGGTCGGAGGGCTCTTTGGTGTACAGGACTCGGCGCACGGGCCGCTGCGGTCCGCCCACCCGCCGGGATGCCGGGCGGTCGCTGCGGGCGTCGACACACAGCAGGGCCCAGGTGGACCGCACGGTGGCGGCACCTGGACCCACTCGGCGAGGCCGAGTCGCGTGTCACTTCAGGTGGAACCGTTCGTCGACAGTGAGAGCCGCCAACTGCGGCACGGAGAACGGCAGCTTCGTCAACGCCGGCCGGCTCTCGTCCAACCGCACGCCCTGCGCCACGAAGACCACCACACCGTCCGGGTGCCGGTACGCCGACCACTGGTCGAGCCGGTCGTCGCTGCCCGGTCGGACCACCACGCCGACCCGCAAAGCTCCGACGGTCTCGACCTGACACTCGCCCCGCATGCCCCAGAATTTCTGGGCCAGGTCGCACGGCTCGGTCGGCAGCTGGTTGCCGGCGGCGTGCACCTCGACGATCACGCGGCCGGTGCCCTCGCCCTGCGCGACGGCCACCGAGGACGAGTAACTCCACACGTCGACGCCGTCCACCTTGTCCTCGAACTGCGACTGGTGGGTCCGCAGCGTCCGCTCCTCGACGGACTGGCTCGACGGGTCCTCCGGCGCGGTGTAGCCGGAGGGTATGACCGAGACAGCCTCGCTGAGCAGGTGAGCTCCCTGTTCGTACCTGGACCCGGCCCGCGCGGTCCGGTCCTCCTGCGGTTGCCCGTCCGGCCCGGTCGGCCACGGCTCCTTGGTGTCCGGAGAAGCCAGCGGCCCCTGACCCGCCGGTTGGTAGACGTGGCCGCCCGGGGTGGCGACGGCCGCGAAGCCGGTGACGGCCAGCACGACAGCCGCCGATCCGAGGGACGCCCACAGCGCGCGTCGACGGAAGCGCGTCCGCCGTGCCGCGCCGAGCGCGGCTGTCGTACTCAATGGTGGTGGCGGGGTGGTCCCCGCCATCTCGCTGCGCAGCCCCTCGCGCAACTCCTGCTCGTTCATCGCTCCCCCATCTCGATCCCGCTGTACGTGGGGGTCAGGAGGCCGCGCAAGGTGTCGAGCCCGCGTGCCGCCTGGCTCTTCACCGTCCCTGGAGAACACTCCAGCAGCGCCGCGACGTCCTCGATCGACAGGTCCTCCCAGTACCGCAGAACCAGCACGGCCCGCTGACGCGGCGCCACCCGGGTCAGCGCCTGCAACAGCACCAGTCGGCTCTCCGGCGAGTCGGGCGGGGCCACCTGTTCGGCGTCCTCCCCACCCACCCGTTCACGCCGCCACCAGCCGCGGCGGCGCTCGTCGAGGAAGGTCCGGATCAGGATCCGGCGCACGTAGCTGTCGAGCACCTCGTGCCGGGAGATCCGGTTCCAGACCCGGTAGAGCTTGACGAACGTGGTCTGGACCAGGTCTTCGGCACGGTGCCAGTCGCCGCACAGCAGGTACGCGGTGCCGCGCATGGCACCGGACCGTGCCGCGAAGTACTCGGCGAACGCCTCGTCGCGATCGCTCATTCAGGCCTCCGATCCCCGTTTCGAGTTAGTCACGCGGGGTCTGCCCCAGGGGGTTGCTCCGGATCTCGCGGACATGTCACGGGATCAACGCCGGCAAGGGCGCGAAGGACGCCTTGACAGGTGTCGATCCGTGCACTGGTGTAAGGACCAAACACATCGACGTCCGTCACAGGAGGGCACATGATCGTCCGACGACGGTGGACAGCTGCCGCCACCACAGTGATCCTGTTCAGCGCAGTGTTGTCCCATCCCGCTTCCGGAACGGCCGCACCCGCCGACCCGGCCGCCCCGATCGCTCTGAGCGCCACCGAAACCGCAGTGGTCCGGGTCCAGCTGCGCGATCAGGCCCAGTTGGACCGGCTCGTCGCCACCAGCGCGGACCTGGCCAACCGGCCCCGGACGCGGGACGGCCGGATCATCGCCGACCTGGTGCTCAGCGGCGCGCAGCTCGGCGACCTGACCGCGCAGGGCGCGACGGCCCTGCAGATCGTGCAACGCGCCGGGGACGGCAACCGGCACTACGCCGACAGCGTCCGCGCGGCTCAGGCCCGCACCGCCGCCGGGCTGCGGGCGCCGGCCGCAGGCCAGCGGTCCACCGCCGCCACCGCGGTGGACACCCTCCAGGTGCAGCAGGCGTACTGGTGGACCACTACCGGACAGACCTTCCTGCAGGCCCAGGTGGCCACCACCGCCACCGACGACCCGGACGTGGAGATCACCGTCAGTTGGCGCACGGCGGACGGCGTCACCGGCTCGTTCCCGCTGTACCGGTTCGAGGACTCCGGCGAGTACCAGTACCACTACGCGCTCCCCCAGCCGGTGCCGAGCCGACCGGTTCAGCTGACCGCCACCTCCAGCCTCGGCGGGGTCAGCCGGGCGGTCACCCCGGCGCTCTGGCCGAACGCCTCGCCGCCGCCGCTTCCGGCCGGCTACCAGAAGGACTTCATCGACGCGTACCTGACGCCGGTGGACATCCAGGCGCGGATGAAGCGGCTGGCCCGCCAGTACCGGGACCTGGTGGACGTGATCGACCTGCCGAACAAGACCCAGGGATACCGACGCACCGCCGCCGGCTACCTGGGCGACCCGGCAGTGGCCGCCCTGGTCGTCGAGTCGGTCCGCTTCGGCGACCAGAACATGAACGGCGTACAGGTACGGACGGTCGACCCGGGCCGGGCCAACCGGCCACTGACCGTCGGCTACCGCGACCGTGTCCTCACCGTGTCACTGGCCACCGACACCGCGGGCAGGACGGTGAGCACCACCGACGAGGTCGCGGCGGCGATCAACGCCCGTCAACCGGACCGGTTCCGGGCCACCGTCGAGGACGGTTCGGCCGGGCTGCCGATGCCCGTCGCCGGCCCCACCCGACTCGACGACGGCCTCCAGGGCACCGAGGTGCCGGCACGGCCGTGGACGGTGCAGGCGCTGCGCCTCGGCGTACACCGGGACGGCTCCCGGGTCGGGGTGCTCGCGTACTCCCAGGAACACGCCCGGGAGTGGGCCACCCCGCTGGTGACGCTGGAGTTCGCCGAGCGGATGCTGGCCAACGCCCGGACCGACCCGGCCACCCGTGAGCTGCTGGAGCAGGTCGACATCTTCGTCATCCCGATGGTCAACCCGGACGGCGCGAACTACTCGTTCAACGACTTCAACTTCCAGCGCAAGAACCTCGTCAACCACTGCACCGGGGCGGCCCGCGACCCGAAGAACCGCACCTCGTGGGGCGTCGACATCAACCGCAACTACACCGTCGGGTCGTACTTCGACGGCTACGTGGGCGCCAGCGCCAACTGCCTGTCCGGCACCTACGCGGGCACCGCCGAACTGTCCGAGGCGGAGAGCGGCAACGTGATCGCCCTCGCTCAGGACCACCCGAACATCAAGTTCGCGATGAACGTGCACTCCTACGGCGGGTACTTCATGTGGCCGCCGGGGGCGTACCGGGCCGACGGCAGGGTCACCCTGCCGCGACCGTCGATCGACGAGTCGACGCTGTTCCTCAACAGCGCCCGGCGGATCGTCGGCGCCATCGCCCAGGAGCGCGGCACCGTCACCTGGCCGTCGCAGACCGGACCGGTCGCCGACGTTCTCTACTCGGCCGCCGGCAACTCGGCCGACCAGCTCTACTACGAGCTGGGCATCTTCGCCTGGGACTTCGAGGTCGGCAACGACCGGTGGAACCCGGCGACCAACCAGTGGGAGGGCGTCGGCTTCCAGCCGCCGTTCGACGAGGCGCACGGCGAATCCCAGGAGTACGCCGGCGGGCTGGTGGAAATGGTCCGGGTGGCCCGCGACTACGCCGCCGCCGAGGCGGCCGCCAGCTGACCCGCGGGTTCCGTACCGCCGCCGGCTGCCACCGGCGGCGGTACGGCCCATGACGCGCGACCCTGGGTGACGGACGGTAAGCCGATGGTGATCACAGACGTTGACGTGTTTTCATGTCAGCACGCCTGCGCCGACCCGGGACATCGATGACTGAGCAACCCGCACCTGATCACCTCGTTGTGGTCGACGTGTTGACGCAGGGTCTGAGCCACCTGCTACGCGACGAGGATCCGGAACTGGCCCGATGGATCGAGGAACTGGTCGCGACACTGAAGAGTCCCCGGCAGACGACGCTGGCCGGCTGGAACAGCTTCCTCGATCCCGGCGCCGACTCCAGCTGACCCGCTCGGAGTTCACCCGCCTGGCCGACGGCCAAGCTGGCCCGGCTGCCATCCGCGCTCTGCGGCGCGCGCAACGCAACCGCACGATGCTCGTCCTCAAGAGCCTCGCCGACACCGACGACGCCCTGGCGACGTCGGCGCACCTGCTCGGCCACGCCCACCGCCTCGACCCGGCCGCCGCGGACGTGCTGCTCGATCATCCGTGGCTGGCTGTCTGGGCGGTCGATCGGGTCCGGCGCGGCGCCACCGACCGACCCGACTACCTTCCGTTCGCGGCGCTCGCGGCGGCCGCCCTCAGCGGTCGGCCGGACGCGGCGGTGCCGGTCACGCCGCGTGCGGGCCTGGTGCCGGTGCCGGGCCTCGGGGTGTTGCGCCGACGCGGCACCACAACTGTGACGCCGGCCGACCTGACCGGGCGCCAGTGGACGCCCACCCGCTGGTGGCGCTTCACCGACCAGTCGGTCACCCTCGACCTCCGCGTCGACGACCTGGACCCCTACCGCGACTGCTTCGGGCTACCGGTCGCCGCCCGGCTCTCCACACCGCAGGCCGCGGAGCTGGAACGGTCCGTCGGGCACGCCTGGCACCTGCTCGTCGGGTACGCCCCGACGCACGCCGCCGAGGTGGCCGCCGGGATCAGCACCTTCGTACCGTTGGCGGACGGCACCGAGCGCGGGCACAGTGTCACGCACGCCGACGCCTTCGGAGCGTTGGCCGCCGACGCCAACCTCGACCCGGTGGATCTGGCCGTGACGATGGTGCACGAGCTGCAACACAGCAAACTCAACGCTGTCCTCGGCCTGGTCCAGCTGCACGAACCCGCCGACCCGGTGCGGTACTTCGCGCCCTGGCGTCCTGACCCGCGTCCGATCGGCGGGCTGCTGCACGGCACCTACGCGTTCACCGCCGTCGCCGAGGTGTGGGCCGCGCTGCGGGCCCATCCGGAACTGGCGGTCCAGGCCACCGCGCGGTTCGCTGTGGTACGGGCGCAGTTGGAGCGCGCCCTGGTCGAGCTCGCCCGGGCCGGAAGTCTCACCTCGGCCGGGCAGCTCTGGGCAGATCGCCTGGCCGGACGGATCGGCAGGCTGGCCGCCGTGCCGGTCCCGGCGTCCGTCGACGCCGCCGGGCGGCGGGAGGTGGCGGAGGCCGAGCGCGCCCACCGACCGACGATCACCACCGGATGAACCCCAGGCTCGGCACGACGGCCGCCGGTGGGCGAGGCGTCAGGTCAGCCCGACGGTCTCGATGTCGCACTCGATGCGCCGCTGACCCCGCGCGGCGTCCACTTCCGGGTGGTCCGGCCCGAACAACGCCTCCAGCGCCCCGGCGGCCTCGTCGAGCAGCTCGCGGCCCCGAGCCTCCTCGCCGACCTCGATCAGATCGACCGACGCGTTCACCGCACAGTAGAGCGTGTACGGATGCCCCGGCCCACGCAGGCGACGCGAATCCTCGAGGATCGTCTCGGAGAGCACCTGTGCCTGCTCCAGCCGGTGCGACCGGACCAGGTTGATCGCCTGCGCGGTGCGCGCGCTCAGCAGGTACGGATGGGTGGGCGGCAACGCCTCGCCCATCGCCTGCAAGGTGGCCGCGCCCAACTCCCGCGCCTCACGGTCGAAGTTGCGAGCCCGCAGGATCACCCCGAGGTTGACCGCAGCGCAGAGCGTGACCGGATGCCGCTCCCCGAAGACGGCGCGGAAGGTGGCGTGCCCCTGGGAGGCCAGGGCGTACGCCTGGGTCGCGTCGCCCGCCGCGCGCATGGCGTTGGCGCAGGTCATGCCCGCCTCCGCGGCCAGCACATGATCAGTCCCGAAGCGGCGGGTCACCAGCCGGTAGTTGGCCGCGCCCTCGGTCACGGCGGCGTCGAGCCGCCCGGTCTTGCGGAGGCAGGCGATGTGGATGCAGGTGGCGCGCAGCACTGTGAGGTGCTCCGCGCCCAGCAACGACCGCTGCACCGGCAGGGAGCTGTCCAGCAGTTCCAGCGCGTCGGCGTACCGGCCCAGGAGGTAGAGATCACGCGCCTGGGCCTCCTGGGCCAGCACCAGCGCGTAGGTGCCGTCCTCCGCCGCCGCACCGGCGTGCCGCGCCACTTCGAGGTTGAGTTCGTACGCCCCTTCGAAGTCACCGCTGAGGCGAAGGTTGATCGCCATCGAGTTCATCACCCGCAGCGTGCTCGGATGCCCGTCGCCGAGCACCCGGCGGTGCACGTCGAGGTTGCGCCGGTCCAGGTCGGCAGCGCCCGCGAAGTCGCCGATCCGCCGCAGATCCGCGCCGACGCTGTTCGCCGCACCCAGGGTGTACTCGTGTTCCTCGCCGAGGCTCGTCCGCATTCGCTCCAGCGCCTCGAGGCCGAACGCGGCCGCGCGCGGGTCGGCGAGCAGCCGCAGGGCGTCCGCGTACCGTCGCATCGCCAGCAGGGTCAGCGGATCGCCGCTGCGCTGGCCGTCCGGACCGGGCTGGTCCCAGGCCGCCAGGATCTCCTCCGCGAAGTCCCGACAGCCTTCGAAGTCACCCAGGTTGTAGATGTAGCGCAGCTGGTCCATCGCCGTCCGGCGGGCGTCGAGGTCACCGTGGATCAGACCGGCGACGCGGACGTGTGGCGCGATGTCGGCGTGGCGGGGCCAGGTGCTCCGGTCGTCGGGGAAACCCGGGTTGGCGGCGGCCAGCAGCCGGCGGGCGTTCGTCAGCGGGCTGTCGTCGCCCTGCTCGGCGAGCCCCTCCCGGATGACCGCCTGCACCAGTCGGTGCACCTGTACGTGCCGGCTGGCGTTGTCCGCCTTCGCGAGCCCGAGCGACGCCAGTTGCCGGATGGCCCGGGCGATGTCGTTGCGCTCCTGGAGGCTGGTGCGCAACGGTTCGTCCAAGCCGGCGCGGCGCCCCTCCCAGAGCAGGCGCATCGGGACCGGGTCGGGGCTGAGGAAGGCGAGTAGCTGGATCAGCTGCGCGGCGGCGGGATTCTGCTCGCGTACCGCGGCGAGCGCCATCGACACCACAGTCAACACGGTGCCCCGGTACTGCCGGGGTTGCCCCTCGCCCAGCAACTCCCGGGCGTGTTCCTTGAGGTCGACAAGGTATTCGTCGACCGACGACAGCATGGTGAGCAGCCAACTGACGGCCTGCTCCAGGGCGAGTGGCAGGTCGCCAAGTTCGGCGGCGAGCCGGCGGGCGTCGTCAGGGCTGGTCTCGGGACGCCGCTTGAGCAGCAGTTCCACGCTCTCGGCTCGGGTGAACACGTCGACGTCCAGGGTCAGTGCGCTCGCCGACCAGGCCATGTTCCGCGACGTGACGAGGACGTGGCCGCGTTCGCCGACGAGGTTCGACGAGGGCATGAGCGGAGCCAGCTCGTGCGGGTCGTCGGCGTTGTCGTAGACCAGCAGCCAACTGAGCGAACTCGTCGACAGCGAGTCGAGGACCGTCCGCACGGTCTGCTCCAGGCTGGCGCTCGCGGCCAGGCCGAGCCGCTCGCCGAGGGCCGCGATCGAGGTACGCAGCGCACTGAGATCCTCGGCGGGCATCCACCAGATCAGCTGGTAACGGTCCGCGTACCGGTAGGCGAACTCGACAGCGAGCTGGGTCTTGCCGACCCCACCGACACCGCGCAGCGCCGCTTCCGGCAGCACCGAGGCCCGGTGCTGTGCCGACAGAAGCTCGTCGAGCGCGACGAGCTGTTTCTCCCGGCCGGTGAAGTACAGGTTGCGCGGTGGGACGCCGCCCCGGATGAGAGTTCGGGATCGCTGGGGCGTCGTCTCCTCGATGATGATCGTCCTGCGCATGTCGGATTCAGGTTCCTCTCCACCGGCCTCGGCCGGTGCCGCCTGGTGCGGGGATCGTAGCGACGTCCAGTGCGCCTTCGCAGCCACGCGCATGTCGTCGAGGTCGGCGGTGGTGAGCCGCAGGGCCGCCGCGGCATCCCGCAACCACTGCTCGAACGGCTTGCCGTCCGACTCGAGGCCGGCGACGACCAGGCCCGCCAGCGCCACGGCGGCCGGGACCTGCCAGTCACCCACCGGTTGCCAGCCGACGGCCTCCACCAGGCCGGGCAGGTCCTCCGGTGACAGTGGATGATCCGCGACCGCCGCGACGGCTCCGGTCACCACCTCGGGCGGGACGTCCGTGAGCAACTGCGCGAGAAGCCAGGAAAGGTAGATCTGCTGGGCGGACGTGACCGCGCCGGCACCCGGGTGGAGGTTGCCGATCACCTGCAACAGCGTCGACATGCCCCGGGGCTCCTGCGCGCAGGCGCGCACGATGCGGTAGACGTCGTACCGGACCTCGGAGTGCCGGGGCACCGACAGTGGCTTGCGCAGCTCTCCCTCGACCTCGTCGAGGTAGAGGGCCCGGGTGTTCCCGTCGTTGATCGAACTCATCGACAGCAGCGCGTCGCAGATGGCCTGCACCTGAGCGCTCGGCATCCGGGGCGTCGTCACCGATTGTCCTCCGTACCCGTCAGCAGACCGAGGCTCTCGGCAAGGTCACGGAAGGCCCGCAGTGGCCTACTCGCCGGCCCTTCCGTCAACAGCAGGACGCGATAGAGAGCCGCGATCCCGTCCTCGTATTCTAAGCCCGTCCGAATCAGGCCGAACATGTCGAGACCCAATGGCCCGAATGGATTCACCATCCGACTGATGTGCGATGGCAGCGACTGAATGACCAATTGACGGCTGTCGGGGTGCCGGAGTACCGGGATTTCCTCCAGCAGTCGGGCCAACGCCATCTTTTGCGCGAATGAGAGCGGCGCGGGTGCCGGCCGGCGCGTCGCCCGGGCGACGGCCGCCAGCGGGCCGGACGGCAGCAGGGCAGGTGCCAGCAGGCCGGGCGGCAGCAGGGCACGCCACTGCCCCACCGGCAACATCCAGCCGACCAACTGCTGGCCGACGCTCGCGCGGGCCAGCACCATGCCCACCACGGCGCCGTCCGGCGCGTACACCCCGGAACCACTGAACCCCCTGTCGATTCCGGCAGTGGCAGGGGAGATTCGGTCGAGTTGACGCCATCCGGTGCCCGCGTCGACCGGACCGACGGCCCGCGCCAGCACCATGACGGACGCCGGGGTGTTGGCCGGAAAACCCACGATCCGCACGTCGAATTCGTCGTCGCCACGATCGGCAAGGGTGGCGGGGGCGGACGGCAGCGGTGTGGCGCAGCGCAGGACCGCCAGGTCGCCGTCGCCCGCCGGGCCGACACCCCGGGACCAGGTCACCTCGGCGGCGACCCGGGTGCCGGGGTGACTCGGTGTGTCGACGAGCACCCCGGGCGGGCTGGCCTCGGTGCCGTCATGGACGACATGCCAGCAGGTCAGCACCAGGTCACCGGTCAACTGAATGCCGGCGCCGACGACCGACGAGGAGTGGCCACCGAGTATCCGCACCCGGCCGGCGAGCGACCGGGTGCCGGTCATCCGTGCTCCGCCAACCACTCGACCAGGACGGCCGGCGGCCGACGGCCGGTGCTGCGGTCAGTCATGCGCGGCGTTCTCCTGCGGGGCGGCCCCGTCCTCAGCCGGCGACGGCAGCGCGGGGACGGGCGAGGTCCAGATCAGCTTGACCTTGAGGTGGCCCTGCGCGCTGGTGCGGGCGACGACGGCACCAGCCTCCGCGGTGAGGGTGACGCCGATCTCGACCTCCACCTGGTCGGGACGCACCGCCACTCCCCGGACCACGCCCAGCGCCGCGTCGAGCGCGGGTTTGACATGGGCCAGTGCCGTTTCCAGCGTCTGCCGGGCGGGGCGGATCCGGTCGAGCAGACCGACTCGTTCCAGATCGGTGCCGGCGTGCTCCTCGACGAGGAGGACACCCTGATCAGTCTCGAAACGAAGGAGATCCGCCACGTGACAAATTCTCGCCGAAAGATCGTTCGGAATTGGTGTCAGATCACTGACAGGAGTCATTGCGTGCACCCTGCGCCGACACGGAACACATCTGCTTGCCATCACCACTGCGGCCTGTCAGCCTGACGCAATGCAGGACACGGCGACCTTCCAGGATCTGCTCCGCGAAGGCGCCGACGCATCAGTGGACGGTTGGGACTTCTCCTGGTTCGACGGCCGCGCGACCGAACAGCGGCCGTCCTGGGGTTATCTGAAGCTCATGGCGGCCCAGATGAGGGTGGCCCGCGCCGCACTGGACATCCAGACCGGCGGCGGCGAGGTGCTCTCCGAGGTGCCGGCGTTCCCACCGGTGACCGTGGCCACCGAACACTGGCCGCCCAACCTCCGATTGGCCCGACGCGCGCTCGAACCGCGCGGAGTGCGGGTGGTCGACGTTGCCGAAGACGCTCCGTTCCCGTTTCCCGACGAGACGTTCGACCTGGTCGTGAGCCGGCATCCCAACGTCGTGCTCTGGGACGAGATCGCGCGGGTGCTGACTCCCGGCGGGCGGTACCTGGCCCAGCAGATCGGCCCCGGTTCGAACCGGGAGCTGGCCCAGTTCCTCACCGGTCCCCGCGAGATCAGTGACGAACGCAGCCCGGCCCGCGCCGCCGCCGACGCGCGAGCCGCCGGCCTGGTCATCGACGAGCTGCGGCACGAAGCGCTGCCGACCACCTTCAACGACGTGGCAGCGGTGGTGCACTTCCTCCGCAAGGTCATCTGGACGGTGCCGGACTTCACCGTGGACCGCTACCGGGCCCGGCTCGCCGATCTGCACGACCACATCCGCCACCACGGTCCGTTCGTGGCCCACGCCCAGCGCATCCTGGTCCGGGCGCACAAGCCCGAGCACTGAGCGAACGCGCCGGCGCCGCTGGCCGGATGTCGACCGTTTCCGCCTGGCGCCTGGCGGGTAGGGCCCGTCCATGGACACGAACACCACTGCCCACCTGGTGGGCGGCCCCCGAGACGGCAGCACCCACGAGACCGGCAACGAGGCACTCGTCGAGGTGGAGATCGACGGCCTGATGCACCGCTACATCAAGACCACCAAGCAGCACGACGATGGTGGACCGCTCTACAACTACGACGGGGCGGTCGCCCCGGACGGCGGCGAGCCCGGCGTCGAGGATCCGGCCGCCCGGGTCGCGTCGCCCCGAGCCGACGCCGAGGGGCACGGCGGCACCCACTGACCGCCGCACCATCGGGATCACGCAAGCCCACGAACGAGGTACCGGTCGGAGCGGCAGGCCACGGATGAACCGCGGCCGGCCGGGTAAGCAGCGACCTTGCCTGGTGGGGAGACGACCGGGTGCACGGGTGGGCGGTCCTGGACCGGCCCGCCCGTGCACGCCCGGTCAGTTCGAGGAGATCCAGTTCCAGGCCGAGACGACCCACTCGGTCTGCTGGAGCCACGCCACCCCGAGGCCGACGAGGAACACCGCCGTCGCCAGGTGCGCACCTCGGGCGCTGCGCCGGACCCGGCCCAGCTGCCGCTCCAGCACCACCCGGCCGACCAGCCGGAACAGGGCGAACAGGCCGACCGCCACCAGCAGGCTGAGCACCAGCACCAGCAGCGGGCCGCTCAGGTCACCCTGGCCCGACAGCGCCCAGATCCCCCAACACACGAACGCGAAAAGGCCTGCCGCGGCGCTCCACTCACCGCCGCGCCGCAGCTGCGCCATCCGCGAGCTGAGCGAGCGGCGGGGCACCGGTTCGCCGGGCCAACCGGTGCCGGTCGGCTCCTGCTCGACCACCGGGAACGGCTCCGTCCGCGGAGTGCGAGGCTCACCCACCGGAGCGACCCCCCGGCGGAACCCGTCACGCTGCGGCGGCACCCCGACGCCGGCCTGCGGTGGCACCTCCACGGTCCGCTCCGCCCACGGCTGCGTCTGGTCTGCCATCTCGTCCTCCCCCTGACCGACGGCAACAGCACCGCCTTGATTCGAGGGTAGCCAGCCGGCAAATCGGTCGCCGACCCCGGCCGGGACGCGCGGCCCACGACGGTGCCGGATCGAACCCCGCCAGGGTACGGTCGGCTGATGGGTGACCCCGACCGACGACGGCGACGGCTGCGCCACCACTCCGACACCGAGCCGGCCAGACCGGGTGCGGACGGCCCGACGGTCAGCACGCCGGGCGTGCACGACGGTGACGAGCCGCCGCCGCGACGCAGGAACACGGGCGGCGACGAGCGCGACGGCGAGCGGGGGCTGCGCGGATTGGTCGGTTCCGGCTCGTCCCAGGTGGGGCTGAGCGCCGCGCTACGGGCCCGGGACGCGGCCCGTCCCACCGACGACGACCTGGCCGAGGCGGAAGCCCGGGTGGTGGTCGTCCGGCGAAACTGGGTGCCCCGCGAGGAGCTGCCCCGCTCGCCGCGCTGAGCGCCGCCCAGTCAGGGCAGGTCCGGCAGCTTCCGGGTCCGCTCGTACTCGGCCACCTGGGCGATCCGACGAGCGTGCCGCTCGTTGCCGGAGAACGGCGTGTTCAGGAACGCCTCGACGATGCCGGTCGCCTCGTCCAGCGTGTGCTGGCGGGCACCGATGGCGACCACGTTCGCGTCGTTGTGCTGGCGGGCCAGCTGAGCGGTCTCGACGCTCCAGGCCAAGGCGGCGCGGACGCCGACGACCTTGTTCGCGGCGATCTGCTCACCGTTGCCGGAGCCACCGATGACCACTCCGAGGCCCGTCTCGTCGGCCACCACCTGGTCGCCTGTGTGCAGGCAGAACGTGGGGTAGTCGTCGTCCGGGTCGTAGTTGTGCGGGCCGACGTCGACCACGTCGTAGCCCTGCATGGCCAGGTGGTTGGCCAGGTGCACCTTCAACTCGAAACCGGCGTGATCGGATCCCAGGTAGACGCGCATACCGGGCAGTCTGTCAGGCCGCGCTCGGGGACGTCACAGGGGCGGCGTCCCCGAGCCGGGTTCGTCACACGGTCGTGAGGATGACGCTCAACGCGGCAGCTCGGCGACGACCAGACCGCCGCGCGCCTTCGGGGTGAACCAGGTGCTCTTGCGGGGCATCTTCTCCCTGGCCAGGTTGACAGCGACGAAATCCGCCACGGTCACCGGCGCGATCAGGATGGCCAACTCGGCCCGCCCGGCGTCGACCTCACCGGTGAGCCAGCTCGCCGGGTAGTCACCGCCGACGTAGGTGATCCGCTTGTCGCCCGGGTCCAGACCGAGCGCGTCGCGCAGCACCAGCCGCTCGACCAGGGCGTGGTCCAGGTTTTCCAGGCGGGCGGAGGCGGTGGCGGGCAGGCGCACCGCGTACCCCTGGCCGTCGAGGCGGAGGTGCACGGTGCCGCCGGCAGCCGGGACCTCGACCGGGCCGTCGATCGGCTCGACCTCGGCGCCCGCGGCCCGCAGCCGGTCGAGCAGCTCGGCCGGGGTGGTGGTCAGCTCGCTGACCAGCCGGTTGTACGGCTGGATGGCCACCGACGCGGGGGTGGTGACCACGGCCAGGAAGCGGGGCAGCCCGCCGGTCTGGGCGGCCAGGCTGCGGTGGTTGCCGTCCGCGACGACCAGGTCCCCGCCGCCGGCGAGAGCGGTCAGCGTGGCCTGCTCCGGGCCGGGGCCGAGCAGCCAGATGGCGTGCGTGCGACCCGCCTGGTCGGTGTCCGTCGCGGCGGGCGCACCGGCCGTGTCGGTCGCCGCCGCGAGCGCGGCGTGCAGTTCGTCACCACGCCCGGTCTGGAGCAGGAGTACGGGTGAGAGCAGGTGGCCCAGCGCGTCGGCCAGCGCAACCCGCTCGCGCACCTTGGCGATGAAGACGTCCTCGTTGCGGATGACCAGGCCCGGCTCGTCTGCCCGGGTGGAGATCTGGTCGGTGTCCACCATCGCGAACAGCCCGTACGCCGGCTCCTCGCCGGGTGCGCTGATCCGGTAGAGCACCACCACCTGCTCGGCGGGGGTGTAACTGCCGTCGGCCTTGGCCTCGGCGAGGCGGGCCACCGCGTCCGGCAGCGCGTCGAGGAATGACCTACCCAGGCTCTGCGGGGCGCGGTGCGGCATCTCGATGCCGAGAGCGCTGTGCGGGTTCGACTCGATGATCGCGGTGATCTCCGCGTCGTCGGCGAACTCGTCGTAGTTTTGCGCGCCGGTGCCGCCAGTGGTGACCCAGGCCCGGGTGATCGGATGCACGACCGTCATGCCCACTGACGCTACCGGCGACGGTGTCGCCGCCGACGGGGACCCGCGGGGCGTCCACCAGATGAAAGCTCCCGGTGGGGCCCGGCCGGTCAGCCGGCGCGGTCTGAGGTGCCTCGGCGGTGCCTACCCGCGCTCAGCGGCCCACCGTTGCCACGCCGACCGGCCCCGATCGGCCCGGTGTTCAGGGCGCGGCGAGGCGACGCGGGCGGCCCCGGCACGGGACGGTCGGGAGGCGGTGTGGGAACGGGCCGCGGGCTCAGCGGCGGCGTCGGCACCGGGCGCGGAGGAGCCGGCGCCGGCGGCGGAGGAGCCGGTTCGGCCGGTGCTGCCCCCGACGGCACCAGCGCCGGCGCGTCGGTCGGCACCGCGCCGGCGGACGACGGCAGTGGGTCGACCGCCCTGGGCGGGGTGAGCCGGGAGGTCACCGGGACCCGGGCCACGCCCACCACGATGGGCGGCGCGAGTAGATCCACCAGGTGGGCGGGCAGGTCCGGGCGGACCGTCGGCCAGCGGGAGTCGTCAACGGACCAGTAGTCCGCGCCGGGAGTCTCGATCACCCCCTGCCGGGTCAACTGATCGTCACCGGACGCACGGTGCTTGGCCATCGGGATTTGCCTCCACGAACTGCGGCGTGCGGCCCTGCGGGTCGCTGCGGCGGACACCGAGGGAAACGACGCCGCCCGCCTCCCGGTGACGCCACGACCCTCCGCCGACCTCGGCACCCCACGAGAAACGCCCCCGTCCGCGCCACTGACGAAGCCCGGACGGGTGCGCGGCGGTCGTCGCTCAGTCGAAGATCGGGCTCTGCTCGCGGGTGCGCTTGAGCTCGTAGAAGCCCGGGGTGCCGGCGACCAGCAGCACGCCGTCCCAGAGCCGGCCGGCGGCCTCCCCCTTTGGAGCCGGAGTGATCACCGGGCCGAAGAACGCGACCGGGGTGCCGTCCGGGCCGGGCGCGTGCACGACCGGAGTGCCCACGTCCTGCCCGACCGGGCGCATGCCCGCCTCGTGGCTGGCCCGCAGCGCCTCGTCGTAGTCGGTGCTGTCGGCGGCCGCGGCCAGTGCCGGGTCGAGGCCGGCCTCGGTGAGCGCGGCCACGTACAGCTCCGGACCCCGCTCCTGCTTCTGCAGGTGGATCCGGGTGCCGAGCGCGGTGTAGAGCGGGCGCAACACGTCATTGCCGTGCAGCTGCTCGGCGGCGATGCAGACCCGCACCGGGCCCCACGCGGTCTTCAGGAACTCCTTGTAGTCCTCGGGCAGCTCGTCCCGGCCGTCGTTGAGCACGGCCAGGCTCATCACGTGGAAGCGGATGTCCACATCCCGGATCTGCTCGACCTCGAGCAGCCAGCGGGAGGTGATCCACGCCCACGGGCAGGCCGGGTCGAACCACATGTCGGCGGTGACACGTTCGGTCACTGTGAGATCCCTTCACGACGGGTGACGCCGACAGGTCGGCGTTTCAGGAGAATCCTCACCCCGCAGCGCGTCGGCCGGCACCCGAATGAGAGCGTGACCTCGGCCACCGCGGGCTGCCCGTACATGGAAGACTCGAATCGGGCCAGCCGTCACGAGCGGTAGGCGAACGGGCGCCGCCGGGCGTACGGCGACATGTGGGATGGAGACGAACAGTGCCGGGAGTGCGCAACCTGACGCAGGTCGAGGCGACCGAGCGGGCACGCCTGCTCAACGTGACGGGGTATGACATCAGTCTGGACCTGTCCAGCGCCGTGCTGGCGGCCGACGGCCGCACGTTCAGGTCGACGACCGAGGTCCGGTTCCGCTGCTCCGAACCGGGCGCGAGCACCTTCATCGAGCTGGCCGCCGAGTCGGTGCGGTCCGCGACGCTGAACGGCACGCCCGTCGACCTCGCCGACTGGTCCGCCGACAAGGGCCTGACCCTGTCCGGGTTGGACAGCGACAACGTCCTGGTGGTCGACGCCGACTTCGGTTACTCCAACAGCGGCCAGGGTCTGCACCGGACGGTCGACCCGGTGGACGGCGAGACGTACCTCTACAGCCAGTTCGAGACGGCCGACGCGCAGCGGGTGTTCGCCTGCTTCGACCAGCCCGACCTGAAGAGCGTCTACACCTGGCACGTCACAGTGCCGGCGCACTGGCGGGCGGTCTCCAACATGCCGGTGCAGCGGGAGGAGCCGGCGGGTGAGGCGCTCAAGACGCTGCACTTCACCGAGTCGCCCCGGATGAGCACCTACATCACGGCGATGTGCGCCGGGCCGTACCACGAGGTGCGCGACGCACACGACGGCATCGACCTGGGGGTGTTCTGCCGGGCGTCGATGGCACAGTACCTGGACTCCGACGACCTGTTCCTGATCACCAAGCAGGGCTTCGACTTCTTCCACGAGAAGTTCGACGTGCGTTACCCGCTGCCGAAGTACGACCAGCTCTGGGTGCCCGACTTCAACGCCGGCGCGATGGAGAACTTCGGCTGCGTGACGCACGCCGAGTCGCACTACCTGTTCCGCTCGCAGGTCACCGACTTCGAGTACGAGCAGCGGGCCAACACGATCCTGCACGAACTGGCCCACATGTGGTTCGGTGACCTGGTCACCATGCGCTGGTGGAACGACCTGTGGCTGAACGAGTCGTTCGCCGAGTGGGCCAGCCACTGGTGCAACACCAACGCGACCCGGTTCACCGAGGCGTGGACGACCTTCCTGTCCATCCGGAAGAACTGGGGCTACCGGCAGGACCAGCTCTCCTCCACCCACCCGGTCTACACCGAGATGCCGGACATGGAGGCCGTGGAGGTCAACTTCGACGGCATCACCTACGCCAAGGGCGCGAGCGTGCTCAAGCAGCTCGTCGCGTACGTGGGTGAGGAGCCGTTCGTGGCCGGGCTGCGGGCCTACTTCGGCAAGCACGCCTGGGGCAACGCCACCTTCGACGACCTGCTCACCGAGCTGGAGGCCGCATCCGGGCGGGAGCTGCGCAAGTTCGCCGCGCAGTGGTTGGAGACCGCGCAGGTCAACACGCTGCGTCCGGAGGTGACCATCGGGGCCGACGGCACGTACGAGCAGGTGCTGGTGCGGCAGGAGGCCCCGGCGGCGTACCCGACGCTGCGGACCCACCGCATCGGCGTGGGCCTGTACGACCTGACCGACGGACGGCTGGTCCGTCGGGAGCGGTACGAGGTTGACGTGACCGGCGAGCACACGGATCTTGCCGCGCTGCGCGGCGTCCGGGCGGCCGACGTGTTGCTGCTCAACGACGACGACCTCAGTTACACCAAGCTGCGCCTCGACGAGCGCTCGATGGCGACAGTGGTGCAGCACATCGGTGGCTTCGACTCGTCGCTGGCCCGCGCGCTCTGCTGGACCGCCGCCTGGGACATGATCCGCGACGCCGAGCTGTCCGCCCGCGACTACGTGGCGCTGACGCTGAGCGGGCTGCCCGCGGAGACCGACATCAACCTGGTCACCGCCACCCTGCGGCAGGCGACCACCGCGCTCACCCTGTACGCCGACCCGGCCTGGGCGCCGACCGGCTGGGCCGACCTGGCCCGTACCGCCCGCGACGCACTCGCTGCCGCCGAGCCCGGCAGCGGGTTCCAGTTGGCCTGGGCCCGTGCGTTCACCTCGGCGGTCCGCTCAGCGGAAGACCTGGCCACGCTGCGCGGTTGGCTGGACGGCACCGGCATGCCGGCCGGGCTGACCGTCGACACCGAGCTGCGCTGGTCGGTCCTCGCCGCGCTGGTGGCGAACGGTGCCGCCGGGACCGCCGAGATCGAGGCGGAGCTGAGCGGCGACCGCACGGCCAGCGGCGAGCGGGAAGCCGCTTACGCGCACGCGTTGATGCCGACGGCCGAGAACAAGGCCGCCGTGTGGGCCCTGCTCACCGGCCCGGACGCGCTGCCCAACTGGCGGCACCGGGCGCTGTTGCAGGGCTTCGCCCACCCGGCGCAGGTGGAGCTGGTCGCCCCGTACCGGGAGCGGTACTTCGCGGCGGTCGGGCAGGTGTGGGCCACCCGGGACAGCGAGCCGGCGCAGGAGTTCGCCCAGCTGGCGTACCCGACCTACCTGGTGGAGGACGACACGGTGGCGGCCACCGACGCGTGGCTGGCCGGTGACGGGCACCCGGCCCCGCTGCGTCGACTGGTGGCCGAGGGCCGCGACGGTGTGGTGCGGGCGCTGAAGGCCCGCGCGAAGGACGCCGAGAGCGCCTGAGCGGCGTTGCCCGGTCCGGGGCCGGCGTGGGTGTGAGCCCGCGCCGGCCCCGAACGTTATCGTGGCGGGAGGAGGTGGACGTGATGGCACACCCGACCGACGAGTGGCGGCCCGTTGCGCGCGCGTGGCGCGAGCAGGACCTGTTCAACCTTCCCGATAATGGGAACCGCTACGAGATCATCGACGGGAGCCTGCACGTGACCCCACCGGCCGACGACGATCACCACGAGCTGGCCGACAGCATTCGGACGGCTATCGGGGCTGCGGCACCAGATGGATGGCGGATTATTCGTGAGATCGGGCTGGGGCTGCCGTCGGGCAACCTGATTCCGGATGTGACGGTGCTGAAGCCAAACACCCCACGTGGTGTGCGTTGGCATCAACCGCAAGGCGTCAGTCTCGTTGTCGAAGTGGAGTCGCCGACGAGCCGCCGGCATGACCGCTTCACCAAACCCGGTCTCTACGCCGAAGCGGGGATTCCGCACTACTGGCGTGTGGAGCGAGGCGACTTCGGCCCGATCATCTACCGCTACCGCCTGATCAAGGACGTGCACTACGACCTGGTCGGCACCATTGGTCCGGACGACGCGGTGACAGTGGATGAGCCGTGGACGATGAGGTTGGACCCGAGCGCCTGGCCGCGCTGAGACACCCGGAAACACGAAAGCCCGGCCCGATGATCGTGGGCCGGGCTTCGTCGTGTGTGCCGGTCAGCCCTTGCCGGCGTGGCTGGCGAGCTGGTCGAGACCGTTGATGATGCCGCCGGCCAGGTCACCGCCGCTGAACGCGCCGACCATGGAGAGCGCGGCCAGCTTGGCGTACGTGTCGGGGATGCGCTTGCGGGCGTACCGCCCGGTGATGATCTCCAGCTGCCGCTGGTTGGGCGACACGGCGATCAGCACCGACTTGTCGGGCTCGGCGAGCTGACGGTGCAGCCGCTGGGCGTGCTCACGGATCGGCTCGTCGAGACCACCGACGAAGACCGAGAAGACCAGGCCGGTGCCCTTGTCGGCCAGGCGCAGGGCCTCGTCGATGCGCAGCAGCTGGCGGGTCGAGAACGGCCCGTCGAGCACCTCGGGCGGATTCTCCGACCCGGTCTGCTTCTCACCAACGGTCACTTGCGCCTCCGGTTCCACCGGCCGGCGCCTCGACGCTGGCCTGCTCAAGCTTGTGGCTGGTCAACGCGGGCGCCTGCGCCCCCGCCGTCAGCGCGGTGCCGGCCGAGTCGGCCAGCTGCTCCGGGCGGCCCAGGAACCAGACCGGAGTGAAGTCGAAGGGCCGGCCCGGGCGGTAGCGCTTGGCGCCACCGCCACCGCCGGTGGCACCCCCACGGCTACCGGCGTACGACAGGCCGGCGATGACCAGCACCGCGGCCAACGGGATGCCGACGAAGACCAGCAACGTCTCGGTAACAGACAATCCCAACGCCCCCAGGCGGAAGAAGGACGACCTTGAACAACCGGGTCGGATGGACGATCACGCTGCCGACCGCCCGACTCCGTCGCCATTCACGTTAGCGGAGTCGACGGCCCGCCAGATTGCGGGGTGCCGATCCCATCCGTCACTGGAGTTCTCCAGTTGCGCAGCGGTAGCGATAAGCCGCGCGTCGTCGCCGTAACGGCCGGTGAGCAGCACCCCGACGGGCAGGCCGTCGGTGGTGGTACCCAGTGGCAGGGAGATGGAGGGATCGCCGGTGACGTTGAAGATGGCGCAGTAGGGCGAGAACCGGCGTTGCCTGTCGAAGTCGGCGGCCGGGTCCGCGTCGGCGGTGAACCAGCCCACGGGTGCCTGCGGGGTGGCCAGGGTGGGACAGAGGAGCAGGTCGCAGCCGGCGGTGCGGCGGGCACCGAGGCGTACCTGCGCCTGCAATTCCCCGAGGGTGGCGGTCAGGGTGCCGGCGGAGAGTTCGGCGCCCCGGGCCCGGAGCAGCCGGGTCAACGGCAGCAGCTCCGCCTCCCGCTGCGGTGGCACCGGGGCGAGCGCCAGGACGTACCAGAGGATCTCGAACAGCGGCCACGCCGCCGGCCCGAGCGGCGGCGGCACCTCGACCATCTCGTGGCCGGCCGCCGTGAGCAGCGCGGCGGCCCGGTCCACGGCGGCCACGCAGTCGGGGTGCACCGGCTCGTCGGCGAGCATCGGCGTGGTGAACCGGCCGATCCGCAGCGGGCCGGGCTCGGCCCGGCGCGCGACGGCCAGGTAGCCGCCGGGCGGCGCGGGTGGCGGCAGGTAGGGCTCGCCGGGGACCGGAACGGCCATGACGTCGAGCAGCGCGGCGACGTCGGTGACCGTCCGCCCGAGCGGGCCGTTGGTGGGCAGGCCGAACGCGCCGGAGCCGATCGGCCCCCCGGAGACGACGCCCCGACTGGGCTTGTAGCCGACCAGACCGCAGAGCGACGCCGGGATGCGCAGCGACCCACCGCCGTCGGACCCCTGGGCGACCGGGACCAGCCCGGCCGCGACCGCCGCCGCCGCGCCGCCACTGGACCCGCCCGCCGTGTACGCAAGCTGCCACGGGTTGCGGGCCGGCGGAGCGACCCGGCCCTCCGAGTAGAGCGAACAGCCCAGCTCGGAGGTGGTCGTCTTGCCCAGGCTGACCAGACCGGCGGCCTTGATGAAGCGGACCACGTCGGCGTCGACCGGCGGGACGAAGTCGAAGAAGGCGGCCGAACCGAAGGTGGTGCGGACCCCGGCGGTGAGCGTCAGGTCCTTGATCGCTGTCGGCACGCCGTGCAGCGGGCCGCGCTCCTCGTTCGGCACCGCGTCGGCGGCGCGCGCGGCCTGCCGGGCGAGGTCCGGTGTGACGGTGACGAACGCGCCCACTGTGTCGCCGAGCGCCGCCACCCGGCGCAGGGAATGCTCGACCAGCTCGACGCTGGACAGCTCGCCGCGGGTCATCGCGGCGGCCTGCTCCAACGCGGTCAGGTCGTGCGGCTCGGCCATCCCGTCATCCTGCCCGCTGGGAGCGGATGTCGGCGGCCGACACGGCGGCCGACCATCAGTCCAGCGTGCCCGCCGGCGCCACCCACTCACTGCGGGGCCCACCGATGTCACTGATCAGATCGAAATCCCGGTCGTAGTGCAGGACGGTCGCGGAGTATTCGGCAGCGGCCGCCGCGACCAGGACGTCGACGGGACTGGCCGCCCGGTGGTGGCCACGGACTGTCAGCGCCAGTTGCAGGTCGCGCGCCCTAGTCGCCAAGGCCGGAGTGATCGGAAGGTCGATCATCAGCTCTGCCCGGCGTGCCCGCACCGTCATGGCGTCACGAAAGTCGCGGGCACTTCGCCCATTCTCGAGATCAAGCGGAACGCAGGTCGCCGCGAGCCGCTCCTCGAGAATGGCCGTGATCCGCTTAGCCACCGCCGGCTGGCGGAGGCGACTCCAGGCCGACGTGTCGATTAGGTAGAGCCCGGCCGGTGGGGTCATGCGGCGTCCTGCTCGCCGCGCGGCGTCTTGTCGTCCTCGACCAAGCCGGTCCAGTCCTGTTCGATGGAGATCGAAATCAGCTCCCGGATGGCCTCCATCCGTTCGCTGCGCTCCGCGACGAGCCGCAATGCCGCATGGATCGTGTCCTTTTTACTCTTGGTGCCGAGTTCGCGACGGGCCCGGTCGAGAAGTTCATCATCAAGATCTATAACGGTCTTCATGAGCGGAGTATATCCACGAAGGCAAAGTTTATATACGCAACAGGCCAAGGAAACGCAGGGCGTTGGTGGACAGGAGCTTGTCGCGTTGGTCGTCGCTGAGGAAGTCGGCCGCGTGAACCACCGCGCCGGCCGGCCGTTCGCCCAGCGGGTACGGGTAGTCGCTGCCGACCAGCACCCGATCCTCCCCCAGCGTGTCGACCAACAGCCGCAGGGCGGGTGGCGCGAAGACCACCGAGTCGACGCTGAACCGGTCGAGGTAGCTGCTGGGCGGGCCGGCGGACGCGCCCCGGACCAGGCCGCCACGGCGGTGCCAGGCGTTGTCGGCGCGACCGAGCCAGAACGGGAAACTGCCGCCGCCGTGCGCGAAACAGATCCGCAGCGTCTCGGGCACCCGGTCGAAGACACCGCCGAGGATCATCGCCAGCACCGACAGGTGCGTCTCGGCGGGCATGCCGGTGAGCCAACGGGCCATCCAGCGGTCCAGTCGCGGCCCGCCGGGCATGTCCCACGGGTGGACGAAGACGGGTGCGCCCACCTCGGCACAGTGCTGCAGGAAGGTGACCACGCCGGCGTCGTCCAGGTCCCGGTCGCCGACGTGGTTGCCGATCTCCACGCCCACGTGCCCGGCGGCGAGGCTGCGGTCCAGCTCGGCACAGGCGGCGTCCGGGTCCTGGAGCGGCACCTGGCAGAACGGCACCAGTCGGTCACCCCCGGCCGCGGTGACCTCCAGGGTCAGGTCGTTGAAGATTCGGGCGACCTTCACCGCCTGGTCGGCCGGGCGGTCGTAGCTGAAGAAGACCGGGGTGGGCGAGACCACCTGCACGGCCACGCCGTCGGCGTCCATGTCGGCCAGTCGGCGCGACGCGTCCCAGCACTCCGCGCCGACCGGGCGGAACTCCGTCTCCCCCACCATGATCATGGCGGCGCGCTCGGAGTCGACCCGCAACCACGGCCAACCGGACCCGCCGCACGCCGCGCCGAGGTCCGGCCAACCCTTCGGTACGACGTGCGTGTGCACGTCGACCACGCCTGCGGGCATCAGCCCTTGCCCGGGTGCAGGGTGCCGCAGTCGGCGCAGGTGCGCGCCTGTTCGTCGGCGTAGAACGCCTGGAACACCGGGGGCAGATCGGCGGCGATGTCGCGGACCTGCAACTCGACCTCGTGCACCTTGCTGCCGCACTCCGGGCAGTACCACTGGAACGTCTCCAGCGTGCCCTCCTCGCGGACCCGCTCGACGACCACGCCGATCGAGCCGGCCTCCGGCCGCTGCGGCGAGTGCGGGGTGTTGCGCGGCAGCATCCACATCTGGCCCTCGCGCACGTGCACAGTACGCGGCCCGTCCGGGGTGACCAGGTTGATGTGCATGTTGCCCTTGACCTGGTAGAAGAACTCCTCGTACGGGTCCACGTGGAAGTCGGTGCGCTGGTTGGGCCCGCCCACCACCATCACGATGAAGTCGTCCCCACCGGGGAACATTTCCTTGTTGCCCACCGGGGGCTTCAACAGGTGCTGGTTGTCGGCGATCCAGCCCGGAAAGCTGAACGGTTCGGCGATCTCACTCACGACTGACCTCCCGAGGGAAGAAGGGCCACGGCCTGGATTTCGATCAGCAGGTGCGGGTGCGGCAACTGGTGCACCGCCACCGTCGTACGGGTCGGTCCGGCGGCGTCGAAGAACTCGGCCCACACCTCGTTGTAACCACCGAAGTCGTTCATGTTGACCAGGTACGTCGTCACCTGCACCAGGTCGGTGAGGTCCGCGCCGACCGAACGCAGCAGATCCCGCACGTTCTCGATGACGGCCCGCGTCTGCGCACGGATGTCGAGATTGGTGGTGCCGAACCCGTCCACCTCCACACCGGCGAAGGTGTTGTCCGCGCGCCGCGACGACGTACCGGAGACGAAGACGAACCCACCGGCGACCTTGACGTGCGGAAAAGCCCCCCGCGGGACGGCCTTCCCGGCCACCACCCGGGCGGTCATGACGACGCCCGCAGCGAGGCCGTGCCGAGCTTCTCGACGACGGCGCGGACGTGGGCGCCGGGACGCAGCGGAACAGCGGCGGTGGCGGCGCCGGCCAGGAAGACCCAGCCGGACTCCAGCCGCACCCCGTGCCGGCCCGCCAGCCGGATGCCCTCGTCGAGCGCCCGGCGCGGATCACCGAGGATCGCCGCCGTCGAGCCGACCTGCGCCACCCGCCCGTCGACCTCCAGCAGCACGCCCAGGTTGTCCAGCCCCGCCGGCACCGGCGCCCACGGCCCGATCACGAAGGCGGCGGCCGAGGTGTTGTCCGCTACCACGTCCGGCAGCGAGAAACGGAAGTCCGCGTACCGGGAGTCGATCAACTCGATGGCCGGGGCGACCGCGCGGACCGCCGTGGCGAAGTCGCCGACCGGCTCGCCCGGCTCGGGCAGCCGGTCCAGCAGGAACGCCACCTCCGGCTCGACCCGGGGGTGGATGTACGCGGCCGGGTCCACCGCGCCACCGTCGGGCACCCGCATCGCGTTGGTGAGCCGCCCCCAGATCACCTCGTCCACGCCGACCTGGGCCATCTTCGCCCTGCTGGTCAGCCCCATCTTCAGCCCGACCAACCGCTCACCGGCGTTCAGCCGGCGTTGCAGCAGCGCGGCCTGCACGGCGTACGCGGTGTCCACGTCGAGGCCGGTCTCGGCGGCGAGCTGCGGGATCGCGGTGGCCGTGTCGGCCGCCGCGCCCAACTTCTCGGCGATCCCCGTGATGTCCACGCCGATCATGCTGCGCCACCTTCCGTTCGCGCCTGCGGGGCTCGCAAACCCGGCTCACTCCTCGCGCTCACAGCCTGCCCCTTGTCGGCCAGGTCGAGTGCGACGTCCACGATCATGTCCTCCTGGCCGCCCACCATCCGGCGGCGGCCCAGCTCGACGAGGATCGACCGGACATCCACGCCGTACTTCGTGGAGGCCCGCTCGGCGTGCCTCAGGAAGCTGGAGTAGACCCCGGCGTACCCCAGGGAGAGCGTCTCGCGGTCCACCTGGACCGGCCGGTCCTGAAGCGGGCGGACGATGTCGTCGGCGGCATCCATCAGCGCGAACACGTCACACCCGTGCTTCCAGCCGTGCAGCTCGGCAACCGCGACGAAGACCTCCAGCGGGGCGTTGCCGGCGCCCGCGCCCATGCCCGCGAGGGAGGCGTCGACGCGGACGGTCCGGCCGTGCACCGCGTCGGGGCCGACCGGCGCGGACCCGGTGACCCGGCCGTGCTCGACGGCGAGCACGCTGTTGGCGACCCCGAGCGACAGGTTGTGGTGGGCGTGGATGCCGATCTGCGTCTCCGGAGCGAGGACCTGCCGGTACGCGTCGACCCGCTGCGCCACGTCGGACATCAGCAGCCGGCCGCCGGAGTCGGTGACGTAGACGCAGTGCGCCCCGTACGACTCCATGAGCTTGGCCTGCCCGGCCAACCCGACCGGGTCATTCATGTGCGACATCATCAGGAACCCGGCCACGTCCATGCCGTTCTCCCGGGCCCAGGAGATGTGCTGGGCGGAGATGTCCGCCTCCGTGCAGTGGGTGGCGATCCGGACGCTTGTCACCCCGAGCGCCTTCGCGGCCTTCAGGTCGGCGATCGTGCCGATGCCCGGCAGCAGCAGGGTGGTCAGCTTCGCAGTGGTCAGCACCTCGGCCGCCGCCGAGATCCACTCCGCGTCGCTGGCGGCGCCGTGGCCGTAGTTGACGCTGGAGCCGGCGAGGCCGTCACCGTGCGCCACCTCGATGGCGGCCACCCCGGCGGCGTCCAACGCGGCGGCGATGGTGCGTACGTGGTCGACTGTGTACTGGTGGGCGATGGCGTGCATGCCGTCGCGCAGCGTCACGTCCTGGATGTACAGCTCGGTCATGGCGCGGCCACCTCCGAAGAACGCAGGGCGACCAGCCGCTCCGCGGTGCGCAGCGCGGCCGAGGTCATGATGTCCAGGTTCCCGGCGTACGCGGGCAGGTAGTGCCCGGCGCCGGAGACCTCCAGGAAGACCGACACCTGCAGGGCGGTGAGCCGCCGCCCGAGTGTCGGCAGGTACGTCTCGACCCTGTCGAACTGCACGTCCTGCTTGAGCCGGTAGCCGGGGACGTACTCCTGCACGGCCGCCACCATCTCGGCGACCGAGGCGGCGATGGCGTCGGTGTCGGCGTCGGCGTCCGGGCAGAGGCAGTAGACGGTGTCCCGCATCAGCAGCGGCGGGTCCGCCGGGTTCAGCACGATGATCGCCTTGCCCCGCTCGGCACCGCCCACCACCTCGATGGCGCGGGCCGTGGTCTCGGTGAACTCGTCGATGTTGGCCCGGGTGCCCGGCCCGGCGGACTTCGAAGCGATCGACGCGACGATCTCCCCGTACGCCACCGGGGTGACCCGGCGTACCGCAGCGACGATCGGCACTGTCGCCTGCCCGCCACAGGTCACCATGTTGACGTTGGGCTGGTGCAGGTGCTCGTCGAGGTTGACCGGCGGCACCACGTACGGGCCGAGCGCGGCCGGGGTCAGGTCGACCACAGTGCGGCCGTGAGCGCGCAGCACCTCGTCGTGGCGTCGGTGCGCGCCGGCCGAGGTGGCGTCGAACACCAGCTCGACATCGGCGAACTCGGGCATCGCGACGAGCCCGTCCACGCCGTCGGCGGTGGTGGCGACGCCGAGCCGGCGAGCGCGCGCCAGGCCGTCGGAGGCTGGGTCGATGCCGGCCATCGCCACCATGCGCAGGCTGTCACTCAGCCGCAACACCTTGATCATCAGGTCGGTGCCGATGTTTCCCGATCCCAGCACCGCCACGTTGGTGGTCACTTGCCGCCCCTGTCGCTGAAGGATGTCCGCACCGAGCCGAGCCCGGAGATCCGGGCCTCGTACGCGGCACCCGGGGTGACCGGCACCATCGGACCGAGCGCCCCGGAGAGCACCACGTCCCCGGCGCGCAGCGGGTCACCGGCGCGGGCGAGGGTGCCTGCCAACCACTGCAGGGCGTGCAGCGGGTTGCCCAGGCAGGCGGCGCCCGCGCCCACCGAGACCGGCTCGCCGGCGTGCTCCAGCACCATCCCGCACAGTCGCAGGTCCACGTCGGCGAGCCGGCGTGGCGTGGTGCCGAGCACGAAGAGCCCGCTGGAGGCGTTGTCGGCGACGGTGTCCACTATGGAGATGTCCCAGGCGGCGATCCGGGAGTCGACGATCTCGATCGCCGGCAGCACGTGGTCGACCGCGCGGATCAGGTCGACAGTGGTGAGCTGCGGGTTCGGGAGGTCCTTGTCGAGCACGAAGGCGATCTCCGCCTCCACGCGAGGCTGGAGCAGCCGGTCGATGGGCACCTCGACCCCGTCGCCGACCGCCATGGCGTCGGTCAGCATGCCGAAGTCCGGCTGGAACACCCCGAAGGTCTCCTGCACGGCCCGGGAGGTCAAGCCGATCTTCGCGCCGACCCGGCGTTCGCCGCGGCCCTGCCAGGCCCGCGCCTGGAGTTGCTGCACCCGGTACGCGGCCTCGACGTCGCCCTCCGGCAGCAGCCGGCCCCGCAGCGGCGCGCACGGCTTGCCCGTGCTGCGGGCGTCGGCCAACTCCCGGTTGGCGGCCTCGATGTCAGCTTCCATGCCCGCTCCCTCGCTACGGCTCACGACAGGTCCACGCAGACGTTTGTGAGTTCGGAGTAGAAGTTCAGCGAGTGCACGCCGCCCTCACGACCGATCCCGGACGCCTTCACCCCGCCGAACGGGGTGCGCAGGTCACGCAGGAACCAGGTGTTGACCCAGACGATGCCCGCGTCGAGCCGGGCGCCGGCCCGGTGCGCGACACCCACGTCCCGGGTCCACACGGTCGCCGCCAGGCCGTACTCGGTGCCGTTGGCCAGGGCGTACGCCTCGTCCTCGGTGTCGAACGGCGCGACGTGCACCACCGGGCCGAAGATCTCCTCGCGGTTGGTGCGGGCGTCCGGGCCGAGCCCGGTGAGCACCGTCGGCTGCACGTACGACCCGCCGTCGCGGGTGTCGCCGAAGGTGGGCGTGCCGCCACCGGTGAGCACCTCGGCGCCCTCGGAGCGGGCCAGCTCGTACGCGCCGAGCACCTTCGCCCGGTGCTGGTGGGAGATCAGCGGCATGGTGGCGGTGGCCTCGTCGGTCGGCCAGCCGTACGCCAGCTCACCGGCCCGCTTCGCCAGCCGGGCGGTGAACTCCTCGAAGACCGGGCGCTGCACGTAGATGCGTTCGGTGCAGAGGCACACCTGCCCGCCGTTGGTGAAGCTGGACCGCACCGAGCCGGCAACCGCGGCGTCCAGGTCGGCGTCGGCGAAGACCAGGCCGGCGTTCTTGCCGCCGAGTTCGAAGCTCACCGCCTTCACCCCGTCGGCGGCGGCCCGCATGATCGCGCCGCCGGTGGCCGACTCGCCGGTGAACGTGATCGCGTCGACGCCCGGGTGGCGGGTGAGGAACTCGCCCGCCGAGTCCGGCCCGAAGCCGTGCACCAGGTTGAACACCCCGGCCGGTACGCCGGCGGCGGCCATCACCTCGGCGAGCACCGTCGCCGAGGCGGGAGTCTCCTCGCTGGGCTTGACCACGACGGCGTTGCCGCAGGCCAGTGCCGGAGCCACCTTCCAGGTGAGCAGCAGCAGCGGCAGGTTCCACGGCACGATGACCGCGACCACGCCGACCGGCTTGCGCAGCGCGTAGTTGAGCGCCCGGCCGCCAGTCGGGGTGACAGTCGTGAACGACTCGGTGGGGGCGGTCGCCACGATCTCCGCGAACGCCCGGAAGTTCGCAGCGCCGCGCGGAATGTCCAGGGTGCGGGCCTGGGCGATGGATTTGCCGGTGTCGGCGACCTCGGCGGTGACCAGGTCGTCGAAGCGGCGCTCCAGCTCGTCGGCGACGCGGCGCAGCACCTCGGCGCGCTCGCGCTCCCCCATCCGGCCCCACGGCCCCCGCAGCGCCGCCCGGGCGGCCGCGACCGCGTCATCCACAGCGGACTGCGATGCCTCGTCCACCTCGAAGACCTGCTCCCCGGTGACCGGGCTGGCCTTGGCGAACGTGTTTCCGCCGTCGACGAACTCGCCGGCGACGAAGTTACGCAACCGCTGCGGGCCACTCGGCGCGTGGCCGGTCATCAGCCGCGGATCCCAGTTGCCGGTCATGCCCGCCTCCCTCGGCTCAGTGCCGCACCGACCGCGCCGACCAGCAGCAGCGCGGCCCCGCCGACGACCGCCCCGAGCACCCGGTGCTGTCGGCGCACCCGGCGGCGAACCTCCGCGTACGGGGTGGTGGAGAACGACACCAGCTCGTACTGGGAAACGTACCGGCCGGGCAGGGCCCGTTCCAGTGCGTGCTCCACCCGCCGCCGGGTCTGGAAGACCGGGGAGGCGACCTTGTCCCGCATCTCCACGAAGTTGGTCAGCGCCATCGTCGCGATGGCCTCGGCGTTCTCCTGTCGGCGCCGCTGGAACAGCGGCAGCGCCGCCAGCCAGTCGTCGGCGCACTCGTCCAGGCAGCGGTCCAGTTCCACCACGTCCTCGAAGGCGCAGTTGGCGCCCTGGCCGTAGAACGGCACGATGGCGTGCGCGGCGTCGCCGAGCAGGCCGACCTTGCCGTTGACCTGCCACGGGGTGCAGCGCACGGTGCCGAGCACGCCCACCGGGTTGTGCTGGTAGTCGTCGACGAGGTTCGGGGCCAGCGGGACCACGTCCGGGTAGTGCTCGGTGAAGTGCCGTTCGATCTCCGCCGGGCCGGTCAGCGAGGCGAAGCTGCCGGCGCCGTCGTTGGGCCAGAACAGCGTGCAGGTGAAGGAGCGGTCCGGGTTCGGCAGCGCGATCATCATCGAGGTGCCCCGCGGCCAGATGTGCAGCGCGTCCGGGTCCAGGGCGAAGTCCCCGCCCAGCGGCGGAATCGTCAGCTCCTTGTAGCCGTAGTCGAGGAAGTCCACGCTCTCGTCCAGCAGCCCGTACGCCAGCAGTTGCCCGCGCACCGCGGAGCCGGCGCCGTCGGCACCCAGCACGACCGACGCCTTCGCCGCGACCGTGCCCTGCGGGGTCTCGAAGCTCAGGGCGCCGTCGGTCGGGTCGAGCCCGACCAGCCGGTGGTCGAAGACGACCCGCACCCCGGGCAGCGCGGCGGCCTCGTCCAGCAGGGCGTTGTTCAGCGCACCCCGGCTGATCGAGTTGATCGCCCGGTCGCCGGCCGCGCTGTACGACTGGAACTGCTGCTCGCCCTCGACCGGGTGGATCATCCGGCCGCGCATCGGCAGCGCGTCGGTCATCACCTGCTCGGCCAGCCCGATCCGGCGCAACGCGTCCAGGCCGCGCTCGGAGAGCGCCAGGTTGATCGAGCGACCGCGTTCGGTGGTGCCGGCGCGCGGGTCGGAGCGGCGCTCGTAGAGGGCCACCGGGTAGCCACGCCGGGCCAGGAAGCAGGCCGCCAGACAACCGGCCAGCCCGGCACCGATGATCGCGATCTCGTCACGCCGCGCGGTCATGAGGTCGCCCCCACCGTCGCGGCGAGCGCGGTGGCGGCACGCCAGCAGTCGAGGTACGTGGAGTAGAGCGGCACCGGCGCGAACCGCACGACGTCCGGTTCGCGGGCGTCGGCGACGACCCCGTGTTCGTACCGTAGGCGTTTGGTCAGCTCGGCGGCGCTGCCGGAACCGATGCGCACGGAGAGCTGGCAGCCCCGGCGGGCCGGGTCGCGCGGGGTGACCACCCGCAGCGGCCGGCCGACGCTCACCTCGTCGAACAGCGACTCCAGCCAGCCGGTGAGGCGCTGGCTGCGCGCGCGCAGCGCGGTCATCCCCACCGCGTCGAACAACTCCAGCGAGGTACGCACCGGGCCCATCGCGAAGATCGGCGGGTTGGAGATCTGCCAGGCCTCCACGGTGGCCGGCGGCCGGGACACCGGTGTCATCTCGAACCGGGTGGCCGCCGCGGTGCTCCACCACCCCTCGAACCGGGGCAGGTTCTCGTCGCCGAGGTGCCGCTCGTGCACGAAGACGCCCGCCAGCGCGCCCGGGCCGGAGTTCAGGTACTTGTAGGAGCACCACGCGGCGAAGTCGACGTCCCAGTCGTGCAGGGCCAGCGGCACGTTGCCGACCGCGTGGGCCAGGTCCCAACCGACCACCGCGCCGGCGGCCCGGCCGGCAGCCGTGATCGCCGGGATGTCCAGCAGCTCACCGGTGAGGTAGTTGACCCCGCCGAGCAGCAGCAGCGCCACCCGGTCGCCCTCGGCGGCCAGGTAGTCGGTGACGTCCTCGGTGCGCAGGGCGTCCTCACCCGCGCGCGGACGCAACCGGACCACCGTGTCGTCCGGGTCCAGGCCGTGGAACCGGGCCTGGCTGCGCACGGCGTAGCTGTCCGAGGGGAACGCGGCGTCCTCGATGACGATGCGGGTGCGCGCGCCGGCCGGTCGGTAGAAACTCACCATCAGCAGGTGCAGGTTGACGGTGAGCGAGTTCATCACCACGGCCTCCGCGGGCCGGGCGCCGACCAGTCGCGCGGCCGGCCCGGTCAACAACTCGTGGTACGGCAGCCAGGGGCGCTCCGCCTCCAGGTGCCCCTCCACGCCGAGCCGTCCCCACGCGTCCAGGTCGGCCAGGAGTTCGTCGCGGGTGGCCCGAGGTTGCAGGCCGAGCGAGTTGCCGGCCAGGTACGCCGACTCGGGGTGGTCGCCGCCGTCGGCCGGCGGCACGTGGAACAGGTGCCGGTGGCCGGGGTCGGCCTCGTCACGGCGATGCGCTTCCGCCTCGCCGGCGGCGAGGTGGTGCGACTCGGCTTCAGGGGTCGTCATTGCTTGTTCTCGCTCTCCGGTCACATCGCGGTGCGGGCCGACCACAGCTCCGGGAAGACCACCCGGGCCATGCTGCGCTGCAACCACGCCAGGCCGGCGGAGCCGCCGCTGCCGACCTTGGCGCCCATCGTCCGCTGCACCGCCTTGACGTGGTTCCAGCGCCAGTCGCCGAACTCCTCGGCGACAGCGCTCAGCGCCTCGCCGAGCAGCCGCAGGTGATTGTCCGGGCTGGCGTCGTCGTAGATCCGTACCCAGGCCGCCTCGACCAACGGGTGCGGGTCGTGTTCGACGGCCACGTCCCGGTCGAGCAGGTCGGCGGGGAGGTCGAAGCCGCGCCGGGCGAGCAGCGCGAGCACGTCGTCCCAGAGGCTCGGGGTGGACAGCGCGGCGCTCAGCTCGGCATGCACCTCGGCCTGCCGGCGGAACGGGCGGATCAGCGTCGGGTCGCGCAGCCCGAGCAGGAACTCCAACTGCCGGTACATCGCCGACTGGAAGCCGGAGGCCTCGCCGAGCAGATTGCGGAACCGGTTGAAGTCGGCCGGGCTCATCCAGCGCAGGCCCTGCCAGGCGGCGTTGAGCCCTTCCAGGTGCAGCTTGGCTCGGCCCAGCGGGGCCAACGCCTCCCAGATCTGGTCGGCGCGGATCAGCCGCTGGGTCTCCCGCAGCTCGTGGCAGGTCAGCCCGAAGTACAGCTCCATGATCTGACTGACCATCAGGAAGGACATCTCGCCCGGGTCGCTGCTGAGTGGGTGCTGCATCTTGTGCAGGGCGCTGGCCTGCACGTACGCGTCGTACGGCACCATGTCGGCGAACTCCAGGGTCGGCTCGCCGCCGGTGCGCTCCGCCTGCGCGGCACGCTGCCCGGGGGTCACCGGTTGCACCGTGGCACGGCGGTTCGGCGCCCGCCGCTCCGTCTGATCCACCATCTCGTCTCCCTCCCCCGGACTAGCCGACGTCATGATCTCGCGGTCGGATCGGCCTGCGGAATGCCGAATCAACGGCTCTCGCCGGCTTCTCCTGGCAAACCAAAGGCAACTAGGCGAAGTCGGTTCACGAAAGTAAGGTCTGAGCGTGGACGACATGGACTGGGCGCTGCTGCGTGAGTTGCAGGCCGACGCGCGGCTCTCCTTCAGCGAGTTGTCCCGGCGGGTGCACCTGTCGCCACCGTCCGTCGCGGAGCGGGTCCGCCGGCTGGAGGAGGCCGGGATCATCACCGGCTACCACGCCCACGTCGACCTGAGCCGCGCCGGCCGTACCGTGGTCGCCCTGATCCGGATGTCCTGCTACGGCGCGCGGTGCATCCTGCACGACCCGGCGGTGGCCGACTGGCCGGAGATCCTGGAGATCCACCGGATCACCGGGGACGCGTGCAGCGTGCTGAAGGTGGCGGCCGGCTCGATCGGCGCGTTCGAGGGGGTCATCGACCGTCTCGCCCCGTACGGCCAACCGTCGAGCACGATGGTCCTCTCCTCCCCGCTGAACTGGCACCCCGTCACCCCCCTCC
>NZ_JAGPXY010000007.1 GCF_018070325.1 Micromonospora sp. H61
ACACAAAGTGCAAGATCGCGGAGTCGGGTGGGAACGCAAGGGGCCCCTGACCGCAGCGCGGTCAGGGGCCAACTGGGTACGGACCGGGCGTCAGCGGGCCGTGCCGGCGCGACGCTTGTTGTAGACGTCGAAGGCGACAGCGACGAGCAGGACGAGACCCTTCACCACCGACTGGGTCGACTGGTCGATGCCCATCAGCTGCATGCCGTTGCTCATCACCGCCATGATCAGACCACCGACCATCGCGCCCACCACGGTGCCCACGCCACCGGTGACCGCCGCGCCGCCGATGAAGGCCGCGGCGATCGCGTCCAGCTCGAACATGTTGCCGGCGGCGGGCTGGGCGCCGTTCGACCGCGACGAGTAGATGACGCCGGCCACCGCCGCCAGGAAGCCCATGTTGACGAACATCCAGAAGTTGACCGTGCGGACCTTCACCCCGGACAGCGCCGCCGCCGACAGGTTGCCGCCGATCGCGTAGACCTGGCGACCGAAGACGGTACGCCGGGTGAGCAGGCCGTAGACCAGCACCAGGACCGCCAGGATGATCAGCACGATCGGCAGCCCTCGGGCGTGCGCCAGCTGCCAGGCGAAGTACATGAGGACCGCGCCGATCAGCACGACCCGGGCGACGAAGAGCGGGAACGACTCGACGGGCTGCTGGTAGCGGATCCGCGCCACGCGGGTGCGGAAGCCGCTGACCGCGTAGCCGGCCACGGCGATGGCGCCGATCAGCAGTGTGAAGGCGTCGAAGCCCTGCCCACCGAGCAGGCCGTTGAGGAAGCCCGCCGCGACCTGCTGGTACTCGGACGGGAACGGCGACAGCGAGATGTTGTCGAGCACCCGCAGGGTCAGACCCCGGAACAACAGCATGCCGGCCAGGGTCACGATGAAGGCCGGAATGCCGGCGTACGCCACCCAGAACCCGTGCCACGCGCCGACCGCGACGCCGACGACCAGCGCGGCCACGACGCCGATCCACCAGGGGTGACCCTGCTGAATCACCAGGACGGCGGAGACCGCTCCGGTGAGCGCGACGACCGATCCGACCGACAGGTCGATGTGCCCGCCGATGATCAGGATGACCATCCCGATCGCGAGGACCAGGATGTACGAGTACTGGAGGACGATGTTGGTGATGTTGCCGGGGCTCAGCAACACCCCGTCGGTCAGGACCGCGAAGAGCGCGACGATGACGACCAGGGCGACGTAGATCCCGCTCTGCCGCAGGTTGTTCAACACCAGCGCCCGCAGGTCGCTCGTCCCGCTGTGCAGGGCGGCGCCGGGCGTGCTGTCCGGGGGCGTGGGGCGCTCCGTCGAAGGGGTCTTGATGCTGGTCATCCGACGAGCTCCTTGTCCTTGGTCATCAGCTCCATGAGGCTCTCCTGAGTCGCCTCGGCCACCGGCATCTCGCCGGTGATCCGGCCGGCGGCGAGGGTATAGATGCGGTCGCACATTCCGAGCAGCTCCGGCAGCTCGGAGGAGATGACGATCACCGCCTTACCGGCGGCCACCAGCCGGTTGATGATCGTGTAGATCTCGTACTTGGCGCCGACGTCGATCCCGCGGGTGGGCTCGTCGAGGATCAGCACGTCCGGGTCGGTGAACAGCCACTTCGACAGCACGACCTTCTGCTGGTTGCCGCCGGAGAGCTTGCCGACCACCGCCATGACGCTCGGCGTCCGGATGTTCATCTCCTTGCGGCTCGCCTCGGCAACCTTGATCTCCTCGTTGCCGTTCACCCAGCCCAGGCGGGACAGCCGGTCCAACGCGGCGGCGGACACGTTGCGCCGCACGTCGTCGATGAGGTTGAGGCCGTAGCGCTTGCGGTCCTCGGTGACGTAGGCGATGCCGTTGTCGATCGCCTCGGCGACGGTGCGTGCCTGCACCTCCCGGCCGTGGACGAAGAGTCGGCCCCGGATGTCGCGCCCGTAGGACCGACCGAACACGCTCATGGCCAGCTCGGTCCGCCCGGCCCCCATGAGGCCCGCGATGCCGACGACCTCGCCGGCGCGTACGGACAGCCCGACGCCCTCGACGACCATCCGGTCCTGGACCGGGTGACGCACCGTCCAGTCCTCGATGCGCAGGACCTCGTCACCGGGGGACGACTCGCGGTCGGGGTAGAAGCTGTCCAGGTCGCGCCCGACCATGCCCCGGATGATCCGATGCTGGGTCACCTCGTCCGACCGCATGTCGAGGGTCTCCACGGCGCGCCCGTCGCGGATGACGGTGGTCGAGTCGGCGATGGCGGTGATCTCGTTGAGCTTGTGCGAGATCATGATGCAGGTGATGCCCTGCTCCTTGAGGGCCCGCAACAGGTCGAGCAGGTGCGCCGAGTCGATGTCGTTGAGCGCGGCCGTCGGCTCGTCCAGGATGAGCAGGCGCACCTTCTTCGACAGCGCCTTGGCGATCTCCACGAGCTGTTGCTTGCCGACGCCGAGCTGGATGACCGGGGTGACCGGGTTCTCGTGCAGCCCGACGGACGCCAACAGCTTCGCCGCCTCGGCGTTGGCGAAGTTCCAGTCGATGAGCCCGCTGCGGCCGCGCCGCTCGTTGCCGAGGAAGATGTTCTCCGCGATCGACAGGTACGGCACCAGGGCGAGCTCCTGGTGGATGATGACGATGCCGTTGGCCTCGCTGTCGCGGATGCCACGGAACTGCATCGGCTTGCCGTCGAAGAGGATCTCGCCGTCGTACGAGCCGGACGGGTAGACGCCGGACAGCACCTTCATCAGGGTGGACTTGCCGGCGCCGTTCTCACCACAGATGGCGTGGATCTCCCCGCGGCGCACTGCGAGGGTGACGTCCTCCAGCGCGGTCACGCCGGGGAAGGTCTTGGTGATGCGACGCATCTCGAGGATGGTGTCGTCCATTGTCACTGTCCTCCGTCAGGTCTGGACGTGTACGCGCCCAGGGGTCGGGCCCGGCGGGTGACCGCCGGGCCCGACGAGTGGCTTACTTCTTGGCCTGACCGGCGGCGACCTCTTCCGCCGTCCAGTAGCCGGAGTCGATCAGCGTCGCCTTGATGTCGTCCTTGTAGACCGTCGCGATCGGCAGCAGGTACGCCGGGACTACCTTGACGCCGTTGTTGTACGTCTGGGTGTCGTTGGCCTGCGGCTGCTTCTTCTGCAGGAACGCCTCGGCCGCGTTCACGGCCTGCTCGGCCAGCAGCCGGGTGTCCTTGAAGACCGTGGAGCTCTGTACGCCGTCGTTGATCAGCTTGATCGAGGCGATCTCCGCGTCCTGGCCGGTCACCACCGGGAGCTTCTTCGCGCCCTTGCCGTAGCCGGCGTTCTGCAGGGCGGTGATGATGCCGCGGGAGATGCCGTCGTACGGCGAGAGCACCCCGTCGACCTTCGAGCCGTCGTTGTAGCTGGAGGTGAGCAGGTTCTCCATCCGCTTCTGCGCGGTCTCCTGCTGCCACCGCAGGATGGCTACCTGCTCGGGGGTGGTCTGCTTGGACTTGACGACCAGCGTGCCGTTCTCGATGAACGGCTTCAGCGTGTCCATCGCGCCGCCGAAGAAGTACTGGGTGTTGTTGTCATCCAGCGATCCGGCGAAGAGCTCGACGTTCAGCGGCCCCTTGGCCGTGCCCTTCGAGCCGTCCTTGTTCAGCAGGCCGAGACCGACGAGCAGCGCGGTGCCCTGGGCGACGCCAACCTTGTAGTTGTCGAAGCTGACGTAGAAGTCGACGTCCTTGCTGCCACGGATCAGTCGGTCGTAGGAGATGACCGGGATCTTCGCGGCCGCGGCGGCCTGCAGCTGGCTGCTGAGCGCGGTGCCGTCGATCGCCGCGAGGACCAGAACATCGGCACCCTGGGTGATCATCTGGTCGACCTGCTGCGACTGCGTGGGGATGTCGTCGCCGGCGTACTGGAGGTCGACCTTGTAGCCCTTGGCCTCCAGCTTCGACTTCACCGCGTTGCCGTCGGCGATCCACCGCTCCGAGGTCTGGGTCGGCATCGACACACCGATCGTCAAATCGCTCGGCTTCTCGTCGCCGGACTTCTCACCGCTGCCCGCACCCCCGCCGCTGCACGCCGCCAAACTCAGCGCGAGTGCCGCGCCGCCGAGAGCAACCAGGAATTTCCTGCCCACGGGCTTCTCCTCTCTGGACTCCCCCGCCGACTGCCGGGGCCAACTGTCATCTTTCGGGTAGTGTTAGCGCTCACATAGACTGCGTCAACACCAGATCCGAAATACCGGTGTCACGGTCTCGTAACGGAGCATCCAGGCGAGCGTAGCCATGTGGCCGATCCGCCGGAAGGGCAGGACGCGGCGACTCAGCGTGGTCGTCCGCAGCACTCTACAGACCGATGCCCGCGGACGACGTCTGTCGTCCGCGGGCATCGGCACTATCGCCGGATCAGGTGGGTCGCCGCGACCTCGGCGGTCGACCGACCCGGTCGGCTACCGCTGCGACCACCGCTGGTTCGCCGCCGCGGTGCAGGTCCAGAGGATCACCGTGGTGCCGTTGGCAGTGGCGTTGGCGTTGACGTCCAGGCAGAGCCCCGACTGGTTGTTGCTGATCGTGCCGTTGGCGTTGACCGTCCACTGCTGGTTGGTCCCGCCGTTGCAGTCCCAGATCTGCACCTTGGCGCCGGCCGCGGCGTTCGGCGGCGCGTCCAGGCACTTGCCGAGGGCCTGCAGGGTCTGGCCGCTGCTGGTCCAGCGCTGGTTGGCGGCGCCGTTGCAGTCCCAGATGACCGGCTGCGTGCCGTTGGCCGTGTTGCTGTTCGGCACGTCGAGGCAGCGGCCGGAGGCGGCGCTGGCGTACGCGCTCGACGTGGTCGGCGGCGGCGTCGTCGGAGGAGTCGTCCCGCCACCGCTGACCCGGTACACCACAGTGCCGTGCGCGGGGACGCTGGCGCTGATGGTCCCGCTGCTGGTGCTGGTGCCACCGGTCCACGCGTCCACCAGCGTGAACGACGAGCCGGACTTGCCGATGGCCGCGGCCGTGGTCGAGATCGTCGTCGTCGAGCCGCCCTGGTTGAAGAGGGCGACGGCGATGTCACCATTGGCGAGCCGCTTGGCCAGCACCCGACGCGTGCCGTCGAACGACACCTGGGTCCCCTGCAAACCGAGCGAGTCCTGGTTGATCGCGATCAGGTTGGCGTTCTTGAGGATCGCCTGCGTGGCGGCGTTCATGTTCCGCACGTCGTTGCCGGCGATCAGCGGAGACGCCATGATCGCCCACATCGCGAAGTGGCTGCGCATCTCCGTGTCGTTCATGCCGCCGCGGCCGATCTCCATCATGTCGGGGTCGTTGAACCCACCCGGTCTCGCGTAGGACGCCAGCGGAACGGTCACGTTGATGATGTTCTGGATGCCCATCGGGTAGCCGTTGGTCTGGCCGGTGTCCCAGGCGTTGGTGATGTCCTCGGTGGTGCGCCACATGTTCGCCACGTCGCCCCAGTTGCGCTGGGGGCCGGTCTTGGCGTGGATACTGTTCGGGTTGATGCTGTAGACGATCGGTCGACCGGTGGCGGCCAGCGCGTCACGCATCTTGGCGAAGGTGGCCACCTGGTCGTTGATGCTGCCCTCCGGCGAGCACCAGTCGTACTTGAGGAAGTCGACGCCCCAGGCGGCGAACTGCCGTGCGTCCTGCACCTCGTGGCCCCGACTGCCGGTCGCCCCGGGGTAGGCGCCGAAGTACTGCGCGCAGGTCTTGTCGACCGGCACCTGGTAGAGGCCGAACTTCAGGTTCCGGGCGTGCAGGTAGTCGCCGAGCGCCTTCATCCCGCTGGGGAACCGGCCGGGGTCGCCCTGGATGTTGCCGGAGCTGTCCCGGTTGGGGTTGAACCAGCAGTCGTCGACCACGACGTAGTTGTAGCCCAGGTCCCGCATGCCGGTGCTGACGATCGCATCCGCCGTCTGCCGGATCAGCGCCTCGTTGATGTTGCAGCCGAACTGGTTCCACGAATTCCAACCCATGGGTGGAGTGCGCGCCACGCCGTTGTCCAGTGCCTGCGCGGTCGGCGCGCGAAGGCCGACCAGGGCGCCGGCGAGCAGAATTCCGGCCGCCAGTGCGCTCCCCCAGCGACGACCTCGGGTATTGCGGTTCATCGAGCCTCCTTGTCGGTGACGCCCGCCCGTGATTACGATCTCTGGTCGGCACGCCGATAGTTGGACGCCAATTTTTGTTAGCGTTAACAGAGACGCCCATCATGTTACGGCGACATTTCACGAGGTTCAATACCTCCACCGCGCCGTATCGCTCGACATCGATTGGTCACGCTGAGCAACGCATCGAGTCGCGTCTTATCCGGCGAGGAAGCCAAGAATTGGCACGCGCTGACGCGGACCCCCACGCGCGTGCACCCTGGCGGGGCCGCACCACGCGGGGCGACCTCCGGTTGGCCCGACCGTCAGTGACGAGGTGGAGCGACGCTCTCGCGGGCGACCAGAGCGGGGGCGATGGTCTGCCGCAGCGCCCCACCGGTGCCCGACTCGATCTGGGACAGCAGCATCTGCAGGCTCGCTCGCGCCACCGCGTCGAAGTCCGGTCGAACCGTGGTCAGCGGCGGAATGAAGTACGCCGCCTCCGGCACGTCGTCGAAGCCGACCACGCTGATCTCGTGCGGCACCCGTCGACCGAACTCGTGCAGCGCCCGCAGCACGCCCAGCGCGAGATGGTCGTTGGCGGTGAAGACGGCGGTAACCTCCGGCATCCGCGCCAACATCTGCCCGCACCGGTAACCCGACGCCGCTGACCAGTCCCCCGGCATCGGCGGCGGCGGATCCAGACCGGCGGCCAGCAACGCCTGCCGCCAGCCGTCGATCCGACCCACGCTGTCGAACCAGTCGGTCGGCCCGGAGACGTGCCAGACGGTGCGGTGCCCGGCGTCGAGCAGATGTTGCGTCGCCGCCCGGGCGCCCGCCACCTGGTCGACAGTCACCAGCGGCACCGGCCGGCTCGGGTCACCGTCGACAGTGACCAGCGGGACATCCTTGGGCAGGCGCTCCAGCGCCTCACCGGCCGACTCGACCGGGGCGATGACCACGATGCCGGCGACCCGGTGCGACAGGTGCCGCTCGACGGCCGCCGAGATGGAGCGGTGGTCCAGGTTTCGCACGCTGCCGACGCTGACCGCGAAGCCCTCTTCGGCGGCGGTCTGCTCCAACGCGGCCAGCAGCGAGGCCGGACCGTAGAGCGTCGTGTTCTGCGCGACCACACCGATGACCTGTGATCGACCGGTCACCAGGGCGCGTGCCGCGCCGTTGGGGCGGTAGCCGAGTTCGGCGATCGCCGCGCGAACCCGAAGCCGGGTCTGCTCACGGACGTTGGGGTGCCCGTTGAGCACCCGCGACACCGTCTGATGGGAGACACCGGCGAGACGAGCAACGTCCGTCATCGCGGGACCGTGGACGGCCATTTCACTCCCCCCGCTACATCTCCGGCCCGCAGCCCGTCGACGTCGACTGGAGCGGCCCGGCCCGATCCCCCTCGCTCAGTCACCACGCCGGTGCTGAATCCCAGGTGACCAGCGCTGGATCGCCGACAGTCTACGCCAGCAACGGCCCCGAACACGGCACGCCCGTGTGGGGACCGCTCGACGTGCCGAAGCCGTACAACGCCGTGCCCGTCCGGACTCGCCAACCAACAGGTACGAGGCACGGTCCTGATGTGGTACGCCGGCCTGCCCTCGCTCCTGGACAGAGCGTGGAACAGGCCGGCGAGGATCTGACGCGGTGGCGCGGACTTCACATGCCGCCAGGGCTGCGTCGCCAGCGCCACCGGTCAGAGCGATCGTCGTGTGACCGGCGTCACGGAGTGGTCAGGTCGAAGCGCCGCACGGTGACCGCGCCACCGAGCGCCTGCGTCGCGTGGTTGAAGATGGCGAACCGGTAGCCCATGAAGAACTGCCAGTTGTTCGCCAGCGTCAGGGCGTTGCCGAACGAGGTGAAGTTGACCCCGTCGGTGCTGTACGAGAAACGGGCCTGTCGGCCGGAGCCGGGTCTGATGTCGGCGTTGGCGCGCAACCAGATCCGGCCACCGGAGACGGCGGTGCTCGCCACCTCGCTGCCGGTGCTGGTGGTGTTCCAGCTGCCGTCCATCGTCAGCCCGTTCTGCATGACCAGTCGGGTGGACCCGTTGTCCCGTCGGACTCCGATCCAGGCCGACGAGTTGCGCAGCACCGCCAGGCCGGTGCGATCACCGTCGCGCATGGTGGAGTAGTCCAACTCGATCGTCGCGGTCGAGGTGGGGCCCTGGATGCGGTGGGTCAGCGTGTTGCGCGCCTTGTAAAGGTCGCTGGTGACGGTGGCGGTCTGCAGGTTCAGCCCGTTGTTGACCGACCACTTGCTGTTGTCCGGGTTGTGGTTCCACTCCCACTGCGGGCCGAGCGTGGTGCCGGCGAAGGTGTCGGCGCCGGTGAGCGGCTTGACCGCCCGGGGCGGCGCGGGCAGGTTCGGCTTCGGGTACGAGCTGCCCCACGTGCCGTTGACCGTCTGCAGCACCGGCCAACCGTCGCCGGTCCAGGTGATCGGGGCCATGGCCGGCATCCGACCACCGGGGTACGCGTCGACGAAGGACATGTAGTACCAGTCGCCGTTCTGGGTCTGCACCAGCCCACCCTGGTGCGGCACACCGCCACCGGAGATCGGGCCGGGCAGGTTGAGCAGCACCTGCCGCTGCTCGTACGGGCCGAACGGGCCGTTCGTCGACTTCAGCACGTACTGGCCGTTGGCCGGGCGGGTGAGCCAGATGTAGTAGGCGCCGTTGCGCTTGTAGAAGCGCGCGCCCTCCAGCGTTCCGATGCTCGACGGCGTGGTGTACACCTGCTGGGCACGAACCTGGGACTTTCCGTCCGCGGACAGCTGCGCCACGCTGATGGTGCCGTTGCCGTACGCCACGTACATGGTGTCGTTGTCGTCGATCAGCATCCCCGCGTCGTAGTAGCAGTTGGGGATGGTGGTGTGCTTGCTCCAGGCGCCGTCGACGGCGGACGCGGTGTAGATGTGGGTCTGCGCGAAGTCGATGCACCCGGCCCAGTAGTACGTCCGGTTGCTCGGCCGGTAGTTCAGCGTCGACGCCCAGATGCCGTCGACGTAGGCGTTACCACCGCTCATGTCGTACTTCGACCCGAAGTCGAGTCGGGGCACCGAGTGACCGGCGAACTCCCAGTTCACCAGGTCGTACGAGCGCAGGACCGGCGCGCCAGGCGAGTAGTGCATGGTGGACGCCGACATGTAGTAGGCGTTGTCCACCCGGATGATGTCGACGTCGGCGAAGTCCTGCCAGACCACCGGGTTCGGGTACGTGCCGTTGGACGGGGGCGGCGTCGTGGGGTCGGTCCCGCCGTCGACGCGGACGAGCTGCCACTGCTGGTTGGTGCCGTTCCAGTCGTCGTACTGCACGATGTTGCCGCCGTCGGCGGTCGAGGCGCCCTGCACCTCCATCACCTTGTTGCTGTTCCGGTTGATCAACCGGACGTACCCGCCGTCCGAGTCGGCCAGCCGGAACTGCTGGTTGGTGCCGTTGAGGTCGCTCCACTGCACGACGCTGGCGCCGTTGGCGGTCGAGCGGCCGGAGACGTCCAGCACCTTGCTCGACAACCTCGACTTGAGTCGGTAGTAGCCGCCTCCGGAGTCCACGAACTGCCACTGCTGCTGGTTGCCGTTGTTACGCGTCCACTGGGTGATCCGCGCACCGTCGTTCGTGGCCAGGTTGTACACGTCCACGGCCTTGCCACTGTTGCGGTTCACCAACACGTACCAGGCGCTGGTGTCGACGGTGGCCGCTGACGCGGGCGACGAGGCGACGGCCGCAGCCGCGCCACCGACCACCAGCACCATCGCGGCGACGGCGAGTCTCGACAGCCACCCGCGCCGTCGTGGCGCACCCCGGGGAACCCGACCGATGGAAAGCATGATCCTCCTCTGCTGACGCGAACCGTGCGGTCTGGGTCGGCGTCCGCGGCACCGGGCGGGGCACCGAGCTGACCACGCCCGGCCATGTGATCGCTAACACCGATCGCCCGACCGTTGCGGTGACGAGGTGCCGAAACCGCGGGGGTAGGACGTGCGCGCGGCCGGAGCAGCCAACGACATCGACCATCTTGGTTATAGACTGTGAGCGATAACATGCTGTTAGTCAAGGCGTAACACAATCGCCTCGCGGCCCGGCTGGCGCACACGCGAACGGGTGGTCCACCCCTGCCTGCGGGCAGGGGTGGACCACCCGTTTTTCGTACGATCAGGCCGCGCGAATCAGAAGCCGCGGGCCAGCCGGTAGTACGCCTGGTTCCAGCGCAGCTCGTCGGCGAAACGGCGGGGCTCCGTGGCGGCGTCGATGACGACGAGCTCGGTGCGGCTCATCTCCGCCAGGTCGTGCAGCTCCTCCACGCCCACCGCCTGAGACAGCACTGTGTGGTGCGGGGCGCCCGCGGTGATCCACGCCTCGGCCGAGACCGGCAGGTCGGGGCGCGGACGCCAGACGGCACGGGCAACCGGCAACCGGCGCAGCGGCTGCGGCGGCGCCACCACGTCGATCTCGTTGGCCACCAGCCGGAAACGCTCCCCCATGTCGGACAACCCGAGCACCACTGCCGGACCGGGTGCGGCGTCGAACACCAGCCGGACCGGGTCCTCCCGGCCACCGATGCTCAGCGGATGGATCTCCACGTTGGGCACGCCGGAGGCGATCGTCGGGCAGACCTCCAGCATGTGGGCGCCGAGCACCAACTCGTTGCCCGGAGTGAGGTCGTAGGTGTAGTCCTCCATGAACGACGTGCCGCCGCTCACGCCCACCGACATCGCCTTGAGGGTGCGGACCAGGACCGAGGTCTTCCAGTCGCCCTCACCGCCGAAGCCGTAGCCGTCCGCCATCAGCCGCTGCACGGCGATGCCCGGCAGCTGACGCAGCCCCCCGAGGTCCTCGAAGTTCGTCGTGAAGGCCCGGAACCCGCCCGCGTCCAGGAAGGCGCGCATACCCAACTCCACCCGCGCGGCGTACCGCAGCGAGTCGTGCTGCTCGCCGCCGGGCAGCAGCTCGCTGACGATGCGGTAGGTGTCCTCGTACTCCTTGACCAGGTCGTCCACCTGCGCGTCGGTGACCTCGCCGACCACCTCGACCAGGTCGTTGACGCCGTAGGTGTTGACCGAGACCCCGAACCGCAGCTCGGCCTCGACCTTGTCACCCTCGGTCACCGCGACGTCGCGCATGTTGTCGCCGAAGCGGGCCAGGCGCAGCGACCGCATCGCCGACCAACCCAGCGCGGCGCGGGCCCACGCCCCGATCCGAGTGGTCACCCGCGGGTCGCTGACGTGCCCGGCCACTGTCTTACGGGCCACACCGAGACGCGTCTGGATGTACCCGAACTCACGGTCGCCGTGGGCGGCCTGGTTCAGGTTCATGAAGTCCATGTCGATGTCGTTCCACGGCAGCAGAACGTTGGCCTGGGTGTGCAGGTGCAGCAGCGGTGTCTGCAACGCGTCCAGGCCGGAGATCCACATCTTGGCCGGTGAGAACGTGTGCATCCAGGCGATGACCCCGACGGCACCCTGAGCGGCGGCGTCCCGGCAGACCTGCAGAATCTCACCACTGTTGGTCAGGACGGGCTTCCAGACCACGCGGGCGGGAATCTGCGGCGAGTCGTCGAGCGCCGCCGCGATCTGGCGAGACTGCTCGGCCACCTGGCGGAGCGTCTCCTCGCCGTACATGCCTTGGCTGCCGGTGAGGAACCAGATCTCGGGTTCGGTGTGTGGTGCCATGGAGTTGCCTTCCGCGAGAGGGGCGGTCACTTGTAACGGATTCCGATGAGGCGCTGAAGGAGGATGAACGCGAAGAGCAGACCACCAATCACGATCTTGGTCCACCAGGAGTTGAGGCTCCCGTCGAAGGTGATGAGAGTCTGGATCACGCCGAGAACCAGCACGCCGAGCACCGTGCCGAAGACGTAACCCGCCCCGCCGGTGAGCACCGTGCCACCGATGACGACGGCGGCGATGACGTCCAGCTCCATCCCCACCGCGATCAGCGGCGCGCCGGAGAGGGTGTAGAAGGACAGCAGGATCCCGCCGATGGCCGAGCACAGACCACTGATCGTGTAGACGGCGATCCGGGTCCGTCCCACCGGCAGGCCCATCAGCAGCGCCGACTGCGGGTTGCCGCCGATGGCGTACACGTTACGTCCCAACCGGGTGTAGGCCAGCGTGTACGCGGCGATGACGACCACCACGAAGGCGATCAGCACGCTGATCGACACGAAGTTGCCCCGTGGGTCCCCGATCCGCTCCTGCGACATCGAGGTCCAGAACCCGTCGGTGATCGGGATCGACGCGCCGGAGATGAAGGTGCACATGCCCCGGGCGAAGAACATCCCGGCGAGCGTGACGATGAACGGCTGGATCTCGAAGAAGTGGATGACGCAGCCCATCAACAGGCCGAGCGTCGGGCCGATGAGCAGGGCGATGACCAGCACCAGCGCCGCCGGCATGCCGTCCTGCAGCAGAGCGGCCGACACCATCGCCGTCATGGCGACCACCGAACCGACCGACAGGTCGATGCCACCGGTGAGGATCACGAAGGTCATGCCCACCGCGACGACGAGCAGGAAGCCGTTGTCGATGAAGACGTTGAAGATGACCTGGACGTTGGAGAACGCCGTGTACTGCGAGACGCCGATGCCGTACATCACCAGCAGCAGGGCGAGCGTCGCCAGAACCGGTATCTGCTTCCTCGGCAGCCGGAACCGGGTACGACCGGCGGTAAGCGTTCCAGTGGTCATGCCGGCACCTGCTCCTTCGGCTTGTCGGCGATGGTGGCGGGCGGCGGGACGTTACGCCTACGTCGACTGAACCGGGCCCGGAAGGCCGGCGCCTGGATGAGGCAGACGGCGATGACGACGACCGCCTTGAACAGCAGCGAGGTCTGCGGTGAGATGTCCATGGCGTACACGGTGGTGGTCAGGGTCTGGATGATCAGCGCGCCGATGATCGTGCCACTCAGGAAGAACCGGCCGCCCGCGAGGGACGTACCGCCGATGACGACCGCGAGGATCGCGTCCAGCTCGACCCAGAGGCCGGCGGCGTTGCCGTCGGCGCTGGAGACGTTGGCCGTCATCATGAAACCGGCGACCGCGGCACAGGCGGCGCTGATCACGTACGCCAGGAAGATGACCCGACTGGACCGGATGCCGGCGAGCCGGCTGGCCATGGCGTTGCCGCCCACCGACTCGATGATCATGCCGAGTGCGGTGCGACGGGTGAACGCGGCGACCAGCAGGGCCGCGGCGAGCGCGATGAAGATGGCCAGCGGCAGGGTCAACGCGTGGCCCAGGCCGATCGCCCGGTACGGCTCGGAGTTGATGGTGATGATCTGACCCTCGGTGATCAGCTGGGCGAGACCCCGGCCGGCGACCATCAGGATCAGGGTGGCGATGATCGGTTGAATCCCGATCACGGCCACCAGCACCCCGTTCCAGGCGCCGAGCACCAGCGAGACGCCCATCGCCAAGGCGAGGGCGGTCACCACCACGCCAAGGCTGTTCTGGTCGGGCTGCTTGCTGATGTACATGCAGGCGATCGCGCCGCTGATCGCGCAGAGCGAGCCCACCGACAGGTCGATGCCGCCGGTGGAGATGACCAGGGTCATGCCCAGCGCGACGAGGATCAGCGGTGCGCTCAGCCGCAGGATGTCGATCGGCGTGCCGTACAGGTGCCCGTCCTTGAGCTCGATGGACAGGAACCCGGGCCGGTAGATCGTGTTCGCGGCGAGCATGACGAACAGCACGGCGGCGGGCCAGAACAGCCGGTGACCGATCATCGTCCGATAGCGGCTCGTGGTGTCGTTCATCGGTCTGCCTCCTCCCGGTGGGATCCGCTGGCGATGGTCTGCATGATGCGGTCGGCGTCCAGGCTCTCGTCGTTGGCGAGCTGCGCGACCATCTGCCGGTCCCGCATGACGGCCACCTTGTGGCTGAGGCGCAGCACCTCCTCCAGCTCGGCGGAGATGAACAGCACCGCCATGCCACCGTCGGACAGCTGCGTCACGAGCTTCTGGATCTCGGTCTTCGCCCCGATGTCGATGCCCCGGGTGGGCTCGTCGAGGATCAGCAGTCGCGGCTCGGTGATCAGCCACCGGGCCAGCAGCACCTTCTGCTGGTTACCGCCGGAGAGGTTGCGTACCGGCACCTCCGGGTCGGCGGGCCGGATGTTGAGGGCCTTGACGTACTTGTCGACCAGCTCGTCCTGGCGACGACGCGGAATGGGCCGCAGCCAGCCGCGGGCCGCCTGCATGGCGAGGATCATGTTCTCGCGGACCGACAGGTCCGCGACGATCCCCTCGGCCCGGCGGTTCTCCGAACAGAAGCCCACGCCGTGGTCGATGGCCTGCGCGGGGGTGCGCAGGCTGCTCGCCGTGCCGTCGATCGCGACCTGGCCGCCGTCGGTCCGGTCGGCGCCGAACAGCAACCGCGCGACCTCGGTACGCCCCGAGCCCAGCAGGCCGGCCAGGCCCACCACCTCGCCGGCGTGGATGGTGAGGCTGAACGGCTCGACAGCACCCGCCCGACCGAAGTTCGACACCGCCACCAGGGGGGTGCCCTCCTCCAGCGCGGCCAGGTCCCGCCGGGAGTGCTCCTCGATGCCCTCCAGGACGTCGAGCTCCTTGCCGATCATCTTCTCGACCAGGGAGAGCTGGGGCAGCTCGGTGGTGAGGTACTCACCGACGAGCCCGCCGTTGCGCAGCACCGTGATCCGGTCGGCGATCTCGTAGACCTGGTCGAGGAAGTGGGTCACGAACAGGATCGCGATGCCCTCGTCGCGCAGTTGCCGCATGATGCGGAACAGCTGCGCCACCTCGCCGGCGTCGAGGCTGGACGTCGGCTCGTCCAGGATCAGCACCCGGGCCTTGATGTCGATGGCGCGGGCGATGGCGACCATCTGCTGGATCGCGAGCGAGTACGAGCCGAGTGGCGCGCTGACGTCGAGGTCGAGGTCGAGGCGGGCCAGCAGGGCTCGGGCGCGGCGGCGGACCTCACCCCAGCGGACGGCGCCGAAGACCCGAGGCTCACGGCCGATGAAGATGTTCTCCGCCACCGAGAGGTTGGTGCAGAGGTTGACTTCCTGGAAAACGGTGCTCACACCGGCGGCGGTCGCCTGCATCGGCCCGGTGAACGACACTGGCTCGCCGTCGAGGGTGATCGCGCCCTCATCGGTGTCGTAGACGCCGGTGAGCACCTTGATGAGGGTGGATTTGCCGGCGCCGTTCTCGCCCATCAGGGCGTGCACCTCGCCGGGAAAGAGCCGGAAGTTGACGTCGTGGAGTGCGCGCACCCCGGGGAAGGACTTGCTGATCCCGGTCATCGTCAGGACCGGACGGCTATCCGTCATCCCATCAGACCTCTTCTGGGTTGTCGACACGGAAGGGCCGCTACGCTCCCGCCACGCCCGCCCGGTCGTCCCTGGGGGGCCGCTCGGGCGGGCGTGGTTCGGAGGTCGTCGCGGGCCAAGCCCGGTCCGTTTCGGGTAGGGAAGCGACGCGGCGGGGCCGCCACGCGAACGCGGCGACCCCGTCGTCGATCAGTACTTACGGTTGGGCAGAGCTTCCTTGGCCTGCTCGGTCGTGAAGGTGGTCTCCTCGGTCTCGATCCGAGGCGGCACCTCCTCGCCCGCGTGGACCTTCTTGGCCAGGTCCATCAGCTGCGGGCCGAGCAGCGGGCTGCACTCCGCGATGAAGTTGAACTTCCCGTCGGCGAGAGCCTGCATGCCGTCCTTGACGGCGTCGACGGTGATGATGGTGATGTCCTTGCCGGGCACCTTGCCGGCGGCGTTGATCGCCTCGAGCGCGCCCAGACCCATGTCGTCGTTGTGCGCGAACAACACGTCGATCTTCTTGTTGGCCTTGAGGAACTGCTCCATGACCTGCTTGCCGCCGGCCCGGGTGAAGTCACCCGGCTGGGAAGCGATGATCTTCAGGTTCGGGTTGGCGGCGATCGCCTCACCGAAGCCCTTCTTGCGATCGTTCGCCGGCGCCGCACCGGTGTTGCCCTGCAGCTCGACGATGTTCACCGGGCCCGAGGCGGTCTTCTTCTGCTCGACCAGCCACTCACCGGCGAGCCGGCCCTCCTTGACGAAGTCCGAGCCGAGGAAGGTCTTGTACAGCGACTTGTCGGCCGAGTCCACCGAGCGGTCGGTCAGGATGACCGGGATGTCGGCGTCCTTGGCCTCCTTGAGCACGGTGTCCCAACCGGACTCCACCACCGGCGAGAAGGCGATGACGTCGACCTTCTGCTGGATGTAGTTGCGGATCGCCTTGATCTGGTTTTCCTGCTTCTGCTGAGCGTCGTCGAACTTCAGCTCGATCCCGGCCGCCGCGGCGGCCTCCTTGATCGAGGTGGTGTTCGCGGTACGCCACCCGCTCTCCGCACCGACCTGGGAGAAGCCCATCGTGATCTTGCCGTCGTCCGTGGTGCCGCCGCCGCCCGTGTCGCTGTTGCCGCAGGCCGCCACGCCGCCGACCAGCAGCACGCTGGCGAGGACCGCGGCAGCGCGCCACGGAGCGGACTGCGTTCGCATCTTTCCCATCGAATCTCCTTGGCTGGATGTGGTGGGTAACCGCGCCAACCGCCGAGGTGCGAAAGAGCGGCGAACGCGGGTGGTGCGTGCTGGTGCGTCGTGGTGCAGACCGACGGGTCCCGGGTTATCGGTGCAGGGTCAGGAGCCCGCCGGTGCGACTGGTTGTTGGCCGTAGACGTTCTGGTAGCGGTCGTAGAGCGAGTCGATGTCGGCCTGTGCCATCGGGACCGGCTGCCCGAGGGTGTGGGCCAGGTGCGCGGTGCGGGCCACGTCCTCGCACATGACCGCCGCCTTGACCGCCGCGCGGGCGTCGCGGCCGATGGTGAACACGCCGTGGTTGCGCATCAGCACCGCGGGCGAGCGGTGCCCGGCGAGCGTGGCGACGATGCCCTTGCCGATGTCGTCACCGCCGATCAGCGCGAACGGGCCGATCGGGATCTCCCCACCGAACTCGTCAGCCTGGGCCGTGAGGTGGCAGGGGATCGACTCCCCACACGCGGCCCAGGCGGTCGCGTACGAGCTGTGCGTGTGCACGACCCCACCGACCTCGGGCATGGCCCGGTAGACGTAGGCGTGGGCGGCGGTGTCGCTGGACGGGGCGAAGTCGCCCTCGACGAGAACGCCGTCGAGGTCGCACACCACCATCGTGGCCGCGGTGAGGTCGTCGTAGCTCACCCCACTCGGCTTGATCACCATCAGATCCTGGCCGGGGACCCGCGCGGAGACGTTGCCGGACGTCCAGGCGACCAGGTTGTACCGGGTCAGCTCGGCGTGCAGGCGGGCGACGGTCTCGCGCAGCTCGCCGACCTGTCGGGTCACCTCGGCGTTCACGCCACCACCTCCAGCGGGACCTCGTGCGTAGTCGCGGCGGTCTCGACCGCCGCGTTGCGGATCGCCCGCAGGCGGAGCATGACGTCGTTGCCGCCACGACCGAAGTGGTCGTGCAGCGCCCGGTACTCGGCGTAGAGGGCGTCGTAGGCGCGGGCCCGCTCGGGGTCCGGACGGTAGACGGCCTCGTGCACCCGGCCCATCGCCTGCGACGCCTCGTGGATCGAGGGGAACTCGCCGGCGGCGACGGCGGCGTGGATCGCCGAGCCCAGCGCCGGCCCCTGGGCCGAGGCGATGATGTTCAGCGGTCGCCTGGTCACGTCGGCGTAGATCTGCATCAGCAGCGCGTTGTTGGTCAGACCACCGGCGATCACCAGGTCGTTCACCGGGACTCCGGCGTCGACGAACGCCTCGATGATCATCCGGGTGCCGTACGCGGTGGACTCCAGCAGGGCCCGGTAGATGTCCGCCGGCCGGGTGGCCAGGGTCATGCCGACGATCATCCCGCTGAGGTCGTGGTTGACCAGCAGGGAACGGTTGCCGTTCCACCAGTCCAACGCGATCAGGCCGTGCGCGCCGACGGGCTGACTCGCGGCCAGCTCGGTGAGGCGCTCGTGCGAGTCGACGCCGGCCGGAGCGGCGTGCTCGACGAACCAGCCGAAGATGTCGCCGACACCGCTCTGCCCGGCCTCGTAACCCCACGCGCCGGGGCTGATGCCGCCGTCCACCACACCGCACATGCCGGCCACCTCGGCGACCTCCGCGCCGTTGACGACGTGGCAGGTCGAGGTGCCCATGATGGCGACCAGCCGACCGGGCTGCACCGCCTGCGCGGATGCCGCGGTGACGTGCGCGTCGACGTTGCCGACGGCCACCGCGATCCCCGCCGGCAGGCCGGTCCAGGCGGCGGCCTGGGCGGTGAGCGCGCCGGCCCGGGCCCCGAGGGGCAGCAGCGGGCCGTCCAGCTTCGCCACGAAGTCGCCGAAGTTGGGGTTGAGCGCGGTCAGGAAGCCCTCGGAGGGGTAGTGACCGTCCTGCAGAATGCCCTTGTAGCCGGCCGTGCAGACGTTGCGCGTCTCGGTGCCGCAGAGCTGCCAGACGATCCAGTCGGCCGCCTCGATGAAGCGCTCGGCCCGGTCGTAGACCTCCGGGTCCTCCTCCAGGATCTGCAGGCCCTTGGCGTACTGCCACTCGGCGGAGATCTTGCCGCCGTACCGGCCGATCCACGGCTCGGCCCGCTCATGGGCCAGCGCGTTGATCCGGTCGGCGTGCGGCTGCGCGGCGTGGTGCTTCCACAGCTTGACCCAGGCGTGCGGTCGGTCGCGCAGCTCGGGTGTCTCGCACAGCGGGGTGCCGTCGGCGAGCGTCGGCAGCACGGTGCAGGCGGTGAAGTCGATGCCGATGCCGACCACCGCCGCCGGGTCCACCCCCGCGGCGGACACCGCCGCCGGGACGGCGTACCGCAGAACGTCGCGGTAGTCCTGCGGGTTCTGCAGGGCCCAGTCCGGGGGCAGGGTCCGACCCCCCGGAAGCGCCGCGCTGATCACGCCATCGCCGTACTCGTGCACCGCGGTCCCCAACTCGGCACCATCGCCGACACGGACCACCAGAGCTCGCCCGGACAGGGTGCCGTAGTCGACACCGACGACGTAGCGGTCGTCAGCTCCGTCCACACGGTTCATGTGTTCACCTCCACCGTTAACGGGGATAGTGTTAACGCTCACATCCAGGCTCGTCAAGACATCTACCCGCAACAGCTCCGTAACGGAACGCGGAAGGCGGACCGACTCGGGAGGGTAGATAGCGGACCGGTGCAAATCCCAAGATTCCGCCCTTAACTGCGGCAGCCATCCGACGAATGGGGCCGGCGTCCGGCACGACTGCCGTCCGGAGACCCGTCAACCGGCGGCGCGACAGGTCCAGTGCGCCGCACATCGGGGCATGGCGGTCCGATAGCGACCACTTGTTCCCCCGGCGATGATGGCAGCGATAACATTCCCGGGGCGTCGCGGTCGCGTGCTCGGATCCGCCCGACAGCCATCGACGGCCATGCGGGCTCATGGCTGAGCGCTCCGGAGCGCCACCCACCCGGCGCGAAGCCGGACGACGACCCGGTGTTATCGATAACATTCAACGTCTTGACGAGCCCGCGCCGCCCGGTCGTCCTCGCCCGCCCGATCATGCACCTCACGCCGGCGACCCGACCGCCTGAGCACGCACCTCGCGCCGCCGGTCGCAGGACGCCTCGAGCCGGCGGCCCGACCCCTGTGGGCCGAGCCGCCGGCTCTCCGTTGCGTTGGTGGGACCGAGCACGCCGTACGGATCAGGCCGTCCGGTTGCGGTTGTACAGGGCCTTGGCCCACAGGAAGCAGCCCACTGTGATGACGGCGCACCAGACGACCGCGATGATCCCGTTGGCGCCGATCCCGGTACCCAGGAGCAGGCCGCGAAGGGTCTCCATGACGGGCGTGAAGGGCTGGTAGTCCGCGAACAACCGCACGGCGGTCGGCATGGAGTCGGTGGGGACGAACCCGCTGCCGAGGAACGGCAGGAGGATCAGCGGCATGGGCAGGTTGCTGGCCGTCTCGACACTGTCACTGACCAGACCGAGGGCGACGGACAGCCAGGTCAGCGCGAAGGTGATCATGGCGAGGACGCCGATCGCCGCGAGCCACTCGACCGCGTTGGCATTGGGTCGGAACCCGACCAGCAGCGCCACGAGGATGACGGCCACGAGGCTGAGCATGGTCTGGACCAGGCTGCCCAGTACGTGACCCGTCAGTACCGACGGCCGGAAGATCGACATCGTGCGGAACCGGGCGATGATCCCCTCGGTCATGTCCATCGCGACCGAGATGGCGGTGCCCTGCGCGGCGCTGACCACGGTGATGAGCAGGATGCCGGGGGTGACGTAGTTGGCGTACTGGGAGCGGTCGCCGGACGGGCCGAGACCGGCGCCGAGCGTGCCGCCGAAGACGTAGACGAAGAGCAGCAGGATGATGATCGGGATGCCGATGAGCAGGAACGTCATCGACGGGTACCGCCGCATGTGCAGCAGGTTGCGCCGCAGCATGGTGCTCGAGTCGCGGACGGCGAGGGAGAGGGTGCTCATCGCGCGGGAGCCCTTTCGTGGTCGGGTCGGCCGGCCCGGGTGTCGGGCTGACCGGTGAGGGTGAGGAAGACGTCGTCGAGGTCGGGGGTGTGCACGGAGAGCCCCGCCACGCTGATCGAGGCGCGGTCGAGCTGGTCGAGCAGGGATCGCAGCGACCCGACCCCGCCGTCACTCGGCACCTGGAGGGTGAGCGCCGCGTCGTCCCGGGTGGCGCTCTCGAACGTCCGGGCCGCCGAGTCGAGACCCTCCTGGTCGGCGAACTGCAACACGACGTGGCCGCCCGGGATGAGCCGCTTGAGCTCGCGCGGCGTGCCCTCGGCGATCAGCCGGCCGTGGTCGAGGAACGCCACCCGGTCGGCAAGCTGGTCGGCCTCCTCCAGGTACTGCGTGGTGAGCAGGATGGTCACGCCCTCGGCGGCGAGTGCGCGGATGATGTGCCACATGGCCCGGCGGCTGCGCGGGTCCAGGCCGGTGGTCGGCTCGTCCAAAAAGATGACGCGGGGCTCGCCGACCAGGGTCATCGCGAGGTCGAGCCGGCGGCGCATGCCGCCGGAGTACGTGGACACCGGCTTGCCCGCCGCGTCGGTCAGGTCGAACTGGTCGAGCAGGTCGGCGATCCGCCGCCGACCGGCGGCCCTGTCCAGGTGGCACAGGTCGGCCATCAGGGTCAGGTTCTCCCGACCGGTGAGCAGGTTGTCGACGGCGGAGAACTGACCGGTGACGCCGATCAGCGCGCGTACCGCGTCGGGTTCCCGGGTCAGGTCGTGGCCGAAGACGCGGGCGTTACCGCCGTCGGCGTCGATCAGGGTGGAGAGGATCTGCACTGTGGTGGTCTTGCCGGCGCCGTTCGGACCGAGCAACGCGAAGATGGTGCCCTCGGTGATCATCAGGTCGATGCCGTTCAGCACGACCTTGTCGCCGTAGGACTTGCGCAGGTCGGTGGCGACGATCGCGGGGTTCATGGAGCTGGTCATGGTCTCCTCATTTGTGGTCGGCGGGGCGGTGGGTCAGGCGCGGCGGATCATGATGTCGCCGTAGGAGGTGTTCGCCCGGACCTCGACCGTCTCGTCGGTCTGCGCCGGGCTGTCGGTCGACTCCAACGCGTTGTGCACGCGGCCGTGCTTGGAACTGACGTCGAGCCAGGCGGCGGTCCCGCGACGGATGCCGACCTCGATCGCGCCGAAGGAGGTCTGTGCGTCGACCGCGCCGCGGGTGACCTCACCCAGCCGGAGGTTGCCGTAGGCGGTGCGCGCCGTCACCGATGCCTGCGAGGCGTCCACTGTGATGTCGCCGTAGGCCGTGTTGATCCGGACGTCGCCACCGCTGCGGCCGATCCAGCAGTCGCCGGACGAGTTCTTGATCTCGGCGGTGCCGTCGACCGCACCGATGCGCACCTTGCCGGACGATGCCTTCACCCGGGCAGAGCCCAGCACACGCTCGACCGCGACCTCGCCGTGGCTGCTGTCGATCTCCAACGGCCCGGTCTCGTCGAGACGGATGCCGCTGCCGGTCTTGATCCGACACTCGCCGAGCCGACCCTCGCAGCGGAACGCCGCCCAGGCCGCCTCGGCGTACACCCGCGACCCGGTCGGCACCTCGATCTGGACGTCGACCGACGGCCCGGGGCCGAACCCGTAGCGGCGCCAGCTCTTCGGCACCCGGATCACCAGTCGCCCGGCGGCGAACTCGACGGTGCTCTGTTCGGCGGCGCTCACGTCGGCCTTGCTCGACGGGTCGCGGGGCCGCACCGTCACCACAGTGTCGGTGCGGTCGCTCGCGGCGATCCAGGCATCGCCGATCGGCAGCTCGATCTGGACGGAAATCGGTTCTGGCGTCTCGAAAACAGGCATGGTGGTCTCCCGAACTGTGGTCGGCGGAGGTCGCCGCTGGTCAGCGGCGTGGTGGTGGAAGGGGTACGGGGAGTTAGCGGGCCCAGCCGGTGAAGTGCTGGCCGGAGGTCGGCTCCACCCGGCGGGGTGGACGACGCTGGGTGTCGCCCGCCCCGATGGCACCGGCGACGGCGCGCACCAGCCAGGCGTTGACCGAGAGCCCGGCGCGGCCGGCGGCGTCCTCGACGCTGGCCTTCAGGTGGTCGGGGAGCCGCAGGTTGATCCGCGAGGTGCCGCCCTCGTCACCGTCGGGGGCGGACACCGGCACCGCCAGCGGTGGCGGGCCACTGGGCTCGGTCGCCACCTCGGCCGGCGGGCTGGCCGGCGTCACCACGAAGTCGGGCTCGCGCCCGCGCAACCGGACGTGCACCGATCCCGGTGCGAGGTCGCGGGTGATCTCGTCGGCCGCGTCGGACAGCGCTTCGAGCAGCGTGAGACGGGTGGCCGCCTCCAACTGCGCGAAGAGTCGTTCGGCCAGCGCCCGGGCCTCCGGGTCCACGCCCTCCGCGGCCACGGCGAACTCGTTACGCAGGTTCTCGACGTATGACCTCAGCTCCATGACGCCATCATGGCACCACTTTGGCTCAGAGTGCAACAGTAATGGCTCAAGAAGGTGCCGCCACCTGGCTCCGCCGGGGGTCACCCGGCTCTCAGAGATCCCCGAAAAGCTTCCTGACCAGGTGATTCGCGTCCTCCTGGTCCAGCCCGGAGGCGACCAGGAGGTCACTGACGGTCGTCCGGACCTGTGCCACCACCACCGCACCCGAGAAGCCGACACCGTCCCGATAGGCGTGCCCGGCCGTCCGGACCGCCCGTAGCGCCTGCTCCCGGGCCCGGTTCGGCTCGGCGCCGGCGGCGAACTGCCGCTTGAGCAGGCGGACCGCCTCGGCGAGATCGGCCACCGCCGTCGGCAACGACTCCGGCACCGGCTCGCCGTCCTCGATGAGCGTCACCGATCGTCGGATCAGGGTGCCGCTGTTACGCATCGCCCGGTCGATCGGCTCCGCCGCCCGCGCATAGCGGCCCACCGGCCCGTGCCGTTGATGCCAGTACACCGGTGACAGGGTGCTCGCCTCCCGGGCGCCCTGGGTCGCCTCGACGAACGCCTTCAACCGGCCCGCGCTCTGCCGCAGCTCACTCCGGGCGGTACGGGCCCGAGCGGCGTCCCGCTCGTTCAGCGCCTCGGCGGTGGCGTCGAGCTGGGTGGCGAGGAGGTCCAACGCCGGCCGCGCGGCCCGGTTGAGCACCCGCAGCGGGTTCAGCGGCAGCAACACGGCGGTGACCAGTAGCGCCACCCCTCCCCCGACGAGCGCGTCCACGAACCGGGGGATCTCCAGATCCCGGACGGCCGGGCTGAGCGTGGCGATGAGCACCGCCGTCGCCCCGGCCTGGATAACCACCGCCGCGCTACCGGCGAGGAAGAGCGCGACGACGATCGCCAGCGTGACGATCAGGGCGAGCTGCCACCACCCGGTGCCGATCACCAGGAGGAGCAGGTCACCGATCAGCACTCCGACGGTGACACCGATGATCAGCTCGACGGTGCGACGCAACCGCTGGCCGACGGACGCGGCGAGCGTCGAGACGGCGGAGATCGGCGCGAATACCGGCTGCGACACGTGCAGCAGCGAATGCGCCACCAGCCAGGACAGCGCCGCGGCCAGACCGGCCTGTAGGGCGAGGCCGCCGATGGTTCGTACCCGACGGACCCGGTCGCGCAGCGCGGCCACCAAGCGGTCCCACCACCGGGCGACGGTCGACGGGCCCGCGTCCGCTCCGCGCCGACCGGCAGCGACCATGGCGGCACCTACCCCGCCACGACCGGATCAATCCTCGCCGGCACGGCCCGGCCGTGCTCAGCGCGAGGCGAGCGCCTTCTCGGCGTACGCCCAGAGCCGGTCGGCCGCGGCCGGGTCCAACGCGTGGGCGGCGACCCCGCCGGTGGCGTCAGGGCCACCGGGAACGACCTCGGCCTCCTGGTTGTCGTCGAAGTACCGGCCGCCGACACCGTCGAGCAGGGGTGAGCCGGCGAGCAGCACTGTGGTCGACGCGCCCTGGTCGGGCTTCTTGTAGTACTCCGCCTCGATGAGGTTGCCCGCCTCGTCCATCGCGCCCATCGCCCGCATCGTGTCGTCGTCGATGTGGCGCTGGAGGTTGGTGAAGATGTACCCGGGGTTGAGGGCGTTCGCGGTGATCCCGTCGCTGGCCCACTGGCGGGTGATGCCGACCGCGAGCAGGACCTCAGCGGTCTTCGACTGGCCGTAGGCCGACCACGGGTCGTACGGGCGCCGCTCGAACTGCGGGTCGTCGAAGTCGAAGGGTGCGGCAAGGTGTGCCCCGGAGCTGACCATCACGACCCGGGCCGCCTCGGCGGCCCGCAGATTGTCCTGCAGCCCCCGGACCAGCGCGAAGTGGCCGAGGTGGTTCGTAGCGAGCTGGAGTTCCCAGCCCACGGCGGTCAGCTGGCGGGTCGGGATCGCCATGATTCCGGCGTTGGCCACCAGCACGTCGAGCGGGCCCTGCCAGGCCGCGACGAAGGCGTCGACCGACGCCAGGTCGGCGAGATCGAGGGCGGACGACCGGACCGCGCCCACTGTGGCATCGGTGGCGAACTCCTCGGCGAGCCGGTCGGCCGCTCGAGGATTCCGGGTCGCGACGGTGACCTCGGCGCCGGCCCCGGCCAGCGCGCGCACCGTCTCCACACCGATGCCGGAGGCGCCCCCGGTGACGATCATCCGACGGCCGGTGAGGTCGACACCGTCGAGGACCTCGGCGGCGGTGGTACGGGCGTTGAACGGGGTGGTGAGGCGTGGGTTCGCTGTCATGAACCCAGGTTACGAACGCTCGGATCGGACTGCCTATAGTCTGGAGTCCTTCATACTTTCGTGAGCGTCCAGAAGAGGTGGGGATGGTGGATCCGCTGGAGGATGTGCTGGCCCTGCTCGGCGCGACGAGCCACGTCTCCGCCGGCCTGGTCGGGGGCGGACGCTGGGCCGTCGGTTTCGACCCACCGGCCGGGGCCAAGTTCAACGCCGTCCGGCGGGGCCGATGCTCGCTGCGGGTCGACGGCCACGCCGAGCCGATCAACCTCGGTGCGGGCGACTGCTTCCTGCTGACCCGACCGGCGGCCTACACCCTCTTCAGCGACCCCGACGTGCCGGTCCAGCCCGCGTACCCGATCTTCGCCGCCGCCACCGACGGTGTGGCGCAGGTCGGCGACGGTGACGACGTGTTCCTCATCGGCGGTGCCTTCACCCTGGGCGGACGGGCGCGCAGCCTCCTGCTCGACAACCTGCCGCCGGTCATCCACGTGCCCGCCGACACCCCGGAGGCCGGTACCGTCCAGTGGGCCCTCGGCGAGATCGACGCGGAACTGCGATCCACGCGACTCGGCTCCCACCTCGTCGCCGAGCACCTGGCGCTGGTCCTGCTGATCCGAGTCCTGCGGCTGCACCTCGCCCGCGACGAACAGCCCACCTCCGGGTGGCTGGCCGGTCTCACCGACCCGGTGGTCGCTCCCGCGTTAGGCGCGATGCACGCGCGACCCGCGCACGCGTGGACGGTGGACGAGGTCGCCCGGGCGGCCACCGTCTCCCGATCGACGCTGGCGGCCCGATTCAAGAAGGTCGTCGGGGTGGGCCCACTGGAGTACCTGACCGGGTGGCGGATCGAACTCGCGGCCGACCGCATCCGGCGCAGCTCCGACACTGTCGCCACCATCGCCCAGGCCGTCGGATACGGCTCGGAGAGCGCGCTGAGCGTGGCCTTCAAGCGCACCACCGGCCTGTCGCCACGCGCCTACCGCACCGAGCTGGCGAAGGCGGGCCGGAACGACGTACCCGAAGCGACAGTGACCGCCGGTCGGGCCCGGCCTGGGCGGTAGCGCCCCGGCCGGCCGAGATTGAGGGCGAACGGATCGGGTAGACCCGGCTCTGCCGTCACCGCGGTCGGCTGCCCGGCGCGTGACGTCGGGTGGGTCGCGGGACAACGGCTGCGAGACGCCTCGGGGGGACATCGGATGGATCAGCGCGGTTGAGCGGGCCGGACGACTCCGGTGACGTCGTGGAGCTACGGGTGCACGGAGTCTCCGGCGCGAGCGCCGCACAGGTGCTGAACCTGCAACAGATCGGGCAGGTCGCCGGTGACCGCAATGGCGGGTTCTACCGGCCGCGCCCCCGAAACTCCGACAGCACCGGCGCGCACGGGGTGACGCTTGAGGCGTACCGCTGGGGTGACCTGCCGTCCGGGACCGTGGCCCGCACCCTGGCGGTGGTCTTCCTGCTCCCCTTCATGCTTGTCAACGTCGCGATCTGGATGCGCCCGGCGAACCCGAGTTCCGAGGCGACGGTCAAGTCCCTGTGCCGGCTGCTGGCGCTCACCCTCACCGTGTTGTACGTGCTCGCCATCGCCGGCGTCGCCCTGGACCTCGTCGGTTGGAAGTGCCTGGCCTCGCCGGACTGCCTGGCCGGACGCAGTTGGTTGTCCTGGTTGGGTGGACGGCCGGTCGGACTGCGGCTGGCGGTGCTCGCGCTGGTCCCGGCCGCCGCGATCGGCCTGATCTGGCGGGTCAGCTGCCGTCCCGGGCGGACCTTCGAGGCGTTCCGGGCACCCGATCAGGGCAGCTCCACGTCTCGGCTCGGCACTGTCGGTCAGTGGGACGCCGAGCCGCTGGTGGGCCGGTTGCGCGCCATCCACGTCGCCGCGGCCTTCGCGACGCTGGATCTCGTCCTGCTGCTGGCCCGGGGCGCCGGTGACGCCTCGCCGGCCACGATCGCGCTGACGGCGATCACGGGGGTGGTCCTGACGGGCTGCGTGGGGCTGCTCTGCACACCGCCGCTGATGGACCGGGCCCCCGGCGACCAGCGGCTCGACCGGGTCACCCGCACCCTCCGGACCGCTGCCATCGTGCTGACCGTGGTCGTCGTGGCACACGTGTCGACCAGCTCGCAACCCTGGCCTGAGGAGCGGGAACTCCCCGGCTACGACTCGACGCTGACTGCTCTGTTCGTGGCGCAGACGACGCTGTTGGCCGCCCTCGGCGTGGTGCTGCTCTGGCACCGGAGCCGGGAACACGGCGCCACCCCGCTGTTCGGACTGGGCGCTCTCGTTGTCGCCGCCACCGGGATCAGCATGGCGGTGGCGTACTCCGCCGAACTGGTCTACCGGGTGGCGGACTTCCTGGACCGCGACGTACCGACCGGAGCGGGCATCGCCTCCGGCCCACCCCGCGCCTACACCTGGGCGATCTTCGGCTTCTTCCGGGCGGTGCTGGTCACCGCGATCATCGCCGTCCTCGTCATCCTGATCTCCCGCCGGAGTCGACGTCGGGCCGCGGCGGCGATAGTCGCGCGCGACTTCCCGGACCCGCCGGCCGAGGCAGGACCCCGGCTGCGGCAGATCCGAGACGCGATAGCCCGGGCTCGCTTCACCGAGAAGCTGGTGCCGTTGGCAGTGCTCTACGGTTGCCTCGCCGGAATCGGCACGGCCACCACCACCATCGGCCTGCTCGGGCAGGTCCCGAGCGACGTGCTCGAGCGGAACATCGGATTGCCGGCGGGCGCGATCACGTTCGCCATCGCGTTCGGTAGCTGGGTGATCGCGGCGATCATCCTCGGCCTGATCATCGGCGGCATCTTCGCGTACCGGACCGAGCCGTACCGCCGCCACATCGGTGTCCTCTGGGACCTCGGCACCTTCTGGCCCCGGGCCGCCCACCCGTTCGCGCCGCCCTGCTACTCCGAGCGGGCGGTGCCGGAACTGGCCCGCCGGATCACCTACCTCGTCGAGCGCGGCGACGCGGTGCTGCTCACCGGGCACAGCCACGGGTCGGTTCTGCTCGCCGCCACGGTGCTCCAACTGCCGCCGCAGGTCGGTGACCGGGTCGCCCTGCTCACCCACGGATCGCCGCTGCGCCGCCTCTACGCACGGCTCTTCCCCGCGTACGTCGACGACGCGGCACTGCACGAGATCGGCCGGCGGGTGGGTTGGCGCTGGGTGAACCTGTGGCGCGACACGGACCCGATCGGTGGCTGGATCTTCTCGCCGCGTCCCGCACCCGCGCCGGCCACCACTGGTGACCCGGCCGCCGCTGTGGATCGTCGACAGCGTGACCCCCGTGACGTGGTGACACCCCCCGGGGACAGCGTCGCCCCATCCATCCACGGGCACTGGCCGGGCGAGTCCGACGAGCCGTTCACCGAGGCGGTACGGGAGTTGGTGCAGCGCCTCGGTGGGCGGGCCGGTCCGCCCGGGACGCCGGGGTAGCAGGCCGGCTCAGTGTCCCCGGCCCGCCCGGGCACGCCAGTCGTCCAGGGCGATGCCGGCGAGGCGGGCACCGTCCGCCGGGACGAGCGAGCGTTCGCCCAGCTTGGCGCCGAAGTACCGGGCGTCGGGGTCGGCCACCACCGAACGACGGTCCTGTTGGTCGGCGAGGAGGGATCGGCCCAGTTCGTCGAGGCGGAACTGCTCCGGGCCGGCGACCTCGACCACGGAGTTCGTCGGCGCGCCGAGCACGACCTCGGCGACCGCGGCCGCGACGTCGTCCGCGGCCATCGGCTGAATGAGCACCGGTGCGAGGTGCACGGTGTCGCCGTCCGTGGCGGTGTCGATGATGCCCTGGAGGAACTCGAAGAACTGGGTGGCATGCACCACCGAGTACGGGAGTCCGGACGCGACGATGAGCCTCTCCTGGGCGACCTTCGCGCGCATGTACCCGCTGTCCGGGATCCGGTCGCACCCCACGATGGAGAGCGCCACGTAGTGGTTCACCCCGGCGTCCGACGCGGCGGCGAGGAGCGTCCGGGTCGAGGTCTCGAAGAACTCCAGTACGGCGGCGTCCTCGAACGACGGCGAGTTCGACACGTCGACGACGACCTCGGCGTCGGTGAGCGCACCGGCCACTCCCTCACCGGTCAGGGTGTTCACGCCGGTCTTCGGCGATGCCGGCACCGCCTCGTGGCCCTGGGCGCCGAGGCGGTCCACGAGCTTGGAGCCGATGAGGCCGCTGCCCCCGATGACGACGATCTTCATGGTCGCACCACGTCCTGTCTGCACTGGGTTGAATCGTGCTGCCAACCAGTAAGACGGAAAGCGTGCGCGGATGCAGGACAATCGCCAGAGAACAGTTCGACGGAGATCAGGAGGTCGACGTGGCCACGGTGTCCCACCCGGTGTTCGCTCGGGTCTACGAGCGGCTCAGCGTCGCCATGGACCGCGCCGGCACGGCGGCGTTCCGCCGCGACCTGGTCGCCGGCCTCTCCGGGCGGGTGATCGAGATCGGCGCGGGCAACGGGCGAATGTTCGCCCACTACCCGCCGGGGGTGACAGAGGTCCTCGCTGTCGAACCGGAGCGGCGTCTGCGTGCCGCTGCCGAGCGCGCCGCGGCGGCCGCGCCGGTTCCGGTCACTGTCGTCGACGGTCTGGCCGAGGCGCTGCCCGCCGGGGACGGCGAATTCGACGCGGCGGTGGTCGCGTTGGTGTTGTGCACAGTGCCCGATCAGGTGAGCGCGTTGGCCGAGATCAGCCGGGCGCTGCGCCCCGGGGGCCAGGTGCGGTTCTTCGAGCACGTGGCCGCCGAGGAGACCACCGGCCTGCACCGCGCCCAACGACTTCTCGACGCCACACTGTGGCCGAAGCTGTTCGCCGGCTGCCACACCAACCGCGACACCGTCGCCGCCATCGGGGCGGCCGGCTTCGAAGTGGAGCAGCTGCGCAGGTTCCGTTTCCCGGCCACCAGCAACAGCCCCTCCTCCCCCTGCGTCCTCGGCCGCGCGGTCAGGCCGGTCCCGACGGTCCGGCGATAGGCCGAGATCAGCTCGACCGCTTCACCGCCCCACCCGCCCGTCGCGGAAGCGGCGAACAAGAACGCGAAGGTCGATCCAGTTCAGATAGTTACCATCCGGCTATTGTCCCATTCTGCTCTCATTTGAACACCTGACGTGATGTGGTGGTCAGCGCGCTCATCGGCGCCTTACAGGCCGTATCACGCAGGACGCCACTCGCTGGCCGTCTCCTGCGAGTAGTACCCACGGAGGGTGTTCTGTGACAGCTAAACCCAAGAATTGGCTACGGCGGCGAGTTGTCCTGCCGTCGCTCGCGGCTGGCGCAGCCGCCGCAGTGGCAGCCAGCCTGCTGCTCTTCAGCTCGACCGCCGCGAACGCGCAGGAAGCACCGGTCAACCTGGGGACGGCGGCCGACTTCTCCGTCCTGGCCGGAGCGGAGCCCACAAACACCGGCCCCAGCTTCCTGGCCCAGAGCCTCGGGCGCTTCCCCGGAAACACCGCGTCCGGCTTCGAAACGGCAACCATCGGCGGCGAGATCCACCTCGGCGACGCGGTCGCGCTCCAAGCTCAGAGCGACCTGACCATCGCCTTCAACGACGCCGCCGGCCGGACCCCGTTCACCATCCTCCCGGCGGAGCTGGGTGGCAACACGCTCAACGAAGGGGTCTACCGGATCGGGGCCGCCCAACTGACCGGACCGTTGACGCTCAACGGCCAGGGCGACCCGTCGGCCGTGTTCATCTTCCAGGTCGACTCCTCGCTGACAACGGCGTCGAACAGCAGCGTCGTCCTGATCAACGGTGCTTCGGCCTGCAACGTCTTCTGGAAGATCGGCAGCTCGGCGACGATCGGTACCGGCACCACCTTCGTGGGCACCATCATGGCCCAGGCCGCGATCACGATGGCCACGGGCGCGACCCTCCAGGGCCGCGCGCTGGCGCGCACCGAGGCCGTCACCCTCGACACCAACGTCATCACCGCACCTAACTGCGCCGGGCCGACGGGACCACCCGGACCGACCGGCCCGCCCGGGCCCACCGGTCCGCCCGGCCCGTCCGGTCCACCCGGCAGCCCCGGCGCACCCGGCAGTCCAGGAGCACCGGGTAGCCCGGGAGCACCCGGCAGTCCAGGAGCACCGGGTAGCCCGGGAGCACCTGGCGCACCAGGTAGCCCGGGAGCCCCCGGAGCACCGGGTAGCCCCGGCGCACCCGGTCCGTCCGGACCTCCCGGAGCACCCGGTGCACCTGGCAGCCCCGGTGCACCCGGCAGCCCTGGCGCACCCGGTCGACCTGGTGGCGGCGGCAAGCACCCCATCCTGCCGGTAACCGGCAGCGGTACGGTCCCGGCCATGACCGGCGTCGGAGGTGTGATGGTCGTGCTGGGCGCTGTCGCGTTCTTCCTGGCCCGGCGTCGACGCCTGGAGTCCTGATCGGTGGCCCGGCCGGTGTGATCCCGGCCGGGCCACGTCAAGTCGTCGGCCCGCCCCCCCGGGGTGCGGGCGCACGACGCGTTCGCCATGGACGGTCAGTCGACAAGCCCCAGCTCGCGCATGGCTTCGTCCTCCCGCTCGTGGGACAGGTGGAGCAGAATCTGGCGCCGGGGGTCACCGAGGCGCACCACGTAGGTCTGTGCGAACTGCGCGCTGCCAGCCTCGCTCGGCGCAGTGTTCGCGCGGCATCAGCGGCGGGGCAGCCCGGCCAGCCAGACGTCCAGCTCCGCTGGGGAGCGCAGTAACACCACTGGCGGCGCGGACGGATCGGCCTGCCAGGCCCGCATCCGCCGTCGGGCCCGGCCGAACGCGGTGACGTGCCACACCAGGATCGAGTCCGGGGACAGCACACTGCTCAGCGACTCGCGGTTGCCGTTGCAGATCACCTCGCCGGTGATCACCCGGCGGACGGTGCGGCGAAGCAACCGCCCGAACGAACGCCATCGTGGATAGTCCAGGCCGACGACAAGGTCGGCGCGGGCCATCGGAACGTCCCGCCAGCCGTGGTACGCCCCGTCGATGATCCAGCGGTCCCGTCGGCAGACCTCCTCGATCCGGCTGCGTTGCTGGGCGACCGGCACCTCGACCCAGCCCGGTCGCCAGAGCAGATCGTCCACCGGATACCAGGGCACTCCGAGGTGTTCGGCCAACCGCGCAGCGAGGGTGGACTTGCCGGAGCCGTACACCCCGTAGACCAGGATGCGACGCGGTGCGCTCATCGCGGCAGCGTACGTCGTGAAGGAAAATCGGTTGTCGTGCCTGGCGCGTCTCGGCCAGAGTGACGTCCATGACGTACTGACGGACTCCACCCCCTGCTCCGCGCCACCGGTGATGCCTCCCGGGGGCCGTGACGCCGTCCGCTTTCACGTTCGCAGCCAGAGATGAGCCCCCTTGTCCCAGCACCACCTCCCTCGGGAGCCCATGCCCCCGTCCGCCCCGGCCACCGTCACGGTGTTCGCCTCCCCGGCGAGCTGGATCGAGTCCGATGCGCTCACACAGTGCCAACAGGTCGCCGCCCTGGACGGCATGCGGCACGTCGCCGCGATGCCGGACCTGCATCCCGGCAAGGGCGCGCCCATCGGCGCGGCCATGGCGTCGACAGTGCTGTACCCGTTCCTGGTGGGTTCCGACATCGGCTGCGGCATCGCCGTGTTTCCCATCAAGCTCAAGCGGGCCGTACCGGAACGGCTCGCCGCCCGGTTCCCCGACCTCGACCAGGCGCTCGACCCGGTACGCGACGCCGACGACCCCGCCTGGGCCGCCGTCGACTGTGCCGTTCCGGCCGGTCACCTCGACGGTCTCGGGACGGTGGGCCGGGGCAACCACTTCGTGGAGCTGGCCCGCGTCGACACCGTCTTCGACGTACGGCACGCGGGCCGGCTCGGGCTCGACGCGGGCGATCTCGTGCTGATCGTGCACAGCGGTTCCCGTGGTCTGGGCGAGCGGATCCTGCGGGCGCACACCGAGGTCCACGGCGCCGGGGCGGCGCCCGACCCCGCCGCCTACCTGGGCATGCACGACGACGCCGTGCGCTGGGGATCGCTCAACCGCCGGGTGCTGGCCGCCCGGGTGGCGCACGCGTTGGGGGCCGAGCCCACCGCGCCGATCGTCGACCAGTGCCACAACCTGGTCGAGGTCCGGGACGGGGTCTACCTGCACCGCAAGGGCGCGGCACCGGGTGACGGGCGCGATGTCCTGATCGCCGGTACCCGGGGAACGGCGTCCTACCTGGTGGCCGCGCACGCCGGGCCGGAGGCCAACCATTCGGTGGCCCACGGCGCTGGCCGCAAGATGTCGCGCGCCGACGCCCTGCGGCGGAGCCGGGCCAAACACACGGTCGAGGAGCTACGCCGTACCCCGGTGGGTTCGCTGGTGGTGTGCGGTGACCGACAGTTGCTCTTCGAGGAGGCGCCCACGGCGTACAAGCGCATCGAGCAGGTGATCGCCGACCTGGTCGAACATCGGCTGGCCACCCCGGTGGTCAGCACGACGCCAGTGGTCACCTACAAGACGCCCGACCTCGGTTCCGCCGCCCGGCCGGACCGGCGGGGCCACCGCGGCCGGCGAGGCCGCTCGTGAGCGCGTTCCTGCTGTTGTCGGCCGGGCGTGGGCCCCAGGAGTGCGCCTGGGCACTGAGTCAACTGCTGCACCGCCTGCGGGGCGAGGGCGTCCGCCGAGGTCTGACGATCCAGCAGGTTGAGGCGGTTCCCGGTGACCGCGCCGGCACCTACCGGTCGGTGCTGATCCGGATCTCCGGCGTCGACGCCGAGGCGTTCGCGGCCTCGTGGACCGGGACGCTGTGCTGGCAGGCCCCGAGCCCGTACCGGTCGGGCATCGGCCGGAAGAACTGGTACGTCACCGCCCAGCCGCCCGAACGCGACGCTCGGCCGACGACGTTCCGCGAGGTGGACATCGACATCGTCGCCTGCCGCACCGGCGGGCCGGGTGGTCAGCACCGGAACAAGGCCAGCACGGCGGTACGCGCGACGCACCGCCCCTCGGGCCTGGTGGTCGTGGTCGACGAGGAGCGGCAGTTCAGCCTCAACCGCCGGATCGCCCTGGACCTGCTGCGCCAGCGCATCGAGCAGGGCGACGTGGCGGCGCGGCGTGCCGTCACCACCGCCCGGTGGCGCATCCACGACGAGCTGGTTCGCGGCGATCCGGTGCGGGTGGAACGTCCGACGCACCGGTGACCGGCAGTCCAGCGACTCAGACCTGCAGCACCGCGTCCGCGAATGCCTGCGGCGCCTCCTGCGGCAGGTTGTGCCCGACACCGCCCCCGACGGTCCGGTGCTCGTACGGGCCGGTGAACTGCTTGCCGTAGACGGTGGGCTCCAGGTGCGGCGCACCGTTGGCGTCCCCCTCCAGGGAGATGCTGGGCACCGTGATTTTCGGCTTAGCGGCCAGGCGCTCCTCGATCTGCGCGTACTGCGGCTCGCCGTCGGCGAGAGCCAGCCGCCAGCGGTAGTTGTGGATGACGATGTCGACGTGGTCGGGGTTGTCGAACGCCGCCGCGCTGCGGTCGAACGTCGCGTCGTCGAACGTCCATCTGGGCGACGCGGTGTGCCAGATCAGCTTCGCGAAGTCGCGCCGGTTCTTGTCGTACCCTTCCCGACCGCGCTCGGTGGCGAAGTAGTACTGGTACCACCACGCGAACTCCGCCTTCGGCGGCAACGGGACCGTGCCCGACTTCTGCCCGTCGATCAGGTAACCGCTCACGGAGACCAGACCTCGGCAGCGTTCGGGCCACAGCGCGGCGACGACATCGGCGGTCCGCGCGCCCCAGTCGAACCCGGCGAGCTTCGCGGTGTCGATGTCCAGGGCGTCCAGCAGAGCGATGAGGTCGAGCCCCATCGCCGCCGGTTCGCCGTTTCGCATGGTGTCGTCGGAGAGGAACCGGGTCGTGCCGTAGCCCCGCAGGTACGGGACGACGACCCGCTGGCCGGCGGCGGTGAGCAACGGCACGACGTCGGCGAAGCTGTGGATGTCGTAGGGCCACCCGTGCAGGAGGATCACCGCGTCCCCGTCGGGCGGCCCGGCGTCCACGTATCCGACGTTCAGCACACCGGCCTCGACCTGTCGCAGGTCGGTGAACCCGCCAGCGGCCCTTGCCATCGACTTCTCCCCGCGTCCGGACCTGCTCGGATGTGCCGATCACGCCCGAATCTAACGACCTGCCCGGAGCCTGAGCACCGTTCGCACAAGGACCGCTCGACGGATGCCGAGCTGGGTAAAATGCCAGCTCCGGCGAGTCCAGTGGCGGCGGAAGGTGATCGGGTGACACAGACCGAGCAACGCCCCGGGGCCGCACTCGCCCCGTTCTCGCGCTACGGCATGGTCAACTTCGCCCGATCCAACAGCCACCGGGGGCAACAGCTCTACAGTGCCGCGAGCATCGGAAACGATCCGACCAGTTGGGCCGCCGTCAACGACGGGCAGGCGGTGCTCCGGTCCCGCACTGGCATGCACGCCCTCCGCGACCCGTCCATCGTCCGCTCCCCGGAGGGGGACAGGTTCTACCTCGTCGCCACGGATCTGAACGTCGACGGCCGGGCGTACGGGTGGCGTGGCTGGGACTGGGCGCAGAGCGGCGCGAGCCGGCACATCGAGGTGTGGGAGTCCATCGACCTGCGGACCTGGTCCGAGCAGCGACACGTGCTGGTGGCCCCGGAAGAGGCAGGCATGGCGTTCGCCCCGGAGGCCATCTGGGACGAGTCGATCGGCGCCTACGTCGTCTACTGGACCTCGTCGGTGTACGCCTCCGGCACGTACTACACACCGGATCGCACCGATCCGCGTGGCCGCTTCCCGCTCACCCGGAACCAGACCCTCTACAGCACCACGCGGGACTTCGTCACATTCACTCCAGCGCAGGTGATGTGCGGCCGGCCGCACCACGGGACGCTGGACGCGGTGATCATCCGAGACGACACGGACGGGTCGTACCACCGCTTCGTCTGCGACCGGACGGCCACCGGCGTCGGGGTCACACCGTACGTCCCCGGGTGCGGCTCGCAGGACATCTATCAGGAGCGGTCGACCGCCATCCTCGCTCCGCCGGACGACTGGGCGCTGGTGGCGAGCTGCATCACCCACCGGACGATGAACACCACCTACGCCGAAGCGCCGATGGTGGTCAAGGCGAACCCCGGTGACGTACGCGGACCGGGCTACTACCTCTGGGCCGACCAGATCTGGGCCGGGTCGCCCTCCGGTGAGCCCCTGGAGGAACAGTTGCACCCGTACTGGAGCGCGGACCTCGCGTCGGGCGACTGGACGCCGATCGACTGGAGTCGGAAGCCCGCATACGACCTGGCGAACGGCGTGCTGCGCCACGGGACCGTCTTCGCCCTCACCCAGGCGGAACATGCCGCGCTGCGGGGCGCCGACCTGACGAGCGTCGCGGTGCGGATCCCACGGACCAGGACCACGTACGCCGTCGGCGAGCCCCTCGACCGCACGGGTCTCGTGGTCACGGCCGACTACACCGACGGGCTGCGGGACGAGGTACTGGCGCACGGCCACGGCGGGTACACGGTCTCGGGGTACGACCCCACCACCGCAGGTGTGCAGACCATCAATGTGTCGTACTCGGTGGTCGGTGTGACGAGGACCGCCTCGTTCCCGGTGGAGGTTGTGGGGCCGTAGCGGGATGACCGTAGGGTGATGGCATGGCTGAGCGACCTCTGACCCTGATGGCGGTGCACGCCCACCCCGACGACGAGGCGACGAGCACCGGCGGCGTGCTTGCCCGCTATGCCGCCGAGGGGGTCACCACAGTGCTCGTGACCTGCACCGACGGGCGATGTGGGGACGGCCCCGGTGGGGTCAAGCCGGGCGATGAGGGGCACGACCCGGCCGCGGTGGTGGCGATGCGCCAGGCCGAGCTGGAGGCCAGCTGCGCCACGCTGAACGTCACCCACCTGGAGACCCTCGGCTACGCCGACTCCGGGATGATGGGCTGGCCCACCAACGACCTGCCTGGCGCGTTCTGGACGACGCCGGTGGCGGAGGCGGCGGCCCGGCTCGCCGAGCTGATTCGGCGGTACCAGCCGGACGTGATCGTCACGTACGACGAGAACGGTTTCTACGGCCACCCGGACCACATCCAGGCCCATCGGATCACCATGGCCGCCGTCGAGCAGACGGACGTTCCGGCGAAGGTCTACTGGACCACGGTGCCGCGTACGGCGTTCGCGGAGTTCGGCCGGATCATGAAGGAGCTCGGCGTCGAGTGGGCCGATCCGGACGCGGCGGCGGAGCCGGGGCCGCAGCTCGGCCTGCCCGACGACGAGATCACCACCTGGGTCGACACGAGCAAGTACGGCGCGCAGAAGTTCGACGCGCTGGCCACGCACGCCAGTCAGACCGAGAACATCTTCTTCCTGCAACTGGGCCAGGAGCGGTTCACCGAGTTGATGGGCGTGGAGACCTTCGTGCGGGTCCAGGACCGGACGGGCGCGCCGACCCCCGAGGACGACCTCTTCGCCGGTCTGCGCTGACCACTCTTCCGTAGCGCCACCAGGCATCGTCGGCCACCGGGTCGACGATGCCTGGTGGCGTGCGCCGCGATGACCTCACCACGCGAACCGGTCGCCGGTCGCCGGTCGCCGGTCGCCGGTCGCCGAAAGTTTCGACCGCCAGCTGCTCGGCGCTGGGCAGGTCATGTGATGAATTTCCGGAAGTTTTCAGCGTTGACGCCCAGACATAGATCGGCTTAACGTTTCGAGCAAGTTTCCGGTTTCCGACCGGAACTACCGGCGTCACCCCACCAGCTCGCGTCTCCACCCGACCAATACCGCACCCTCACCTCCTAGATCGACATCTATCTATTGATCGTCTGGAAGGGAAGGCACATGAAGTTGAGACAGTGGTCGACCGTCGGCCTGGTCGCCGTCGCGACCATCGCCACACTGAACACGGTGCCGGCGACCGCGAGTCGGCCGTACGACCCCACGACCCAGAGCCTCGGTACCCTCGGCCTGCGCCACGGCCTGCACGTCGGCACTGCGGTCAACATGGACGCCCTCAACGACGCCAGCGACCCGCAGTACCGCAAACTGGCCTCCGCCGAGTTCGCCTCGGTCACCGCCGAGAACGTGATGAAGTGGGAGAGCCTGGAGCCGACCCGCGGCGCCTACAACTGGGCGCCGGCCGACGAGTTCGTCGACTTCGCCAAGCGCAACCGGCAGAGCGTGCGCGGTCACGTGCTGGTCTGGCACAACCAGTTGCCCGCCTGGTTGACCAGCGGCGTCGCCGACGGCTCCATCAGCAAGCAGGAGTTGCGCGAGCTGCTGCGCAAGCACATCACCACAGTCGTGAACCGCTACAAGGGCAAGATCTGGCAGTGGGACGTGGTCAACGAGGCGGTCAGCGACCCGTGGGACACCCCGTCGACCCTGCACTACAAGGGCTTCTGGGCGCAGAACCTCGGGCCCGGCTACATCGCCGACGCGTTCCGCTGGGCGCGGGCCGCCGACCCGAAGGCCCTGCTGTTCTACAACGACTACAACATCGAGGCGTTCGGCTCGGGCAACCCGGCGGACGACAAGACCCAGTTCGTGTACGACATGACCAAGAGCCTGCGCGCCCAGGGCGTCCCGATCGACGGCGTCGGCTCCCAGGGTCACCTGGGCACCCAGTACGGCAACTTCGACACCCTCCAGGTGACCGCCGCGCTGAAGAAGTTCGGTGGGCTCGGTGTGGCGACCGCGTTCACCGAGGTCGACGTCCGCAGCCAGCTGACGGAAGGCGTCCAGGCTGGCAACTCGGAGGAGATCAACCCCCGGCTCCAGGCGTCGGCCGCGAACTTCAGCGTGCTGATGAAGGCGTGCCTCGCCGTGCGGAGCTGCCTGTCGTACACGGTCTGGGGTTTCAGTGACAACCATTCGTGGGTGCCGGGCTGGTTCGACGACCCGCCGGAGGGCCTGGCCACCATCTACGACGAGAACTACCAGCCCAAGCGGGCATACCAGGAGTTGAAGTCCGACCTGATCTTCGCAGGGCCGCCGTACGTCCTGCCCCGCATCGCACCCAGACCTCGCCGCTGACGCCCAGGGCCGTGTGGAGCTTCCCGAAGCTCCACACGGCCCGTGTGCCACCACGGACGTCGACGGTCGACTCACGTTCGGTGGTTCCGCTGTCGCCATCCGGACGCCATCGGAGGGCTGGTGCCGGATCTGCCGGTTTATTGATGGTGTTGGTGTCACTATGGCAGGCGTGGGAACTGCGAAAACTGCCATGCCTGCGATCTCGCCGCTCACCGGCGATCCCATCAAGCGGGCCGATGCCGAGCGGCTAGCGGGGGTGCTGAAGGCCTTCGCCGATCCGGCGCGACTCCGGTTGCTCAGCCTGATCCAGTCCGCGCCAGAAGGTGAGGCGTCAGTGAGTGACCTCACCGCGGCGCTCAATCTCTCCCAGCCGACGGTGAGTCATCACCTTCGGATCCTCACCGAGGCCGGCCTACTCGAACGCGACAAGCGCGGGGTCTGGGCGTACTACCGCCTGGTGCCCGCCGCGATCGCGCAGATCGCCGACCTGTTGACGCCGCCCCGGAAGCGGGCGACGAAGCGGGCCCGCTGACCGGGCCGGAAGGCCGGCTCGTCACATCCGCTCCACTGTGCGGATGCCCAGCAGGTGCAGCCCCTGCCGCAGGGTCCGGGCGGTCAGCTCGGCCAGCAGCAGCCGGCTCTCCCGCAGCTGGTCCGTGGCACGCAACACCGGACAGCGCTCGTAGAACGCGTTGAACGCTGTCGCGAGTCGGTGCAGGTAACCGGCGAGCTGATGGAACTCGAGACTCCGCTCCAGCTCGCCGACCACCCCGGCGAAGCCGAGCAGCTCGACCGCGAGCGCCCGCTCCGCCGGCTGCGCCACCACGATGGGGGCGTCCGGCCGCACGGCGGTCCCGGCCCGCCGCAGCACTGACCGGATCCGGGCGTACGCGTACTGCAGGTAGGGCGCGGTGTTGCCGTCCAGCGCCAACATCCGCTCCCAGTCCAGGACGTAGTCCTTGGTCCGGTCGACGGACAGGTCGGCGTACTTGATGGCGCCGATGCCCACCGCGCGGCCGATCTCGTCGGCGGTCCCGGCGTCCAGATCCGGGTTCCTGCTCCGGGCCAGGTCGGTGGCACGGGCGACCGCCTCCTCCAACAGCCCGACCAGCTTCACCGACTCACCGGCCCGGCTGCGCAGCATCCGCCCGTCGGTGCCGAGGATGGACCCGAAGCCCAGGTGCTCGGCCCGGGCCGGCGGGCAGAGCCAGCCGGCCGCCTCGGCGACGGCGAACACCATCGCGAAGTGCTGCCGCTGCGGTAGGCCGACGACGTACAGCAGCCGGGTGGCGCCGAGTTCGCCGACGCGCTGCCGCAGCGCGGCCAGGTCGGTGGCCGGATAGCCGTACCCACCGTCGCTCTTGCGCACGATCAGCGGCAACGGCTCGCCGTCCCGGCCGGTGAACCCGGGCGGAAAGACGCACTCGGCCCCACCGCTGGGCAGCAGCAGCCCCAGCTGGTCCAGGTCGTCGACGACGTCCGCGAGCAGGTCGTTGTAGGCGCTCTCGCCCCGAAAGTCGGCACCGGACAACGTCACGTCGAGCAGGTCGTACACGGTCAGGAAGTACCGCTCGGACTGCGTCACCAGCAGCCGCCACAACCGGCGGGTCCGCTCGTCACCGCCCTGCAACGCGACCACCCGCAGCCGCGACCGTTCCTGGAACGCCTCGTCGGCGTCGAACTTCACCCGGGCCGCCCGGTAGAAGGTGTCCAGGTCCCCCATCGACAGGTTCTGCGCGGCTTCGGCCTCACCGAGGTCGATCAGGTGCTCGATCAGCATGCCGAACGGTGTCCCCCAGTCACCCAGGTGGTTGACCCGCACCACCCGGTGCCCGAGCCAGTCCAGCAGCCGCACCGCAGCATCACCGATGACAGTGGAGCGGAGGTGCCCGACGTGCATCTCCTTCGCCACGTTGGGCGCCGAGTAGTCGACCACCACGGTCTGCGGCGTCGCCGTCGGCGGCACGCCGAGCCGGGCGTCACCGGCCAGCCCGGATACCAGGTCGGCCAGGGCCCGGTCGGCAACCGTCAGATTGAGGAAGCCAGGCCCGGAGACCTCCGCCAACACGCCGACGTCGTCGAGCACCGCGTGCGCCAGCACCGCCGCGGCGATGTCGCGCGGCGGGCGGCCGAGCCGCCGGGCCAGCGCCAGCGCCGCGTCGGACTGGAAGTCCGCACGTGGAGACCGCCGCACCAGCGGGTCGACCGGGCTGCCGGCCACCGCCGCGAACGCCGGTGCCAGCCGGTCGGACAACAACTTTTCAAGATCCATCAGTACGCCGATCTCGCTCGGACCCACGCTGCCACGCGAGCCGTTGACGGGGAGATACGGGCGGACCGAGGACGACCAGCGAACGACCGGCGGCTCGATCCGCCGGTCGCAGGAAACAGGTCAGCGCGGGCGGGCGACGGATCGCCGGCGTCGCCCCGCACCGACCTGGACGTCATACGACAGTCCGGTGCACTGAGCGATCACGCTGGTCATGCGGGGCAGCCTAGCGGCCCGGCCGACCCGACGACACAGAAATTCCGTGGTCCGGCCGATGCCCGAGGCGCCACGTGGTCGTTTCGGTCGACTCGGGGCAGGGAACTTCCTCGGGACAGACGAGGGGTGATGATGAGCCGATACACAGCACTGCCGATGGCCCGTACGCGACGCGCGCTCGCGCTGCTCGGCACCGTCGCACTGGCCGCTGCCTGCACCGCCACCGAGGATCCGCCCGGCTCTGCCCCGGCGACCACCGCACCGGCCACCGCGTCGGCGTCAGCGCCCCCGACAGATCCGCCATCGCCGAGCGCGAGCACCCCGGTGACCATCCCGACCTCGGCCTTCGTCGAGTTGCCCGCCGAGCTGCGGAAGTCTCCGCGACGGACGACGCCCGTCGAGGAGGCACTGCCAAAGCTGTGCGGCAACGAGTTCGGCACCGGCGGCCGGCAGGTCACCGCGAGCGCCGCGATGACAGTCACCTACCAGAAGGCCGGCGAGCCCGCCAGCAACGTGCCCCAGGGGATGATCCACCAGACCATCTTCACCTTCGACGGCGACGGCGCCTCGGGTTACCTGGGCCGGCTCCGCACCGGCGTGCAGGCGTGCCCCTCCTACGACCAGTCCGGAAACCGCGTCACCGTCAAGAGTCAGGCGCTGCCCGGGGTCGGCGACGAGGCGCTGCTGCTGACCCGGACGTGGCCCGAGACGAGCCTGAACGGCGAACGCACCGGCGGCACCGCGTCCAGCCAGATCGCTGTGGCCCGCGTCGACAGCACGGTGACGGTCTTCGACGACCAGGGGTGGGAGGGCACCAGCGGCAACCCCGCCATCCTGGACCGGGTCGTCCGCGACGGCGTCCGCGCCATCGACGCCTGGCAGGGGTGATCCACCCACCCGCCACCGGCGCGGGGCTCCACCGATCGGTTCCATCCTCGGTCGAATCATGGACACCTGGACGCGAGTCACGCTCGCGCCGGGAGACTTGGGGATCACGGTCCACAGTGGCGGGGTGCGCCCGCGGAAACCAGCCACCCGGACCATCAGCGTTGGTCGGTGGAGGAGGTCGTCATGTCGGACGCTCAGGGAACAAAGGCGCCGTGGCTCCCGCCACGGTGGTTCATCCGGCTGGCCTGGTCGGTGCACCGGGGCCTGTACCGGGTCTCCGGCAGCCGGGTCGGGCTGTGGCGACCCCGCGAGACCCGCTGGGGCACCCTGCGGCTGACCACGACCGGACGCCGCACCGGCCAGCAGCGCAGCGTCATTCTCGCGTACTTCGAGGATGGCCCGAACCTGGTCGGGGTGGCGATGAACGGGTGGGGCGAGGGCGCTCCCGCCTGGTGGCTCAACCTCCAGGCGCACCCGGACGCGTCAGTCGATCTGGTCGACGGGCGGCGGCTGGTGCGCGGTCGCGCCGCCACCGACGACGAGCGGTCGCGCCTGTGGCCACGCTGGCGCGAGGCCGACAAGAACTTCGACGCCCACGCCGCACGGCGATCGTCGGAAACCACAGTGGTGGTGCTGGAGCCCAGATCGGATAGCGACGCCCCGGTGCAATGACGCAACTCGCGGCTTCCGCACCATCGGCTCCGTCTGGTTACCCGGCTGCCACGCGGGCTCAACTGCCGAACGCGAGGTAGAGACCCAGGCCGAAGTTCACCACCAGGACGATCGCGCCGACGACGGCGAACCAGCGCTGCCAAGCCGTCCACCGGACCGTCCGCTGGGACTCGACGATGCCCGCCTCCTCCACCCGCACCGCGGCGATCCTGTCCCGCTCACTGGCGTCACGGCGGCCCGCTGCCACGTCGGCGCTGAACAGGGTGACGTTGCCGCGGAGTTCCTCGGTGAGAGACCGGAGCGCCTGCGTCATCGAGTCGATCGAACCGTTGATCCTGCGCAGGTGCTCATCGTGCCCCTGTAGACGTTGCTCGATCCGGCCCGCGTCGAGACCGCGGGCGTAGGCGGCCGCCAACTCCTCCGCGTTGTCCGGGCCCGTCATCGTGGGTCCGTCGGCACCGACGACGCTGCTCCTGGCCCGCACTCGGGCGGGACCGCCGTAGCCGTCCGGCGCAAGGGCCGCCGCTGAGGCGTGGTGCTCGTGAGACGCATCCGCCACCTCCTACTGACCCCGCACCACCTGGTCCGGGTATCAGTCGTACCACTCCCAGGCCCCGAACGCCACTGCTCGGATCCGACAAAACCGCAGGTCAAGGACGTGTTCATGGCCAGCACGCGCGTAAATAACAGGTGCCTGACGGCGGCCTGGAGACAACTGCGGCGGTACGACGTCCCGAGGGCGTACATCCCGGGTGGTAGGCCCATCGGCAACTCCGGCATGACGACTCACCAGCGGTTTGCTTCCTAGGCTGCCACCCGTACCCGTCACGAGACCGAGGAGATCCACGATGTCCGTTCGTCACCTGCTTGCCACCGCCGTAGCCGCCCCGCTCGGAGGGATCGAGCTAGCCGCACCGGCAGCGGCGCACGTCGCGGCCCAGCCAACCGCCGCCGCTGCTCTCTCCATGAGTTCCGGACGTCTCGGCGCCAGCGCGGCCGCCCTGCTGGGGCTGGTCGGCGCCATCATCGGAGGACTGGCCCTGGCCCGCCCCGCCAGTCGACTCGGCACCGGCTCGGGAAGCCGCGGAGCCGTCCTGGCCCTGGCGACAGGGCTGATCGGCATGGCGCTCGGCGGGCTGGTGGTGACCACCTCCGACAGTGGCATCGGCACGGGCAACGGGCGAGGCGGGGCCTACGTGGCGCTGGCGGTCGGACTGGCCGGCGTGGTGCTCGGCGGGCTGGCCCTTCTTCGCGCGCGCCGCACCGGCCACCTGGCGGGCTGACCGCGGCCGGTTCCGGCGCGGGGCCCGCCTGGCTGATCTCGTTCCATCCGAAGGCTGCCCCGCCGGCGGTCGTTCCGGCCGACCAGCCGACGGTGGTGGTCAGGAGCGAGCGAGCCAACCAGGCACTGTCAGACCGGACTCGTAGGCGAGGATCACCAACTGGGCTCGGTCCCGGGCATGGGCCTTGGTCATGATCCGGCTGACATGCGTCTTGGCGGTCGCCGGGCTCAGCACCAACCGCGCCGCTATCTCGTCGTTGGAGAGGCCGGCGGCGACCAGCGTCAGCACTTCACGCTCCCGCTCGGTGAGCAGGCTCAGTCGCGGCCCGGGGTCGGGATGCTTGGCCCGGGCCGCGAACTCGGCGATCAACCGCCGGGTGATCGACGGTGCGATAAGCGCGTCACCCCGGGCCACCACCCGCACCCCGTGGATCAACTCCGCTGGCTCGGTGTCCTTGACCAGGAATCCGCTGGCACCGGCCCGCAGCGCGTCGTAGACGTAATCGTCCAGGTCGAAGGTGGTCAGAATGATGACGCGAGCGTCGGAGCTGGCGACGATCTCACCAGTGGCGGCCAGGCCGTCGAGCCCGGGCATCCGGATGTCCATGAGGACGACATCGGGTCGCAGTTGCCGGGCCAGCCGCACCGCCTCGAATCCATCGGCAGCCTCGCCGACCACCTCGAGACCGTCCTCACCGTCGAGAATGGACCGGAAGCCGGCCCGTACGAGGGTCTGGTCGTCGACGAGGAGTAGCCGGATCACGCCTGCTCCCCCACCGGTGCCGGGTCGGCTCGCATCGGCAGACGGGCACAGACCCGGAAGCCTCCGTCCGGCCGCGCGCCGGTGGTCAACGAACCGCCGAGTGCCCGCGCCCGCTCCCGCATTCCGAGGATCCCGCTGCCCGGCGAACCCGGCTGGGCGATGCCGTCGTCGTCGACCTCCACGAGCACGTCGTCGTGATCGGGCCGGACCCGGACCACAGCGGTGGTGGCACGCGCGTGACGCGCCACGTTGGTGAGCGCCTCCTGGACGATCCGATACACCGCCAGATCGACCTCCGGCGGTAGCGACCGCGTCTCGGCCAGCTCGGTGCGGATCTCCAACTCCGGCCGGGCGGCCGTCCTGATCAGATCGCCGAGGCGATGCAGGCCGGGTGCCGGCACGACCGCCGGCCCAGCTTCCTGCCGCAGTGCCCCCAGCGTCGCTCGCAACTCACTCAACGTCTCCTTGCTGGTCTGTTTGATCGCGGTGAGGGCCTGCTCGGACCGGACCGGGTCGGGTCGGTGCAACGCCGCGCTGGCCTGCACGTTGATCAACGACAGGTGGTGGCCGAGCACGTCGTGCAACTCCCGGGCAATGCGCAGCCGCTCCTCGGTGGCCCGTCGCCGGGACTCCTCCTCCATCCGCTGCTCGGCGACGACAGCTCGGGCCTGTGCCTCGGCGAGGTAGGCGCGGCGGTTGCGGGTCACGCCGACGATGACCGCGACGAGCCAACCGGTGTGCAGCAGCGTCGCCCCGTTCATGGTGTTCGGGGACCGGTTGTAGCTGTCCGCCACGGCGAAGGCGACCACCGAGGCGAGACCGAGCCCGACGGCGACCGCGAGGTACCCCTCGTCGACAACTGTGTAGAGCGCCACGACGAAGACCAACATGATCGGGCCGGGCCGGTGCAGCAACGCCCCGTACGCGCCGATGGCAGCCAGCGCCACGACGCCCACCGGCACCGGGTGACGCCGGCGGACGTACAGCGCGCCGGTCGAGAGCAGCACCGCCAGCAGCGCCGCCCATTCGGCGGCGGTGTCGATGCCGCGCGACTGGACCACCAGGCCCATGACAGCGACCAGACCCACGGCGGGCACCAGGGCCACGTCCGCCGTCCGGCCCCGCCACCCCGACATGGACCGAAGCCTAGCCTCCCGCGATCCAGCGGGAGAAGGTCCGACTGGACCGTTCAGGTGTGCTGGTTGCCCTCGGCCAGGTTCGCGTCGTAGCCGGCGGCCTGGAGGGCGAACAGTTCGGCGTACCGGCCGCCGGTGGCGACGAGGTCGGCGTGTGTGCCGGCCTCGACGAGCCGGCCGTGGTGCAGGACGAAGATCCGGTCGGCGTGCCGGACGTTCGCGAGCCGGTGCGTGATGAGGATCGTGGTGGCGCGACCTCGCCGGTCCCGGATGGTCTGGAACAGGGCGTCCTCGGCGCGGGGGTCGAGCGCCGAGGACGGCTCATCCATGATCAGCAGTTCGGCGTCGCGCAGAAACCCGCGAGCCGCGGTGATGCGCTGCCACTGCCCACCGGAGAGGTCCTGGCCTCGCGCGAAGGTCCGGTCGAGCAGTGTCTCGTACCCGTGCGGAAGTTCGTTGATCATGTCGTGGGCGACGGCGCGGCCGGCGGCGGCCTCGATGCGATCCTGCTGGGCCTCGCTGTCGACGTCGCCGATGGCGATGTTCGTGGCCGCGGTGAACGGCCACTTGTGGTATTCCTGCGTCACCACCGCGATCCGGGCACGCAGCCCGCCGACGTTCCAGTCCGACAACGGGCGGCCGTTCCACTCGATGCTGCCCTCGGTGGGGGCGCGAAGGCCGGCGATCATCGCGGCGAGGGTCGTCTTGCCCGAGCCGTTCTCCCCGACGAACGCGACAGTCTGCCCGGCGGTGATCGTCAACGTGACGCCGTCGACTGCGGAGTCGTCCCGATCGGGGTAACGCAGGCTCACCTCGTTGACTGTCAACTCCCGCAGCCGATCAGGAGCGGCCTCGGCAACGGGTCCGGTGCTGGTCGGTAGGTAGGCGTCAGCGCGGGTCATGAAACCGGTGTAGTCGCCGAAGTGCTGCCCCTCGGTGTAGACGTGGTCGACCTGGAAGGTGGCGATGGCCAGGGACCGCTGCGCGGACTGCACGGCGATGACGCAGGTCGCCGCGGCGGCGAGCGGGATCTGCCCGTCGAGGAGCAGCAGGCCGAGCAGGGCGTAGACGGTGCCGGTCGCCAGACCGCCGACAATGGCTCCGACAGTGGTGGTAGTGGTGACCCGCCGGGCGAGGGCGAGTTGGATGTCGGTCTCCACCTGCATCACCCTGTCGTACTGGTCGAGCAGGAACCGGCGCAGCCCGTAGGAGCGCAACTCCGGGGCCGAGGCACGTTCGGCCATCAGCTTGTGCAGCAGCCACAGTCGACGTCGGCGCACCGACCCGGCGTTGTACGTCTGGTAGCGCAGATGCCCGGCCCGCAACGACGCCCACGCGTTGGGCACCGTGGCGACCAGCAGCGCCAGCAACAGCAGCGGATGGATGATGACGACGGCGGCCGCCACGGCGAGCAGCCCGGCCAGCCCGGCGAGCAGGTTCATCGACGCCTGCACCAGCCCGATCGTCGATTCGGTGCCTCGGGAGGCGCGTTCCATGTCATCGGCGAACGCGTCGGCGTCGAACGCCTCCAACCGGACCGCTGTGGACACCTCGAACAGGCCCCGCTCCACCTCACGACTCACCCGAGGCGTCAAGCCGTTCTGCGCGTACCCGGTGGCGATGCCCATCCCGGCGCGGAGCGCGACCGTCGCCGCCAGCACGGCCAGCGCGGGCAGCGCCGCCCGCACCTTGTCCGCGGTCGGTCCGCCGGCGAACAGTTCCACCAACACCCGCTGGGTGGCCAACAGGCCGAAGGCGGCCATCACCCCCGCGCCGACAGTGGCCGCGGCCACCACACCGGTACGGAGCCGGTCCGCGCGCCAACTGATCCCGACGGCTGTCCAGACGAGCCTGGGCAGCTCCGCGAAGACGGCGAAGACGCCGGCCTCCGCGCGCGCCCGCACCCCCGTCTCCCACCACATCTCCCGCAACTCCGGCAGCACCGACTCCGTGCGCCCACTGTGGGGCTTGCCGGGATTGAAGCGGTGGGCCTCTGCGGTGGCGGTCTCGCTCATGGACGTACCTCCGGGCGGCGCAGCCGTCGCCATTCCCCGCCGGGCTGGCGGAGTGGCGGCTTTCTGGAGGATTGGACCACCCGAACATAGCTCTCGGCAATCGCCCGAACACTCGCCGCTACGGATGCGATGGTGCCGGGAAAGCGTGGCAGCGCGTCACTGCGTACGCGGATCGTCGAGGCGCGCTTTCAGCGCCGTGGCGATCTCGCCCGCAGCGACGATCTGCTCCGGCGTGAGGGCGTCGACGAAGAGCTCCCGGATGGCGCGCAGGTGGGGAAAGGTGGCTCCCCTGAACGCCTCGGCGCCGGCCGTCGTGAGCAGCACCTCCGCACCGCGGGGAACCGTGGCGCACTCCTGGCGGCGGATGAGGCCGCGCCGCTCCATCCGCCCGAGATGGTGGGAGAGCCGGCTCCGCTCCCACCCGATGTGCGAGGCGAGTTCGGACGACCGCATCGCCTCGCCCTCCGCCTCGCTGAGAGCGAGGAGCACCGCGTAGTCCCCGCTCGAGAGCGAGGAGTCGCCCTGTAGGCGGGACTCGAGCCGGGAGCCGAGCGCCGCCGTCGTCTCGATGAAGTTCCGCCAGATCCGCAGTTCGTCGGCGGTCGGGAGCTGGCGTCCGCCCCGCCGGCCGGGTGTGGTCTCCGTCATCTCACCCTCCCGGGAATTGACGTGTCAATCGCCAAGTTAGCATCATTGACACGTCAACCGGTAGGTCCGCTTCCGCAGGCCGTCGGCGGATTGCACCGAGGAGGAGACCATGGCAGCTGCAGACTTCGAGCTGGGGCTCAACTCGTTCGGGGAGGTGGCCACCGACGGCGACCGGGTCCTGAGCGACGCCGAGACCGTACGGCTACTCGTGGACGAGGCACGGCTCGCCGAGTCGGCCGGACTCGACGTGTTCAGCGTCGGCGAGCACTACCGCGAGGGCCACAACGACTCGGCGACACCGGTGCTGCTGGCCGCGGTCGCGACGGCCACCGAGCGAATTCGCCTCGGCACCTCGGTCACAGTGCTCAGCACCAACGACCCGGTACGGCTCTACCACGAGTTCTCCACCCTCGACGCCGTCTCCGACGGCCGCGCCCAGATCGTCCTCGGGCGCGCATCCGCGACCGAGTCGTTTCCGCTGTTCGGGTACGACCTGGCCGACTACGAGCGGTTGTTCGAGGAGAAGCTGGACCTCTTCCTGCGACTTCAGCAGGACGAACCGGTCACCTGGTCCGGCACTGTACGAAGCCCACTGACCGGGCAGCGGCTGCACCCACTGATGCAGCCGGGCGGCATCCCGACCTGGATCGGTGTCGGGGGAAGCCCGAACTCGGTCATCCGCGCCGCCCGGCACGGACTTCCGCTCATGCTCGCGATCATCGGCGGGCGCCCCCAGCGCTTCGCCGGCCACGTCGACCTCTACACCAGGGCGCTCGAACAATTCGGGCATACCCTGCAGCCAATCGGGCAGCACTCACTCGGCCTTGTCGCAGACACCGACGAGGAGGCGGTGGAGACGTGGTGGCGATACTGGCAGCCGGTCGTGGCGGCCCTGGCCGCCGAACGCGGCTTCTACAAACCGGACCGCGCGCGCTACGAGGCCGAAATCGACCACGGCGCGCTCTTCGTCGGTTCACCCGAGACAGTGGCGCAGAAGATCGCCACTGTCGCTCGGGACCTGCGACTGAGCCGCTTCGACCTGAAGTACGACATCATGCACCTGCCCCGCGAGGCACGCGCGCGCACCATCCAACTGCTGGGCAGTGAGGTCGCGCCACGGGTCCGGGAGCTGCTGGCTAAGGAGCCCAACCATGTCTGATCTGCTGTTCGGCCTGGACACGTTCGGCGACATACCGCAGGACGACGCCGGCAAACTCGTCTCCCACGCGGCGGCGATCCGGCAGGTCGTCGACGAGGCAGTCCTCGCCGACCAACTCGGGGTCGACGTCATCGCGCTGGGCGAGCACCACCGGCCGGAGTACTCGGTCTCCACACCGGAGACGGTGCTGGCCGGAATCGCCACCCGCACCTCGCGGATCCGGTTGGCCTCCGGCGTGACCGTGCTGAGTTCGGACGACCCGGTACGGGTGTTCCAGCGCTTCGCCACAGTGGACGCGCTGTCGAACGGTCGAGCCGAGGTCATCCTCGGTCGCGGCTCGTTCACCGAGTCGTTCCCGCTCTTCGGTTACGACCTGCGCGACTACGACACGCTGTTCGAGGAGAAGATCGAACTGTTCGTCAAGTTGCTGGACGAGAAGCCGGTCACCTGGAGCGGCACCCTGCGTGCCCCACTGGAGAACGCCGACGTGTTCCCGAAGACCGAATCGGGTCACCTGGACACCTGGGTCGGCGTGGGTGGCTCGCCGCAGTCGGTCGTCCGCACCGCCCGGTACGGGCTGCCACTCATGCTCGCCATCATCGGCGGGGCCCCCGAGCGCTTCGCGCCCTACATCGACCTGTACCGCCGGGCCGCCGACCAGCTCGGTACGACCGCGCACCCGGTCGGCATGCACTCGCCGGGCTTCATCGCCGACACCGACGAGCAGGCCAAGGAGATCTACTGGCCGCACTATCGGATCATGCGAGACCGGATCGGCAAACTGCGGGGCTGGCCCCCGATCCGCCGTCAGGAGTTCGACTCCGAGGTGGAGAACGGCTCCCTCTACATCGGCTCACCGGAGACGGTGGCCCGCCGGATGGCCCGTGCGATCCGCAGCCTCGGTGTCGGCCGGTTCGACCTCATCTACTCGGCCGGAGCGCAACCGGCCAGCGCCCGGATGCGCGCCGTGGAACTCTACGGCTCGAAGGTGATCCCCATGGTCCGCGAACTGCTGGCCTGAACAGCACTTCCCGAGCGAGAGGACGACATGAACGACAACGACCGGAGCCGGCCTGCGACCCTCGGCATCCTCGGCGCCGGCAAGGTGGGCACGGTGCTCGCCCGGCTCGCCGTCGCCGCCGGCTACCGGGTACGGGTGGCCGGCTCCGGCGACCCGACGAAGATCGCCCTCACCGTCGAGGTCCTCGCCCCGGGGGCCGAGGCCACCACGGCGGTCGACGCGGCGGCCGACGCCGACGTCGTCATCCTCGCCCTGCCCCTGGGCAAGTACCGCAGCGTTCCCGCCGAGGCGCTGCGCGGCAAGCTCGTCGTCGACGCCATGAACTACTGGTGGGAGATCGACGGCATCCGCGACGACCTCACCAACCCGCGTACCTCGTCCAGCGAGACCGTCCAGGCGTTCCTGTCCGGCTCACGCGTCGTGAAGGCGTTCAACCACATGGGCTATCACGACCTGGAGGACGAGGCCCGGCCGGCAGGGGCGACCGGCCGCAAGGCCATCGCGATCGCCGGCGACGACAACGCCGACCTCACCGAGATCGCGGCCCTGGTGGACGCGCTCGGCTTCGATCCGATCGTGGCCGGCCCGCTGGCCGAGGGGGTACGACTAGAACCGGGCAGCGAGTTGTTCGGCGCCAACGTGAGCGCCGACGAGGTACGCGCCATGCTCGACCGCTTCGGAGAGTCGGAGCGGGGACGGACCATCACCGCTGCCCGCACGGCGTCGTAGACATCGCCTGCGGCCGCTCAGGGGTCAGAGACGATCGGGTCGGAGGGATCCGGAAGGCGGCCCTCCGACCCGATCATCGTCATCGCCCTCCGGCACTAGTTGTTGTTACGCCACCAGGGCGACCATCCCGAACAGCCCCAGGCGCCACACGCCCGGAACCGCACGCGGCTGCCCTCATCGTTGTAGCGGTGAGTCGTGCCGTCCTCGTAGAAGTCGTAGTTGCACACTCCCCATTCACCCTCGCCTTCGAGGTTCTGGCAGTCGCCGCTGCGGTAGTTGTGCCAGGTTCCGCCGTAGTAGAGCTGGTTCTCCCAGATCCCGATGGCCGCGTAGGGCGTGTCGCGGTCGTAGACCCAGATCTGGTCACCGTAGGCCCGGAAGCAGGCTTGGGCCGGCGACGACGAGCCGGCGGAGGGGGCCGGTGCGTCGACGCAGTCCACGACGTCGGGCGGCCAGCCGGCCGGCGTCGCGATGGTCGCCGCCGCCGGCGCGCCGGCGAGCAGGACGAAGAGGGCCGCCAGGGCCACGATGAAAGCTGGGCGCGTTGCTCTCTTGACTGACATGAGGCGAACCAATCATCGCCATTCACGGCCAACAAGACATCAGGGTGTTCGGAACGGTACGGACCCGTCCCGAACGCGGGAGGACCGCTGTCGAACGGGGAGGCGACAGTCTCTTTGGGTCAGGCGACGCCGAACGCCGCCCGCGGTTCGAGGTGCTGGCCAACGGCGTACTGCTCGTCGAAGTCGGTCGGGCCGAGCGCCTCGGTCGCGGCGGCGCGCATCCGGGCGAGGTCCGCGGCGTCGTCCGGGTCCGGCACCTGGCCGAGCGCCGCGAACGCGGCGTCCGCGACACCGATCATCCGCGCCGCGCGGGAGTGGTTCCCCTCGGCGGTCGCGAGCGCGGCGCCGGCAACGCAGACGTACGGCACGAAGTCCGTCCAACCGTTGTGGAACACCCGCTGGCGGTTCTCGGCGAACAGCGTTCGGGCCACGTCCAGGTTGCCCAGCCCCAGCTCGCAGAACGCGAGGTTGTGATATTCGGAGTTGACCGTCTTGGGTTGGCCGAGCGCCTCGTTGAGCGCGATGCTCTCCCGGTACAGGTCCCGAGCGCGGAGCAGGTCACCGGACATCCTCGCGACGCCGGCCAGCACGTGCCTCGGTCGTTCCTCCAGGGCCCGGTCGCCGGAGCGCAGCGCCACCGCGAGAGCCTCCCGGGCCCGCGCCTCTCCGCCCGTCAGGTCACCGCCGCGAATGGCGACCCGGGCGAGGCTGTACCGAGCCTCCACCTCGCCCGCCAGGTCACCGGCCGCCTGGGCCCGCTCGATTTCGGCCTCGCTCATCCGCACCACGGCGTCGGTCTCGCCTCGGCGAAACGCCGAGCGCACGCTCTCGCTGAAGGTCATGACCCTCTCCCCCATACCTGACACCGCCCGGTCGACATCGTCCGTCACCGCGCGTGGAACATGGTCCAGGTCTCCACGAGCGTGAAGCCCATCGACTCGTAGAGCGGCCTACCCATCACGCTGGTGTGCAGGTAGGCAGCGTCCGCGCCGGCCGCGATGCCGTCCCGCAGAACCGTTTCGGTGATCACCCGGCCCAGGCCACGACCCCGGGCGGACGGAACGACCGCGATGTTGAACACGCCGACCACCCCGGAGGTCAGCATCCCGAGCCCGGTGCCGACGGGCTGGCCGGACTCCTCGGCCAGGTAGCCGGTGATGGAGTCGGCGTCGAGCACCGCACCACCCATCAGCGATCCGAAGAGGCCCTCGGGAACCTCGAAGCTCCGGGTGAGGGCGTCGGTGTAGAGGTCGTTCTCGGCGGCGCCTACCTGACGCACCGAGGGGCGCTCCGCCGAGCCGGCACGGAAGGTGAGGTCGTCCGACGCGCAGGCCAGCAGGGGCAGCTCACTGCGTTCGAGGAGGCCGTGCCGGGCCGCGAGGTCAGCGACCTGGTCGTCCGCCTCGCCCCGAACGATGATCGACCACTGCGCGGCCTGCCTGCCGACCTCGGTCGCCATCTCGTCGAGCGACCCGAGGTCGGGCTCGGTGGACCTGTCGTAGGCAGCGTTGAGCGTCGCGACGCCGGCCTGCGTCACCCCCGCGCGGGCAGTGCCCCGCTCGGCGTACCCGCCCTTCGGAGTCACCCTGCACAGCGTCTCGAAGGCGTCGAAGTACGCCGCCGCCATCCGATCGGCGGTGATGTTCATGGTGGGACTCCCTAGACCGGTCGTTCTGCTTCGGTCGACAACCTAGCCACCGATCACGCTGACCAGCAAATCACGGGCACGATGACCGCCACCTGCGGAACGGCTTCGAACCGATCAGGAATCGAGAAGCCCCGGGAACTTCGGGCGGCCTAGCCTTTCCCCAGGTGAACGGCAGCATGCCGACCTGGACGACGAGAGGGAGCCCGAGAATGTCCGCGAAGACCACTACCGTGTCCGACGGCTTCAGCCCCGAGGAGCGGGCCGCGATGAAGGAGCGCGCCGACGAGCTGCGCGCCGAGGGCAAGAAGGGCGCCAAGAAGGCGGACGGGCTGCAAGCGGTCCTCGACCGGATCGCGCAGATGGAACCGGAGGACCGCGCGCTCGCCGAGCGGGTGCACGTGACGGTGACCGCCGCCGCCCCGAGCCTGATGCCGAAGACCTGGTACGGGATGCCCGCCTACGCGAACGAGGACGGCAAGATCGTCGTCTTCTTCCAGGACTCCGGCAAGTTCAACTACCGGTACTCGACTGTGGGCTTCCAGGACTCGGCCAACCTCGACGACGGGGATCTCTGGCCGGTGGCGTACGCGTTGCAGCAGTGGAGCCCGGCCGTGGAGAAGAAGATCACCGAACTGGTGCGGACGGCGGTCTCCTGACCGATGCCCGCCCCCTCGCTGGCTCGCTCACGGTGCGATGATCGACGGCCGGAGCCGACGGAGACAGGTGGTGCGGACGATGCGGTATGGGCCGCCAGCGGTACGACGAGTCCCCCGATGACCGGCCGGGCCGGCGAGGTGTTCGACACCGGTCGGACGGTGTCCGACATCGAGTCGCTGCTCGCCGCGCACCTGCCCACGGACGGGACGCCGGTCAGCGAGGGGGACCCGGTCACCGGTGAGTGGACGGGCAGCCGAGGCGAGGGCTTTCGGATCGTTCCGCTCTGGGAGAGCGACGCCCTGACGGGTGTGTACGGTGCCGAGTGGAACCAGGCCGAAGAGGCCGCCGAGGCGAACCTGGCCCTCGTCGTGGCGGAGTTGGACCAGAGGTGGGGCGGGCACCGCTCGGTCTCCATGCGGGTGCCGCTGTTCCGGGATCAGGCCGGTGAACCCATGCCGGCGCTGTTCCAGTCGCTCTGTGACCTGGACTGCTACGGCGACCTGACCGTCTGGGGGCCGACGGTGACCGGGGGTCGGTGGGTCGCGGTCTCGGTCAACCAGTGTGACGGCGACGCTCCCATGATCATGACGGCGGTCGTCAGTCAACTACCGATCATCGAACTGTCGGACTGACCTGCCCGGTTACCCGCGGCCCGGGTGCGGGGCTGTCATCGACATTGCCCACGGCTCCTATGGTTCGGGCATGTCGATCACAGACCAGGCGTTGGCCATCGAGGCGGCGGAAGCTGGAGCCGCAGTCGTCCGCTCCCGGTACGGCTCAGCACTGACGCGCGTCATGAAGACCGGCGGTGACTTCGCCACCGCCGCCGACGTCGAGGCCGAGCGGGCCATCATCGACGTCCTGCGCGCGGCGCGGCCGGAGGACGCCGTGGTCGCCGAGGAGAGCGGGCGCACGGGTACCGGCGACAACGGGCGCACCTGGCTGGTCGACCCGCTGTGCGGAACGTTGAACTTTGCCGCGCGGACCATGCTGGCCTCGGTCAACGTCGCCCTGCGGGTCGGGTCGGACGTCACAGTGGCGGCCTCGGCGGACCCGTTCGCCGCCGAGGTGTTCTGGACCGACGGCACCGCCGCGTACGTCCGGGGCGCGGGGACGGACGAGCGACTCGTACCGTCGGCCGAGTCGACGCTTGTCGACCTCAATCTCGACCCGCCCTTTCCCAACCGGGACGTCTTCCTGGCCGCCCGCATGCTCACCGACGAGGGTTTCCTCGAACAGTTCCGGCCCCGGGTGGTCTCCACCAGCCTCGCCGTGGCCTGGGTCGCCGCCGGTCGCCGCGCCGCCTATCTGACGGACCGCCACGACCTGCGGAACAGCGTCCACTTCGCGGCCGGAATCGCGCTCTGCGAGGCGGCCGGCTGCGTGGTCACCGGGCTCGACGGTCAGCCGCTGCACACCGGTGGGGACGGTCTCGTCGTGGCCGCGGACGAGCGGACGCACGCCGCCCTGCTGACGCTCGTCCGGAAACAGGGCTCGCGATCGACCCGGCCTTGACATGAAGTGCGGTTGAGGTTCTAGCGTCCCTAGATGATCACGTCAGGGCCGCCGTGCCCTGCGTACGTCAGCTGAGCACTACCGTCGAAGGGATTCCGATGAACCTGTCCCGCCTTCTCCGCCCGGGTACGGTCGCGAGCGCGCACTGCGACCTCCCCTGTGGCGTCTACGACCCGGCGCAGGCCCGCATCGAGGCCGAGTCGATCAAGGCGATCTCCGAGAAGTACCAGGCCAGCGACGACCCGGAGTTTCGCACCCGCGCGTTGCTCATCAAGGAGCAGCGCGCCGAGCTGGTGAAGCACCACCTCTGGGTGCTGTGGACCGACTACTTCAAGCAGCCGCACTTCGAGAAGTACCCCCAGCTGCACGGCCTCTTCAACGAGGCGACGAAGCTGGCGGGTGCCGGCGGCGCGAAGGGCGCCGCGGACCCGGCGGTCGCCGAGCAGCTCCTCGGGAAGATCGAGGAGATCTCGAAGATCTTCTGGGAGACCAAGCAGGGCTGATCAACCGGCACCGGGTGGCGCGAGCCACCCGGTGCGGCGTACCACGTTCGGGAGGAACCGCATGGAGTCGCGAACCGACCTCGTCGAAGACTTGATGAGCCGTTTTCCACACGTGCCACGGGAGGCGGTCCTCAAGGAAGACCTGCTGCGGGGCGGCCTCGCCTTCGACGACGCGGCGCTGACCGACAACGAGCACGGCGACGTCAAGCCGAAGTCGTACTTCATCTTCTCCTTCGATCACCGGACGCTGCCGGAGTTGGGGACGGCCGCGCTGCGCCGACCACCGGAGGAGATCGTGCTCACCGGGGGTCCGTACGACCTGCGTCGCACCGTCGTGTCGGTCCGCACCAACCCCAGCTCGCCGTACCGCGTCAGCACCGACAGCGACGGTCGACTGCGCCTGTTCCTGGACGGACGGCCGATCGCCGATGTGGGGCTGCCCCCCATGCCGGCGTACTACCGCCACACGCTCGCCAACGGCAAGTCGGTGATGGAGGTCGCCCCGACGATCCAGTGGGGCTATCTCATCTACCTCACCGCGTTCCGGGTCTGCCAGTACTTCGGCGCCAAGGAGGAGTGCCAGTACTGCGACATCAACCACAACTGGCGGCAGCACAAGCAGGCCGGCCGGCCCTACACCGGGGTCAAGCCCGTCGACGAGGTCCTCGAGGCCCTGGAGATCATCGATCGGCACGACGTCGACCGCGCGTCGCGGGCGTACACGCTGACCGGTGGCAGCATCACCTCGCAGGTCAACGGGCTGGCCGAGGCCGACTTCTACGGGCAGTACGCGCAGGCGATCGAGGAGCGGTTTCCGGGACGGTGGATCGGCAAGGTCGTGGCCCAGGCGCTGCCCCGAGCCGATGTGCAGCGGTTCCACGACTACGGGATCCGCATCTACCACCCCAACTACGAGGTGTGGGACAAGCGGCTGTTCGAGTTGTACTGCCCGGGCAAGGAGCGGTACGTCGGTCGGGAGGAGTGGCACCGGCGCATCCTCGACTCCGCCGAGGTGTTCGGCCCGCGCAACGTGATCCCGAACTTCGTGGCGGGCGTCGAGATGGCCGCCCCGCACGGCTTCACGAGCATCGACGAGGCGATCGCTTCCACCACCGAGGGGCTTGACTACTTCATGTCCCGGGGGATCACGCCCCGGTTCACCACCTGGTGCCCGGAGCCCACCACGCCGCTGGGGCGGACGAACCCGCAGGGCGCGCCGCTCGAATACCACGTCCGTCTGCTGGAGGCCTACCGAGCGACCATGGACGCCCATGGCCTGTCCAGCCCGCCCGGCTACGGCCCCGCCGGGCCCGGGCGAGCGGTCTTCTCGGTCAGCTCCTTCATGGACACGCTGCCGTCCACTGATTCGTGACGGACGCGCTCGGCTGGCCCATGTCGATCCGCCGAGGAGCGGTATACCTCAGAGGCATATTCATACCTCTGAGGTATACCGCTTAGCACCGCGTCCGCCCCGCCGACGGCGATTGACAGCGGGCGGCCAAGCCAGGCCCTAACTGGCGTACGTCTCGAACTCACCGACCCGTGGCGTACCGCTGGAGCTGTTGATCTTGAAGTTGATCTTGCTCATCGCGGTCGCCGAGAAGGTGATCGAACCCGCCCCGCTACCGGAGGCCAGGACGGCTCCGTTGTCGTTGTTGATCAGCTGCCAGGACCCGATGGAGCCCTGGGTGCCGGACGGCTCGCGGATCACCACCCGGGACACCCGGGTCGCGGAGCCCCACTTGATCGAGATCGTGCCGGTCGACCCGGCCGGCGACCAGTAGGTGCTCAGGATGCCGTCGCGCACGTTGCCGTAGCTGGTCCCGCTGGCCTTGCTGGAGCCGTCGGCGCCGGCGCCGAGGCTGAGGTTGGTCCCGCCGGTGGGCGGAGGCGTGGTCGGCGGCGGCGTCGTGGGCGGAGGCGTGGTCGGCGGCGGGGTGGTGGGCGGCGGGGTCTGCGGCGAGCAACTGCCGTTGGACACCTTCAGGCCCGTGTTGGCACCGACCGTCTGACGGACGATGTCCGGCACACAGCTCGCCCCGTCGAGGCTGTACGAATACGGGATGTTGACAGTGGTGTTGGAGGTCGGGTTGGGGCCAGCCGGGTAGTTCTCGCTGCCGGCGCTGGACCAGGTCACGTTGTCGAAGACGTTGCCGGCGACCTGCCAGTAGCCGCGCTCGTTGGTGTAGAAGGTGCCCAGGACGTCCTTGGAGTCGCGGAAGTAGTTGTTCTCCACCTTGGCCCTGGCCCCCGCCCGGGAGTTGATCCCGGACTCGTGCAGGCTCACGTAGTGGTTGTTGTAGATGTGGGCGACCCCGCCGCGCAGCAGCGGCGTGCGGGAGTCGATGTTCTCGTAGAGGTTGTGGTGGTACGTGATGAAGCCGTTCGACAGGTCGCTCTCGCTGGACCCGACGAGGCCGCCGCGACCGGAGTTGCGCAGGACGCTGTAGGACAGCGTCACGTACTGGGTGTTGTCCTTCATGTCGAAGAGGCCGTCGTACCCCTCGGACTCTCCGCCCGAGGCCTCCAGGGTGACGTGATCGACCCAGACGTTGCGGACCGTGCTCTCCATGCCGATGGCGTCCCCGCCGTTGGAGGTGGGCGAGCCCGACTTCTTGACGTTCCGCACTGTCACGTTCTGGATGATGATGTTGCTGGAGTCGCGGATGTGGATGCCGAGCTGGTCGAAGACGGCGCTGCCGACCCCGATGATGGTGACGTTGCTGATCTGCTTGAGCTCGATCACGCCCGCGGCGGTGTTGCAGCTCGACCCCGACACCTTGCTGGTGTTGCCGTGATTGATGGTCCCGGTCACCTCGATGGTGATCGGGGTGCTGCTGCTGGTCCGACCGCACAGCGCGGCGTGAATCGCCGTGCCCGTGGTGGCCCGCACCGTCTGCCCGCCCGCGCCTCCGGTGGTCCCGCCGTTCTGGGTGGCGTAGCCGGTGGCGCTGCCGACCGCCGCCGAGGCCTGCGGGGTCGGTAGTGCCACCCCGACCGCGATCACCACGGCCACCGCGGCCAGCACCGCCTGGCGTCGCAGCACGACTGGTCGTCTCATGTCGCCTCACCTTCGCATTCGTCTCGTTCCAGGCTTCAACTCGATGGACATCGCGACCACACCCGCCGACGGACGTCATTCAGAAATTGGCGACAGTCAATCGCGAAGATTTCATCGAGGTCTCTCGCGCCCTGGTAGAAGCAGGGTTGTGTCGTGCGAGCGGAGTGCGCCCGGTGCCATCGCTCGCCCGACCGTCATATGAAACATCGATGTAACGCAATCGTAGGAAAGCGGTTTCCCTGAAGGCAATAGCTGGCGCTTGCAGGTTTGTTGCAGTGCTCGGTATTGACACCGCCGGGCCGGCCATCGATGCTCTGCTAAATCAGTTTAGCGACCGGCTCGCTCCGGCCCGTCCCACTGCCGCTCCCCGTGCGGGATCGCTGACTGAGCGCGCCACCCCCGAGAAAGGACCCGCATGAGACTGCGAAGAGGACTGATCCCACTCGCCGCCACCCTCGTCCTGGCCGGCGCCTCCGGCGCGGCGTACGGCAGCGCGAGCGACAGCCGGGGCGCCACCGACGGAATCCGCAGCATCACCCCGATCACCACCGTCTACACCTACGGCCAGAAGGTCTCCGCGGTGGCGATCGAGTACGGGGCCACTGTCAACCCGCGCACCCTCGACACCGCGACGTTCTCGGTGACGGACACCATCTACAACTTCCGCTTCAACCCCATCGAGGACCTGCCGAAGCTCGCCGACCGGACCGTCACCCACACCTACACCAACGCAACACCGGGCACCCGTGCCGACCACCGATCGGCGCCGGGCCGGTACGTCATCGTCGAACTCGACCCCGCCGACACCGGCGGCTCGACGGTCATCGTCTCCAAGTGCCCGACCTTCCTCTGCACGGTGAAGGTCAACCCCGAGCTGCCGACCCGGGTCGTGCAACGCAAGGACGTGCACGGCCAGCCCGGCCGCGGGGCCGGCAAGGGGCCGGTGCTCGCCCGGGCCACCCCGCGCGAATCCCGTCCCGTCACCGAGAAGCCGGTCAACCAACTGGTCGACGAGTTCACCTACGGCTCGTTCCTGAGTGGCGGAATGGTGCTGCCGTACCACTATCACCTGCCGAAGAACTACCAGCCGGGCCGCAAATACCCACTGATGGTCGTCCTGCCCGGTCACGGCATGGGCTGGGACGGTGACAACCTCGGCGTCCAACTCGCCGCCGACATCCCGGCGACCGCGTGGCTCCAACCGCGGTGGACCGGCACCGCCGAGGACGCCATCGTCCTGGCGCCCCAGCACCAGCGCGTCGGTGGGGTCGCCGAGGCGGACCTGCTGGTCAAGCTGCTCGACCAGTTCGTCGGCCAGTTCGCGGTGGACACCGGTCGGGTGTACGCGACCACAGTGTCGTACGGCTCCCAGCTGCTCTGGGAGGCGTTCGCCAAGCGTCCCGACCTGTTCGCCGGCGGGTTGGTGACCGGTGGCTTCCCGGTCAACGCCACCCAGGCCACCGCCATCGCGGCGGCCGAGGTGCCGGTGTGGATCACGCACGGCGAGCACGACCACCTGCTCAACGTCTCGGGCGCGCGCAACTCCACGGCGGTGCTGCGGCAGGCGTACGCCGACCGGGGCAAGACGCCGGACCAGGCCGCCAACCTGGTGCGCTACACCGAGTACGCCGACGCCGCGTTCTCGTTGCCGGACTACCACGCGGCGTTCGGACCGACCTACGAGGACGCCAGCATCCTGCGCTGGCTGCTGAGCCAGTCCAAGCCCTGAGGCCGCGGACCGGGCGACGCCTCGCCACGATCCGCCGGCGCGATTCGCTCGCGCCGACAGGTCACCGGCGGGCGTCGCCCGCGTCGGACTCGGCAGCACCGGGCGCGCCCCCGACGAGCACGGACTCCTGCCCCTCCTGCCGGCCCTCCTGCCTCGCGCGGGCCAGCAGCCCGGCCAACCGACGCCGCCGGTGCCGGGCCGCCGCCCGCAGCCCCAGGAACAGGCCGGCGAGCAGACCCAACAGTGCGAGCTGCGCCCACGGTACGACCCAGGTGGTGACGGTCGCGGAGGCCGGTCGGAGGTCGACCCCGGCCTGGCCGTCGCCGAGCAACGTGGGCGAGGTGCTGACTGTCGTGCGGAGGCGCACCAGGGCCCAGACGCCGTCGGCCCGGGTCTGCACCGTCCGAGCGCCGCCGGGCAGCAACTCCTCGACGGCGCTGGTGGCGTCGTGGCTGCTCCGGCCCAGGAGGTCGGACATCGCCACCCGACTCGTTCCGCTGACCCAGACGTTCCCGTCGTTCTCGACCGTGTAGCGGACCCGCACCGTGCCACCGGCGAAGGGGTTCCACGACGGGGAGTACGTCGCGCCGAGGCCCCGGACAGCCAGGGCGGCCTGCGCGGAGCCGTTCACCCGAAGCATCACCCGGAAGCCGACGCGGCTCTCGACGTTTACCGTGCCGCCGGTGCTGGTGACTGTCGCGGCGATGCCGGCCGGGTGGTCGCCCGGTGTGGCGCCCTGGGGCACCGTGATCGTGAACGGCACCACCCGTGTCTCGTTGGGGCCGACGGTGACCTTCTCCTGCACGTCGATCCAGGTGCCGCCGTCGACGGAGGGACGGTCGGACGACAGCATGTTGAAGCGACCCTTGTCGGTGAGGTAGCCGTCGGCGGCCTTCAGGGAGAAGGCGACGGCGGTGCGGCTGAAGTTCCGCACCGCCAGGTGTTCGGTCACCGTCTGCCCCGGGTCGAGGCTGGCGTTGATCCATCGGCGTTGGTCCGGCCCAGTCGCGGTGGCCGGTTGGACCGTCCAGGTCAGGGCCTTCGGGTCCGGTTCCGCCGCCGCCGCGCTCGGCGCGGGCGCAACCGCGAGGGACGCGACGGCGAGGACGACGAACGCGCGGCGCAGCGGGGTGACGGTCATGAGACGGCCCTTCGGCACGGGGCTGGGCGGGGGCCCGATCCGGGCCCCCGCCCAGGCGACTACTCGAACAGTGAGAGCGTGAGCGTGGAGCTGTACTCGCCGGCGGCGACCTCCGCGGGGGTCCGCAGGTAGAGGTCGGCGTTCACCGAGTACGAGTCGCTGGCGACGGCCTCGGAGTCGAAGGCCGAGACCAACAGCTCCTGGTCGACGAGGCCGACATTGTTGCCCGGCTGGGTCTCCTCGTCCAGGCTGGTCACCACCTCCTCACCCTCGGTGACCAGGCCGGTCTCCCCGCCGTCGAGCAGGCGCGGCTTCCAACCGAAGTGGTCGGCGGTGATCGACGCCTGGCCGGCGGCGCCCGCGAAGTCGGTCGCGCTGCCGAGCACCGCCCAGTTGGCGCCGTCGGGCACCTCGTCGGCGACGCGGGTGTCGGTCACCGTCACCGTCGGCAGCGTGCCGACGAACTGGCGAACCAGCAGGGTCGAGCCGTCCTCGGACAGCGCGACGGCGTCGCCGGCGATCGACAGGGCGAGCACGCCCGGTTCCCTGATCTCGTCGATGTCGACGGTGACCCGCACGCTGGCGTCGTCACCGGGCTCGGCCAGTGCGGGCGCCGGCAGCACCGCCGCCCCGGTCAGCACGGCGCCGACGACGCCGGCCGCGAGTGTCTGCCGCCGTTTGTATGTGTTCATGTGATCTCCGTTCTCCGCCTTGGGGGTTATCCGCCGCAGGTGCCGGCGGGGTGTTGCACGGTGCGGACGGTCGTCACGTCGTGTCCGCCGATCGCCCCGGTCACCCGGACCGTCGCCGAACCCGCCGGCACCGACACCTGACGGGTGTTGAAGGACTGGTAGGCGTTCGCGCCCGGCGCGACGGCAGTGAACGACCGCTCGCCGTACGGCGTCTCGAGGGTGATGCCCACCGGCGTGTCGTGGTCGTTGCGCGCCTGCACGGCCACGTACGCCTTGCCGCCCACGCACCGCGCGGACGCGGTGAGTGTGACGGGCAGGTCGAGGCTTGCCGCCGCGAAGGCCCAGTTGTCGATCTCGAAGAGGTCGACGCCGGCCGGGCCGGTGTAGGTGAAGTAGACGTCGTGCACGCCAGTGACGCCGTCAAGCTCGGCGGCCACCTCCGCCCACTGTCCGACCGGGCTGTCCACCGTGGCCGTGCCGACGACGGGACCGTTGACGTCGTCCAGCCGTACCTGGATCTGCCCGCCGGCGGCCAGCGCACGCACCCGCGCCGTCAGGCTCTGCGCGCCGTTGTCCCCGAAGTTCACCGAGGACAGCGCCGTCCAGTCCCCGTCGTCGATGTCGCGGACCACGAGGTTGGGTGCCGCGCCACCGAACTGGGCGGAGCTGCCGTCGACCTTCGTGGTCGCGACGCCCTTGCTCCAGCCGAAGGTCTCGGCCTCGAAGACGCGGTACGGGTCGAAGTCGCTGACCTGGTCCACGCCGGCGTAGGTACCGACGACCTGCTGGATGGTGCCGTCCGGGTTGAAGGTCAGCTCCTGGATGTGCGGGCTGCGGTACCCCTGGGTGGTGTTGCCGTTGATGCGCTTGTTCAGCGTCGGGGCGTGGTACGTGAAGTAGTACTTGCCCCCGAACTCGAACACCGACTGGTGGTTGTTGCCACCGGTGCCGGCCCCGAAGAACTGCGACTGGTTCGGGAAGAGCACACCGGCGTAGGTCTCCTTCGGCCACGACATCGGCCCGTCGGAGATCATGTAGCCGATCTGGCCACCCCCGGGGTAACCGGGGAGCGGCTGCTGGCTGCCACCGAAGTCGTTCCCGCCGAAGTGCGAGGAGTACGAGAAGTAGTACTTGCCCTGGCGCTTGAAGACATGGCCCGCCTCGAAGGCGACCGGGGCGTCGACCACCGCGGCCGTTCCCTCGGTCGAGACCATGTCGTCGCCGAGTTCGATCGACCGGATGTTCTTCGGGTTGTTGAAGCGCTCGGCCGGCGGCATGCTCGTCGACGCGGGACCACCACCGAAGTAGAGGTACGGCTGGCCGTCGTCGTCGACGAACGGGGCCGGGTCGAACTTCCACGCGACGGCCTCGGCCCCGGGGGTACGGCCGTCGATCAGCGTGCTGGTGCGCTCGCTGGTCCACGGGCCGAGCGGCGACGCACCCGTGATCACGTTGCTGGAGCCGCCACCGTTGGCGTAGTAGAGGAAGAACTTCTCCACTCCGTTCACCACCTTCTTGGTGATGCCCGGAGCCCACGAGTTGGCGGTGAACGGGGCCACCCCGTTGGGGCCGGCGACCTGGATCTCACCGTGGTCCGTCCAGTTGACGAGGTCCTCCGAGGAGATCACCGTGATCTGGTTGATGTCGCCGTAGTTGATCCCCGGCGAGACGCCAGTGCTCGGGTTAGGGGCGTAGCCCTGGGTGTCGTTGGTCATGTACATGTAGACCCGGCCGTCGTGCACGAGGCCGAAACCGTCAGCGCCGAACTTGTGCCCGATCAACGGGTTGTGTTCCTCGGGCAGCTTGCCGACGACCTCGATGGTCTTCGACGCGGGCGCGGGCGGTGCGGCGCCGATCACCGACACGTCGTCGAGCTTGAAGTCCATCAGGTGCAGAGCCGGGTCGGTGGAGGGCGTGCTCGTCCAGGGGGTCTCGAAGAACAGGCGCGCCGTCGACACGCTCTGCGTCGTCGGGATCGTGAACGTGCCGTTGAACTGTGCCCACACGCCCTTCGTCGCCGTCACACTGACGAGGTTGGTGTAGGTGCCGCCGCCGTAGTGCATGGTGGCGAAGAATTGCTTCGTCGCCGGTCCGCTCTCGTTCTCGTACTTGATGCGGGCCGTGAGGGTGTAGGCCTGGCCGGCCTGCACCTTGCCGCTGAGGTCCTGCATCGGGCCGGACCCGGTGGTCGTCCGGCTGGTGACGAGCGCCGCGCTCGCGCCGGAGTGGGCGTCCGACGTGGCCGACAACTGGGCGCCGTCGGAGGCGTTTCCGTTGTTGACGAACCAGTTGGTCAGGCCGTCCTCGAACCCGCCGTTGACGACGAGGTTCGTGTCGGCGGCCTGGACCGGCGCCGCCGGGGCGACGAACCCCGTGGTCAGCATCAGGCCGACCGTCGCGAGCGCTGCGACCCGTCCTCGGGTCGCCCGTCGCATTCGTTGTTCCACGAGACATCCTCCTTCATCTCTGACGTGCGGTCATCGGTGTACGGGGGATTGGTGGGTGCGCTTTCGGTGGGTGGTCCGGACATCAGGGGCCGACTGCCGCCGCCGGTCCGACAGTGGCCGGCGGCGCGGGACAGGTCCGCTGTTCCGCGCCGCACGTCCGGTAGCCGGTGGTGCTGGTCGGTGGGCCGAGGGCCCGTGGTGGGGTTATCCGCCGCAGGCGTTGGCGGGGTGCTGGGCGGCGTGGACGGTGGTCACGTCCCGGCCGGCGACCGCACCGGTGGCCCGCAGCGTCGCCGAGCCGGCCGGCACCGACGACGCGCGGGTGTTGAACGACTGGTAGACGTTCGCCCCCGGCGCGACGGCGGCGAACGACCGGTTTCCGTACGGGGTCTCGACGGTGATGTCGACCGGCTCGTCCGAGTCGTTGCGCGCCTGCACCGCCAGGTACGTCTTGCCGTTCAGGCAGCGCGCCTGGGCGGTGGCCGTCACGGGCAGCGCCGCCAGGACTCCGAGTCGGGCCAGTTGGTAGCTGAGTGCCCGCTCCGGTGCGTCGATCTCGTTCTGGGTGCCGAACTGGCCGGCCCGTGCCGCCGTCGCCGCCGCCAGCGCGGACTGTGTCGCGGCCCAGGCGTCGGCCGGGTAGTGCCGCGCGTCGAGCGTCTGCGCGTGGGCGACGGCCGCGTCGAGGGCGGTGGTGTCCAGTGGCCGGGCCTGCGCGGTCAGCACGTCGCTGAGCAGGTAGTCGTCGAAGTCGACGTGGCCGCCGGTCTCCTGGGTCGCGTAGTTGAACAGGCCCACCCGGTGCCCCATGAAGTGGGCGAGGCTTCCGTCGAGCGCCTGCGGGCCCACGCGGTTGCCCAGCCGGGTCCACTGGACCCCGTCCAGGCTGTAGTAGAACGTCGTCCACAGTTGGCCGACCGGCGAGGAGAAGTCGAGGTCCGCCTTCACGTGCACCTCGGTCGCGTCGCCCAGCGACACAGTCGTGCCGGCGACGAAGTTCTCCAGCGTCGACTGGTCGAGGTCGACAGCGAACGGCTGCGACCGGTTCACCACGCCGAGGGTGTTGACGTCACCGACGCGCTTGACCGCCACGTACGAGAATCCGCGGTTGTAGGCGGCCAGGCCCGCGACGTCGCCGTTCTTCAGCCCGGAGACGTCCATCCGGGTCTGGACCGACTGCCGTGGCCCGAACGTCCGTTGCGAGAGCGTGTTGCGGGCTTCCTCGAACCACGCCAGCTCGGCCCGGTTGGACAGCTTCGTGTAGACGTACTGGCCGGTGACCACAGTGCCGGCCGTCAACCGCAGCCAGCCGTCGCGGTCGGTGAGTGACCAGTACCGGTTGTCCGGGGCGTGGTTCCACTCCCAGGCCAGGTCCAGCCGCGACCCGTTGGGGGCGATCTCCGCCGGGTCGAGCGGCGCGGGGACCGTCCACTGCTCGTCCTGGTACGCCTTGTGCGGCCCGTCGTTGGCGAAGTCGTCCGAGGCGACGATGCTCTTCTGCCGCTCGAACAGTTCCTCGGCCGGGCTGAGCCGGATGGGCTTGTCGAAGAGGCCGTTGACCGGCACGACCCCGTTGGTGCCGAAGGTCGGCCACCCGTTCTGCCAGGTGGCGGGGATGAGCGCCGGGATCCGGCCGATCGGGAACGTGTCCCGGAAGAACATGCCGTGCCAGTCGGTCCCGCCGCCCGCGCGGCTGATCGGCACCAGGCTGCCCTGCGCGAAGCCGTTGGAGTTGAGCACTCCGCGCGCCTCGTAGGTGTTGACCCCGCCGGCCGAGGTGTAGCGCCCGAGCAGGTCCTTCGACCGGAACATCACCACCTGGCGCCCCTGCCCGGACGGCCAGGTGATGATGACGGCGTAGTACCAGCCGTCGATGTGGTAGACCTGCGCGCCCTCGAACAGACCGCCGATGAACGGCTGACCGGCGTAGTTGTTCGCGGTGAAGATGTTCGGGTAGTCCTGCGCGATGGCGGTCAGGTCGGCGTTGAGGCGTACGGCGCTGGTGCCACCGGAGCCGTAGAAGATGTACGGCGTGCCGTCGACGTCGAAGAAGAGCGACGGGTCGTGCAGGCCACGGCCGAGGGCGGTGCGCTGCCACGGGCCGTTCTCGATGTCATCGGTGCGGTAGAGGTACGCCCCGCTGAGGTTGTTGGTGTTGAAGACGGCGTAGAACGTGCCGTCGTGGTAGCGCAGCGACGACGCCCACTGGCCCTGGCCGTACGAGTTCTGGCCGTTGCGCAGTGAGAAGGAGTCGCCGATGCTCGCCCGGTCGAAGACGTAGTTGACGATCTCCCAGTTGACGAGGTCGTACGACTTCATGATCGGCGCGCCCGGGCTCAGGTGCATGGTCGTGCTGATCATGTAGTAGAGGTCGCGGCCCTCGTCGTTCTCGGCGGCCGGCACCCGTTCGACGCTGATGTCCGGCACGTCGGCGTTGAGCAGCGGCACCGAGTAGGTGCCGGCGCCGGTGTCGGTCGAGGTGTACGACGATCGGGGCGACCATCCGTCGGCGGCGTGCGCGGCGGCGGGGGTGGCCACCAGGCCCGCACCGACCAGAACGGCCGCCGATGCGAGCGCACACAGTGAACGGAGGCGATCCGGGAGCACTGTGGACGCCAGGCGGGTCAACGTGGTGGTGGCGTGGCGAGCGGCGGCGTTCAGGCTGTTCACAGCGGATGCGCGGGCAATGTTCAGGACACGCGAGCGGACCGACACGACCAAGGCGAGCTCCAAACGCGAGAGCGGCGTGAAGGCCATCGTGTTATCGCTAACAACACCTGTCAAGGCTATCGATGAAACGCGCCCGAAGTATCCCCGTAACACCTCCCACCATCCTCAGTGGACACCACGCTCCCAGGTCGAACCCCGGTGACCATGAAGTTGTTGCGCCGACACGCCGGCATCGAGGGCAATAACTTCATGGTCACCGAGGTCGCGTTCGGCCCGGACGCCTCAGTCGTCGAGGCAGGTGCGGACGGCGGCGGTGAGCAGATTGGCGCGCTCGTCGCCCATCCCGCGCATCTGGTTGACCACGTAGCCGAAGCCCACCTGATGCTCGGCGTCGGCGAAGGCCAGGTTCCCGCCCGCGCCGTCATGGCCGAAGCTGCGCTCACCCAGCAGGGGCCGGGCCGGTGGCGAGTGCAGCAGGAAGCCGGTGCCCCAGCGCTGCCCGGTGTCCGGCGGCCCGTGCCGCTGCTGACCACGCGAGCGGACCACTACCGCGTCGTCCACCGACGCCGCCGTGAGCAGCGGTCCACCCCGAAGATCCGACACACAGGCCGCATAGAGGCGCGCGAGGCCCTCGGCGGTGCTCACCGCGCCCGCGCCGGGCACACCGGCGGCCCGGATGGCGTCGTCGTTGAAGCTGACCAGGCCGTCGGCGTCGGCGGGGAAGGCGAAGGCGCCCCCCATGGTGATGCCCCGTTCGGCGACCGGGTCCACGAACGGATCAGGGTCCGGGGGCGGGGCCAGGCCCCAGGCGACGGTGTCGCTCTCGGCGGCGGGGAGCCCCAGCCAGGTGTGCAGGCCGAGCGGGCCCGCGACGGTGTCGGCGAAGAACGCGCCGGGTAGTTGGCCGGTGATGCGGCGGACCACCTCTCCGACCAGCCAGCCGTAGGTCATCGAGTGGTAGCCGTGCGCCGTGCCCGGCTCCCACAGCGGGGCCTGCGCCTCGATCGCCTTGATGACCGGATCCCAGGCCAGGACCTCGTCGAGGGTCAACGGTCGGTCCACCGCGGGCAGACCGGCCTGGTGCGTGAGCAGCCAGCGCACCGGGATGTGCGCCTTGCCGTGCTGTCCGAACTCCGGCCAGTAGCGCGTCACGGGAGCGTCGAGGTCGAGCCGGCCCTGCTGGGCCAGCAGGTAGGCGCAGATCGCCAGGATCCCCTTGGTGCAGGAGAAGACGACGACCGGCGTGTGCGCGTCCCACTGCCGCCCGGTACGGGTGTCGGCCACCCCGCCGTACAGGTCGACGACCTTGCGGCCCCGCACGTAGACGGTGACCGCGGCGCCGACCTCGCCCCGGGCTGTGAAGTTGTCGCGGAAGACGTCGGCGACGCGTCCGAAGCGATCGTCGACGTCGCCGTGGATCTGCGGCTGTGTGACCACTGCCTACCCCTTCACTGACCCCTGGATCAGGGCCTTGATGAACTGTCGCTGGAAGATCAGGAACACGATGAGGGTCGGGGTGAGGATCAGCAGCGACCCGGCGCACAGCAGCACCAGGTCGGTGCCCCACTGGCCCTGGAACGCGCCGAGCGCCCCGGCCATCGTGCGTTTGGTGGCGTCGTCCACGAGGACGATGGCGAGCAGGAACTGGTTCCACGTCCAGAGGAACATCAGGATCGTCAGCGAGGCGATCGCCGGCCGGGCGAGCGGCACCTGGACCCGCCAGAACAACTGCCACGTGCTGCTGCCGTCCACCCGGGCCGCCTCGGACAACTCGACCGGCACGTTGGTGAAGTGCGCCCGCATCCAGAACACCGCGAACGGCATGTACAGCCCGATCAGCGGCAGGATGATTGCCCAGCGGGTGTTGAGCAGGCCGAGGTCCTGCATCTGGTAGTAGAGCGGCGTGACCACTGCCTCGAACGGCAGGGTCAGACCCAGCAGGAAGAGGCCGAAGACGATTCGGCCACCGGGCACCCGCAGCTGACCGAGCCCGAAGCCGGCCATGGTCGCGATGAGCACCGACACCGGTACGACACCGGCCACGATGAGCAGGCTGGAGCGGAGCAGGGCCCCCATGTTCGCGGCGGTGAAGGCGTCGGCGAAGTTCCCCCACTGCGGGTCCGACGGCCACTCGAGGCCGCTGGGCACTGTGCCCCGGGGCTGCAACGCCGCCGAGAGCATGCTCACGAACGGCAGCAGGGTGACGACGATCAGGGCGATCAGGAAGACCCGTCCGGTCAACTGCTCGCGTCGGCTCAGGTTCACGGCTTCTCCCCTCGACTCAGGCGCTGGATCGGCAGCACACACGCCAGCACCAGCAGCATGAGTACGACAGCGAGCGCCGAGGCGAGCCCCACCTGCCGCTGCGAGAAGGCCAGCCGGTAGATCTCCAGGCCCGGCACTGTGGTCTGGAGGCCGGGGCCGCCGCTGGTCGAGATGTAGACGATGTCGAAGCTCGCCAGCGCCGCGATGATCGTCACGGTGAGGCAGACGCCGATCTCCTGGCGCAGGCTGGGCAGGGTCACGGCGAGGAACTCGCGTACCGGACCGGCACCGTCGAGGCGGGCGGCCTCGTACAGCGCCGGATCGATCTTGCTCATGCCGGTGACCAGCAGGATCGTGCAGAGGCCGAGCAGGACCCAGGCCCCGATGACGCCGACGGCGGGCAGCGCCGTGTCGAAGTCGCCGAGCCAGGCACGGGCGACGCCACCCAGCCCGACCGCGCGCAGCGCCTGGTTGACCAGACCGTTCGACGAGAGCAGCCAGCTCCACGCGATGCCCGCCGCCACCAGGGGGATGACCTGCGGCAGGAACAGGATGGTCCGGACGACGGTGCCGAACGCGCCGGTGGTGATCCGGCGAACCATGCTCGCCACCAACAGCCCGAGCGCGACGGGGATGAAGCTGAAGAAGACGATCAGGACCATCGCGTTGCCGATGATTTTCAGCAGGTCGCTGTCGGTGAAGACGGTCAGGTAGTTGTCCAGGCCCACCCAGCGGGCCACCCCGATGCCGTTCCAGTCGTAGAGCGAGTACTGGAGCGTCAGGACGAGCGGGCGCAGGACGAACACCGCGTACATCACCAGGGCGGGCAGAACGTACAACCAGCCGGTCCCGGCCGCGCGGGCCCACGGGAATGGGTGGGCCCGCGTCGGGGTGGGGCGGGCGCGACGATCGTCGCGCCCGGTTGGTGCGCTGCCGAGGGCAGACGTCATCGGGACAGTTCCTTCTGATACTCGGCCTGGACCGCCTTCACGTACCCCTCGGGCGTCTGCTGACCGGCGATCAGCTTCTGCATCTCGGGCGTGATCGCGGCGGCGAAGATGCCGCCGGTCGCGTTCGCTGTGAAGTCCACAGCGCCGTTCTCGGTGCCGAGCTGCTGCGACGCCTTGAGGGTCTCGGCCAGCACCGTGTTCGGGGCGGCGCTCGGCACCGGCAGGTCACTCGGGCCGCCGGGGCTGGAACCGCCGACGGTCACCGAGATCTCGCGGGCCTTGGCGTTGGTGTGCACCCAGTTCAGGAAGTACGCGGCGGCGTCCGGGTTCTTGGCCTTGGCGGAGACGCCGAAGGTGTTGGGAGCGGACATCGCCACGTGCTTTCCACCGGGAGACTCGGTGGGGAAGAGGAAGAAGCCCACGTTGCCGGGCATCGACTTGTCGAGGTTGGCCGACTCCCAGTCGCCGTTGAACATGAACAGGCCGTTGCCCTTCTGGAACTCCCCCACCATTCCCGCGTAGTCCAGGGCGTTGGCGTCCTTGGTGAAGTAGCCGGCCTGGGCCCACTTCTGGATGGTCTGGGTGGCCTTCAGGGCGGCCGGGGTGTCGAACGTGGCCCCCGGCTTCTGGAAGATCCAGTCGGCGACCTGGGTCGGGTCGCCGAACTGGTTCTGTAGCGCCTGGTGCGGGAAGTTGATGCCAGCGGTGTTCTTGTTGAACTGCATGATCGGCTGGACCCCGCCGGTCTTCGCCTTGGCCAGCAGCTCCTCGAACTCGGCGACAGTGGCCGGTGGCTGGGTCATGCCGATCTGGCTGGCCAGCTTCTTGTTGTAGAAGACGCCGGTGACGCTGTAGCCGAGCCCCATCCCGTACAGCGAGCCGGTGCCCCGGGTGTTCTCGCCGACGCGCAGCTGCATGAGCTGCGAGGCGGGGAACTTGTCCCAGCCGTACGCGGTGAAGTACGGGTCGAGGTTCTTGAGCAGGTCGTCCTTGACCAGGTCGACCATGGTCGGGAGCCGGATGATGTCGGGCGAGTTGTCCGAGGCCATCACCCGGGGCGCGTTCTCCACGATCACCGTGAACTGGTCCTCGCGGATGTTGAACTTGACGTTCGAGTGCTGCTTGGAGAACTCGTCGGCCAACGCCTTGGCCAGCGGGAAGCCGGTCTCCGCGTACATCTCCAGGGTGATCGGGTCGGTGCCCAGCTCCGTCTTGACGGCGGCGTCGGACTTCTGGGTCGACGACCGGTCCTCGCCCGGCGCGCTGCAGGCCGTCGCGGTCATCCCGACCGCCAGCAGCGACGCGAGGAGCACCGTTCTCCGTCGCGGAAACTTTGTCAGCAATTCTGCCATCTCATGACTCCTTGACATCTCCACGCGTCCCGCGGCCCATGGCCGCGCGACGGCTCCACCGGGACCACCGCGACCGGGTGGCCGCCACGACACGTACGCCGTGACCTGTCGCCCGGGCGCAGCACCCGTACCGTCAGCGGAAAAGAACCCGGCACGGCCACCGAAGGCGCCTCTGGATGCACCAGAAGTGGTCGCTAAACTGATTTAGCAGAGCATGCGCGCGGCACGGGAAGCTGTCAAGGACAACTTGGCAACGGTGCGGAAACGTCGGGTTCACACCACGCCGACGTGACCGGCGCTCGATCCCGGGCGGCGACGCATCATGATGGGCGGGAGCGGCGCCTGTGGCACCGCGCCTGATTCGGAGGACTGATGGGCCGCAACAGAGCAACACTCGCCGACGTCGCGCGGAAAGCCGGCTTGTCCAAGACCGCCGCGTCGATGGTGCTCAACGGCAGGGAGGGCACCCGACTCTCGGCCGAGGCACACCAGCGGGTGTTCGCCGCCGCCGAGGAACTCGGCTACCGGCCCAACCTCGCCGCGCGCAGCCTGCGCACCCGCAAGACGGCCACCATCGCGTTCGTCTCCGACATCGTGGCCACCACCCGGTTCGCCGGCGACCTCATCCGCGGCGCCCTCGACGCGGCCCGTGAACGGGACCACGTCCTGCTCATCACCGAGACGCAGGGCGACGCCACCTTCGAGCAGTACGCCATCGAGGCCGTCCTGGACCGGCAGGTCGACGGGGTGATCTACGCGGCGATGGCGACTCGACGGCTGACGGTGCCCGCGGCCATCCTCGGCGGCCCGGTGGTGCTGCTCAACGCCACCAGCCCCGACGGTCTGCCCAGCGTGGTCCCCGACGACGAGGGGGCCGGCCGCTCCGTCGCCACCGCCCTGCTGGAGCTTGGCCACCGCGACGCGATCGCGCTCATCGGCCGCAACCGACTCAAGGAGGACGACCCGGAGGTCTCGCTCGCCGCCCGCGCCCGCCTGCACGGCATCCGGCAGACGCTGGACGAGGCAGAGGTCGGCCTCCTGGCCGAGTGTTTCTGCACCGAGTGGTTGCCCGAGCACGGGTACGCGGCCATGCGTGGCCTGCTGAGCAAGCCGAGGCGACCCAGCGCGATCATCTGCATGAACGACCGGCTGGCCTTCGGCGCCTACCAGGCACTCGGCGAGGCGGGGCTGACCGTCCCGGAGGACATCTCGGTCATCTCGTTCGACGACGACCCGATCGCCGCCTGGTTGCGCCCGAGCCTGGCCACCACGGCGCTGCCGCACGAGCAGATGGGGCGGCGAGCGGTCGAGCTGCTCCTGGACGGGGGCGCCGTCGAGCCCTCGCTCGTTGCGATGCCCCTGCGCCGACGCCGGTCCCTCGCGCCTCCGCCCGGCTGACCACCGGCCCTCCGATCCGTGCCGCCGGGTTGACGTTGGCCGACGCTAAAACGGTTTAGTGCTAGTTTTCCGACCATGCTTCGTCTACCCGACCACTGGGTGTGGGACAGCTGGTACGCCCGGGACGACAACGGCCTCTGGCACGTGTTCTTCCTGCGCGCGTCCCGCGCCCTGCACGACCCGCACCGCCGCCACCGCCGAGCCACAATCGGCCACGCCGTCTCGGCGGACCTGCGCTCGTGGCGCCTGGTCGCCGACGCCGTGGTCCCCGCCGACGCGCCCAGCTGGGACGACCTGGCGACCTGGACGGGCTGCACGGTCCGCGGGCCGGACGGACGGTGGTACCTGTTCTACACCGGGGTCGGTCGTGCGGAGGACGGGCTCGTCCAACGCATCGGACTGGCCGTCTCCGACGACCTCATGACCTGGCACCGGCACGGCACCGAACCGATCGTCCAGGCCGATCCCACCTGGTACGAGCTGCTGGACAAGGAGCTGTGGTACGAGCAGGCGTGGCGTGACCCGTGGGTGTTCCCCGACCCCGACGGCGAGGGCTGGCACATGCTCATCACCGCCCGTGCCAACACCGGCCCGGCGAACACCCGTGGCGTCGTCGGCCACGCCACCTCCACCGACCTCGTCACCTGGACCGTCGCGCCGCCGCTGTCGACCCCGGCCGGCTTCGGTCACCTGGAGGTGCCCCAGGTAGCGGTCCTCGACGGGCAGCCGCTGCTGCTCTTCTCCACCGAGGCCACCGGCAGCGCTCGGCGCGACGACCACCGGATCTGGGTGGCGACCGGCGAGACCGTCCTCGGGCCGTGGGACATCGCGTCCGCCCAACCGTTCGCCCACCCACACCTGTACGCGCCCCGGCTGGTCCCCGGACCCGCCGACGACTGGTCCCTCATCGGCTTCCTCGACCACGTCGACGAGACGTTCGTCGGGGAACTCACCGATCCCATCCCGGTCCGCTATGAAGCCGCGACCGGGTTGACAGTGGTCGAAGCGCCGTAACCGGACAGGTCCGGGCCGAGGCGTCTCGCCCCGGCCCGGACCTGTCGGTGTCCAGCTACTGGATCAGCTGCGCAGCTGCCACTGCTGGTTGGTGCCGCCGGTGCAGGACCAGAGGATCAGCTTCGTGCCGTTCGCCGTGGCGGCGCCGTTGGCGTCCAGGCAGAGACCCGACTGCACGCCCGTGATCGTGCCGTTGGCGTTGACGTTCCACTGCTGGTTGGTGCCGCCGTTGCAGTCCCAGATCACCACCTTCGTGCCGTTGACGGTGCCCTGGCCGGAGGCGTCCAGGCACTTGGTGCCGTAGACCATGAGCTGCCGGCTCGCGGTGTGGGTCCACCGCTGGTTGGCGGCGTTACTGATGCAGTCCCAGATCTGGGCCTGCGTGCCGTTGGTCGTGCTGGAGTTACCGATCTCGGCGCACCGACCCGACTGGACGCCCACGATCTGCACGTTCGTCGGGTTGGTGCTGCCACCGCTCTGCACGCCGGCCGTGTTGATCACCGTTTGCGCGCCCGACGGCCAGTTGCCGTTGCTGACCGTGACGTTGCCGTTGACGACGTTGCCGCGGTCACCGTTCGTCACATTCGTGCTGTTGTTCGTCGACCAGTTGTTGGTGACCGTGAAGTTGCCCATGTTCTCCGCGTACCAGTAGTTGGCGGTGGCCCAGGTGCCGGTGGAGGAGAACACGTTGTTGCGGGCGGTGTAGTAGCGCGAGCCCTCGTCGAAGTAGAGCCCGAACCAGCCGTTGGTGCGCAGGCAGTAGTTCTCGGCGATCAACCCGCCCGGGTTCGCCGACAGCGAGTAGATGCACCCGCCGTCGGTCATCTGCTGCATGACGTCGTGCACATAGTTGCCGATGACCTGGTTGTTGGCAGCGGTGGTCGCCGTGGAGTAGCGCGGCTGGTAGTTGTACAGGCCACGGTTGGCGTAGTGCTGGCTGCCGCCGGCGTCGTTGGCGCCCCAGCCGTAGCCGATCGACAGGCCGGTGTACGGCATGTTGTAGACCTCGTTGTGCGAGACCAGCGAGGTGTTCACGTAGGTGGTCAGGATCGAGACGACGCCCCGGTACTCCAGACCGAGATCATGCACCTTGTTGTTGCTGATAGTGATGTTGCGGTTGACCATCCGCTGGTCACTGGGGTGGTGGGCGTCGGCCCGCACGCCGCCGACCACGACGCCACCGGCGGAGTTGCGGGCGATCTCAGAGCGGGTGACGGTGATGTTGTTGGCCCCCAGGCCGACACCGCTGGCGTGGGCGTTGGCGTCGTTGCCGATGCCGATCGCGGTCTGCCCGAGGTTGACGAACTGGGAGTCGCTGAACGTGATGGTGTTCGCCGCGGAGACCTGCACGGCGGCGGGCATCTGGTTCCAGTTGGGCCGGGTGGCCTCGAACTGGGGGCAGCCGGCCTGGCAGGAGGTCAGCGCGTCGGACGGACGGGACCAGGTGCCGGTGATGTGAGCGCCGGTCTGCTGGTCGGCGAAACCGTTGCTGCTGCTCGGGCCGAGCCAGCTGGTGCCGGTGAAGGTGATCCCGCTGAACGAGATGTGGTGCGCGGGCGCGTCGTAGGTGCCGCCGACGTTCACCAGGGACTGCAACTGCGGCAGCTCCACGCTGACCGAGCTCATGTTCTGCCCGGCGAGCGGGATGTAGTTGAGCTGGCCGTTGCTGGGGTTGAGGTACCACTCCCCCGCCGAGTCCAGGAACTCGTACGCGTTGGTCAGGTAGAAGGGCCCGGCGCGGTGCGGGCTGGAGAGGGTGTCGAACCCGAAGGTGTTGTTGTTCCACGCGGGCTGCTGCATCGTCAGGAAGTTTCCGCTGATGCTCTGCACCGGCGAGTACCGGTCGGTGAATGAGCCGACGCTCTCCACCTCGACACGGTTCTGGTTACCGAGGTTGTTCAGGTAGTTGAGCGCGCTGTTGGTGAACCGCATGCCGGACGTGGTGAAGGTGAAGTCGGAACGGTTCACTGCGGTGCGTGCCCGGGTGGCGACGGCCCCGTTGACGTAGAGCTGACGGGAGTCGAGCCCGGCGCCGACGTTGGCCCGCCAGATGTTCTTCCCGGAGTCGACGAGCGACCAGCCCGTGACCGCCCGGGCGCCGGTGATCGTCGGACGTGCCCCGGAGGCCGCCCGCCAGATCACCTGATAGCCGTTGTTGCCCGAGTCGGCCGCGGTGAACCGCAGCGGCGACGAGAGCCGGTACGCGCCGTTGGCCAACTCCACGACGATGTCACCGGACATCGCGCTGTTGATCGCCCGCACCGCGGTCTGCGCGGCGGTCAGCGAACAGGGTTGGCTGGCGGAACACGTGGTGCCGGTGCCGGAGGGCGACGCGTAGAGAGTGGTGGTGGCCGCGAGGGCCGGGGACGCCGAGGCGGTTACCGCCACCAGGGCGGTCACCGCTGTCGCGGCGGCGCCGGCCAGCAGTCGGCGCAGCGCCGGAAGGGACGAGGACACGGGACGGTGCTCCTGACATGAGTTCGGGGTGGGGGTGGTGGAACGGCCTCGACCAGTGCGGGGGTGGCCGGTCGGGGCGGTCATTCGAGGATCTCCCGGAGATAGCGCAGACCGTCAGTGGCGAGACGGTCCTGCGAGGGGGCCAGTGGACGCCAGATCGCCGCGGCGGTGGCGATGGCCTCGTTCTCCGCCGTGAACGACTCGATGCAGATCGCGCCCTGGTAACCGGTGTCCCGCAGGACGGCGAAGAAGCGGGGCCAGTCGAAGTGGTCAGCACCGGGAGCGCCCCGGTTGGTGCCGCTGACCTGGACGTGCTTGATGTGCCGGCCGGCGACCGCGACGGCCGCGTAGGGGTCGGCCTCCTCGATGTTCATGTGATACGTATCGATCATGATGCCGACGTTGGGCGGTAGCCCGTCGATCAACTCGATCGTCTGCTCGATCGTGTTGACGACGCTCGTCTCATAGCGGTTCAACGCCTCGACACCGATGCTCACGCCCAACTCGCCGGCCTGCTCGGCAACCGGCGCCAGGGCCCGCCGGAAATCCGCGTAGCAGGCCGCGCGAGCCGCCGGCGACATCCGCCAGGTGCGGCCGACCGAGGCGTACGCGGGACCGCCGACGCATCCAGCGCCGACGGCCGCCGCGCTCGCCACGCAGCCCATGAGGTACGCCACCGTCGACTCGACCACCGCTGGTGCGGCGTCGACCAGTTCCCGCCCGGGCGAGGTGACCGCGCAGACGCCGGCGGCGACGAGGCCGTGCGCCGCCAACAGGTCCCGGGTACGGATCGGGTCCCAGTCGCCGGGCTGCTCGATCGGCAACTCGACCGCGTCGAAGCCGAACGCGGCGATCCGCGGGATCAACTCGGCCAGGGCCTTGTCGTCGACCGGCGAGGCCCAGACCCAGGGGTTGACGCCGATGGCGTACATCAGACCCCTACTTCCAGCGCTGCGGGTAACCGGGCAGGTCGGTGCAGCCGCACATCGCGTAGTGCAGCGGCGGCATGCCCGCGTCGAGGTACTGGTCCAGGTTGTCCTGGGTGACTGTCGGCTGCGGCAGCTTCCACGGGTTGGACACCTGCTGGCCGTCGAGGATCCGCAGCGCCGCGATGATCGGCGTACGCCACTGGTAGGTCGGGTAGGTCGGCGCGATAGCGGTGAGCTTCTTGTCCTTCCAGATCTTCAGGAAGTCGAGCTGGTCCTCACCGTTCATCGGCGGAACCGGCTTGCCCGCGTCCTGAAACGCCTCGACCGCCGCGACGGCCACCGCCCCGGCGTCCATCCAGACCCCGTCGATCGTGCCGTACCGCTGGATGTAGTCGTCGACGATCTTCTTGGTCTTGGCCGGATCACCATCGGTGAACTCGACACCGACGACGTCGACCTTCGCCTTGTCGAACGCCACCTTCGCCGCCGACCAGCGGGTCTCCAGGACGTCGACGCCGGGCAGGATCCGCAGGGCGAGGACCTTGCCGCCGGGCTTCATCTTCTGGCTGACGAACTCGGCCCCGACGTGGCCGAACCCGTAACCGCCGATGGGGTTGATGAACGTCACCGGGCACTTCGTGTTGACGCCACGGTCGAAGACGACGACCGGCAGCCCGGCCTTGCAGGCCGCCTCGACGGCCGGGGTGAGCGTGGCGGTGGTGTTCGGCGAGACGATGAGCGCGTCGCAGCCCTTGCCGAGCAGATCGTTGATGTCAGCGATCTGCTTCTGGTCCTTGCCCTCGGCGTCGACGTGCACGAACTCCTTGATGCGGCTCTTCTGCGCCTCGACCTCGGCCTGCATGGTCTTGAAGCCGACCTGCCGCCAGGGGTTGTTCAGGGCCGCGTTCGAGAAGCAGATCTTGTGTGGGCCGTTCTTCTTGAACTTGGCGGTGTCGACCATCGTCGGGTTGAGCACCTGCTCCCACGGCTTGTCGGCCGGGCCCGTCGGTGCCGCGTCGAGCAGCGCCAGCTCGGCGTCGTAGTCGGCCTGCACGAAGAACTTCGACTGGTCCCCGGTGCCGGAACCAGTGGCGGCGGATGCACTTCCCGACGGGCTGGCGGCCGGCTCGTCGGTGGCACAGGCGGCGAGGGACAGCAGGGTGACGGCGGCAATCGCCGCCATGGAACGTCGCACTATGGTTTCCCCTTTATCTCGAAGAAGAACGCGTTGCCGAGACCGCCACGGCGAGCAGGATGATCCCGCCCTGGACGGTCGACCTGAGGGCGCCGGAGACGCCGTAGAAATTCATGAGGGCGAACAGCAGTTCGAGGGTCAGCGCGCCGAGCATCGCCCCGACGACGGCGCCGCGCCCCCCGCCGAGCGCCACCCCACCGAGAACGACAGCGGTGATCGCACCGAACTCCAGACCAGCGCCGGCCTGGAACGACACGCCGCTGTAGCCGCCCAGCAGGATGGCCGCCACCGCCGCCGCAAGCCCACTGAGGATGAAGGCGAAGGTCCGGGTGCGCCACACTCGTACGCCACTCAGCTCGGCGGTGCGCGGGTTGTCGCCGACGGCGACCAGCGTCCGGCCGAAGTCGGAGCGCATCAGCAGCACGGCAGCCACCGCCAGGACCACCAGGACCAGCAGCGCGTACGGCACGCGGCCCAGTACTGGCACGTCCTCGAAGGCCCGCCGGCCGAACCGCCGGAACTCCTCGGAGAGCCCACCCTTCGGTGCGCCGTCGGACCACAGGTAGACGGCGCCGACGAGGATCAGGAACATGCCGAGGGTGGTGATGAACGACGGCACCCGCAGCCGTGTCGTGATCAGGCCGTTGACCAGCCCGACCAGTGCGCCGAAGGCGAGCAGGAGCAGCACCACCGGCCAGGTACGCGCCGGGTCGCTGTCGATCAGCCGGGCGGCCACCACCACCTGAGCGGTGACCAGGGAACCGACCGAGAGGTCGAACTCGCCGGACACGATCACGAAATACTGGCCGGCGGCCAACAGGATGATCGGCGCCGACCGACCGAGGAAGGACATCAGCGACTGCGGGGCCAGGAAGTCGGGCTGCCGGATGCCGACGAGCACCAACAGCACCGCGAGGATCGCGAGGATCGGCAGGACACCACCGGGACGCACCCGCGGCAGACGCAGCGGCAGGGAACGGGGCTGGACGGTCTGCATGGCTAGGCCGCCTTTCGCATGGCCCGGCGGGCGTAGACGGCGACCGCGGCGATGATGATGACGCCCCGGATCACCTGCTTGAAGAAGGCGTCGACCTCGAGCTGGTTGAAGATGGCGTCGATGCTGGCCAGCAGCAGCACCCCGCCGACAGTGCCGATGACGCCGCCGCGCCCACCGGCGAGGGCGGTACCGCCGATCACCACCGCGGCGATCGACTCCAGGTCGTAGAGGCCCTCGGTGCCGACGCGCGGAGCGCCCGAGCCGAGCCGACTGGCGAGGTAGATGCCGGCGAGCCCCGCGCACATCGAGCACAGCATGTGGGCGGTGACGAGGACCCGGTCGTTGCGGACGCCGGAGAGCCGGGCCACCTCCGGATCCCCGCCGACGGCGACCAGGTGGTGACCGAAGCGGGTCCGCGAGAGCGCGAACCAGGCCGCCGCGGTGACCGCTATCAGCAGCAGGAACGACACCGGCACCGGACCGACGCGCTGATAGCCGAGCGCCTGCACCAGCGAGGGTGCCGTGGTGCCGGCCGGGCCGTCGTAACCGTTGTCGAGGTAACCCTTGAGCAGCAGCCCGACGCCGAGGGTCGCGATGAACGCATTGACCCGGAACCTGGTGACGAGGATCCCGTTGAGCAGCCCGACGCCGGCGCTGACGACAAGCACCAGGCCGATCGCCGGCAGCACCGCGCCGTCGCTGCCGTTCATCGTCTCGGCCGCGACGAGGGTGCTGAGGCTGATCACGAACGCCACCGAGAGGTCGAGCGAGCCCCCCAGGATGACCAGGGTCTGGCCCACCGCCACCAGCCCGAGGCCGGCGGCGACATGCAGCAGACTCACCGTCGTGGACTGGTTGAAGAGCTGACCCCCGTCGAGCAGGACGACCAGCCAGCCGATCGTCAGGGTCAGGGTCAGGGCCACGAACACGCCCGGTACGGAACGCCGGGCCGGCAGCAGCGACAGAGCGCTCACCGGGTCACCTCGGTTCGCGACTGCGGGGCTCGCAAACCCGGCTCACTCCTCGCGCTCACTGGACCGTCTCCCGCACGGCGCCGACCGCCAAGGCGACGACCTCCTCCTCGGTCGCGCCGGCGGGCAGCTCGCCCGCGACGTGGCCGTCCCTCATGACGACGATCCGGTCACTCATCCCCAGCAGCTCCGGTAGATCGGACGAGATCATCAGCACGGCCGCGCCATCACGGGCGAGGCGGCGGACGAGGTCGTGAATGGCTGACTTCGCGCCCACGTCGATGCCCCGGGTCGGCTCGTCGAAGAGCAGGATCCGCGGGGTGAGCGCGAGCCACCGGGCCAGCACGACCTTCTGCTGGTTGCCGCCGGACAGAAAGCGGATCTCCTGGTCGTCGCCGGCGCCGCGGATCTCCACGGCGGCCAGCAACTCGCGTACCCGGGCGGTCCTCGCGGCCCGGCCGGACCGGGCGGCGAAGACGGCCCGGCTGGCGAGCAGCGCGTTGTCCAGCACCGACTGCCGGGGAACGATCCCCTCGCCTTTGCGGTCCTCGGTGACGTAGGCGATGCCGGCCCGCATGGCGGTGCGGGGTGAGCGCAGTCGGACCGGCCGGTCGTCGAGCGTGACGTCGCCGGTCGTGAACGGCGACACCCCGAAGATCGCGCGGGCCAGCGCCGAGCGCCCGGAGCCCTGGAGGCCGCCGATGCCGAGCACCTCGCCGGCGCGCAACTGGAGGTTGACGTCCCGCAGCTTCCGGTTTCCCGCGTCGCGAAGGTTGAGCCGCACCGGGCCCCGGTCCTCGGGGGCGGCCCGGTCCGGGTAGTAGCTGGACAGTTCCCGGCCGACCATGTGCCGCACCAACTGGTCGGCGGTGGTGTCCACGGTGTCCACCGTGGTGACCCGACGGCCGTCCTTGAGCACTGTGATCCGACCGGAAAGGTCGAAGACCTCGGCGAGCCGGTGCGAGACGTACAGCAGCCCGATGCCCCGTTCCTGGAGTCGGCGCACCAGCCCGTAGAGCAACTCGACCTCGTGGTCGGCCAGCGCGGCGGTCGGCTCGTCCATGATGAGCAGCCGCGCGTCCAGGGCGAGCGCCTTGGCGATCTCGACGACCTGCTGCTGCGCGACGCCCAGTTGCCCCACCCGGGCGTCGGCCGGCAAGGTGGTCTCACCGATCGAGGCGAGCAGCCGCGCGGTGCGGTCGAGCATTGCCCGACGATCGACGAGCCCACGTCGGACCGGCTCGTGCCCCAGGTAGACGTTCTCCGCGACGGTGCGCTCCGGGAGCAGGTTGAACTCCTGGTGGATGATGCCGATGCCGGCCCGCTGCGCGTCGCGCGGACCACGGAACGTACGCGTCGCACCGGCGAACTCGACGGTGCCCCCGTCCGGGGCGTACCCGCCCGAGACGATCTTCATGAGGGTCGACTTCCCGGCCCCGTTCTCACCGACCACGGCGTGCACCTCGCCCGGCGCGACATCGAGGTCGACACCGTCGAGAACGCGGACTCCGAGGAAGGACTTGCCGATGCCCCGAAGGGTGAGAAGCGGCGTCGGCGGCGGATCTGACATCCCGAAAGCCCTCACAGATAGTAGTTATCGACTGGATCCAGCCCCGCGCTCCGGCGGTTTTGCCGCACCGCACGGCGAACTTTCATAGCTATCGACGAAGGCTTATGTTTGCGTGTTACGAACATTCCCTTGACATCGTCGAAACATCACACGTATGAAGATAGATGTTTGGATGCGGGTCCGCAATCCTCGACCGGGGCTGATTGCCAGGGCCGTCACCCGATCGACAGCGGTGCCCCAGCGAGGGAGCCGTGCACGACCGTCGTCACCTGGGCAGGACGTCGGACGTCACTCCATTAATTGACACTGTTCTATCTCTAGCTCATCCTGACCTCGTGGATCAACGGACGAGATCTACAGCGACCATCACGCTGTGTGACGTTCTGCGGGTCTGACTGCCGTCTCGGCGAACGGCACGAAGACCGACCACCGCACCCCGTGCACCCTTGCGCGTCCAGGCACAACCTGGCGCGCCGTGGGGCCCGTGGTGGCAAACGAAGTTGCCCGCCCAACCTAGGAGACGGCATGCGTCGCAACACATTGCTCATCTCAGTGATCGCCGGCCTGTTGCTGGCGCTCGGACTCGCTCCACCGGCGTCGGCCGCCCCGGCCTTCCGCGCCCTGGTGTTCACCAAGACCACCGGCTATCGGCACGACTCGATCCCCGCCGCGATCGCCATGGTCCAGCAGCAGGCCACCGCGAACAACTTCGAGGTGGTGGCGACCGAGGACTCGAGCGTCTTCACCGCCAGTAACCTGGCGACCTTCGACGTGATCATCATGCTCCAGACCTCCGGCATGGTCTGGACCTCGACCGCCCAACGTCAGGCGGTGGAGGGCTACCTCGCCAGCGGCAAGGGCATCGTGGCCGTCCACAACGCCACCGACATGGGCATCGAGTCCGAGTACCCGTGGTGGGACCAGACCATCAACGGTGGCGCCCACATGCCCGAGCACTCCCCTGGAGTGCTGCCCGGCACCGCGATCGTCGCCGACAAGAAGCACCCGTCGACGGCCTCCCTGCCGGACCGGTGGAACCGCAGCGAGGAGTGGTACAACTTCGACACCAACCCGCGCGGCAAGGTGCACGTCCTGGTGACCGCCGACGAGCGCACCTACAACCCGGGATCCCGGGCGATGGGCCCGGACCACCCGATCTCCTGGTGTCGGGACACCGGCGGCGGGCGGGTGTGGGCCACCGCGATGGGCCACGCGATCGCCTCCTACAGCGAGACGAACTTCCAAAACCACGTCCTCGGTGGCATCAAGTGGGCCGCCGGGAACGCTCCCGGCGACTGCGGCGGCACCGTCTGGAGCAACTTCGAGAAGCGCACCCTGGACGACAACACAGTCGACCCGATGGCGATGGCAGTGGCCCCGGACGGGCGCGTGTTCTACGCCCAGCGCGGCGGGCAGCTGAAAATCTTCAAACCCTCCACAAACAGCACGGTGACCGCCGGGACGCTGAGCGTCTACACCGGCGGTGAGGACGGCCTCACCGGCATGGCGCTGGACCCCAACTTCGCCACCAACGGGTACGTGTACCTGTACCACTCGCCGGCGAGCAGCTCGACCGACGTCAACCGGGTCTCCCGCTTCACGATGAGCGGCGACACGCTGAACACGTCCAGCGGCGTGACGATCATCGACATCCCGGCGTACCGGGACCGGACGTTCCCGGAGCCCGGCCACACCGGCGGTTACATCGAGTTCGGTCCGGACGGCAACCTCTACATCGGCACCGGCGACGACACGCCCCCGAACCTCGACCCCAACTGGCAGGGCTACGCCCCGCTGGACTGGCGCTCGGGCAAGTCCAACCTGGACGCCGCCCGGACCGCGGGCAACACGAACGACCTGCGCGGCAAGCTGCTGCGTATCCGCCCCGGCGCCAGCGGCAGCTACACCATCCCAAGCGGCAACCTCTACCCCCAGGGCACGGCGCAGACCAAGCCGGAAATCTACGCGATGGGCTTCCGCAACCCGTTCCGTTTCTCGATCGACGCGGCCACCGGCTGGGTCTACCTGGCCGACTACGGGCCGGACCGCAACCCGCCCACCACCAACCGTGGCCCGGAGGGCCTGGTCGAGCTGAACGTGATCAAGACGCCCGGCAACTACGGCTGGCCGTTCTGCCACGGCAACAACCAGCCCTACGCGCCGTACAACCCCGACACCGGCGTGGTCGGCGCGAAGTTCAACTGCTCGGCACCGGTCAACAACTCACCCAACAACACCGGGCTGACCAGCCTGAAGCCGGTCGTCATGCCCAACATCTGGTACGGCTACCCCGCCTCGACGACCTTCCCGGAGCTGGGCTCCGGCGGCTCCGCGCCGATGGGCGGCCCGGTCTACCGGTACGACGCGGCGAACCCGTCCGCGACGAAGTTCCCGCCCTACTACGACGGGGTGCACTTCTTCTACGAGTGGTCGCGCAACTACATCAAGGAGGTGCACTTCGACTCCTCCTCGGCGGTGACCCGCACCAACCCGTTCCTGCCCGGCGGTGGGTTCAACAAGCCGATGGACATGGAGTTCGGCAAGGACGGCTCGCTCTACCTGCTGGAGTGGGGCACCAACTTCGGCGGCGGCAACAGCGACTCCGGGCTCTACCGGATCGACTACATCCAGGGCGGCCGGTCACCGATCGTCAAGGCCACCGGCACACCCACCAGCGGCACCGCACCGCTAACCGTCCAGTTCAGCAGCGCGGGCACGTCCGACCCGGACGGCAACACGCTGAGCTACCTGTGGACGTTCGGCGACGGCACCACCTCGACGGCGGCCAACCCGTCGAAGACGTACACCTCGAACGGCAACTACACGGCCCAGTTGAAGGTCACCGACAGCACCGGTAAGACCGGCTTCGCCAACGTCCCGATCACGGTGGGCAACAGCGCCCCGGTGGTCACCATCACCACACCGGGCAACGGAGGCATGCTGACCTTCGGCGACAAGGTGTCGTACCAGATCACCGTGACCGATCCGGACGGCGGCACCGTCGACTGTTCGAAGGTCATCCTCAACCCGGCGCTGGGTCACGACGACCACGCGCACGAGACCACGGAGTACCCGGGCTGCTCGGGCACCATCTCCACCGATCTGCTCGGTGGGCACCCCGATGGCGCCAACCTGTTCTACGTGCTGAACGCGCGGTACACCGACAACGGCGGCTCGGGAGGCGGGTCCCCGCTCACCGGCACCGCGCAGGCGATCCTGCAACCGAAGCACAAGCAGTCCGAGTACTTCAGCAGCCAGTCCGGCATCCGGGTCGTCGACCAGGCCGCGGCGGAGAGCACCAAGCGCGTCGGTGACATCTCCACCAACGACTGGATCGCGTTCAGCCCGATGAGCCTGTCGGGCATCTCGACGGTCAGCTACCGGGTGTCGTCGCCCTCCGGTGGCGGTTCGATCGAGCTGCGCGCCGGCTCGCCGACCGGCACCCTGCTGGCCACCACCACGGTGCCCAGTACGGGCGGCTGGGACAACTACCAGTCCACGACTCCGGTGAGCGTCGCCGCGCTCAGCGGGACACAGACGCTCTACATGGTGTTCAAGAACAGCAGCAACTCGTTCGATCTGGACTCGCACACCTTCGGCGGCAACGGCGTCGGAACACCCGGCACCGGTGGTGGCCTGGCGGGCAAGACCTACACCCTCACGGCACAGCACAGCAACAAGCTGATGGACGTCAGCGGTGTCTCCACCGCCGACGGCGCCCAGATCACCCAGTGGGCGTCCACCGGTGGCAACAACCAGAAGTGGCAGGCGGTCGACGCCGGCAGCGGCGCGGTCTACCTGAAGGCGGTGCACAGCGGCAAGTGCGTCGAGGTGGTCGGCAGCTCCACAGCGGCGGGTGCCTTCCTCCAGCAGGCCACCTGCAACAACGGCAACCAGCAGAAGTTCACCGCCACCGCGACCGGAACCTCCGGCGTGTACACGGTGCGCAACGTGCTGAGCGGGCTCTGTGTGGACGTCAACGGTGCCGCCACCACCGACGGCGCCCGGCTGTTGCAGTGGACCTGCCACAGCGCCGCCAACCAGCAGTGGCGGTTCACCGCGGTGTGACCCCGCAACTGTCGCGGTAACAACTGACGTCCCGGTCGGGACCGGTGTCCGAGTAACGGAGCCGGTCCCGGCCGGGACGTCGTCGTCGGTCAGGCAGGCAGGCCGGGCGGCGCGGCGAGCAGCCCGGCCGCCGCCAGGTCGTCCCACAACTCCTCCGGTACGACGATCCCGGACCGTCGTACCGTCTCGACCGCCTGCGCCTCGTTGCGAACGCCGACCACCGTCGACACCACGGCCGGGTGCCGGCGGACGAAGGCGAGGGCCGCCTGCGGCAGGGTCACCCCGTATGTCTCGCAGACAGTGGCGATCCGCCGCGCCCGCTCGATCAGCGCCGCCGGGGCCTGCTGGTAGTTGTAGACGGCGTCGGCCGGCGGCCGGTCCCGCGACAGCAGACCCGAGTTGTAGACGCCCGCGATGACCACGCCCACCCCCCGGTTCTCGGCGGCCGGCAGCAGGTCGGCCGCCGCGCCCTGTTCGAGCAGGGTGTACCGCCCGGCGCACATCATCACGTCGACGTCGGTCTCCCGGACGAACCGCGCCAGCATCGCCGACTGGTTCATGCCGGCGCCGATGGCACCCACGACACCCTCGTCCCGCAGGTCGATCAGGGCGGGAACGGCCTCGTGCGCCGCCTGCTCCCAGTGCTCGTCCGGGTCGTGCAGGTAGACGATGTCGATCCGGTCCAGCCCGGTCCGGTCCAGGCTGGCCTCGATGGAGCGGAGCACGCCGTCGCGGCTGAAGTCCCACACCCGCCGGTGGGTCGCGGGCACGTCGAACCCGTCGGAGTCCCGCAGGTGCGCGTCCTGAGGCGACGGCACCAGGAGTCGCCCGACCTTCGTCGACACCACGTACTCGTCGCGCGGCCGTTGGCGCAGCGCGGCGCCGAGGCGGCGCTCGGACAGCCCGAGACCGTAGTGCGGCGCGGTGTCGAAGTACCGGACGCCCGCCTCCCACGCGGCGTCGACCGCCGAGGCGAACTCCTCGTCCGTCGTCGTCCGGTACAGGTTGCCCCCCTGGGCCGCGCCGAAGCCCAGCTCGGTGAGCCGTAGCTGCGGGCGGCGCGGCAGTGCGCGCGCCATCATGACGGCCCCAGCCCGTAGACGCGGCGGGCCGTCTCGCCCCAGACCGACGCCCGGCCGGTCCCGTCCTCGCCCTCCAGCAGCTCCGCCAGGGTGTCGACCCACCGCTGGTAGGAACTGGCGAGCAGACAGACCGGCCAGTCCGAGCCGAACATCAGTCGGTCCGGCCCGAACGCGTCGAGGGCGTCCTCGACGGCCTGTCGGAGGTCAGCCGGCGTCCAGTGCGGGAGCGGCACCTCCGTCACCAGCCCGGAGAGCTTCGCCGTCGTGTTGGGCGAGGCCGCCACCGAGCGCAGGTCCCGGCTCCACTCGGCCATCTCCGGACTGCCGAGCGCCGGCTTGCCCAGGTGGTCGAGGACGAAGCTCACCTCGGGCAGGTCTCGCGTGAGACGCGCGGCCATGGGGAGCTGGTGTTGGCGTACCAGCAGGTCGAAGACGAGGCCGGCGGCGCCCACCGCCGCGATCCCCCGACGGACGTCGGGACGGTCCAGGTACGCCGGGTCGCTCTCGGACTGCACGAGGTGGCGGATGCCGACGAGGCATTCCCCACCTCGGGCCGCCCGCAGACCGTCGAGGCGCTCCGCAACGTCGTCGGCGGTCAGGTCCACCCAGCCGACGACCCCACGGACCAGTGGGTCCTCGGCCGCCACTCCCAGCAGGTCGACCGTCTCCGTGTCGGAGGCGACGGACTGCACCACCACTGTCGCGGTGACCCCGGCCGCCCGGGCCAGCGGCGCGAGATCGGCGGGTTCGAAGTCGGCGTCGATGGCCGCCATGGTCACCGGGTCGATCCACGGCTGCGGGTGCCGGGCGCGGACCCAGAGGTGGTGGTGCGCGTCGACGATCCCGGCCCGCCCGGGCTCCTGTGCGCCCGTCATCGGCCCAGCCAGCCGCCGTCGACGGGCAGCACGACGCCGTTGACGTAGTCCGACGCGGTCGACGCCAGGAAGACGGTGGCGCCGCCGAGATCGTCGGCCCGGCCCCACCGCCCGGCCGGGATCCGGCCGAGGATCGCCTGGTTGCGGTCGGGGTCGTCGCGCAGCGCCTGGGTGTTGTCGGTGGCGATGTAGCCGGGTGCGATGGCGTTGACGTTCACCCCGTGGGCCGCCCACTCGTTCGCCAACGCCTTGGTGAGGCCGGCCACGCCCGACTTCGACGCGGCGTAACCGGGGACGGTGATGCCGCCCTGGAAACTCAACAGCGACGCGGTGAAAATGATCTTCCCTCGGCCGCGCTCGACCATCGTCCGGCCGATCTCCCGGCTGAGGATGAACTGGCTGCTGAGGTTCACCTCGATCACGTGGTCCCACATCTCGTCCGGGTGCTCCGCGGCCGGCGTCCGGGCGATCGTGCCGCCGTTGTTCACCAGGATGTCGACCGGCCCGAGAGCGGTGATGTCGCGGGCCAACCGGTGCACGGCCGCCCGGTCGCCGAGGTCCGCCCGCAGCGCGGTGAACCGGCGGCCGGTGGCGCGCACCCGGCGTTCGACCTCGCTGCCCTCCGCTTCGAGCTGGGCGGAGACCCCCACGATGTCGGCGCCGGCCAGGGCCAGGGCCTCGGCCATGGCGAGACCGATACCGCGCCGCGCCCCGGTCACGACGGCGGTCTGGCCGGACAGGTCGAACAACGTGGTCACTGGTTACCCTCCCGCACATCGAGCAGCACCTTCATGACGCCGCCACCCTCCAGCGCCGCGAAGGCCGCGCTGGCCGCCTCGACCGGCTCGACCCGGGAGATCAGCTGCCGTGCCGGGATCGCACCCGAGGCGACCAACCGGATCGCCTCCACCATGTCGTCGCGCTGATACAGCCGGGCACCCAGCAGTTCCAGCTCACGCCAGAAGAACCGGTGCAGGTTGACCTCGCGGGGCTGAGGATGGATCGCCACCATGACCAACCGCCCGCGAGTGGTGAGAACGTCTACCGCCGTGGTGACGCCGGCCGGGGAGCCGGACACCTCGAAGGCGATGTCGGCGCCCGCGCCATCGGTGCGGTCGTTGACCAGCGCCACGACGTCGGTCACTCGCGGATCGACGGCCTCGATCCCGATCCCCTCCGCCACCTCGCGTCGGAACGGGTCCGGCTCGACGAGGAGCACCCGCGCGCCACGGCCCCGCGCGACGGTGGCGATGCGGACGCCGACCGGCCCACCACCGACCACTACCACCTGGTCGTCGGCGGTCACGTTGCCCCGGCGTACGTCGTGCACGGCGACCGCCACCGGCTCGACGAGCGCCGCGTGGTCGAGGGGCAACTCGTCCGGAAGCGGCAGAACCAGCTCCACCGGCACGGTCCAGGAGGACTGCATGGCACCCGGCGAGTCGATGCCGAGGAAGTTCATCGCGTGGCAGACGTGGGAGTTGCCCCGCTGGCAGGCGGCGCAGCGTCCGCAGGGCCGGGTCGGCATCACGGTGACGGCCTGACCGATGCTCCAGCCGGTCACGCCCTCGCCGACGGCCGCGATCCGCCCGGACATCTCGTGCCCGATGATCGCTGAGTCACCGACCCGGGCGTCCATGTCCCCGTGGTAGATGTGCAGATCCGTACCGCAGATGCCGGTGTACGCCACCTCGATCCGTACCTGGCCAGGGCCCGGTGGCTCCGGGTCGCGGTTCTCGATTCCGAGGTGTCGCGCTCCCCGGTAGACGACTGCCTTCATCGTTCCTCCGTCTCGACGGTCGGTACGTCGGTCGTGCCGACCGGGCATGGTCGTGGGTGCACCGCCGTCGCGATGCACCCACGCCTTTCCTGTTCTGGTGGTCAGCTCAGTGCCGTACGGTCGGCGACACCTCGTTGCGGGAGTTCAGCGACACGACAGGCACCTGGCGGGTGGGGATCACCCCGTCGACTCCGGCCAGCAGCCGTCGTCCGGCCCGCTCCGGCCGGACGTTGGGGCTGTCGGCCGTCTGCGCCTGCGGGCGGCGGTTGACCGCCCGGATCCGCTCCTCGTCCACCCGGACCCCGAGCCCGGGTGTGTCGCCGAGGATGAAGGCGCCGTCCTCGACGTGCAGGTCGATGGAGACACCAACGGGTGTGTGCAGGTCCTGCAACTCGCTGGTCAGGTGGTTCGGCACCGAGGTCGCGGCGTGCAGCAACCCGACCGGGCTGTTGCCGATCGGGCTGACCGGCAGGTCGTGGGCGTGGGCCAGGGCGGACGCCCGCAGGAAGTGGGTGACCCCCCAGACGGCCGCCATCTGGACGATGTCGACAGCGCCGGCGGCGATCAGGGGACGGTACTGTTCGAGCCCGGTGAGGTTCTCACCGGTGGCGACCGACGCGGACACGCCTCGGCTGACCGCGGCGAGACCCTCGGCGTCCCAGCGCCGGACCGGCTCCTCGATCCAGATGAGATCCAGGGTGCGTTCCAGTTCGCAGACATGCCGGACCGCCTGCTTGCGGGTCCACGCCTCGTTGACGTCGAGCATCAGGCCCGGCCGTCTGCCGTGCCCGGCCTCGGTCAGGACCTCCTTGACCAGGCTCAGGCGGTGCCGATCGCGCTCGACGTCGAGGCCGCCCTTGAGCTTGGCCGCCCGCAGGCCGTGGCTCGCGTAGACCTCGTACTCCGCGACGAGTTCGTCGTCGGTGAGCCCGATGTCCAGCCCCGACGCGTAGGCGGTGACCCGCCGGTCCCGTCCGCCCAACAGCCGCCACAGCGGTTCGCCGGCGGCCTGCGCCTTGATGTCCCAGAGCGCGGTGTCCAGGGCGCCGATGGTGCCGAACACCGGCCCGGCGTGGCCCGCCTTGAAGGTGTGCCGCAACATACGGTCGTACAGGGACGTCACGGCCCGGGGGTCTTCACCCTCGATGGCTGGGAAGATCCGCTCGATCTCGACGTGCGGCCCGAGGCCGACTCCCGAGATGCCCTCGTCGGTGTCGACGATGACGATCGAGACCGGAACCACCCCGTCGGCGAACACACCGTTGGCGTCGCCGACTGGTCGGCCCCATTCCTGGACCGTGGAGAGCGTCCGATATCCCGTGATCCGCATGTCAACCCTTCGTGGAACCGGCGGCCACGCCGTCGGCAATTTGGCGCTGGAGGAACAGGTAGACCAACAGGACGGGTATCGCGGCGATCAGCACCCCGGAGGCGAAGGTGGGGATGTTGTCGGAGTACTGCCCGCGCAGCGAGGTCACCCCGATCATGAGCGTCCGGTGCTCGGCCGAGGGCATCATCACCAGCGCCATGAGGACGTCGTTCCAGCAGAACAGGGCGTTGAGGATGCCGACCGACAACAGCGCCGGGGTGCCCAGCGGCAGCATGATCCGGCGGTACACGCCGTACACGGTGCTGCCGTCGATCCGCGCGGCGTCGACGATCTCCGGCGGAATGCCCTTGTAGTAGCTCGTCATGAGAAAGACCGTGAAGGGCAGGAACTGGGCTACGTAGACCAGGATCAGGCCCGGGTACGTGTCGATGAGCGCGGTGTCGGCCATGATCCGGGCGAGCGGCACCATGATCACCTGGAACGGGATGAAGAGCCCCGCGAGGCAACCCAGGAACAGCGCCGACGAGCCGCGGAACCGCAGCTGGCTCAGGGCGAAGCCGGCCATCGACCCGAACAGCAGCAGCAGGAACACCGACACCGTCACGACGAACAGCGAGTTGATGAAGTAACGGCCCATGCCGACGCTGTTCCACGCCGTGCTGATGTTCTCCCAGCGCAGGGCGTCGGTCAGACCGAACCGGTCGAGGATGTAGTCACGCCGGGTCTTCATCGCGACGTTGGCGGTGAACAGCAGGGGGTAGATCGTCGCCAGGGCGAGCAGCGACATGGGGATGGCGATAAGCCACCGTCCCAGGCGGAGGCGAGACATCAATCCTCCTTTCCGGATCGTTCGAGCAGCTTGATCTGCAACAGCCCCACGACGAGCATGATCACGAAGAGGATCGTCGACGCGGCCGACGCGAGAGCCGGACGGTTCATCTGGCCCTGCTGGATCCAGATGTAGTACTCCGGCAGGTATGTCGAGCCCTCCGGGCCGCCGCTGGTCATCACGAAGAGCAGACCGAACATGGAGGTCAGCATCCCGATCATCGTGGTCACGAAGACGAACTGGATGGTCCGGGCGAGACTCGGGATGATGACGTGCCAGACGACCTGGCGCAACGACGCACCGTCCACCCGGGCGGCGTCCAGGAGCGCGGCGTCCAGCGTGGCGAAGCCGGCGAGGAACACCACCAGCGCCATCCCGAAGGTGGCCCAGATGTGCACGCCCACCACCATGAACATCGCGATGTCCGGGTCTCCGAGCCAGTCCACCGGACCGACACCGAACGACCCGAGCACGGCGTTGAGCGGGCCGTCGAAGGCGAGCAACAGGTTGAAGATCGCGCCGACGATGACCGGCGAGAGCACAGCCGGAAAGAAGTAGACGCTGCGGTAGAAGCGGTGGCCCGGCACCCGGAGGTAGATGAACGTCGCGAGCAGACCGGGGATCGCCACCGCCACCGGCAACAGCAGCACCAGCAGCCCGACGTTGCTCAGCGCGGTCCGGAACAGCGGATCTCCGAACAGCTCGCGGTAGTTGCCGAATCCGACAGCGGTCCCGTTCTGCGCGCCGTCACCGGTGAAGGAGAAGTTGACACCCAGCAGCAGCGGGTAGAGCCGCAGCAGCACGATGATCAGGACGGCCGGAAGGACCAGGATGTAGGGGGCGAAGCGCTCGGCCCCCAGGCCGCCACGGGTGCGACGGGGTTGTGCGCCATGCCGATGCGCGGCGGGGGTGGGCGCCGCCCCGCCGGCCCGTCCGGCCGAAGCCGGACGGACCGACGGTTGCGTGTTTCCGATCGGCACGAGGTCAGCCCGCCTGGTCGGAAGCGGCCAACTGCTTCACCACCTCGTCGACGGTGATCGACCCGCTGAGCAGCTGCTGGGAGAGGCGCCCCATCAGGTCCAGCGTCTTCGAGGAGAGCGCCACGTGCAGAGCGGGCTTGCCGCTCTTCAGCTCGCCGACGAGCGTGGCGACGGCCGGCCCGGCCTGCGACACGTCGATGGTGGTGTCGGCGGCGATCGCGCCGGCGTCGGCGTAGAAGGCCTTCAACGCATCGGCCGAGCTCAGGGAGCGCACCAGGTCGGCGGCCACCTTCGGGTCCTTCGTCCACTTGGCGACCGCGTACCCGATGCCACCGTCGTACGGGAGGCTCGGGGTGGTGCCGGCGGTGACGACGGGGGCCTTCATGACGCCGAGCTTCTCCGCGGTCAGGAACTCGTTGAAGTCCTGCCAGTGCCCCACGTCGGACATCAGACCCATGACGTGGGCGGCCTTACCGGACTGGAAGAGGGCGAAGGAGTCGTTGAACATGGCGGTCGAGTTGGCCCCGTCGCTGTTCATCTTCTTGTCGCCGGTCTCCTTCCAGGTCTGGAAGAGCCGCTTGACGTTGGCCGAGTTCCAGTCGCGCTTACCGGCGATCCAGGCGTCGTACTCCGCGGCGGTGAGGGTGGTCGAGCCCATGCTGGAGAGCCAGAACTGGATGCCGACGCCCTCCTTGTTGCCGAGGGCGAAGCACTTGGAGCCGGCCTTGGCGATGGCGGCGCAGTCGGCGACGAACTTGTCCCACGTGGTGGCCGGGCTCGCCGGGTCGAGGTTCGCCTTCTGGTAGATCGCCTTGTTGTAGTAGATCGGGTAGCCCTGCAGCGTCACCGGGGCGGCGTAGGTCTTGCCGTCCTTGCCGAACGCCTCCCAGCCGGCCAGCCGCTGCCTGTCCTCGGCCACGTAGTCGTCGAGGGGCACCAGCGCGTCCACCCGGTCGCGGATCTGGCCGCCACCGTTGAACAGCATGACGTCCGGGCCCTTGCCGGACTGGATCGCTGCACCGAGCAGGGTGTAGTACTGGTCGAAGGGCTGCGCGACGAACTCGACCTCAACGTCGGCGTGCTTCTTCTTGAAGTCGGCCTTGGCCTTCTCCAGATAGGATTTGGCGAACGGCTCGCCGGACTTCCAGTCCCACACGACCAACTTGCCGTCCGAGCTGGTTGACTTGCCCGAATCGCTAGCACTTCCACAACCGGTCAGGGCCAGGCCCACAACGAGGACGGCCGACCATATTGCGCGCTGTCTCATCGATTGTCACCTCTATATGGGGGGTGGCCGGCGGGTGTCCCGCGAGCCAAATGTTGACCGGAAGGTAACTCGTATGACGTGTGACGTCAACAGTCGGCCGTACACTGGCCCAGACGTCGTGCCACGGCGAGCCATTCGGAGGGGGACATGACGCCACCGCAGGAGACAGCCCTGAACAGTCCGGCGACCCCGGCGTGGGTGCGTCGGCCGACCAACCTCGCCAGGGCGGTCACCGCCGAACTGGTGGAGCGCATCGTCCGCGGCGTACACCCGTCCGGGTCGTCCCTACCTCCCGAGCCGATCCTCTGCGAGACCTTCGGCGTGAGCCGGACCGTCGTCCGGGAAGCAGTGAAGATCCTTCAGGAGAAGGGGCTGGTGCAGGTCCGTCAGGGCGCCGGCACCATGGTCACCCCGCCGTCACACTGGGACATGCTCGACGAACTCGTCCTCGCGGCCACCATCGCCGTGGACGACAGCCTCGCCATCCTCGACGACCTGGTCGTCACCCGGCGGGTGCTGGAGTCCGACATGGCGAACGTCGCCGCCCGCCTCGCCGACAGCGGCACCGTCGATCGACTCCGGGCCATGGTGGACCGGATGGACGAACTCGTCGACGACCACGTCACGTACCACGACCACGACCGGGCCTTCCACGACACGATCATGCAGGCATCCGGGAACCGGATCGCCCGTGGCGTCGTACGCGCGCTGGAGAGCCAGGTCATCAACACCGCCCGGTACATGGGCCGGACCGAACGGGCGCTGTGCGTGGCGTCCAACCAGGGTCACCGACGCATCTACGAACGCATCGCCGCCCACGACCCCAACGGCGCCGCCGAGGCGATGTTCACCCACATCACCGAGGCCTGGCTGGTCCGTCGCAGTGGCTCGGGGAGCCCGGTCCGCCTCGAACGCTGACCGTCACGGGAAACGGACGGCGCCCGCCCCCGGTAAGGGAGCAGGCGCCGCCAGCTGTGGCCGACAAGAGTCACGAGAACTGGGCGAAGAACCTCCAGATCTCACCCTTGGTCCAGGTGGTGATGCCGCTCTCGGCGTAGGTGCCGTCCACCGGGCCGGGCATGTGGCCGTTGTCGTACGCGGCCCACTGCACCGGGTATCCGGCCCGGCAACCCGAGTACGTGGTCGTGATGTGCGTGCGGCTGCCGGCCGCCGGCTCGCGCGGGCTCTGCGCGGTGCAGCCGTTGTTGCGGACGAACGTGTCGCGCAACGCCCGGCCACCCGAGATGCCCAGGACATTGTCCGAGATGCCGTGCAGCCCGAAGTACGCGATCGGCTGGGTACCGCCGCTGCACCCGCTGATCTGCCCACCGGAGATGACCGCGACGGCCCGGAAGACGTTGGCCCGCGCACAGGCGACGGCGTAGCTCATGCCGCCACCCCAGCTGAAGCCGAGCGCGAACCGCTGCCTCGGGTTGACGCAGAGGCTGCTCTCGATCCGGCTGATCATGTCGTCGACGAAGACGATGTCCTCACCGCCGGAGTTGCCCCAGCCGTTGCCGAACCCCTGGGGCGCGACCAGGATCGCGCTGTTGTTCGACTGCTCCTGCTGCCCGTAGTAGGACCACGGTGTTCCGCTGGTGCCGCCGGAGGAGATCTCCTGCATGGTGCCGCCGCGCCAGTGGAACGCGAAGATCAGCCGGTAGGGGTTGCTGTTGTTGTAGTTCGCCGGCATCCGCAGGATGAAGGTTCGGCTCTTGCCGTTGCTCTGGATGGTGTGCGTGCCGCTGGCCAGAGTCGGCGCCTTGCCGCACCCGCTACCACCCGACGGGGGTGGCGTCGTGGGGTCGGTCCCGCCGTCGACGCGGACGAGCTGCCACTGCTGGTTGGCGCCGTTCCAGTCGGCGTACTGCACGACGTTCCCACCGTCGGCGGTGGACGCGCCCTGCACCTCGACGACCTTGTTGCTGTTGCGGTTGATCAGCCGAACATAGCCACCGTCCGAGTCGGCCAGCCGGAACTGCTGGTTCGTCCCGTTGAGATCGGCCCACTGCACGATCGCACCACCGTCGGCGGTGGAGAAACCACTGACGTCGAGCACCTTGCCCGAGTGCCGCGACTTGATCCGGTAGTAGCCACCACCGGAGTCGACGAACTGCCACTGCTGGTTGGCGCCGTTGTTACGCGTCCACTGGCTGATCCGCGCCCCGTCGTTGGTGGCCGAGGCGTACAGGTCCAACGCCTTACCGCTGTTGCGGTTCACCAGCACGTAGGAGGCGTTGGTGTCCACTGTCGCTGCCGCCGCGGGCGCCGCGTTGACCGCGACGAGTGCGCTGGCTGCCATGACCGCGGCAGCCGCCACGGCCAACCCTGACCGCCAGCGAGATCTTTGTCGAGAGGCGGGACGAGCCTCACCGAGGGCTTCCATGGTCCACTCCTTCGATCGGGGTCACCCACGAGCGGGAGCGCCCGCGCGTGCCCTGGCGTGCGTGCCGGCGTCGTGGTGGTGGCGTCAGCACGTCTGGGGTGTTGTGCGGGCAACCCGCGGCCAACGGCGTACGTCGATGGGCGATGCCACGATCCGGGCTTCGTGGCAGGCCCGCGCCGAATCGCGCGGTACGACGTCGTGGCTCCCGCTGGCCGGGTGGCCCGCGGGGTGAAAATTAGCGGGTAAGACGTCATACGTCAAACGATTGATGTCGATCCGAGCAGATGTCCGGCAGCGGCAACCCGACGGTCGCGGCGGCCCGCCCCGGTGTGGGCGGGCCGCCACTCGTCACGCCTCGCCTGGGCGGGCGCCGGCCGGATCCCGTACGGCCGGCAACTCCCGCTCCGCCAGTCGATGACGGGCGGTCGTCAGCCGATTCGGACCAGTTGCCACTGCTGGTTGTTACCGCCCCAGTCGGCGTACTGGACGACGTTTCCACCGTCGGCGGTGGACGCGCCCTGCACCTCGACGGCCTTGTTGCTGTTGCGGTTGATCAGGCGCACGTAGCCGTCGGCCGAGTTCGCGAGTCGGAACTGCTGGTTCGTGCCGTTGAGGTCGGACCACTGCACGATCGCGCCGCCGTCGGCGGTGGAGAAGCCGCTGACGTCGAGCACCTTGCTGGAGTTGCGGGCCTTCAGCCGGTAGTAGCCGCCCCCCGAGTCGACGAACTGCCACTGCTGGTTGACGCCGTTGTTGCGCGTCCACTGGCTGATCCGCGCCCCGTCGTTGGTCGCCGAGGCGTAGACGTCCATCGCCTTGCCGCTGTTCCGGTTCAGCAACACGTACCAGGCGCTGGTGTCCACCCCGGAGCCCGGCGGGGGCGTGGTGGGCGGGGTGGAGCCACCGTTGAGGGCGTCCAGGACGGCGGTGTACGCGGCCTTCTTGTTGCCGTTGCAGTCGAACAGCAGGGCGTTGTCGGAACCGCGCCACGAGTCGCAGTCCCGCACACCCCAGGTGGTGATGCCGGTGCAGCGCGAGACGGCCAGGCAGGCGCGGGTGACGGCGCCGTAGATGTTGGCCTGGTTGCCGCCGGTCATCACGTCCAGCTCGGTGATCTGCACATCCACACCGAGATCGGCGAACCGCTGCAGGTTGGCCTGGTAGTCACCGGCCAGCGAGGTGCCCAGGTGCGACTGGAAGCCCACGCAGTCGATCGGCACGCCACGGGACCTGAAGTCCCGCACCATGTTGTAGATGCCCGTCGACTTCGCGTTGATCCCGTCGGTGTTGTAGTCGTTGTAACACAACTTCGCGCCCGGATCCGCAGCCCGCGCCGCCCGGAACGCCGCCTCGATCCAGTCGTTGCCGGTGCGCTGCAGGTTCGAGTCACGACGCCCACCGCTACCACCGTCGGCGAACGCCTCGTTCACCACGTCCCACGAGTGGATCTTGCCCCGGTAGTGCGTCGCGACCTGCGTGACGTGGTTGATCGCCGCGTTCCGCAACGCGGTGCCGGACATGCCCTGCGCCCAGCCCGGCTGCTGTGCGTGCCACAGCAGGGTATGACCCCGCACGCTCATCCCGTTGGCCTGCGCATGGCTGACCAGACGATCACCACCGGAGTGGTTGAACTGGCCCTGCGACGGCTCGTTGGATGCCCACTTCATCTCGTTCTCGGCCACGACACTGTTGAACTCACGGTTCAGGATGGTCGTGTAGGCGCCGGTGGAGAGCTTGCCGGTCGCGACGGCGGCGCCGAAGTAGCGGCCCTTCTCGGCGGCGGCCGCCTTCAGGGTCGTGCCGGCACCGGATGCGGGAGCCAGCGCCACCGTCATACCGGCGGCGGTGAGGGCGACGGCGATTGTCGCCGCCGCCAGCATCGTTCTCATGGGTTTCATGGCGTTCCTTTTCAGTGGTTGCATCGGTGGTGGTGATGTGCCACTTCACTCGGGGCGACCGATCGGGACGGTCTTCCTGGCCACCCGGCATCAGCACGCGCGGTCCGAGAGGGCTGTCGCCGGCAACTGCCGGTCCCGAGGTGACGGCCGCATGCCCTTGCGGACGTCGTGATCAGAGGCACGACCCGTGCGGCTCGCCCGGTGAGCCACGGCAACGATCGTCCTCTATATCGAGAGTGAGCGATAACATGCCGTTCGTCAAGACGTAACGGGTCGTTCACGCCGATCTCCCGGAACGCCGCGTTTCGCCCGGTACCAAACCCCCAGAGCAACAGTGCTCAACCACCGCGCGACCAGCGGACGAGTCGTGCCACCGCGTCGCTCAGGCCACGCCGGACGGCAATCCTGTTATCGCTCACAGTCGCGGCCCGCGACCCCTGGTCGTTCACGAGCACCCGGTAGCACGCCGGTCTCCTCGAGCAGCGCGACGATGGCCGCGGACGGGAGGGCGACCCGGGTTCGCGGCGTGTAGTCAGCCATCACCATGGATCGAGGATCCTCGATTGACACTTCCTGGCCCGGAGAGAACACTAACTGCTACGCGACGCCATCCGAAGCCGGGCTGGGCGAGCCACAGGTAGCGGGCATCGTGCGATCACCGCGGGAGTCGGGCACACCGCGACCGGTTCGCACGGCCAATCCAGCCTGCACAGGCAATCGAAGGAGTCGTCCGTTGAGAATCAGAAGGAAACTGCTACTCGCCCTGGCCGCGTCACTGGTGGCGGCCGGCCTGGTGGCCCCCACTGTCGGGCCCGCGTACGCGGCGTCACTGACCGAGGTGACCAGCTTCGGTGACAACCCGGGCCGGATGCGCATGCACGTCTACGTGCCGGACAACCGTCCGGCCCGGCCGGCGGTCGTGGTGGCCATGCACGGCTGCGGCGGGTCCGGCCCCGGCTTCTACTCCGGGAGCGAGTTCGCCAGCCTCGCCGACCGCCACGGGTACATCGTGATCTACCCGTCCGCCACCCAACAGGCCGGTTTCGGCAACTGCTTCGACGTCTGGTCGGACGCCGCCAAGCGACGGGGCGGCGGCAGCGACCCGGTGTCGATCGTCTCGATGGTCAGGTACGTGCAACAGCAGTACGCGGCCGATCCGGAGCGGGTCTACGCCACCGGCAGCTCGTCCGGCGGCATGATGACCAACCACATGCTGGCGCTCTATCCCGACCTGTTCAAGGCCGGCGCCGCGTTCATGGGCGTGCCGTTCAACTGCTTCGCCAACGCGGCGGACTTCCCGCCCACCAGCAGCCAGTGCACCGGCGGAAACATGAACCGGACCCCGCAGCAGTGGGGTGACGCGGTCCGCCAGGCGTACCCCGGCCACTCCGGGCCCCGCCCGCGCGTGCAGCTGTGGCACGGCACCAACGACACGCTCGTGCCGTACTCGCTGTTGCAGGAGGCGATCGAGCAGTGGACCAACGTGTTCGGGCTGAGCCAGACACCCACCTCCACAGACACACCCCAGGCCAACTGGAACCGGCGTCGGTACGCCGACAGCGGCGGCACCGTCCAGGTCGAGGCGTACAGCATCCAGGGGGCCGGGCACAGCCTGCCCTCCGGCGGCATGGCCGCGTCCGCCATCGCGTTCTTCGGACTGACCGACCCCACGACACCGCCCCCGACCACCACGCCACCGCCCACCACGCCGCCGCCGACCACCCCGCCGCCGGCTTCCGGCGCCTGCCGGGTGACCGTCGACGTCAACGCCTGGAACACCGGGCTGACCGAGAACATCACCGTCACGAACACCGGCACCAGCGCCGTCAACGGCTGGTCCGTGGTCTTCACCCTGCCGGGTGGGCAGACCATCACCTCGGGCTGGAACGCCACCTACTCGCCCAGCTCGGGGCAGGTGACGGCGCGCAACGTCGCCTACAACGGCGGCATCCCCACCAACGGCTCGGTGAGCTTCGGCTTCCAGGCCACCCACACCGGTAACAACGCCCGACCGTCCTCGTTCACCCTCAACGGCGCGTCCTGCACCGTCGCCTGAGACCGGCTCGACGTCCACCCGCGCGTGCGCCGGTCACCACGAGGTGGTGACCGGCGCACGACTCGTACGGCGTAGCCAGGATCAGCGGTAGCCGGCGCTCACGATGCTGGCCTGCACCGCGGCCTCGGTCGCGTCGGACGGGTAGCCGGCGACCATGGCCCCCTCGTAGAAGGTGCCGGCGCTCAGGTTCGCGCCGCCGTCGGGCTTGCAACAGTCACCGCCACTGCCCAGGATGATCGCACCCTGCTTCTTCATCGGGCTGTAGCCCGGCGGGAGCGAGCCGTCGTACAGCGTGTAGAGGCTGCCGGCCTGCGCGTCGCTACCCTTGATGGCGAACCGGGTCGTGCCATTGTTCTTCAGCGTCGCGGTGACGAACTTGCTGGTGAAGGCGCGCTGGTTCGGGTTCCAGCTCTGGCTGCCACCGGGGAAGAGACCCCACTCGAGGTCGGCCTGCACCCAGGGCCCGCTGCCGGAGCAGCCACCGAACCAGCACTGCTTGCTGAAGTTGATGGCGTCCATCGCACCGGCGGCGTCGGCCTTGCGCGTCGTCTCGCTGTTGCCGTAGTCGAAGCAGCAGCCGTTGTTGACGTGGGTGCCGCTGGTGACCATGTACATGCCCTCGGGTGCCGCGCCGGTCGGCACGCCGGTGAGGTGCCCGTCGCGCCAGTAGCTGTTGCCGGGGTTGATGTAGAGCGAGTACGCCTTGGCGCCGCCCACTGTCAGCGACTCCGAGGTCGCGATCGCCGGCCTGCTCTGCGGGGAGCCCGGAACGACGCTCGAACCCTGGTACCAGAGGTCGTTGCCGCGCCCGGACTGGTCGAAGACGACAGTGATCACGCAGGTGGTGCCGGAGCAGAACGAGTCCTGCGTCGCCGCGTTGGCGGTGCCGCCGGTTCCCGTGAGCCCGATGTTGCGGGTCGTGTTGTCCGACGAGCGTCGGACCTGGTAGAGGTTGCCGGCATACGCCTCGAAGAGCGCCCGCGTGGTGCTGTGCGCCGCGATGCACGGGGTGCCGCCGGAGGCGTAGATGTCGCACGGACGCGCGCCGGTCGGCGGGTCGGTCGGTGGCGGGGTGGTGGTCGGCGAGGCCCACTGCTGGTTGGTGCCGCCGTTACAGGCCCAGAGGATGATTTTGGTGCCGTTCGCGGTGGCCGCGGCGTTGGCGTCGAGGCACAACCCGGACTGCACACCGGTGATGGTGCCGTTGCTGTTGACGTTCCACTGTTGGTTGTTCTGGCCGTTGCAGTCCCAGATGATCACCTGGGTGCCGTTGGCGGTGCCACGGCCGGAGGCGTCCAGGCACTTGTTGCCGTACGCCTGGATCTGCTTGGTGGACGTCCAGGTCCAGGTCTGGCCGGCGCTGCCGTTGCAGTCCCAGAGTTGCGTCTGGGTGCCGTTTGTGGTGCTGGAGTTGGGCACTTCGAGGCAGCGGCCGGACGGCGTACCGACGATCGGGGTGCTCTGCCCCGGCGTGATGGCGGCGGCGGCCATCGGGGCGGCGGCGGCCTCGGCGATCGGCGACGTGGCACCGGGGGTGGCGCCGATGCCGACGAGCACTCCGACCAGCGCGGCCGCCAGGGCGGTCAGACGTCGGGCGCGATGACGTCTCGGGACGAGTTCACGGGCTGTTCCTGGCCCGGTGGGGGAAGGGGTTCGCACGAGGTGGCTCCTCGGAGTCGTGGAAGCGCGGTGGGGGTGTCGACGCGCCACGAGGGGTGGTGGCGATGGCGAATCGATTCGCAGCGAATCGTATGACCTTTAATTAATTGGTGTCAATGAATGCGGTAGCGGGGTGGTGCGCTGGCCGTTGGGCGGACGGCCAGCGCATCCACCGTCCCGGGACGCCTACCGCCCCAGGAGCCGCCAGGTCTGGTTCAACGGGCTGCCCTGATTGACCGCCCTGCAGGTCCACTGGTGGACCAGCGCGCCAGCCGCCGTGGAGACCGCGTTGACATCGACGCACTTGCCACTGTGTCGGGCGACGAGTTGGTAGTCGTGCGAGTCGTTGCCCGAGTAGGTGACCTTACGCAGCGTGAACTGCTGGTTGAGGCCGTTCAGGCAGGTCCACTGGTGCACCGCCGCGCCGTCGGCGGTGGAGACGCCGCTGACGTCGAGGCACTTGCCGCTCTGCTGGTTGACCACGGTGTAGGTGTTGGCCACTCCGGCGACCGGGCGGAAGTTCCAGAGCTGCTGGTCACCGCCGTCGCAGTAGTTCTGCTGTTGGACGTTGCCGTCCGCGGTGCTCAGGCCGGCGTTGTTCAGGCACTGCTGAGAGTGCTGGGCCACCGCCACCGACTGGAAGCCACCGTCCGAGGGGGGCAGCAGCGTGACGGTGTACGTGTCGCTCTGGTTGGTGTACGGCACTGTCACCGTGGCGTTGTTGTTCGACACCCCGACCACGCTGTTCGAGACCGTGACCGGCCCCGCCACGGCACCGCCACCGTTGTGCGCAATGCGTTGGGTGAGGACCCGGACCTGGTTGTTCTGCACGATGCCGCTGGTGGTGTCCAGTCGTTGCAGGTTGACGGACAGGTTCCCGGTGGTACGACCACCGCCGACCAGCACCTTCGCCACCCCGGCAGCCTTGGTGGCATACGCGTCGTACGACTGGCTGGGGGTCACCGCGACGATCTCCCCGACCTGGGAGGCGTAGTAGCGGTAGTTCCACCACTCCCCCTTGGGCTGGTGCTGGCCGGCCGAGTTACGGATCAACAGGTTGCCGAGGTCGTTGTGCAGGCTGCCGCCGCTGGCCCAGTTCGCCCGCAGGCCGTCGGCCCGGGCCCGTTCCAGGCGCGCGATGTACCAGGCGCCGTCGGCCGGGTTCTGCTCGTCGGGCGCGCCGTACTCGTTGATCTGGTACGGACGCGGGTGGGCGATGCCGCGCGGGTCGAGGGTGGCGTTGGCGGCGGCGACGTTCGCGACCGGGTCACCGGGCAGCGAGTGCCAGCTGATGATGTCCGGCACGGTGTTTGTCGAGCGGACGAAGTCCAGGTACTGGTTCCAGAAGGTGTGTGTGGTCGACGGTACGCAGGCGCAGCTCGGCCCGACGATGAGCTGGCTGGGGAACTCCGCCCGGATGCGCTGGTAGGTCCGCCGCCACAGTTCGAGGTACTGGGAGATCGGCCGGTTCCAGAAGATGGTGATGTTGGGTTCGTTCCAGATGTCCCACTGCACCGACAGCCCGGACGCCCGGACGTCGCTGATCAGGCGGGTCAGGAAGTTGTCGTAGTCGGTCCAGTTTCCGTTGTCACCGGGGAAGCGGGAGATTCCGGCGCCGTCGGCACCCCAGAGGTCGTGCGGCAGGAGAATGAACTTCCCGCCGAGGGCGGTGGTACGACGCGCCTGGGCGAGTGTGGAGTTCCAGCGCCGGTCGTAGGTTCCGCCGACCCAGCCACTGCCCGGGAGCTGCGCGCCGCCGGCGCGCATGTACTGGAACTTGACGTCCCGGTAGAAGTGGTCGGCCGGACCGCTGGCGTTCTCGGTCATGCCGTAGATCCAGCCAGAGGCGCGGTAGGTCGGCGCGCCGTTGGTGGTGGCGAAGTTGACGCTGATCGACTCGTCGGCGGCCTGGGCGGGGGCCGGGACGACGGTGACGGCGGCAGCGGCGGCGAGCAGGCCGACGACGAGTCGGGCCACGAACACGCGGGCTCGTCCTGACCTGCTGCGGGACGGGGTTTTCACGGGCGGCTCCTTGGTGGGGCGCGGGGGACGCTCTCCGGAGGGCAGCACTTGCGAATCGATTCGCACGGATCGTAGGACCGGGAACTGAACGATGTCAATGAAGTGACGGCGCGGTGACGCCCGCGTTGCCCAGCGATCCTCCCGGTACGACCAACTGACCCTTGACCCCCGGGTATGGCCAGACCTATCTTCGGGCGAACCGATTCGTCGAATCGATTCGCCTCATGGTTGGACTGGTCCGACCCGCGACGATCAACCGACACACCCCACCTGACGATCGATTTGAAGTGAGGCACCACATGACCGGACTCAGTCGTCGGCGGCGCCTGGCCGCCGTCGCCGTGATAGCTCTCGCCACAGTGACGGGCAGCGCCTGTTCGTCGTCCGGCGACGGTGGCGCCGACGGTGGCGCCTACCTCGTCTGGGACCCGTATCCGCAGTTCGCCGACGACTCCGAGTGGGTAGCGCTGCTCAAGAAGTGCGGCACCTCCGCGGGCGTGACGGTCGAGCGGACCGGCTACGACACCACCGACCTGACCAACAAGGCGCTGCTCGCCGCCCAGCAGGGAAACTCACCGGACGTGCTGATCGTGGACAACCCGGTCATCTCAACTCTGGCCGAAGCCGGTGCGCTCACCACCACCGACGACAACAAGCTGGACGTCTCGGCCATGGAGAAGAACCTGCTCGGCGCCGGCCAGAGCAACGGCAAGACCTACGGGGTGCCGATCGGGGCGAACACCCTCGCCCTCTACTACAACAAGGACGTGCTCACCGCCGCCGGCGTCGATCCCGCCGCCGTCAAGGACTGGACCTCACTGACCGCGGCACTGACCAAGGTCAAGGCCAAGGGGAAGAAGGGCATCACCTTCTCCGCGATCGGCACCGAGGAGGGCAGCTTCCAGTTCCTGCCCTGGTTCTGGGGGTCGGGTGCCCAACTGACGAGTCTGGACTCGCCGCAGGCGGTGTCCGCGCTGACGCTCTGGACCGACTGGCTCAAGCAGGGCCACGCCCCGAACTCCGTCATCAACAACACCCAGACCACGAGCTGGCAGGAGTTCGCCACCGGCGACTACGCGTTCGCCGAGAACGGCACCTGGCAGTTGGCCAACGCGGAGAAGCTGGGCTTCTCGTACGGCACTATCCCCATCCCGGCCAGCGCGGGCGGCCCGGCCCCGGCGCCCACCGGCGGTGAGTTCGTCTCCATCCCGGTGCAGAAGAAGACCAGCCGGTACGAGACGTCGCAGAAGCTCGTCACCTGCCTGACCAACGCCGACAACCTCCTCACCACCGACACCACGCTCTCCTACGTCGCGCCCGTCGCCGCCGTACAGGAGCGACAGGCCACCGCGGACCCCAAGCTCAAGGTGTGGGTGGAGGCGGTCCGGGCAGCCAAGGGCCGCACCGGTGACGACCTCGGCACGAAGTACCCGAAGATCTCCGAAGCGCTGTGGACCGCTGTGCAGTCGGCCCTCAGCGGCGGGAAGTCGCCACAGGAGGCACTCGCCGCCGCGCAGACCGCCGCCACGACCAGGTAAGCGATCCGAACCGACACCATGCCCTCCACGACAGAGACCTCCACCGCCGTACGAGACCAGGGTGGGGCGGCGAGCGCCGCCCCACCCGGGCCTCCCCCGTCCCGTGCCCGGCGGCCCAGCCGATGGTGGGCGTGGGGCTTCCTGGCACCCGTGACCATCTACCTGGCGGCCTTCTACGCCTACCCGCTCTACCGCAACGTCGAGTTGAGCCTGCGCGAGTACACAGTCCGCTCGTTCGTGCAGGGCGGAGCGCCCTTCGCCGGCCTCGACAACTACCGGACGGTCCTGACCGACCCGGCGTTCGGGCCGACGCTGACGCACACAGTGGTCTTCACAGCGGCCTCGCTCGTCTTCCAGTTCACCATCGGCATGGCCCTGGCCCTCTTCTTCCACCAGCACTTCCCGCTGTCGCGCACGCTGCGGGCACTGATCCTCGTGCCGTGGCTGCTGCCACTGATCGTCTCGGCGTCGACCTGGTCGTGGCTGCTCAACAGTGACTCGGGGCTGGTCAACGCGGCGCTCGGCGTCGTCGGGATCGACCCGGTCAACTGGCTCACCTCGCCGGGCTGGTCACTCACCTCGGTGATCATCGCGAACGTCTGGATCGGCATCCCGTTCAACCTGGTGGTGCTCTACAGCGGCCTACAGGCGATCCCGACCGAGATGTACGAGGCATCCGCGCTCGACGGCGCGACGGGGTGGCAACGGTTCTGGGGGATCACCTTCCCGTTGCTGCGTCCCGTCTCCCTGATCACGCTGCTGCTGGGGCTGATCTACACGCTGAAGGTCTTCGACATCATCTGGATCATGACGAAGGGCGGCCCGACCGGCTCCTCGGCAACCCTCGCCACCTGGTCGTACCGGCTCGGCTTCGGCAACCTGCTGCCCGAGTTCGGCCCGGGCGCGGCCATCGGGAACCTGCTCATCGTGCTGGCCCTGATCGCCGGCCTCGTCTACATCCGGATCGAGCGGAGGCAGCAGCTCCGATGACCACCTCGACGCCTCGGGCCTGGTGGAAGACCGGCGTCGGCCTGGTGCTGACCGGGCTGATGCTCTTCCCCGTCTACTGGATGATCAACGTGTCCTTCACCCGGGACCAGGACATGCGGGCCAGTCCCCCGCACCTGTTCCCCACCAACGGCACCCTGGACGGCTACCGGGCGGTGCTCGACCAGCAACTGCCGTACCTCGGCACCAGCTTTCTGGTCGGCCTCGGCACTGTGGTGCTGACCGTGGCGCTGGCCGCCCCCGCCGGTTACGCCCTGGCGAAGCTCCGGCCGCCCGGCGGCCCGGCGTTGAGTTTCCTGCTGCTGATCGCGCAGATGATCCCGGGGATCATCATGGCGATGGGCTTCTACGCCATCTACCTCACCCTCGGCGTCCTCAACACGCTGCCCGGCCTGATCCTGGCCGACACGACGCTCGCGGTGCCGTTCGCTGTCCTGATCTTCACGGCGTTCATGTCCGGCATCCCCGACGAACTGCTCCAGGCCGCCGTGGTCGACGGGGCCGGTCGGCTGCGGACCTTCTGGTCGGTCGTGCTGCCGGTCAGCCGCAACTCGATCGTCACGGTGTCGCTCTTCGCGTTCCTGTGGTCGTGGTCGGACTTCATCTTCGCCTCGACCCTGGCCGGCGGCGGCGACTACCAGCCGATCACCCTCGGCATCTACCACTACATCGGCAACAACAACCAGCAGTGGAACGCCATCATGGCCACCGCAGTCGTCGCCTCGATCCCCGCCGCCGTGCTGCTGGTCCTGGCCCAGCGGTACGTCTCGATGGGCGTGACCGCCGGCGCCGTCAAGGACTGACCATCCGCGGCGGTCGAGGACTGACCACCCGCACCACAGAAAGGCACCCGCCACCCATGACCGTCGCCCCGTCCGGTCCGGAGTTCGCAATCCAGGACATCCCGTTCAGCTACCGCGGATCCTGGTTCAACATCTCCCCGGTGGTAGCCGAGAAGACGTACGCCGACGACCTGCACCTGGTCTCCCACCAGACCGGGCTGCACCCCGTACTGCGACTCACTCCCATGGTCGCCGGCACCACTGTCGTCGCCACGCCCGCGCTGCTGACCTGGCGCAACGGGGCCAACCGGATCGAGGCCGTCTACGAAGGGCCGGAAACCCTGCGGATCCGGGGCCACCGGCTCGGCCTGCGGGTGGCCGCTGCCGCGCACACCCTCACCCCGTTCAGCGGCACCTACCTGTACGCCGATCCGGTCGACGGATCACACGTGTTCACCTCGTACGAGACCGGTCGCCGCTACCGCGTCACCGTGCTTTCCGGCGCACTGCTGCGGACCGACGGCTCGCAGGCGCTCGGCACCGCCGAGCGCTCCCTTGACCTTCCCGGGGACCAGCCCTGGGAGATCGCGATCGAGGAGTACGCCACCGCCCGCCGCCCGTACGCCGGGTCCGCCACCTTCGAGCAGTTGTGCCGCGACCGGTTCGCGGAGTTCACCGCGTTCGTCGACGCGATAGCGCCCTGGCGCGGCCCGGAGACCCCGGCCGCCGAACTGGCCGCGTACGTCCTGTGGTCGGCCACTGTCGCCCCGGCGGGCTTCGTCACCCGGCCGGCCGTCCTGATGTCCAAGCACTGGATGGACAAGGTGTGGAGCTGGGACCACTGCTTCAACGCGATCGCCCTGGCGGCCGGCGAGCCGGAGCTGGCCTGGCACCAGTTCCAGTTGCCCTTCGACCACCAGGACGAGGCCGGCGCCCTCCCCGACTCGGTCACCCATTCGGAGGTCCTGCACAACTACGTCAAGCCCCCGATCCACGGCTGGGCCCTCCGGCACCTGCGCCGACGCCTTCCCCAGCCACCGGACCGGGCGGCGCTGGCGCAGACGTACGACCGGCTCGCCCGCTGGACCGGGTTCTGGCTCGACGCGCGACGCGCCCCCGGCCACGACCTGCCGCACTACCAGCACGGCAACGACAGCGGCTGGGACAACGCCACCACCTTCGACGACAACCGGGTCCTCGAGACCGCTGACCTCGCCGCGTTCCTGGTCTCGCAGCTTCGCTACCTCGCCGACCTCGCCACCGAGCTGGGCGAGCCCGCCACCCGCTGGTCCCGGGAGGCCGACCGGATCCACGGGGCGATGCTGCGCGACCTGTGGGACGGCGAACGCTTCTGCGCGCGGGACCCCCACACCGGGCACCGGCGACCCAGCCGCAGCCTGCTCGACCTGATGCCCGTCGCGCTCGGGGCCGACCTGCCGGCCACGGTCGCCGCTGCCCTGGCGCGCGGCGTCGAAACCCACCTGACCACGCACGGGCTGGCCACCGAACCGACCGACTCGGCCCACTACCTGGCCGACGGCTACTGGCGTGGCCCGATCTGGGCACCCTCCACCGTCCTGGTCGAGGACGGCCTACGCCGGGCCGGGCAGACCAGAATCGCCGACGACATCAGTCGGCGGTTCCTCGCGCTGTGCGAGAAGTCCGGCTTCGCGGAGAACTTCGACGCCGAGACCGGCACCGGGCTGCGGGACCGCGCCTACACCTGGACCGCCAGCAGCTATCTCATCCTCGCCGCCGCCCAGGAGGAACGGCGGGCCAGGGGCGGATAGCCGAGTCGGATCAGCGGCCCCGGACCGGGCCCGTGCTGGAACGCAACGAGATGGGCGGGCTGTAAAGGCGGTGTCGTGGCACGGCGCCGGGAGCCGCGATGATCTCCAAAAGTAGCGACACCGCCTCGGCGCCCATCTCGACCATCGGCACGTCGGCGGCCGTCAGCGGCGGGCGGAAATCCTCCGCCCAGTGCTGCGCGGCGACTCCGGTGACGGAGAAGTCGCGTGGCACTGACAGCCCGGCGCCGGTCAACGCGCGCTGCATTCCGGGCAGTGCGGCCTCGTTGATGGTGGCCACTGCCGTGACCTCCGGGTGCGTCGCGAGCAGTTGCTCCATACACGCCTCGCCGGAGGCGGTGTCGTCGCCGCTGCAGACCTCCACGCCGGTCAAGCCCCGCTCCACCGCCGCCGCACGAAAGCCGGTCAGCGCGCGATGGCTGGGGCCGTACCCGGCGGCCACCAACTCGGCGGACCGGTTCACGAGTGCCACGTGCCGGTGCCCCAGATCGGCCAGGTGCTGCACGCAGCGGGCGATCAGCCCGGCGTAGTCGATGTCGATCCAGCTCATCCCGTGCGGCTCGGCGGTCCGGCCGATGGTGACGAACGGCAGGCCGGCCTTGGTCAGCCGGGTCACCCGGTCGTCCGCCAACCGGATCTCCATGAGGACCACGCCGTCCACCCGGCGCCCGGTGACGATCCGCTCGAACGACCGGTCATGGTCGCCACCGGAGGGGGACAGCAGCACGTCGAGGTCGTGGCGGGCGGCGGCCTCGACGACGCTGGCCACGAAGCCCAGCTGCATGTCGGTCAACCGCTGGCTCGCCGGCGGGATGACCAGCCCGAGGGTGCGGGTGCGCCCCTCCTTGAGAGCACGGGCGCTGGCGTTCGGCCGGTAGTCCAACTCGTCGATGACCGACTGGATCCGTTGCCGGGTCGCCTCCGACACGCTGCGTTTTCCGCTGAGCACGTAGGAAACGGTGCTGCGGGACACCCCCGCCCGGCGAGCGATCTCCCCGATGTTCATCAATCGCCCTCGAATCGATTTTTGCCCCGATACGGGGACGCACCTTGCTCCGCCGACCAGCATATCCGTCCTCAGGCTCATCGATCGATGACCAACGTGTGCGAACTAGCGCTAATAGATGGACGCCCATTAATGTCACAGGTATGACGTGTGACGTCAATTCCCTCGCCGCACCCCACCCCCACCACGCACCCGAAAGGATCCGATGAACGTGAAGAGAAAACTGGGTCGCCTGACGGCCGCCGCCGGGACCCTGTTCGTCCTCGTCGTCGGCGCCGGCGCCTATGTGGTCTCGGACGCGCCGGGCGTCGCCCACGCCGCCGGCACGGGTCCATGTGACATCTACGCCTCCGGCGGCACGCCGTGCGTGGCCGCGCACAGCACCACCCGCGCGCTGTACGGCGCGTACAACGGCCCGCTCTACCAGGTCCGACGATCGTCGGACAACACCACCCGCGACGTCGGTGTGCTCAGCGAGGGCGGCTACGCCAACGCCGCCACCCAGGACACGTTCTGCGCCAACACCAACTGCGTCATCACGATCATCTACGACCAGTCCGGCCGCAACAACCGTCTCACCCAGGCGCCCCCCGGCTACTTCGTCGGCCCCGCTCCCGGCGGATTCGACAACCTCGCCGACGCGAAGGCGGCACCGGTCACCGTCGGCGGGCAGAAGGCGTACGGCGTCTACATCGCCCCCGGCACCGGCTACCGCAACAACAACACCAACGGTGTCGCGACCGGCGACCAGCCCGAGGGCATCTACGCGGTTGTCGACGGCACGCACTACAACCAGTGGTGCTGCTTCGACTACGGCAACGCGCAGACCAACAACCTCGCCGACGAACGCGCCATCATGGAGACCGTCTACTTCGGCGCCAACAAACAGTGGGGCTACGGGGCGGGGGCCGGCCCGTGGATCATGGCCGACCTGGAGTGGGGGCTGTTCTCCGGGGTCAACGCGGGCTACAACAACATCGCGTCGATCAACCACCGCTTCGTCACCGCCATGGTCAAGGGCGAGCCGAACCACTGGGCGATCCGGGGCGGCAACGCCCAGTCAGGCAGCCTGACGACCTACTTCGACGGGCCACGCCCCAACGGCTACCACCCGATGAAGAAGGAGGGCGCCATCCTGCTCGGCATCGGCGGTGACAACAGCATCACCGGTCGCGGCACCTTCTTCGAGGGCGTACTGACCTCCGGCTACCCGACGGCGGCCACCGAGAACGCCGTCCAGGCCAACATCAACGCCGCCGCCTACGCGCCGGCCGGCGGCGGCAACCCGCAACAGAACGTCCAGGTCGTCGGCGCCCAGTCCAACCGCTGCATCGACGTACCCAACGGCAGCACCACGAACGGCACCCAGGTCCAACTCTGGGACTGCGTCGGCAACACCGCGCAGCGCTGGACCCACACCGCCGGCAAACAACTCCAGGTGTACGGCAACAAGTGCCTCGACGCCTCCGGCCAGGGCACCGCCAACGGCACCCAGGCCATCATCTGGGACTGCCACGGCGGCACCAACCAACAATGGAACCTCAACTCCAACGGCACCATCACCGGCGTCCAGTCCGGGCTCTGCCTCGACGCCAACGCGGCCGCCACCGCCAACGGCACCAAGCTCATCCTCTGGGCCTGCAACGGCGGCACCAATCAGCGGTGGTCCACCCGCAGCTGACCCACCGCCCGATCGGTCGATCGTGCCGCCCCCGCAGCGCCGCCGGGGGCGGCACGACAGGACGGCACCGGCATCGACGAGGCGGAGCGGAGCGCCGCGGCCTCAAGATCCTCCGACGTGACCAGATTCAGGGTGCTTTGTTCTTCGTCGTCGCCCCACCGGCCCTTGTTGCTCGGCAGTTCCTCGGTCGCACTCATGGTGGGGCAGCGGCCAAGGAATCAGCCTTCCAGGTAGGCGAGGACCGCCAGGATGCGGCGGTTGTCGTCCTCGGAGGGCTTGAGACCGAGCTTGGTGAAGATGTTGTTGCTGTGTTTGCTGACGGTTTTCTCGGTGACGAACATCCGGGCGGCGATCGCAGCGTTCGAGCGGCCCTCGGCCATCAGGGTGAGGACCTCATGCTCGCGTGGGCTCAGCTCCAGGAGCTTAGGGTCGGTGGAGCGGTGGGTGAGTAGCGCACTCACCACGTCGGGGTCCATAACGGTGCTGCCGGTAGCGACCTGCCGGACACTGGCGACGAATTGGTCGACGTCCGTAACCCGGTCCTTCAACAGGTAGCCCACCGCGCCCGCGCGATCTGACATCAGCTCCCTGGCGTAGATCTGCTCGACATACTGCGACAGCACCATGATGGGCAGCCCTGGAATCTGGCGGCGGGCCTCGATCGCGGAACGCAGCCCCTCGTCGGTGAAGGTCGGCGGCAACCGCACGTCGACGATGGCGACGTCGGGGCGGTGCGTCGTCAGCGACCGGATCAGCGCGGGGCCGTTGTCAACGGCTTCCACGACCTCGAATGAATTGGCCCGCAGGATCCTGATCAGGCCCTCGCGGAGCAGGGCGAGGTCCTCGGCTATCACGATACGCACGGCAGCGACATCCTCACCTCGGTAGGTCCGCCCGGCGGGCTGTCAACGGTCAGCGTGCCGTCGAAGGCCGCCAGGCGACGGACGATGCCACGCAGGCCCGTGCCGGAATCGATCGAAGCACCCCCACGGCCGTCGTCGGACACCAGCATCGTCAGTTCCCCGGCAGCGCCGCCCCGGTGGGGTGCGAACTCCACGGTGATCCGGATCTGCTGGGCCTGGGCGTGCTTGATGGCGTTCGACAAGGCCTCGGCGACGGCGAAGTAGGCCGCGGACTCGATCGGGGCCGGCAGCCGTCCGGGTAGGCGGGTCACCACCGTGGTCGGGATCGGATTGACCAGGGCCAATGCCTTGAGTGCGCCGTCCAGGCCACGGTCGGCCAGTACCGGCGGATGGATGCCTCGTACCAGGTCGCGCAGCTCGGTGAGGGCGCTGGAAATCGACTCGCGGGCCTCGGCAAGCAACTGCTGGGCGGCCTGCGGATCGTTGGGCAGTAACTGTTCGGCCAAGCCCAGGCTCATACCCAGCGACACCAGCCGGGCCTGCGCGCCGTCGTGCAGGTCGCGTTCGATTCGGCGCAGTTCACCGGCCTGGGTGTCGACGGTCTCAGCTCGCGAGGTCGCCAACTGTTGGACGCGGGCCCGCAGGCGCGCCTGTTCGGTGGGGCCGAGCAGAGCGCGGATCACCCGAGCGTTGAGGTTCGCGAGGCGCACCGCAGTGACGTACCAGAGCAGAAGGAAAACCGGACCGAGCGGTACCAGCCCGAACGACTGCGCGACGCTGTGCAGCCGGAAGCCCTCCCCCATCGGAGTGCGGAATACCTGAGACGGCGTCAGCTGATAGATGAGCGGATAGGTCAGGTATACGACTCCGAAGAGGAAGAACAGCAGCGACAGTCCGCAACTCAACCAAATGGTGATCGAGTTGACCACCAACCAGATCCAGTCCCGCCACGTCGCCGGGTCGCGCAGGATCGTCCAGAGCCGCACCGGCCACCAAGCGTCCGGCGTCGGCTGATAGGGCCGGGCGGGCACCGGTTCGCCGAGCCGGTCGGCTGCCCACTGGCGATGCAGGTCGGCAAACCAGCGCACCAGTACGGTCGTGAGCAGGGTCAGTGGGATTCCGGCGCCAAGCGCGGCGATCGATATCGAGGTGATCCATAGTGTGGCCAGCACGGCACCTAGGGCCGCGCCCGGCAGCAGCACCAGCGACCAGCCCAGCAGGCTCATCCGCTGGGCCAGCGCGGAGCGCGGAATCGGACCGCTGCGAGCGACGCGACCCGGCCCGGAGCCCTCCCGCGAGGGCGAGGAGCCGCCGGACAGGGCGGTTCCGCTGCTATCGGTCATCTCACTCCATCATCGCGCATCGTGCCGAACCGCCGGGCTGGTGATTCATGTTGGGCCCCACCACCTCGCCGTCATCGGGATCCGAACCGTGTGGCTTGTCGCGCTCGCTCAACCGGTGACCCCTCGCGGTGAGGTCGTCTCCGCAGCCTGGTTGACCGAGAACGCCGGGGCAGCGCCGGTCAACCAGGCTCGCCGGTCCTGTCAGCCGTCGGCCCGATGGCCTTTACTTGACGGTGGCGGTCATCTGTTCGATTTTCTTGAGCACCAGGGCGGGCTTGTCCTGGGGAACGTCGTGCGAGCTTCCCTCGGCGATGACGAGTGTGCGGTCGGGCCCCGCCTTGGTGAACGCCGCTGCCGCGTCGCGCCAGGCCTGAGCGTCCTGCGGAGATCCATCGAAGGGCGTCTTGTCCGACACGATATAGATGACGGGAACGCCGTCGGGCCAGGAGACCTTGTGGTACGCCTGGTGCGTGGGACCGAAGTTGTCGGCCGTGGCGATGAGCTGGCGGTTCGCCTTCGTCGACGGCGCCTTCTTGAGCTCTTCGATCTGCGGCGCGGTTAGCGCGACGAGGCGTTGGGTCTGGGTGTCGGTGAAGAATTGCGGCACGTTGGCATCGATGAGCACCGCCCCGGAGACAACGCCGGGGTTTGCGAGGACGAAGTAGTGGGCCACCTCTCCTGCCTGCGAGTGGCCCGCGAGGACCACGTTCTGGGTGACGCCGAGTTCACGCAGACCGGCCTGCAGGTCGGAGGCGGCGGCCTTGGGGTCCCATGGGCCCTTCACCTCCTCGCTGGCGCCCATACCGGCCCGGTCGTAGGTGATGATCTGCGATCCGGTGGCCTGCGACAGCTGCGGCACCAGGGCATCCCAGTACGAGGAGTCCTCGCCACCGCCGGCGTCCAGCACGATGGTGGGAGAACTTCCGGGCGTGACGTGGAAGGCAAGCTGATGCCCGTTGTTGGCGATCATATGCAAGCCCGCTGCGGGGGCCGCACTTGCCGGGCCGGCCGCGCTTGTCGAGGTCGAGGGAACCGCGGCTATCGAACTGGCCGCGGGCGCGGCCTTCGGCGCCGCCGAGTCATCACACCCGGCAACTGCCGTTATCACGGCGACGGGAAGGACGAGGGCCAGGGCGGCCCGATGGGTCCGGGAGATCTTCTGCGTGGTCATGGAAATGAGCTTCCACGGTTTCTGGATCTTGCTCGATCCTGCTACCCCCCAGTCGGGTTGGGAGTTACCCCTACCCTCGCCAGGGGCGAATCAGAACCCGTCAGGCAGGTGCCCGGGCCGGGTAGGTTTCGGGGCTGGGCGAAAAGCGGGGGTCGCATGGTCAAGGGTTGGCACGGCTGGCTCGGCACGTTCAACGGCGTCGTCCTCATCACGGCGATCGTCCTGAGCGTCGGAGGGGGGAGCTAGCATCCGCTCGTGATCGAGGACTTGATCAGGAGAGTAGCGGACGAGGACGACGACGCGATCGAGGAGTTGAGCGAGATCGCCGCTGCCGATCCGCGGAGGCTGTCGCCGTACCACGGAACCCTGCTCGACCTCGACCTGCTGTGGCCGGCGACGTTGTACCGGGCGGCGGGCGCCGACGTGGTCGGCCGGGTCATCGAGCAGGTCGACGGCGGGCGGACGCCGGACCGACTCAACCATCTGCTCCTCATCCTGGTCCACAGCGCTCACCCGCTCGCCGAGGACGCGCTGCGTCGCTGGTCGACGCGCCCGCCGGCCGGCGCGGACGACCTGCACGTGGGGGTGCTGAGCTACGCGGTCGAGGGCGGTTGGACGATCGGCCCGGACGGCAACCGACGGGACCTGTGCGCTGACGTCGCGTACCGGTGGATCATGCGAGACGCGCCCGCGCCCGCGGACCGATCCGCCTGCCCCTGGTGCGCGTCTCCGCTCTGGGTCGCCGCCGACCTCGACACCACCGACCCCGCCGTCGGCGCCGCCTTGGCCCACACCGGCTGGTCCGGCCGCCTGGTGATCGAGACCTGCCACTTCTGCGCCTGCTACACGACGTTGTTCAGCCGGGTCACGCCGGCCGGTGCCACCACCTGGTGGGCCGACAACATTCGGCCGAGCTACCTGGGCGGCGACGCCGGACCGGAGGACCCGCCGACGCTGCTCCCGGTTGCGGGGCCGGCGCTGGCGAGCCCGTACCAGGCCAGCGCCTGGAACCAGGGCGGCTCCACCCTGGGCGGGCGGCCGGACTGGATCCAGGACGCCGAGCACGCCGACTGCCCCGGGTGCGGGGAGCCGATGGACTACCTGGGTCTGGTCGGGGGTGCGGACCTGGACGAGTTCGGCGAGGGCGCCTACTACCTGCACCTGCACCAGCCGTGCGGGTTCGCCGCGGTGAACTACCAACAGAGCTGACAGTCGATCAGGTGGAGGGCTCTGCCAGCCGCTCCAGCCGCGCCAAACCATCCCAGCCACGCTCGCGCATCAGATCCAGCAGTCGCTTCACCCGCGGGTCCGCCTCGACGGCCAGCGCGTCCAGAAGGTCGAACGGTAGATCGTCCTGCGCAACCTCACCGAGGTCGATCTCGCCCGAGCGGTATGCCTGATCAGCGAGGCTGGCCAAGATGTCGGCGGCCTCCACCAGAAGCGTGTCGTCGCCGGTGTCGCTTTCGAAGATGTCCGACAGGATCCGATAGAGCCGGATGAGTTGCGGGTCGTCGAGCTGCGCGATCTTGCTGGGCATCCACTCGCGGACACGATCGGGCCAGCGAGCCGACATCAGGATCCAACTGTCCCGCTCACCCGCCACCACCCGCTCGGAGACGCCAATGTCCCGGAGCCGGTCGAGGTAGGTGGTCACCTCCGGTGCGAGCGCCAGACGATCCCCGGCGGCGAGTTGCGCGATCTGCTTCCGGCTGGCCGCCAGTCGTGCGATCTCGTCTCCCAGTTGCCTGTCGATCTCCTCGACCGCGGCCGCGAAGGTCGACGCGTCGGCCTCCAGCATCTGGCCGATCTGGGACAGCGGCACGCCGGCGTTGGCGAGAATCCGGATCCTGATGAGGGACACCACCGCCCCTGCGCTGTACCGCCGGTAGCCCGAGGCATCCCGCTCGGGCTCCGGCAGCAGGCCGATCTGGTGGTAGTGCCGCACCGCCCGCACCGTGACGCCGGCGTACGCCGCGAGTTGACTGATCGTCAGCATGCCCTGATCCTGCCCCTCGAGTCGCTCGGCCCCACTCGAATCCAGCTCAGGAGATCTTGCGACGGTAGGTCAGGGTGGCGAGCAGATAGGCCACCACGAGGATGCCGACGCACCAGGCGAGGGCGGTCCAGATGCCCGATCCGACCGGCTCCTGCGCGAAGAGGTCTCGGATCGCGTTGACGATGGCGGTCACCGGTTGGTGCTCGGCGAAGGCGCGCACCGGGCCGGGCATCGACGCAGTGGGCACGAAGGCCGAACTGACGAACGGCAGGAAGACCAGGGGGTACGAGAAGGCGCTCGCGCCGTCCACGGACTGGGCGGTGAGGCCGGGAATGATGGCGATCCAGGTCAGCGCCAGGGTGAACAGCACCAGGATGCCGGCCACGGCGAGCCACCCCAGCACACTCGTTCCGGTACGGAAGCCCATGAGCAGGGCGACGAGGACGACGACGACCAACGAGACCAGGTTGGCGACCAGCGAGGTCAGCACGTGCGCCCAGAGCACCGAGGATCGTGCGATCGGCATGGACTGGAACCGTTCGAAGATGCCGCCCTGCATGTCCAGGAAGAGCCGGAAGGCGGTGTACGAGATGCCCGAGGCGATAGTGATGAGCAGGATGCCGGGGAGCAGATAGTTCACGTACGAGTCGGAGCCGGTCTCGATCGCGCCGCCGAAGACGTAGACGAACAGCAGCATGAAGGCGATCGGCATGACAGCGGTCGTGATGATGGTGTCCGGGCTGCGGGCGATGTGGCGCAGTGAGCGCCCCAGCAGGACAGTGGTGTCGCCGAGGAAGTGCTTGTTCATCGTTGTTCCTTCTCGGTCTTGGCGCCCACGAGGGTGAGGAAGACGTCCTCGAGGGTCGGCTGCTTCTCGACGTACTCGATCTCGGCGGGTGGCAGGAGCTGCTTGAGCTCGTCGAGGCTGCCGTTCACGATGATCCGTCCCTCGTGAAGGATGGCGATCCGGTCGGCGAGTTGTTCGGCCTCGTCGAGGTACTGGGTGGTGAGCAGCACCGTCGTGCCGCCACGGGCGAGTTCCTTGATCGCCTGCCACACCTCGATGCGCGCCTCCGGGTCCAGCCCGGTCGTCGGCTCGTCGAGGAAGATGACCGGCGGGTTCCCGATGAGGCTCATCGCGATGTCGAGACGGCGACGCATGCCCCCGGAGTACGTCCGCACCCTCCGGGTGCCCGCCTCGGTCAGCGAGAAGCGCCTCAGCAGATCGTCCGCGATCGCACCGGGCTCCTTGAGGTGGCGCAGCCGGGCGACCAGGACCAGGTTCTCCCGTCCGGTGAGGATCTCGTCGACCGCCGCGAACTGCCCAGTGAGACTGATCGACTGCCGTACGTCGGCGGCCTGGGTCGCCACGTCGAAGCCGGCGACCCGGGCCGTCCCGGCGTCGGCCTTGAGGAGCGTGGCCAGGATCCTCACCACCGTGGTCTTGCCGGCACCGTTCGAGCCGAGCAGGGCGAAGATGCTGCCCCGCGCGACGTCGATGTCGACGCCCCGCAGCACCTTCAGCTGCTTGAACGACTTCTCCAGGCCGCGCAGGTGAATCGCGGGCTGCTCGGCCTGAGCTGTTGTGTGCGAATTGCTCATGGCGGCAGCATGGAGGGTTGACGCAGCGTCAGGGTCAAGCCCGACGCGGCTGGTGTGGTGGCCGGCTCGATGACGCAGCCACCGGCCACCCGGAGACGCGTGCGCGACCCTGACTCTTAACTCCGATGTCACCGCCCGATCCCACGGGTGACGTGTCGCTGTCCGCCCGAAGGAGTTGGCTGCCAGTCGTCGCACTACGTCTTGACCAGGAGTTGATCCACGTGCCTTCCTCTCGTCGTACCTTTCTGGCCAGCGGCGCCGCCGCCGGCGTCGGCCTTGCCGTCGCGGGCGGCCTGCCGTCCCTGGCCCAGGCCAGCCCGGCCCGGCCGCACCCGCCGGTGAAGCCCGGCAACGTGCCCTTCCCGCCGCTCGTGGACGACCCCAAGGGAGTCCTGGCCCTGCCCAAGGGCTTCAGCTACACAGTGATCACCCGTACCGGTGTCACCCGGCTCGACCGCGGTCAGGGCACCACCCCGTCGGACCACGACGGCATGGCCGTCTACGACGCCGGCCACGGCCGGTACACCCTGATCCAGAACCACGAGATCGACCCGGGCGCCGAGTTCGGCGTGCCGCACGTCAAGGGAACGGTCTACGACGCGGGCGCCGTCGACGCCGGCGGTTGCACCGTGATCAAGACCGACCTCGCCGGCCGCAACCTGGGTGAGTTCGTGGCGCTCTCCGGCACCATCTCCAACTGCGCCGGTGGGCCGACCCCCTGGAACACCTGGCTCACCTGCGAGGAGACCGAGGACCGGGCCGGCGACAAGTGGGAAGAGGGCGGCCGGTCCGGCGTCTATCAGAAGGACCACGGCTACGTCTTCGAGGTGTGGGCCGACGGCAGCGCCGACCCGAAGCCGATCAAGTGCCTGGGCCGCTACTCCCACGAGGCCCTGGCCGTCGACAAGGACCGCACCCGGATCTACCTCTCCGAGGACGCCGACGAGCCCAACGGTCTCTTCTACCGCTGGACGGCGCCACACGGCGTCAAGCTGGGCCCGGGCGTGCTCACCCGCCTCGCACCGAACGCCGGCGTCCTCGCCGCGATGCAGATCATCATGGATGACGGTTCGGTGCTGCCGGACGTCGCCTACCTGACCTCCGCCCAGCTGGGCCGGCCCTTCCCGGTCCGCTGGATCGAGGTGCCGGACCGCGACGCGCGCACCAAGTCCGTACGCGAGCAGTTCGCCGACGGCCAGGTCACCCGCGGACGCAAGTTCGAGGGCGTGTGGGCCACCGACGAGGGCGTGTACGTGGTCAACTCCTACGCCTGGGACGAGGGTGACCTGCCGGCGGACGCGGCGCCGCACGACGGAATGGTCTGGTTCTACAACTACAAGAACCAGACCATCCAGCTGGTGACGTACTTCCCGCACCAGACTGCCTCCGAGGAGGGTACGGCGGTCAAGTACACCGACCTCACCTTCGACGGCCCGGACAACGTGACAGTCACCCCGTGGGGAAGCCTCGTGCTCGCCGAGGACGGCACGGGCGCCTCGCACGTGCTCAGCACGATCCCGGGCGGGCCCACGTACGCGATCGCCCGCAACCAGCTCAACGACTCGGAGTTCTGCGGGCCGACCTTCAGCGCGGACGGCAAGGTGCTCTTCGTCAACATGCAGGACCCGGGCCTCACCCTGGCCATCACCGGCCCGTGGGAGAAGTACCTGGGCTGAGCGAGCCCGAATGGGGGGGCCGGGCGACCCGCCTGGCCCCCATCAGGCTCGGCCGCGCTCAGGAGACGCGCGGCAGGCGGCACTGAGGCGTGTTTCAGGAGTCGTGGTGGCTGGTGAAGGTCCCGGCGTGGCGGTGATCGACAATTGAAGAGGTCTCCGGTATCTGGTTCTGCGACCAAGCAAGAACTTCATACCGGAGACCTCGTGGCCGCCT
>NZ_JAGPXY010000070.1 GCF_018070325.1 Micromonospora sp. H61
GGGACGCTGCGTGCCGGCCTGCAACGGGCCTGCGCGCCGCTGCCCGACGACCCCGGTGGGCTGCTGCCCGGTCTGGTGGTGGGCGACACCAGCCGACTGCCACCCGCCGTCGAGGCGGACTTCCAGGCCACCGGGATGACCCACCTCAACGCGGTCTCCGGCTCCAACGTGGCGATCGTGGTGGGTGCGGTGCTGTTGCTGGCCCGGTGGTCGCGCGCCGGCCCGTGGCTCGCCGCCGCGCTGTGTGGGGTGGCGCTGGTGGGGTTCGTCATTCTCGTGCGCCCGTCGCCGAGCGTCGTACGGGCAGCCACGATGGGAGCGATCGGGCTTGCCGCGCTCGCCGCCGGTCGACCTCGGGCGGCGCTGCCCGCGCTGGCCGCCGCCGTGACCGTGCTGGTGCTCGTCGACCCCGAGTTGGCCGGGGACCCCGGGTTCGCCCTCTCCGTGCTGGCCACCGGTGGCCTGCTGCTGCTCGCGCCACGTTGGCGGGACGGGTTGCGTCGGCGAGGCGTCCCGCCCGGGCTGGCCGAGGCGCTGGCCGTGCCGGCGGCTGCCCAACTTGCCTGCGGCCCGGTCGTCGCCGGGATCTCCGGCACGGTGAGCCTGGTGGCGGTGCCGGCAAACCTCCTGGCGGTGCCGGCCATCGCCCCGGCGACCGTGCTGGGCGTGCTGGCGGCCATGGTGTCGCCGATCTGGCCGGCCGGCGCCGAGTTCGTCGCGTGGCTGGCGAGTTGGCCGGCCTGGTGGCTGGTGCTCATCGCCCGCCAGGGTGCTCGACTGCCGGGTGGCACCCTGCCGTGGCCGGGTGGGGTGCCCGGTGCACTGCTGCTGACCGGGCTGACCGTCGCGCTGCTGATCGCGGTGCGCCGGCCACTCGTACGCCGGCTGGTGGCGGTGGTCGGGGTCGCCGCCGTGCTGGGTGCCCTGCCGGTTCGGCTGGTGGCCGCCGGCTGGCCGCCCGCGGGGTGGGTGGTGGTGGCCTGCGCGGTGGGGCAGGGCGACGCCCTGGTGCTCCCGGTCGACCCCGGCCGGGCCGTGGTGGTGGACGCCGGGCCGGAACCGGGTGCGGTGGACGGTTGCCTACGTCGGCTCGGCGTACGGGAGGTGCCCCTGCTGGTGATCAGTCACTTCCACGCGGACCACGTGGGCGGGGTGGCCGGGGTGTTCCGGGGGCGGCGGGTGAGTGCCGTGCTGACGCCGTCGTCCACCGACCCGGAGAGCGGTCGGGACCTGGTTCGGGCGGTGGCCACCGGCGGGCGGGCCGCGCTGCTGACCACAGTGGCCGGCGCTCGCCACCCCGTGGGCGGGGTCGACCTGCTGGTGCTCGGCCCGCCGTACCCGCTGGCCGGGACCAGGTCCGACCCGAACAACAACTCGCTGGTGCTGCGCGCCACGGTGGCCGGGGTACGGATCCTGCTGGCCGGCGACGCGGAGACCGAGGAGCAGCACGCGATGGTGGCGCGGGCGGCCCCCGGCCAGTTACGGGCGGACGTGTTGAAGGTCGCGCACCACGGGTCGGCGTACCAGTACCAGGGCTTCCTCGACGCGGTGCGGCCGGCGGTGGCGCTCGTGCCGGTGGGCACGGGCAACACCTACGGGCACCCGAGTCCGGGACTGCTCGCCCAACTGGGCAGGGACGGCGTGCGGGTGCTGCGTACCGACACGGACGGCGACGTGGCGGCGGTCCGGACGGACGGCGGTCTGGCGGTGGCCCGACGAGGTGTGCCCGCGGGCCGACAGCCCTGAATAGGTCTTCGGTTAATCGAGCCAATTGCGGATTTAGCGAACAATTGAGTTGGATGTCTGGATTTGCGCTGTGTGCGGGCTGCGCCGATCAAGCAGCGAATGAGCAGGCACGATCCCGCCGCAGGCCGTGCGAATATGGGCGGCGTGACCCCCGCCAGCCTCGCCCCCATTCTGCTCGTCCTCGGTGACGAGGAACTGCTCGCCACGCGCGCGGTCACCGAAGCTGTCGCGAAGGTTCGCAGTGTGGACCCCGAGGTGGACGTCCGCGAGTACCAGGCCAGTGCGCTCACCGTCGGCGAGATCGCCGAGATGCTCAGCCCCTCGCTGTTCGGCGGGCGGCGGCTGCTGATCCTGCGTTCCGGCCAGGACGCCCGCAAGGATCTGGTCGCCGCGCTGTTGGCGTATGCGAAGAATCCCGACCCGGAGGTCCAACTGCTGGTGCTGCACCTGGGCGGTGCCAAGGGCAAGGCGTTCGCCGACGGCCTGCGGGCGGCCGGCGCGACGGTGGTCCCGGCCGCCAAGCTCAAGGGGCACCGCGATCGGGTGGCCTTCGTCCGCGACGAGATCCGGCGGGCCGGCGGAAGGTGCACCGACGACGCCGCCGAGGCGCTCATCGCCGCGGTCGGCAACGACCTGCGTGAGCTGGCCGCCGCCTGCTCCCAACTGATCGCCGACACCGATGGGCGGATCAGCGCCGAGGCGGTCTCCCGTTACTACCGGGGCCGGGTCGAGGTGACCGGCTTCACGGTGGCGGACGCCACGATGGTCGGCGACGTGCCGGCGGCGCTCGAGGCACTGCGCTGGGCCCTGCACGTCGGGGTCGACCCGGTGCCCATCGCCGATGCCCTGGCCGACGGGGTGCGCACTGTGGCCCGGGTGGCGTCGGCCGGGCGGGGTAGCCCGTACCAGCTCGCCAGCAGCCTCGGAATGCCCGCCTGGAAGATCGAGCGGGCGCAGCGGCAGGGGCGGGGCTGGACGCCGGAGGGCCTGGTCCGGGCCATGCAGGTCGCCGCCGAGTGCAACGCGGCCGTCAAGGGCGGCTCCGACGACCGGGCGTACGCCCTGGAGCGTGCGGTCTTCTCGGTCGCGGCGGCCCGGCAGGGCAGCGCCAGGTGACGGGGGCGAACCGCCCAGCGTGGGCCACCATTCCCGTGGACGAGGAGCGGTACCGGCCGCTCTACGCCCGGCTCCTCGGCCTGCGGTTCGTCAACCCCGGCGGCGTGCTGTGTTTCCTCTTCTTCGAAGGTGCCATCGCCCTTGCGGTGCTGCTCGCCCTCGCCGAGTTGGTCAGCTGGTGGGCGGTGCTGGTGCTGCCGGTAGTGGTGGCCGCCATGGTGAAGCTCAACGACATGGTGGCCGCGATCGTGGTCCGCTCCGCCGCGCTCGTGCCCGAGCAGGAACGGGACCGGTTTCGCCGGCAGATGGAACCGGTGGTCGGCCGAGCCCGGGTGGAGTGGGTCTCGCACAGCGTTCCCGGCGTCGTGATCACCGCCGACCCGTTGCCGCCGCCCCGGCGGACCAACCCGTCAGACTGAGCGCCGACCCCGTCGGAGCCCACCGCACAGGAACGGCCGGCCGGAGAAACGCGGCCGGCAGCACGCACAGAACGGCCGGCCCGGATAGACCCGGCCGGCCTCTGGACACGCGGAAACCCCGGGCCTGGGGCCCGGGGTTTTCCGAATCAGTCTGACGGTGAAGTCGTCAGGCGGAGAGCGACACCACGCGCTTCGCGATCGCGGACTTGCGGTTCGCGGCCTGGTTGGAGTGGATCACGCCCTTGCTGACGGCCTTGTCCAGCTTGCGCGAGGCGTCCAGCATGAGCGCGGTCGCCTTCTCGACGTCACCGGCCTCGGCAGCCTCGTGGAACTTCCGGACGGCGGTCTTCAGCGACGACTTGACCGACTTGTTGCGCAGCCGGGCCTTCTCGTTCTGCCGGTTGCGCTTGATCTGGGACTTGATGTTCGCCACGCGACAGCCTCGTCTTGATAGCTCGGGTTGGTCAGCTTATTGCGCGTGATGACGAACGTGCGTCATCGCTGCGCGAAGAGCCAGGTTACCAGGTCGCCCGGGACGAGCCAAAACGGCTCGGCCTTCGCGCGAACGGACCCGGCCCGTCGGGGACCAGGTTACGCCCTCGACCACGGTGGCGCCCCACCGCCAGCCCTGGGCAGCCGGTCTGCGTCACCGGGAGTCCAGGCTGCCCCAGGCCGGTCCGCGTCACCGCCAGCCCTGGCGGCGGGCCAGCCAGTCGAGCGACTGCTCGCCGCTCCACCGCTGGTGGGCGGGCAGGTGCGGCGAGGCCGTCGGCGGTGCCGCCGCAGCGCCGGTGAGGTAGTAGCCGGCCAACGCGGCCAGTGTCGCGTCCAGCGCGTCCGGGGGCGCGCCGGCGGTGGTCGGGTGCGCGGCGAAGAGCCGGTCCGCGTCCAGCCCGCTGGCGTACGCGGTGAGCAGCAGGCCGGCCAGGTCGAACCAGGCCGGCCCGGTGCAGACCCAGGTCCAGTCGCAGAACCAGGCTCGACCGTCCGGGCCGATCAGCACGTTGTCGACCCGCAGGTCGCCGTGGATCAGGCCGGTCGCGCCGGCGGCGTACCGGGGGAGGAGGGATTCCAACTCCACCAACTCGGGCAGCCGGTCCAGCAGCGGCGCGGGCAGTGGCGGGGTCGGCTCCCGACCGGCGGCGACCTCCTCCCACCAGAGGATGTCCGACCGGGCCAGATCGGCCAGGTGCGGCAGGCCGAGCGCGGTCAGCTCGGCCGGCGGGTCGGCCAGGGCGGCGGCGATCCGCGCGTACCCGGCGAGGGTGGCGTCCAACTCGGCGGGCACCCAGGGCAGGTGCGGTGTGTGCCCGTCGACGGCGTCGGTGCACAGCACGAACCAGCCGGCCGCGGAGAGGGTCCACCGGGGGCGGGGCGCCGGCAGGTCGGCCGGCAGCCGGTCGAGGATCGCGGCCTCTCGGGCGTACCAGTCGACCAGATGCGGTTGCTCGGCGGCGGGTGCGGCCTTGACGAAGGCCCGACCACCGTCGGCGGTGTCGAGCACGGCGGCGAACCCGCGGGTGAAGCCCGCGCCCGCGACCCGGGCGGTGACCACCGGCGCGCCGAGCCGGTCGGCGACCGCGGCCCGCAGCGCCGCCGGTAACGCCGGCCACGACGGGCGCAGGGCGCTCGCGTGGTACGGCACCGGCGGCAGCAGGGAAGGGGACATCCCACCATGCTGCCCCGGGGTACGTGCGCGACGCACGGCGACACTGCCAGACTGCCAAGCCATGAGGACCGAGGACTTCTGGCAGCTGATCGACGAGGCGCGGGCCGGCGGCGGGGGTGAGCCCGGCCCGGTCGCCGCGCGGGCCGTGGCGCTGCTCGCCGAGCGCGACCCGGAGGACATCATCGGGTACGCGCGGCACCAGACGCGGGTGCTGGCCGCGTCGCACAAGGCGGATCTGTGGGGTGCGGCGTACCTGATCAACGGTGGTGCCTCGGCTGACGGCTTCGAACACTTCCGGGGCTGGCTGATGACCCAGGGCCGGGCCGTCTTCGCCCGCGCGGTCGCCGAACCGGACTCGCTGGCCGAACTGCCCCAGGTGCGGGCGGCCTCGCTCAGCGGCGAGGAGTTCTCCGCCGAGCAGATGCTCTCGGTGCCCTGGGACGCGTACCGCAAGGCCACCGCTACCGAACTGCCGGCGGACCGCGACCCGGTGCGGACGCCGGATCTCAACGACTTCTGGGACTTCGACGACGAGGACGAGGCGCGTCGCCGGCTGCCCCGGCTGGCCGCGCTCTTCGTCGAGCCGCCGATGGAGTGAGGGATCCTCGGGCCGTTCCATCGCCCGCGCAGTGGGCGCACCCCGGCGGCGTGGGAACATAGAGGGGGTCGGCGGCGCGCCGGCCTGTTGACGTCAGCCGACCAGAACGGACCGCTGTGCCACCGAAGCTCGATCCCGGCGCGAACGCCCCTGGTTCCACCGACCCCGGTCGCATCCGGAACTTCGGCATCATCGCCCACATCGACCACGGGAAGTCGACCCTGGCCGACCGGATGTTGCAGCTCACCGGTGTGGTCGACCCCCGGCAGATGCGCGCCCAGTACCTGGACCGGATGGACATCGAGCGCGAGCGCGGCATCACCATCAAGAGCCAGGCCGTTCGCATGCCGTGGACCATCCGTGAGGGTGAGCGGGCTGGCGAGCACGCGGTGCTCAACATGATCGACACTCCGGGGCACGTGGACTTCACGTACGAGGTGTCCCGGTCGCTGGCTGCCTGCGAGGGCGCCGTGCTGCTGGTCGACGCCGCGCAGGGCATCGAGGCGCAGACCCTGGCCAACCTCTACCTGGCTCTCGAGAACGACCTGCGCATCATCCCGGTGCTCAACAAGATCGACCTGCCGGCCGCGCAGCCGGAGAAGTACGCCGAGGAACTGGCCCACCTGATCGGCGGTGACCCCGCCGACTGCATCCGGGTCTCCGGCAAGACCGGCGAGGGCGTTCCGTACCTGCTCGACGAGATCGTCCGGCAGTTCATCCCACCGGTCGGTGACGCCGTGGCGCCCGCCCGGGCGATGATTTTCGATTCGGTGTACGACGTCTACCGCGGCGTCGTCACGTACGTCCGGGTCATCGACGGCCGGATCAGCGCCCGCGACCGGATCAAGATGATGTCCACCGGTGCGGTGCACGAGCTGCTGGAGATCGGTGTCATCTCACCCGAGATGGTCAAGGCCGAGGCGCTCGGCGTCGGTGAGGTCGGCTACCTGATCACCGGTGTGAAGGACGTCCGGCAGTCCCGGGTCGGTGACACGGTCACCATCAACAGTCGGCCGGCGGCCGAGGCGTTGGGTGGGTACAAGGACCCGAAGCCGATGGTCTACTCCGGCCTCTACCCGATCGACGGGTCCGACTACCCCAACCTGCGCGAGGCGTTGGACAAGCTCAAGCTCAACGACGCCGCCCTCGACTACGAGCCGGAGACCTCCGGCGCGCTCGGGTTCGGCTTCCGCTGCGGCTTCCTCGGCCTGCTCCACCTGGAGATCATCCGGGAGCGGCTGGAGCGCGAGTACAACCTCGACCTGATCTCCACCGCGCCCAACGTCGTCTACCGGGCGATCACGGACGACGGCGAGGAGATCGTCGTCACCAACCCGAGCGAGTACCCCACCGGCAAGATCGCCGAGGTGTACGAGCCGGTGGTCCGGGCCACAGTGCTGACGCCCAACGACTACGTGGGCGCGGTCATGGAGCTGTGTCAGGGTCGGCGCGGCAACCTGCTCGGCATGGACTACCTCTCCGCCGACCGGGTGGAGCTGCGCTACACGCTGCCGCTCGCGGAGATCATCTACGACTTCTTCGACCAGTTGAAGAGCCGTACCAAGGGCTACGCCTCACTCGACTACGAGCCCACCACCGAGCAGGCGTCCGACCTGGTGAAGGTGGACATCCTCCTGCACGGCGAGCCGGTGGACGCGTTCAGCGCCATCGTGCACAAGGACAAGGCGTACAACTACGGCGTCACCATCGCCGCCAAGCTGCGCACCCTGATCCCGCGCCAGCAGTTCGAGGTACCGATCCAGGCTGCCATCGGCAGCCGGGTCATCGCCCGGGAGACCATCCGGGCGATCCGCAAGGACGTGCTCGCCAAGTGCTACGGCGGTGACATCAGCCGTAAGCGCAAGCTGCTGGAGAAGCAGAAGGAAGGCAAGAAGCGGATGAAGATGGTCGGCCGGGTCGAGGTGCCGCAGGAGGCGTTCATCGCCGCCCTCTCCTCCGACTCCGGCGACGGCAAGGCCGCCGGCAAGAAGTAGTTCGCGCCGCCGTACGCGCCCGGGTGCCATCCGCACCCGGGCGCGTCGCGTTTCCGGACGCCTCGCCCACAGTGCCTCCGCCGGGTCCCTTGGGCCGCAGAGACTGCCGGCCGAGCGCGCCGGTGGGGGAGTGTGACCGCCCGGTGCGGAAAACTTTTCCGTCGCTCTCGTGGGGCCGACGGGTCGACCAAACGGGCTCCGACCTGTGTGGACGTACTCACGCGTCAACCGACGCACCTCCCGAACATTGACGGTTGACGTTGTCGATTGAGATGAGTCGGTTTGGGCTTTCGGTGGGTCGGGCACTTAGCCGTCACGACAGGAAGCACACGCATCGTGTGTCAGACATTCTTTGAAGGAGGGCGACCGTGGAGTTCACCGTGTGGGGCATCATCACTGCGATCGTTGTTGGTCTCATCGTCGGCGCGCTCGGCCGCCTGGTCGTCCCGGGCCGGCAGAACATGCCGATCTGGCTGCACCTGCTGATCGGTGTCGGCGCCGCGCTGCTGGGCACCGTCCTGGCGCGGGCCATCGGCATCGCGACCGAGACGAGCGGTATCGACTGGGCCGAGCTGCTGGTGCAGGTCGTGGTGGCCGCGATCGCTGTCGCGCTGGTGGCCGGTGTTGGTCGCCGCCGCAGCGTCACCCGATAACGACCCGGCATCATCTGGCGACACAGCACCACGGCTGGAACAGCACTACTGGAAAGGGCGCCCGGCCGAGAGCCGGGCGCTCTTTCGTGCTGAAAGGCCCGGCTTTGGCCGGATGTTGGAGTGCCGGTCGTCGGGCCGCTGCGGTACGGTCGCCACGCTTCGGCCAGTTCCGCCCACTGTCGTAAAGGAATTCTCCGTACTAGGGTGCGGCGGAGAAGGTTAGTTCCAGGCGGCGCGAGGGGAGAAGTGGCGTGAACAGGTGGAAGCGGCTGGCCCCGGTCACCGCCATGGTGGCCTCGGCCGCGATGGTGCTGACCGGCTGTGGAGGCTCCAGCGACGACGCGGCTGACGACAGCAAGCTCACGGTCTGGATGATGGGCGAGGGCGGCGACGCGCAGAACTCCTTCCTCGACGGGGTCGAGGCCGAGTTCCGCCAGAAGCACCCCGACACCGACGTGGTCGTGCAGTACATCCCCTGGCTGGAGGCGCCCAAGAAGTTCCAGGCGGCGCTCGCCGGCGGTGAGGGGCCGGACATCACCGAGCTGGGCAACACCGAGACTCAGGGCTGGGCCGCCCAGGAGGCGCTCGCCGACGTGAGTGGCCGGATGGGCGGCTGGGCCGACGGCAAGGATCTGTTGCCCGACCTGGTGCGCAACGCTCAACTCGACGGCAAGCAGTACGGCGTGCCCTGGTACGCCGGTGTGCGCGCCATCTACTACCGCACCGACTGGTTCGCCGAGGCCGGCGTGCAGCCCCCGAAGACCTGGGACGACCTGGTCACCGTGGCCAAGGCCGTGCAGGCGAAGAAGAAGGGCACCTACGGCATCGCCCTGCCCGGCAACTCCGAGCTGCCCTTCTACTCCTTCCTCTGGGGCGCCGGCGGCGAGATCGCCAGCAACCAGGGCGGCACCTGGAAGTCCGGCTACACCACGCCCGAGGCGCAGCGGGCCGTCAAGTTCTGGACCGACCTGGTGACCGTGCACAAGGTCGCCCCGCCGGCCGCGGCGGGTTGGAACGAGATCGACGCGCGTACCCAGTTCGCCACCGGCAAGGCCGCGATGGCCTTCGCCGGCAGCTGGCAGCAGGGCGCCATCAAGAAGGACAACCCCGAGATCGAGAAGGTCTGGGGTACGTTCCCGATCCCCGGCCCGGACGGCAAGGCGGCGCCCGGGTTCGCGGGCGGCTCGGACGTGGCGATCTGGAAGGACAGTGAGCGGCAGGACCTGGCCTGGGACTACCTGACCGTGCTGCTCAACAAGAAGAACGCACAGAGCTTCGCCAGCAGCCTCGGCTTCTTCCCGGTCTACCAGGACCTGGTCTCCGGTGGCGCGTACGCGAACGACAAGGTGATGGCGTCGTTCGCCACCACCATGCAGAACACCAAGCTCACGCCGCTCACCCCGAAGTGGGTGGAGGTCAGCCGGACGAAGACGGTGACCCAGGCGATGAACAGCTCGGTCATGAAGGGTCAGAAGACGGTCGAGAAGGCTACCGCCGACGCGGCCGGTGAGATGGAAGGCATTTTGAACAGCAAGTGAGCTCACAGACAAAAAGCCCGGAGACGGCCGCCGCGCGGGAGACCCCCGCGCGGCGGCGTCGCCGGGTGGACCGCCTGCCCTACCTGCTGCTCCTGCCCGCCCTGCTGATCATCGGGGTGCTGCTGCTCTGGCCGCTCGGCCAGGTGGTGGTGATGTCCTTCTACCGGCTGAACAGCGTCCGGCAACTGCGCGGCGATCGGGACTGGCCGTGGGTGGGGTTCGGCAACTACGTCGACATCCTCTCCGACCCGTTCTTCCTGACCGTGCTGCGCAACACGGTTCTTTTCGCCGCGGCCAACGTGCTGCTCACCATGGTGCTCGGCACCCTGGTGGGGTTGCTGCTCAATCGGCTCGGTCGCAAGATGGCGACGTTCGTGGCCAGCTGCGTGATGCTCGCCTGGGCCACGCCCGCGCTGACCGGCACCATCGTCTGGAAATGGATCTTCGACGACACGAGCGGCCTGGTCACGTGGCTGTTCAACGCGTTGCCGGACGGGCTCTCGAACGGCCTGTTCGGGCGCAGCGACTGGACCGGCTACGGCTGGTTCAACTCGCCGCTGCTCTTCTTCTCCATCCTCACCCTGGTGGTGGTCTGGCACTCGTTCCCGTTCATCGCGGTGAGTGTGCTGGCCGGTCTCAAGAGCGTGCCGAGTGAGCTGCACGAGGCGGCCCGGGTGGACGGCGCCAGCCCGTGGCGGGTCTTCTGGAAGATCACCTTCCCGTTGCTGCGCCCGGTCTTCGGGATCCTGATCGTGCTCTCCACGATCTGGGACTTCAAGGTCTTCACCCAGCAGTTCGTGCTGGCCGGCGGCACCCAGGACCGGCCGACGTTCATGCTCGCCATCTACTCGTACGCCGAGGCATTCTCCCCACCGCCCAAGTACGGGCTCGGCGCGGCGATCGCGGTGATCCTCACGCTGATCCTGCTGGCGGTCACCGGCTTCTACGTACGGATGGTGCTCAGGCAGGAGGACGAGTCGTGAAGAAAATCGCCCTCAACGGCGCCGGGCTGCTGGTCGCGCTCTTCGCGGCGTTCCCGGTCTACTGGATGATCTCCACCTCGCTGAAGCCGAGCAACGAGATCTTCTCGGCAACCCCGCAGCCGGTGCCGACCCACCCGACGTTGGCGCACTACCGGGAGATCCTGATCGGCAACCTGATCCCCGGCGTCAGCTTCCTCGACTTCTTCCTCAACAGCGCGCTGGTAGCCGTCTCCACCGTGGTGCTCAGCGGTCTGGTGGCGTTGCTCGCCGCGACCGCGGTGGCCCGGTTCCGCTTCAAGCTGCGGACCAGCTTCCTGATCATGCTGCTGGTGGTGCAGATGATCCCGCTGGAGGCGTTGGTCATCCCGCTGTTCCTGATGATCCAACGGCTCGGGCTCTACAACACCCTGCCCAGCCTGATCCTCACGTACCTCGGTTTCTCGCTGCCGTTCGCGGTCTGGATGCTGCGTGGCTTCGTCGCCGCGGTGCCCAAGGAGTTGGAGGAGGCGGCGGCGATCGACGGGGCCAGCCGGGCCCAGATCTTCCGCCGGGTGCTCTTCCCGCTGGTCGCGCCCGGCCTGGTGGCAACCAGCATCTTCTCCTTCATCACCGCGTGGAACGAGCTGATCTTCGCGTTGACGTTCATCAACGACCAGGGCAGCTACACGCTGCCGGTGGCGATGACCTTCTTCTTCGGTCGGGACGACACCAACTGGGGGCCGGTGATGGCCGCGTCCACCCTGTTCACCCTGCCGGTCATCATCTTCTTCCTGCTGGTGCAGCGTCGGATGGTCTCCGGCCTGGTGGCCGGCGCCGTCAAGGGCTGACCCCGCGCCGCGAGGGCCGACGCCGGTGTTGACCGCCGTTAGGCTGGCGGTCATGACGGGCAGGGTGGCAGCGGTGAACCTCGGCATCGTGACCGAGGCTGGTTGGGCCGGCGACGCGAGCGGTCGCAGCGGCATCGACAAGCGGCCGGTCGACGGCCCGGTGTCGCTGCTCACCGGCGGCGTGGCGGGCGACTTCATCGGCGAGCGGGCCCATCACGGTGGCCCCGACCAGGCGGTCTACGCCTACGCGGAGGAGGACGCCGCCTGGTGGGTGGCCGAACTGGGCCGCGCCATACCGCCCGGCGGCTTCGGCGAGAACCTGACCACCTACGCGGTCGACGTGACGGGTGCGGTGATCGGCGAGCAGTGGCAGGTCGGCTCCGCCCTGCTCCAGGTCACCAAGCCGCGCACCCCCTGCACGACCTTCGCCGGGTTCTGGGGCGTACCGGATCTGATCAAGCGGTTCACCGTCCGGGCGTCGCCCGGGGCCTATCTACGGGTGCTGCGCGAGGGGGAGGTCGGCGCGGGCGACCCGGTCGAGGTGGTGGACCGGCCGGCGCACGGTGTCACCATCGGCGAGGTGTTCCGGGCGAACAGCCTGGAGCCGGAGTTGCTGCCTCGGCTGCTGGACGCCGAGGATCTGCCGGCGCCGATCCGGGAGAAGGCTCGCCGACGCCTCGCCGCCCGGGGCTGATCGGCCCCGGCGGCATCCCCCACGGCGCCACGGCGCCACGGCGCCGCGACGCCGCGACGCCGCGACGCCGCGACGCCGCGACGCCGCGACGCCGCGACGCCGCGACGCCGCGACGCCGCGACGCCGCGACGCCGCGACGCCGCGACGAGCATCGACGCGCTCGGCGGATTCGACCTGGAAGAACCCCCGATGACGGGCTCAGCGCCGGACTTGCCCGTATTGTCCCCACGGAGGGCGTGCGGCGGGGACCGGGTGGAGCGCGATGTCGATGACGACGGACGGCGGTGTCGCGGCGGCGTCATCCCCCGATCCGGGCCTGGAGCGTCCGGCGTTCCTGGAACTCTTCTTCGACCTCGTCTACGTCTTCGCGCTGGTCACCTTGGCGACCGTGCTGGCCGACGACCTGACCTGGACGGGCGTCGCCGAGACGCTGGTGCTGCTGCTCGGGTTCACGATGATCTGGGCGCTGACCGTGTGGACGGCGGACAGCGTCGACCTGACCCGTCCGGCCGGGCAGGGGCAGTTCATCTGGGTGGCGGCGGCCAGCCTGCTGTTGGCCGCGCTCGCGGCCGACGCGTACGGCGATCACCGGCTGCTCTTCGCCACCACGTACGTGGTCATCCACCTCAGTACCGCGGCCTACTACCTCCTTGTGGTCTCGCTCAGGAGGCCGCCGCGTCGCAGCATCCGGATCCTGATCTGGGAGGCCGTCGCGGGCATCGGCTGGATCGGTGGGGCGCTCGTCGGCGGTTCGGGGCAGCTGGCGATCTGGGTGCTCGCTGTCGTCGTCGAGTATGGCGCGGCGGCGCTGGGCTGGCCGGTGCCTGGGATCGGCCGCTCACGACCGCGCGACTGGCGGCTGGTCGGCGCGCGGGTGGCCGAGCGTTACCGGCAGTTCGTCATCGTCGCGCTCGGTGTCGCGATCTTCGTGACCGGTACGACCTTCAGCATGAGCGAGTACACGCTGGAGCGATCCTGGGCGCTACTGGTGGTGTTCACCACCATCGTGTTGATGTGGCGGATCTACATCTACCGTGCCGGTGAGCTGCTGACCGACGCGATCGGCCGGTCGTCCAACCCGGCGCTGCTCACCCAGTCCGCCGCGGTCACCCATCTGATCATGGTGGCCGGAATTGTCGGTGCGGCGGTCACCAGCCGGCTCGTGGTGAGTCGCCCGTTGGGCGAGACCCCGCCCTCTTGGGCCGCGGTGATCCTCGGCGGACCCGCGTTGTACCTGGTCGGCCGGGGCGTCCTCGACTTCACCGTGTTCGGGCGAATCTCGCGGTCCCGGTTGGCCGGGCTGGTGCTGCTGGCGGGCATGGCACCGACCACGCCCCTGCTGCCGCCGGTGCTGGTCGCTCTGCTCGCCATGACGGTGCTGCTCCTGATCGCCGTGGCGAACCTGGTGAGCACCCGGCGACACGCGCGTACGCCGGCGCCGCCGATGCTGCGCTGACCTCGCACGGCGGTCGCGGACTGCCCTTCATCACGATGGCGCGGCGGCCCCGACCGGGCGTCGGCGCGCGGCCAGCCCTTCGCCGACCAGGGTGATCAGCAGGACCAGGTTCGCCAGCATCAGGGCGGCCAGGGGCGGAAGCATGAGTGTGGCGGGCGCTGTCAGGGCGCACAACACCACGATCGCCAGCACCCGGGACCAGAGGGTCCGCCCGGTCACCACGGCATCGAACAGGACGCTGCCGAGCAGGAACAGGACCGGTCCACCGAGGGTGGCGACGATCAGCTCGACCGGGGCGCGGCCGAACGGCCGGTCGATGACCAGCGAGGTGCTGGTCGAGACCAGCACCACCCCGGCCACCATGACCAGATGGCTGTACGAGGTGGAGGTGCCGGAGCGGACCCGTTCCACGGTTGCGACGCTCGGTGGTGCCAGGATCCGCTGGACCCGCTGGAAGTAGAGCTGGAACAGCAGGACCGCGCTGACGAACGCGACAGCGCCGGTGGCCACCGCGCCGGCCGTGAATCCGCTGCCGGCCAGCCCTGTGCCGGTGCTCAGGATCAACTCGCCGAGCGCGACGATGAAGATCGCCCGATGCCGCTCGGAGAGATGCACCCCGGTGAAGATCTGGCTGGCAAGCTCGGTACGCCCCAGCCTCGGCGTCGGCCAACCGATCCGGGCCGAGCCGAGGTCGACCGCCACCGCGAGAGACCAGAGCACCAGTCGGGCCGTCCCGTCCACGAACACCCCGGCCACCCAGGGCGTCACGGTGACGCCGAACCAGAAGAACACCCGGATGCTCCTGGCCTGGATCGGCTGGTTCACCCGGGTGCCGGGGATCAGGACGGCGTCGCGGACCAGGTGGATGCCGAAGTAGGCCGCGACGAAGAGCCACCCGTACCGACCGAAGGCGTACGGCGTCGCGATCGCCATCAGCAGGGTGCCGAGCATGACCAGCAGGGCGGTCGCCTGGATGATCGGCAGTCGGGGATTGAACAGGTCGGTGAGCCACGCGGTCAGCACCCAGACCCACCAGGCGGCCAGCAGCAGGACGGCGGTCTGCGCCGCACCCCGGACGGTGAGGTTCTCGGCCAGGCTGGCAGCGAGCCGGGAGAACATGAAGATGTAGACGAGATCGAAGAAGAGTTCCAGGAAGGTCGGGTGTTCCGGCTCGCCGCGGCGGCGGAGGATCCGGGGGAGCGGAGCGGATGTCACTGCGCTGCCTCCTGTGCCACCCCACGCCCTGCCCGACCTGCGCACCCGCCACGCTACCGACAGTGCGGTCTCCGGTGGCCGGAACCGGCTCGGCCCGAACGGTCGGGGCCGCGGACGTGAAACGGCCCCCCGCCAACGCTGAGCGTCGGCAGGGGGCCGTCCTACGAGCAGTGGATCAGCGGAGCCAGGGGATGTTGCGGTCGAGCAGACCGCGCTCCTTGAGCTCCTTGCGCAGCGGGATCTCGTCGTCGACGTACCCGTCCCAGTTGATGCCCCAGTAGTTGGCGGTGTGGGTGCCCTCGCCGATCAGCTGGCGCTGAACGGGGGTGCGGTTGCGGTACCACTCGCCGTTCACGTCGGGGTGCAGCTCGTCCAGCGGACGGATCCACCGGTAGGTGTAGCCGACGAAGAGCATCTTGCGGGTGATGGTCGACAGGTTCGTCGACCGCGAGTGCCACTGCCGGCGGTCGAAGATGAAGGCGTCGCCCGGGTTGGCGGTGATCTCCACCGTGCCCTCCGGGTCGGGGTTCTGCACTGTGAGGTCCGCCGGCCGGGGCAGCGAGTTCTTCAGGTGGCTGCCCGGGATGACCTTGGTGGCGCCGCGGCCGGTCTCGGAGAGGTCCGACAGCACGTACGCGACCTTCAGCGAGAACATCGGCCGAGGCAGGTTCGGGTCCATCGTCTCCGGGTCGGAGTTCTGCCGGTACCCGTCCTGGTGCCAACCCCAGTACGGCTTCTCCGGCTCGGCGGCCGGTGGGGTGACGTCCAGGTGGTTGTGGTGGGTGTAGATGTTCCAGCCGGCCAGCCCCCACATGTACGGGAAGGCGATCGGGTGGGTCAGCAGCTCACCGAAGAGCTCGTCGCGCTCCAGGAAGCCCAGCAGGTGCAGGGTGCCGTCCTTCTTGGTGGTGCCCTTGGCCTGCTCCTCCGCGTAGACGCGGTCGACCGCCGCCTCCAGCGCCGCCCGGTGGTCCTCCGTCAGGACGTTGCGCAGCAGGAGGAAACCCTGCTCGTGGAACTCCTTGCGGTCAATGTCGCTGATCGGTTCGTAACCGGTCCGGTCGCCGTAATCGAACACCGCGTCGTACCCCTCCCCATGAGGTGAAACCTTTTCTGGCACAGGCCGCCGATCGTAACGCGGCGGCCCAGGCATCGGGGAGGGTGTGGTGCGGGATTGGGCCACGGCGGGACCCCACGCAGCGAGAGAAACGCACAGAGTGAGATCGGAGTGATCAATAGTGCGATTCGGTGGGAATTGCCCGATTGTGCGGTGACTGCCGGTTAAGAGATCCGGGTCGGTCAACCCTCGTCGAACACCTCGGCGACCACCTGGCCGGCGCGGTTCTGCCGGCCGTCCACCCGGCCCCACGAGCCGTCGCGGGCCGTCCACTCCAGGTCGCCGAAGCGGACCCGCTTCACACCGTGGTCCTGGGCGTGCGAGACCAACCAGTGCGCGTACCGCCAGCCGTCACGCTGGTCGCCCGGAGTCACCGCCAGCCCGGTCGGGTCGGTCGGGTCGGTGCCCTTGAGCCCCCAGTCGAGCACCAGGTTGCGGGTCAGTTGCGCGGCCGCCGCCGCGCCGTGCATCGCCGGGGTGCGTCCCACCGAGCAGGCGACCGCGCCGCTGGCGTCGCCGAGCAGGGCCCGGCTGAGCACCTCGGAGTCGTCTGCCCACTTCTGGTACGCCTCGGGGAACGCCGAGCGCTGCACCCGCTGGGCGGCGTCGGTGACCCGCATCTCCTCCCAGCCGCGCACCTTCTTGAGGGCCGCGTAGAACCGGTTGGCCGCGTAACGCGGGTCGCGGATCTGCGCCGGAGTGCCCCAGCCCTGGCTTGGCCGCTGCTGGAACAGGCCGATCGAGTCGCGGTCGCCGTTGGCGAGGTTGCGCAGCCCGGACTCCTGGTACGCGGTGGCGAGCGCGACCACGACGGCCCGCTCGGGCATTCCACGCTTCGCGCCGATCGCGGCGATGGTCGCCGCGTTGGCCATCTGGTCGGCGTCCAGGGCGACCCGTCCGTCGGCCTGCACTGTGCACTTCCGCGTCACCAGCGGCAACGTGAGGTTGTCGCCGACCTGCCGTACGACGAGCCAGATCGCGATCACGGCGACGAGGATGAGCACCACTCCACCCGCCACGGTTGCCCGAGTTCGCACCCACACCCCCAGATCGACAGTTCGCCAAGCGTACGTCCCCGCAGGCCCTTCCCGGGTCGTCCGTGTGGTTCGGGCCAAACCTGGCCGACTCCGACCGGTTCGGGGTCGGCTCCGCTGTCGCGTACCGGTTGGCGACGTTCCCGCTCCGGTGGCGATCTCACCTGCCAGTCGTTCTGTCGCCCTTCCCGGTGCGGGCTGTCGTGACGGGGGCGCCGCCGAACGACGGTGGCACCCCGATCATCAGTCGTCGAGAGCGGGCACCCAGCGCGCCGGTCGCTTCTCGCGGAACGCGGTGACCCCCTCGCGCCCCTCGTCGGAGAGGAAGAAACCGGTCGAGACGGCGGAGAGTCGGGCCAGGTCGGCGCGCAGCTCGGCGGTACCCGGTCGGCGCAGCAGCTCCTTGGCGCCGGCCAGCGCCCCGGGCGCGCCGCGCACCAGCGAGTCGCAGTAGCCCCGTACCGCGCCGTCCAACCCGTCCGCCGGGACCGAGGCCGTCACCAGGCCGATCTCGGCGGCCCGGCGACCGTCGAAGGTGTCCCCGGTCAGGTACAGCTCGGCGGCGGCGCGGGGGTGCAGCCGGGGCAGCACTGTCGCCGAGATGACCGCCGGGATCACCCCGATGCGCACCTCGGTGAACGCGAACGTCGCCTCGTCGGCGCAGACCGCCAGGTCGGCGGCGGCGATCAGGCCCAGCCCACCGGCCCGCGCCGGCCCGCCGACCCGAGCCAGCACCGGCTTCGGGCACTCCCACAGCGCCGCGAGCACGTCACCCAGCATTCCGGCCGGCACCGTCCCGCTGGCGTACGCCGCGGCGGTCTCCTTCAGGTCCGCGCCGGAGCAGAAGACCGGGCCGGTGTGGTCGAGCACGATCACGCGGACCGCCTCGTCGGCGACCGCGTCCGCCAGCCCGGCCAGCAGTTGGGTCATCAGGCCGGTGGAGAGCGCGTTGCGGTTGTGTGGGCTGTCCAGGGTGAGGGTGGTCACCCCACGGGCCGTGGCGACCCGCACGAGGACGTCGGGAGAGGTCATGCCGGGCACACTAGTGGCCATGCCCGGCGTCCTTCCAGATGGTGAGACCGTCCCCGTCGACGGATCGTTGCCCGCCACCGCCACCGCGGCGGTCGGCGCGCGCGGCTTCGGCGTGTACGTGCACGTGCCGTTCTGCGCCAGCCGCTGCGGATACTGCGACTTCAACACCTACACCGCCGCCGAACTGGGCGGCGGTGCCAGCCGCGAGGGGTACGCGGACACGGTGCTGGCCGAGCTGAGGCTCGCCGCCCGGGTGCTCGGCGACACCCCGCCGCCCCGGGTCGACACCGTCTTCGTCGGTGGCGGCACGCCCACCCTGCTCCCCGCCGACGACCTGGCCCGCATCCTCGACGGCATCGACCGCACCTGGGGGCTGGCCGCCGACGCCGAGGTGACCACCGAGGCCAACCCCGAGTCGGTCACCCCGGAATCGTTGAAGCTGCTGCGGGCCGCCGGCTACACCCGGATCTCGCTGGGCATGCAGTCCGCCTCCCCGGGGGTGCTGGCGATCCTGGACCGCAAACACAGCGCCGGCCGGGCCACCGCCGCCGCCCTGGAGGCGCGCGACGCCGGGTTCGAGCACGTCAACCTGGACCTGATCTACGGCACCCCGGGGGAGCGGGCCGAGGACTTCGCCGCCTCGCTGGAGCAGGTCGTCGCCGCCGGGGTGGACCACGTCAGCGCCTACGCCCTGATCGTCGAGGACGGCACCCGGCTCGCCGCCCGGATGCGACGCGGCGAGCTGGCGTACCCCAGTGACGACGTGGCCGCGGACCGCTACCTGGCCGCGGAGGCCGCGCTCGACGCGGCCGGTCTCTCCTGGTACGAGGTCTCCAACTGGGCCCGCACCGAGGAGGCCCGCTGCCGGCACAACCTGCTCTACTGGACCGGCGCGGACTGGTGGGGGCTGGGGCCGGGGGCGCACAGCCACGTGGGTGGGGTGCGCTGGTGGAACGTGAAACACCCCTCGGCGTACGCCCAGCGGTTGGCCGCCGGCGCGTCTCCCGGCCTGGCCCGGGAGGTGCTGACTGTCGACGAGGCGCACATGGAGGACGTGATGCTCCGGCTGCGGCTGGCCAGCGGCCTCCCGTTGGCGGTGCTCGATGCCACCGGCCGGGCCGGCGCCGAGCGGGCGCTGGCCGGCGGTCTACTGGCCGCCGACGAGTACGCCGCCGGCCGGGCGGTGCTCACACTGCGCGGGCGGCTGCTCGCCGACGCGGTCGTCCGCGATCTGCTGCCCTGAGTGGCCCACCGCCCCCGGGGCCGGGACAGCGGCGAACCGGTCCGGCCGGGGGAGCGGCCGGCCCGGTTCACTTGATGAAGTTGGCAGTCATCGGGTAGCGGTACGGGGTGCCCTCGTTGGCCTTGATGCCGGCGATGATCCCGAACAGGATCTGGATCACCACGACGGCGATGCTGGGCAGGAAGAGCAGGCACCAGCTCACGAAGAGCAGCACGAACGCGATGATCGACCAGAGGATCTGGAAGTTCAGGGCGGCGAGGGCGTGCGCCCGGACGGTCGGCGACTGCTGGCCGCGGGCCAGGTAGGCGATCAGCGGGGCGACGAAGCCCAGCGGACCGAAGCTGACCAGCGCGCCGAGAGCGCCGCCGAAGTGCGCGACCAACGCCCAGGTCTTGTCCTCGTTGTTGGCGTAGCCGCCGCCGGGGCCGCCGTAGGCCCCACCGGCCGGATAGCCGCCGGGCGGTGGGTAGCCCCCGGGCGGGGGGTAGCCGCCTGCCGGAGGGTAGCCGCCTGACGGCGGTTGGTCACCGGTGGGCGGCGGATAGCCACCGGCCGGGGGATAGCCGGCCGGGCCGGGCGCCCCGGACAGTGGTGCGGTGGGTGGCTCGGCCGACGGGGACGGGCCTGGGGAGGTGGGCTCCGGCGGGTAGTTGCCGGGGTCGCCCGACCCGGGAGGGCGAGGAGGTTCAGTCATGGATGTCACGGTAGGTGCCAGTGGCAACGCCGCACCAGAGCGACACCGCCCGGCAGTGTGGGCCGATCGGCCCAACGCCGGTGGCGTGGGCCGCACCGACGGGTGGCCGTTGATCATCGCGTCGGGGGGCCCGCCGACGTAGACTGGCACTCGTTACAGTCGAGTGCCAGGACGGCCCGGCCGGCCCAGAGCGCCGGCGGCCGACGTGCGACAGGAGGTGCGGAGGATGGGTCTCGACGACCGGAAACTCGCAGTGCTCCGCGCCATCGTCGAAGACTACGTCTCCACCCAGGAGCCGGTCGGCAGCAAGGCGCTGGTCGAGCGGCACCAGCTCGGGGTCTCCCCGGCCACGGTCCGCAACGACATGGCCGTGCTGGAGGAGGAGGGCTACATCCGGCAGCCGCACACCAGTGCCGGCCGGGTGCCCACCGACCGCGGCTATCGCCTCTTCGTCGACCGGTTGTCCCGGGTCAAGCCGCTCAGCCCGGCCGAGCGCCGGGCCATCGAGCGATTCCTGGTCGGCGCTGTCGACCTCGACGACGTGGTGCACCGCACAGTGCGGTTGCTCGCCCAGCTGACCCGGCAGGTCGCCGTCGTGCAGTACCCGAGCCTGGCCCGCTCCTCGGTGCGTCACCTGGAGCTGGTGCCGATCTCCACCACCCGGCTGATGCTCGTCATGATCGCCGACACCGGGCGGGTGGAGCAGCGACTCGTGGAGCTGCCCGGGCCGGTGCCCGCCGCCGACGTCACCGACCTGCGCCGCCTGATCAACGAGAAGCTCGCCAACGCCCGGCTGTCCGAGACGCCACCGCTGGTGCAGGCGCTGGTCGAGGAAGCGCCGACCGGCCTGCGTCCGACAATGACCACGCTCGCCACCGTCCTGCTGGAGACGCTCGTCGAGCGGCACGAGGAGCGGATCGCGCTCGCCGGCACCGCGAACCTCACCCGGGGTGGCCTGCTCGACTTCCAGGGCTCCCTGCGGCCGATCCTCGAGGCTCTGGAGGAGGAGGTCGTGCTGCTCAAGCTCATCGGTGAGACCGAGCCGAGCACGACCCGGGTGCTGATCGGCGACGAGAACGAGTTCGACAACCTGCGCGCCGCCTCGGTGGTCAGCACCGGGTACGGCCCGGGCACCACCATCGTGGGCGGCCTGGGGGTGCTGGGGCCCACCCGGATGGACTACCCCGGCAACATCGCCACGGTACGCGCCGTGGCACGCTACGTGGGCGAGTTGCTGGCCCAGAACTGATTGGTCAGGGCCGATGCGGCCGGCTGCGGCCGCCGACCGGCGCAACGCGAGACGAACATGAGGACACGGAACGCAGTGGCCAGGGACTACTACGGCATTCTCGGTGTGAGCCGGGAAGCCTCCGACGACGAGATCAAGCGCGCCTACCGCAAGCTGGCGCGTCAGTTCCACCCGGACGTCAATCCGGACCCGGAGGCTCAGGAGAAGTTCAAGGACATCAACGCCGCGTACGAGGTCCTCTCGGACGACCGTAAGCGGCAGATCGTCGACCTGGGTGGCGACCCGCTCGCCCCGGGTGGCGGCGGCGCCGGCGGCCCGGGTGGCCCCGGAGGCGCCGGCCCGTTCGTCGGTTTCCAGGACATCATGGACGCGTTCTTCGGCGGTGCCGGAGGTGGTGCCCGTGGCCCACGGCCGCGTACCCGCCCGGGCGCCGACGCGATCCTGCGGCTCGAACTCGACCTGCACGAGACGGCCTTCGGCGTCGAGGCTCCGATCACCGTCGACACCGCAGTGCTCTGCACCACCTGCTCCGGCGCTGGCACGGCCGCCGGCACGCACCTGGCGACCTGCGAGGCGTGCGGCGGTCGGGGCGAGGTGCAGTCGGTGCAGCGCACCTTCCTCGGCCAGGTGGTCTCCGCCCGGCCGTGCACCGTGTGCCAGGGCTACGGCACCACCATCCCGCACCCCTGCCCCACCTGCGCCGGCGACGGCCGGGTGCGGACCCGCCGTTCGCTGACCGTCAAGATCCCGGCCGGCGTCGAGGACGGCATGCGGATCCGGCTGGCCCAGCAGGGCGAGGTGGGCCCCGGCGGCGGCACCGCCGGCGACCTCTACGTGGAGATCCACGAGCGGCCGCACGACGTGTACTCCCGCAAGGGCGACGACCTGCACTGCCGGGTCACAGTGCCGATGACGGCGGCGGCGCTGGGCACCCGGCTGACCATCAAGACGCTGGACAGCGAAGAGACCGTCGACGTCAAGGCCGGCACCCAGCCGGCCAGCACGCTGCGACTGCGCGCCCGGGGCGTGCCGCACCTGCGCGGCACCGGCCGAGGCGACCTCTACGTGCACCTGGACGTGCGGACGCCGACCAAGCTCGACCCGGACCAGGAGAAGATGCTGCGCGACTTCGCCAAGACCCGTGGTGAGGAGGTCGCCGAGCTGTCCAAGCAGGGCGGCTTCTTCTCCCGGATGCGCGACGCGTTCAACGGGCACGCCTGAGGTGTCCGCACCGCTGTTCCTGGTGGAGGCGCTGCCCACCGGCGACGCGCTGACCCTGGACGGCCCGGAGGGGCACCACGCCGCCACCGTGCAGCGGTTGCGCGTCGGCGAGGAGCTGCTGCTCGCCGACGGCCGGGGCGGCACCTCCGCCGCCGTGGTCACGGCCGTCGGCCGGGGCAGCCTGGAGGTCACCATCACCTCCCGGGGGTACGCGGACGCGCCCGTACCCCGTCTGGTGACAGTGCAGGGCATCGCCAAGGGCGACCGGGGTGAACTGGCCGTGCAGGCGATGACCGAGGTCGGGGTGGACGAGATCGTGCCCTGGGCGGCCTCGCGTTCGGTGACCCAGTGGCGCGGCGACCGGGGCGTACGCGCCCGGGAGAAGTGGGTGGCCACCGCCCGGGAGGCGGCCAAGCAGGCCCGCCGGCCGTGGCTGCCGGTGGTGGCCGGTGCGCCGGACGAGTCCACTGCCACTGTGGCCCGTCGGATCGCCGGTGCCGCCGCCGCGTTCGTGCTGCACGAGGAGGCCGAAGACCGGCTCACCACCGCCGAGTTGCCCTCCACCGGAGAGATCGTGCTGGTGGTCGGCCCGGAGGGGGGCATCGCCCCGGCCGAGCTGACCGCCTTCGCCGAGGCCGGCGGGCGACCCGTACGCCTCGGACCGGCCGTGCTGCGCACCTCCACCGCCGGGGTGGCGGCCCTCAGCGTGCTCGCCGCCCGCCTCGGCCGCTGGTGACAGTGGGCTTTGGCTGGGTTCAGGGCCGGGGAAACACCGGCACCACCTCTTCCTCCGGCCCCAGGTCCAGCCCGGCCGGCCCGATGATCTGCGGGTCCGGTGCGCCGACCTCGCCTGGAGCAGCCGCTTGTCACGGTCGTACTCTTCGCGGTCCAGTCGCTCGTCGTACGGGTAGTCCTCGCGCCAGGTCTCGACGGGGGTGCCGTCGGGGCGGAGCAGGACAGGATCGTCGTCGTGGCCATCGGCCACCCGGTAGTCGGCGGTGAGGTCCAGCAGCGCGAGGTCGGCCATGTCGGTGGGACTTACCCTCCCGCGAACCGCCAACCACCTCCCCGGCCGGGTGATCCGCCGGCGGTCGCACGAGAGCCCGCCGCGGACGGTCCAATGGCTGACAATCGATCAACCCTTGTGGATGGTCGCGCGTACCCTGGCGCGGTGCTCGCTGCCGAGGCTCCGAAGATCACCGACTGGATGCAGGCGTGGGGAAGTGTCGTCGGCCTGCTGCTGTCGGGTCTTGCCGCAATGGCCACCTGGCTGCTCTTTCGCCATGAGATCCAGGTGCGGCGAGAGGAACAACGCGACAATGAGGCAGCTCAGGCGCGGCTGATCGTTCCGGTGTTGAACGACCTGCCTCGGGGTCTTGATGAGGTGCGAAGCTTCACGATTGCAAATTACAGTGGCGTGCCGTTCTATGACCTTCGGGTCATGCTCCTCTGGAGGGAGCGGTTGATAGGCAACTATCCGTCCGCTCTCCACGTCCTGATGGAAGAGGTCGCGGGGAGCTTCTCCTATCTGGCGGTGCCAGGGGTTGACGTCGCGGGGATCGCCAAGACCGGCGATCTGGCCATCGGAGTCTATTTCACCGACGCTTCTGGTTTGCGCTGGAGCAAACTCAACCGTGAGCCACCGACTCGGGTGCAAAGCGATGACCGCTGGAGCCAAATTACTGGTCGTGAACAGCAACGTGCAGCGGCGAGAGCGAGGCTGGAAAAGGAGATGACGCTGCGGGCGATGGCCCGTCGAAACAAATCAAGGTTCCGGTTTGCAGCCTCGATCGCCGCAGTTGTTGCTGTGGCGGTCTTCTTGGCCTTCCTCATCTACAGGTAGGCACGCCTACCCACGTCACTGTCATCCGCTTCGCGTTGTCGGGTCAGCTGCGCAGGTAGGAGGCCCCGTTGAGGTCGACGATCGTGCCGGAGGCCCACTCGGCCTGCGGCGAGGCCAGCCAGTGCACGGCGGCGGCGATCTCCTCCGGTTGGCCCACCCGGTCGAACGGGCTCTGCGCCCGGATGGCCGCGCCCCGCTCGCCGCGCAGGTGTTCGGTGGTCATGTCGGTCGCCACGAAGCCCGGCGCGACGGTGGCGACAGTGATGCCGTACGGCGCGAGCGCCACGGCGAGGGACTGGCCCAGCGCGTTCAGCCCCGCCTTGCTGGCGCCGTACGCCGGCTGCTCCGGCTCGCCGCGGAACGCGCCACGGGACGAGACGTTGACGATCCGCCCGCCGCGTTCGCGCATGTGCTGGGCGGCGCACCAGGTGGCGTTACCGGCGCCGGTCAGGTTGGTCTCCAGCACCTGCCGCCAGCGCTTCTGCCACTCCTCGTACGAGGCGCCGAAGATCGGGTGCGGGTCGTCGCGGTCGCCGTACGTCCCGGCGTTGTTGACAAGCACGTCCAGCCCGCCGAGCAGTTCGGCGGCCCGGTCGACCATGGCCCGGACCGCGTCCGGATCGGTGAGGTCGGCGCGGACCACCACGTGCCCGGTGCCCGGAAGCTGCGCGCGCAGTTCCTCGGCCGCGTCGGCGGAGTCGCGGTGGTGGATGGCCACCCGGTCGCCGCCGGCCGCGAACGCCTTCGCCACGGCGCGGCCGATCCCGCGCGAGGCCCCGGTCACGAGTACCGCCCGATCCGTCATGCCGGCCATCCTGCCTCAGCCGTGCCTCCCCTGCTAACGGGCCGGCGGCGCATGCTGCACCGGAGCACCCCCGGCCCGTTAGTCCTTACACTGCCCCGATGGGATCCGACTGCCTGTTCTGCCGCATCGTCGCCGGGGAGATCCCGGCCACCGTGGTCCGGGAGACCGACACCACGCTCGCCTTCCGCGACATCGACCCGAAGGCGCCGGTGCACGTCCTGGTCATTCCGAAGGAGCACTACGCCGACGTCGCCACGCTCGCCCAGGGCGACCCGGCGCTGGCCGCCGACGTGCTGGCGACGTCCGCCGCCGTGGCCGAGGACGAGGGACTGCTCGGCGACGGCTTCCGGCTGATGTTCAACACCGGCGCGTACGGCGGGCAGGAGGTGTTCCACGTGCACGCGCACCTGCTCGGTGGTGCGCCGCTCGGCCCGATGCTCGCCCGGGACCTGGCGTGACCCCAGGTGCGGCGCCTGGCTCTCGGGTGAACGAGCACCTGGACCGGTTGGTCCGGCGGGTGCAGGCCGACGCCCGGGTGCCCGCGGTGTCGGCGGCGCTGCACCGGGCAGACCGACCGCTCTGGAGCCGCACCGTCGGCGAGACCGGCACCGACAGCCCCCTGGGGGCGGGCACCCAGTTCCGGATCGGCTCGATCACCAAGACGTTCACCGCGGTGCTGGTCCTGCAGTGCCGCGACGACGGGTTGCTGGACCTGGACGACCCGGTGGGCCGGCACCTGGACCTCCCGGCGCACGGCGAGCTGACCGTACGCCGGTTGCTGTCGCACACCGGTGGGCTGCAACGCGAGCCGTTCGGTGATGTGTGGGACAGCCTGCGCGCGCCGGACGACCACCAACTGGTCGCCGAGCTGGACCGGGCCGAGCGGGTGCTGCCGGCCGGCCGGCGGTTCCACTACTCCAACCTGGGCGTGGCCGTGCTCGGCCAACTCGTCGCCCGGCTCCGGGGCGGCAGCTGGGCGCAGGCGCTCGCCGAGCGGATCCTGACGCCGCTGGGGCTGACCGACACCAGTGTGACCCCACGGCCGACGGCGGCCACCGGGTTCCTGGTCGACGCGTACTCCGACGAGGCGCACCCGGAACCGCCGACCGACTTCGGCGCGGTCGGCCCGGCCGCCCAGCTCTGGAGCACCGCTACCGACATGGCCCGCTGGGCGGCGTTCCTGGCCGACCCGGTGGCGCTGGACCCGGCCGGCGCGGTCCTCGCCCCGGCCACCCTGGACGAGATGCGCTGGCCGCTGACCACCACCGACGAGACGCTCTGGGGCGCGGGCTTCGGGCTCGGGCTGATCCTGATCCCGCAGGGGGAACGGGTGATGCACGTGGGGCACGACGGGGCGATGCCCGGGTTCCTCGCCGGGGCGTACGGCCGCCGCGGCGGTGACGGCACACCCGGCGCGATGGGCGCCGCTGTGCTCGGCTCGTCCGGCACGGCGACCGAACTGTTCGACCTGTCGCACCGGCTGCTCGCCGCCGCGGTCGAGCACGACCCGGCCGAGATCGAGCCCTGGCGGCCCGGCGCACCCGCGCCGACGGCCCTGCGGGGTGCGCTCGGTCGCTGGTGGGGCGAGGGCTCCGAGTACGTCTTCTCCTGGCACGACGGCACCCTCCGAGCGCGTGGGGTCGGTGACCCGGCCGGACGTCCGCCGGCGATCTTCACGCCGCTGGCAGACCAGCCGGACGTGTTCCGGGTGGTCTCCGGTCGGGAGGTCGGTGAGCTGCTGCGGCTGACCCGGGACGGGGCCGGCGCGGTGGTCCGGATGCACTGGGCGACCTACCGGTTCACCCGCCACCAGGAGACCTTCGACAGGTACGACTTCCGGGCCGGGAGTTGATCGCGGCCAGCGGAAATGGGCGCGATGCGGCCCGCGTTGAACCGATACGATGGGTGTAACGTCCGCACGCCAGGCCAGGAGGCCGGCGCCGAGATCGAGAGCAGGTGGCGCAGGGCCCTTCGGCCCAACCTATGACCGGCACCCCACCTCCCGGCCCGCCCCGGGTGCAGACCAGGATCACCGTGCCCGACCCGAAGATCATGGTCAATCTGCTCGGCGCAGGCGACGAGATCCTCAGACTCGTCGAACGCTCGGTCACCAGTGACGTGCACGTCCGCGGCAACGAGATCACCATCACCGGTGACCCTGCGGACAACGCCCTCGCCGAGCGGGTCTTCAGCGAGCTCCTCGAACTCATCGAGAAAGGCGAGACCCTGACCACTGACGCCGTCCGGCGTACCGTCGGCATGCTCGAGCAGGGCAGCGCCGAGCGGCCCGCCGAGGTCCTGACACTCAACATCCTCTCCCGGCGCGGGCGCACCATCCGCCCCAAGACGCTCGGGCAGAAGAAGTACGTCGACGCGATCGACACCCACACCATCGTCTTCGGCATCGGCCCGGCCGGCACCGGAAAGACCTACCTGGCGATGGCGAAGGCAGTCCAGGCGTTGCAGGCCAAGCAGGTCAACCGGATCATCCTCACCCGGCCGGCGGTCGAGGCGGGCGAGCGACTGGGCTTCCTGCCCGGCACGCTCAACGAGAAGATCGACCCGTACCTGCGTCCGCTCTACGACGCGCTGCACGAGATGCTCGACCCGGAGACGATCCCGAAGCTGATGGCCCAGGGGACGATCGAGGTCGCCCCGCTGGCCTACATGCGGGGTCGTACGCTCTCTGACGCGTTCATCATCCTGGACGAGGCGCAGAACACGACGCCCGAGCAGATGAAGATGTTCCTCACCCGACTCGGCTTCAACTCCAAGATCGTCGTGACCGGTGACATCACCCAGGTGGACCTTCCCGGCGGGACGAGCAGCGGCCTGCGGGTGGTTCGGGAGATCCTGGAAAACGTCGATGACGTGCACTTCTCCCAGTTGTCCAGCTCCGACGTGGTCCGCCACCAGCTGGTCGGGGAGATCGTCGACGCGTACGCCCGCTGGGACGCCGAGCGGGAGAACCAGCAGGCGCAGGGCGTTCACGCCGTGCCTGGGCGACCCGCCCAGGGCGGCCGGGCCGGCCGCCGCCGCTAAAGCAGAGGAAAGCAGTTGTCCATCGAGATCGCCAACGAGTCCGGCGTCGACGTCGACACCGACGCCGTGCTCGCCGTCGCCCGGCACGCCCTCGACGAGATGGGGGTCAACCCCCTCGCCGAGCTGTCAGTGCTGCTTGTCGACATCGACTACATGACCGAGCTGAACCACCGCTGGATGGGTGGCGACGGCCCGACCGACGTGCTCGCCTTCCCCATGGACGAGGGCAGCGTCGACCACGGCCCGGGTGAGTCCGCACCGGCCGGCGGCGAGCCCGCACTGCTCGGCGACATCGTGCTCTGCCCGGAGGTGGCGGCCAAGCAGGCGGCGACCGCCGGGCACGCACCGGCCGACGAGCTGCACCTGCTCACCGTGCACGGTGTGCTGCACCTGCTCGGCTACGACCACGCCGAGCCGGAGGAGGAGCGGGAGATGTTCGCACTCCAGGCTCGGCTGCTGGCGAGCTGGCGGTCGACCCGCACCCAGTGATGTCCACTCCTCCGTTACTCGCGGCCGGCGCCACCGCCGGCCTTCCCGACTTTCAGCTGATCGTCTTCGCGGCCGGTCTGGTGGTGCTGGCCGGCCTGATCGCGATGACCGAGGCTGCCCTCGCCGCGGTCTCACCGGCCCGAGCCGCCGAGCTGGCCCGCGACGGCGTGCGCGGCGCCCGTACCCTCCAGGTCGTGGCCGGCGACGTCGTCCGGCACCTCAACCTGCTCCTGCTGTTGCGGCTGCTCGCCGAGCTGACCGCCACCACACTGGTGGCGCTTGTGGCGGTGGACAGCTTCGGCGCCGGCTGGCGGGCCGCGCTGGTGACCGCCGGCGCGATGACAGTGGTCAGCTTCGTGGTGGTGGGCGTCGCACCACGCACCATCGGCCGGCAGCACGCCTACGCCGTGGGTCGTGCGGTGGCGCCGCTGGTCCGCTGGCTGGGCCGGGCGCTCAACCCGCTCGCGTCGCTGCTGATCCTGATCGGCAACGCGGTCACCCCGGGGCGCGGCTTCCGGGAAGGTCCGTTCGCCACCCAGGTGGAGCTGCGGGAGCTGGTCGACCTCGCCGAGCAGCGCGGCGTGGTCGAGCACGGCGAACGCCAGATGATCCACTCCGTCTTCGCGCTCGGCGACACCATCGCCCGTGAGGTGATGGTGCCGCGTACCGAGATGGTGTGGATCGAGGAGGGCAAGACGCTCGCGCAGGCGCTGGCGCTCTTCCTGCGCTCCGGTTTCTCCCGCATCCCGGTGATCGGCGAGAGCGTCGACGACGTGCTGGGGGTGCTCTACCTCAAGGACCTGATCCGGCGCTCCCGTGGCGGGGACCCGGGAGCCGAGCAGTTGCCGGTGGCCGAGCTGATGCGCCCGGCGACCTTCGTACCGGAGTCCAAGCCGGTCGACGACCTGCTGTCCGAGATGCAGGCGGCCCGCAACCACCTGGTCATCGTGGTCGACGAGTACGGCGGCACCGGCGGTCTGGTCACCATCGAGGACATCCTCGAGGAGATCGTCGGCGAGATCACCGACGAGTACGATGTCGAGCGCCCGCCCGTCGAACGTCTGGCGGACTCCTCGGTGCGGGTGACCGCTCGCCTGCCGGTGGAGAATCTCGGCGAGATGTTCGACACCGACCTGCCCACCGACGAGGTGGAGACGGTCGGCGGTCTGCTCGCCCAGTCGCTGGGGCGGGTGCCGATCCCGGGTGCCGAGGCCGAGGTCGCCGGTCTCCGCCTGGTCGCCGAGGGCACCACCGGCCGGCGCAACCGGATCGACACCGTCCTGGTCAGTCGGGTGGAGCCGGGCGATGAGCAGGACACCGCGGGGCGCGGCGAGCACACCGGCTCCGGGGACGACACTGACAACTATCGAGACGACGAGAGGCAACCCGCCGATGCCTGACACACCCGCCGCGCCTGCCGCCCGGCCCACCCCCACCGCGTCGGGCGCGTTGAGCGCCGAGGACGGCAAGCTCGTCGTCCTGGCCCGGGGAGCCCGCGCGCGGGTCGGTGCCGTCGAGGGCGCCGCGGTCCGCGACCAGGACGGCCGGACGTACGCGGCGGCCAGTGTCGCGCTGCCGTCGCTGACGCTCACCGCGTTGCAGTTGGCGGTCGCTTCAGCCGTGGCGGCCGGGGCGAGTCGGCTGGAGGCGGCGGTGGTGGTGACCGAGGCGTCGACGCTGGATGGTGCCGGGCACGCTGCGGTACGGGACCTCGCGGCGGACGCACCGGTCCACGTGGCCGCTCCGGACGGCACGGTCCTCGGCACGGTGACCCAGTGAGCCCGGTGCAGGATCCGCAGGCGCGCCCGTACCGGGCCGGGTTCGGCTGCTTCGTCGGTCGCCCCAACGCCGGCAAGTCGACGCTGACGAACGCCATCGTCGGCACCAAGATCGCCATCACCTCGAACAAGCCGCAGACCACCCGGCACGTCATCCGGGCGGTGCTGCACCGACCGGAGTCGCAGCTGGTCCTCGTCGACACGCCGGGCCTGCACCGCCCCCGTACGCTGCTCGGCGAACGCCTCAACGACCTGGTCCGGTCCACCTGGACCGAGGTCGACGTGATCGGCCTGTGCATCCCCGCCGACGAGCCGGTCGGGCGCGGTGACCGGTTCATCACCGGCGAGTTGGCCGAGTTGAAGGCGACAGTGCTGGCGGTGGTCACCAAGACCGACCTGGTGGACAAGCGTCGCCTGGCGGAGCAGCTGCTGGCGGTCAGCAAGATGGGGGAGTTCGCCGAGATCGTGCCGGTGAGCGCGGTGTCCGGGCACCAGGTGGACACCCTCGTCGACGTGATGACCAAGTACCTGCCGCCGTCGCCGCAGCTCTACCCGGACGACATGCTCACCGACGATCCCGAGCAGGTGCTGGTCGCCGAGCTGATCCGGGAGGCCGCCCTGGAGGGGGTCCGCGACGAGCTGCCGCACTCCATCGCCGTGGTGGTGGAGGAGATGATCCCCGAGGGTCAGGTCATGAAGATCTACGCCGACCTGTACGTGGAGCGGCCCAGCCAGAAGGCCATCGTGCTCGGGCACAAGGCGAGCCGGCTCAAGGAGGTCGGCACCAACGCCCGCAAGCAGATCGAGGAACTGCTCGGCGGTCGGGTCTACCTCGACCTGCACGTACGGGTGGCGAAGGATTGGCAGCGCGACCCGAGGCAACTGCGCAAGCTGGGCTTCTGACCCACCTCGTCTGCGGTGCCCGACCGGCGGCACTATCGCCTTCGGTCGGGCAGCCGGGGATGTTCACGCCCGGTCGAGGTAGCTGTCGTCTGGTGCGGGTGCCACGCAGGGTCGGGCCGACCGGGCGGTTGCCCTGCTCAACCGGCGGGCGCTCACCGTCCACCTCTGGCACATGCCGTTCGTGGTGGCGCTCACTCCGCTGGTCGACGTGGTGGGCTGGTCCCACCAGGACCCGGTGGGCCTGGCCATCCGGGTACTGCTGGTCTTCGCCCTGGTCGGGGCCAGCGTCGAGATCAACGCTCGCTGATCGTGAGGTTGCCGCTGTTGGCCGAACCGTCGAGCACCAGGGACGCCGCCGGGTTGTCGGCGACGGTGACGGTCTCGTCGCCGGAGTCGGCGTTGGACCGGACCCGGTAGCTGCCCTCCGGCACCACCAGCGTGACGTCACCGCTGGAGGCGTGGACCCGGGCCGAGGCGGGCTTGTCCAGCTCCACGTTGACATTGCCCGAGCTGGCCTCGGCGTCGACGGTGCCGCCCAGCCGGCGTGCCGTGATGTCTCCCGACGAGGCGCGCAGCCGTACCGCCGCGGTGGCCTCGTTCACCTCGATGTTGCCCGAGCGTGCCTCCACCCCGACCGCGCCCGACGCACCCGAGATCCGCACGTCGCCCGAGCTTACCTGCAGCTCCACGGTGCCGACCCGGCTCAGCTCGACGTTGCCGGAGCTGGTCTCGCCCTGCACCGCCACACCCTCCGGCACCGTCACCTCGTAGGAGATGCTGCACCGCGAGCCACAGTCGGTGTCCAGCACCAGCTCGCTGCCCTTGATCTCGTAGCGGGTGTTGTCCGGTTCACCGCCCTGGTAGCGAACCACTCGCTTGATCCGCACCTCGGACGCCGGGCCGGTGCCGCGGACCACCACGTCGCCCGAGCCCCCGGAGACCCGCACCGTGGTGATCCGGACCGCCTCGGTGTTGTCGTAGTCGAGCCGACGGAACGACAGGTTGTCGCACCCGGCGAGCACGATGAGGGTGGTGGCGAGCCCTAGCGCGACGGGAGCGGCGACGCGACGGCGGCGGGGGGTGGTGGTCGGGTGCAGTGCCATGACCAGCACGCTACGGCCGAGCACGAGGTGGCCGCATCGGGGTTCATCCGCGCTTGCACCCCGAACCAACCCTGATTTCACACCCCGAGGGAGAATGGCCCGATGGCCGGGTATCGCCGACAGCTCTACCGCGACGACGCGGTGGTGTTGCGTGTGCAGAAGCTCGGCGAGTCCGACCGGATCATCACCCTGCTCACCCGCCGGCACGGCCGGCTGCGCGCGGTGGCTCGAGGGATCCGCCGCACCACCAGCAAGTTCGGTGCCCGCCTGGAGCCGTTCGGCCACGTCGACCTCCAGCTCGCCGGTGACCCGAAGGGCAACCACGGCAGTTCTCTGCACACAGTGAGCCAGGTCGAGGGCATCGAGCTGTACGGCAAACGGTTCCTGGGCGACTATCCGCGCTACACGGCGGCCAGCGCGATCGCCGAGACCGCCGAGCGGCTGACCCCGGTGGAACGGGAGCCGTCGCTGCGGCTGTTCCAGCTCACCATCGGCGCGCTGAAGGCGCTGTCCCGGGGCGAGCACGCCACCACCCTGGTGCTCGACGCGTACCTGCTGCGCGGAATGTCCCTGGCCGGCTGGGCGCCGGCGCTGGTCGCCTGCGCGGTCTGCGGCACGCCCGGGCGGCACCGGGCGTTCTCGGTGCCGGCCGGCGGCGCGGTCTGCCCGGATTGTCGGCCTCCCGGGGCGGCTCATCCCGCCCCCGCCACCATCGATCTGATGTCCGCGCTGACCTCCGGCGACTGGGTGATCGCCGACGCCACCGACACCGCCGTACGTCGGGAGTGCAGCGGGCTTGTCGCGGCTCACCTGCAGTGGCACCTGGAGCGCGCGCTACGCTCGCTGCCGCTGGTCGACCGGGGTTCCTCGGCGGCCGGCACGGCCCCGCCGCCGGAGGGCACCGGGGCCGTGGTGCTCCGGCCACGTGGCGACGTCGAGGCTGGGGCGGACGGCGCGAACAGGGAGTGACCGAGTGATTCGATCGAAGAAGGCCGGCCGGCGCGAGCCGACGCCGCCGGTGCCACACCCGTCCGGGGCCCGCCCCCCGGCGCTGCCCACCGATGCGGTGCCGAAGCACGTGGCGGTGGTGATGGACGGCAACGGCCGCTGGGCCAAGGACCGCGGGCTGCCCCGCACCAAGGGGCACGAGGCGGGGGAGCACAGCCTCTTCGACACCATCGAGGGCGCCATCGAGATGGGCATCCCGTACCTGTCTGCGTACGCGTTCTCCACCGAGAACTGGCGGCGCTCGCCCGACGAGGTCCGGTTCCTGATGGGGTTCAACCGGGACGTGATCCGTCGCCGCCGTGACCAGTTGGTCGACCTGGGCGTACGGGTGGTGTGGTCGGGCCGGCCCGGTCGGCTGTGGAAGAGCGTCATCTCCGAGTTGCAGACCGCCGAGGAGATGTCCCGCGACAACTCGACGCTGACCCTGCAGTTCTGCGTCAACTACGGCGGGCAGGCCGAGATCGGTGACGCCGCCGCCGCGATCGCGCGGGACGTGGCGGCCGGCCGGCTGGATCCGGCGAAGGTCACCGAGAAGACCGTGGCGAAGTACCTCTACCACCCTGAGATCCCGGAGGTGGACCTGTTCCTGCGCCCCTCCGGGGAGGAGCGGATCTCCAACTTCCTGCTCTGGCAGACCGCGTACGCCGAGTTGGTCTTCCTGGACACGCTCTGGCCCGACTTCGACCGCCGCCACCTGTGGTACGCGTGCGAGTTGTACGCCCAGCGGGACCGACGCTTCGGCGGCGCGTTGCCCAACCCGGTCGCTCCGGTTATCTGAGCCGACGCGCTTACCCGCACGTCACTCTGGGTATCAGAGACGTCAGAAGCCACTGACGGAGGTGAACCCACATGATCCAGAAGCGCATTGCCCAGTGGGCGGTGATGGCTATCGCGGTGCCGCTGGCCGCGGCCGGCGCTCGCCGGCTCAGCCACACCCTGGAGGCCCGGCGTGGTCCCTCCGGGGCGACCCGGTTGCTGACCAAGGGTGCGGACCTGATCCGTCCGCAGAAGGCCAAGCGCCGCCGCTTCTTCTGACCAACCCACCCCAACTGTCTCCGGCGCCC
>NZ_JAGPXY010000071.1 GCF_018070325.1 Micromonospora sp. H61
GTCGTGGTGGCCATTTTGGCCCCGGCTGCGGGATTTGTGCACCACCACAACTCCATGATCGACGGGTGCGCTCGCCGTTACTCGTCGGTACGGCCTGACTTAGCGATCGTTCAGGTAGGGGCCTTACACTCGACAGGCAGTCGAGGACCCGAGGAGGAGCCCTGCTCATGGACGCCGACGAGATCGACGCCGGACGGGCGCGCTGGCAGGCCCGGTACGACGCCGCGCGCAAGCGGGACGCGGACTTCACCACGCTCTCCGGGATGCCGGTGGAGCCGGTGTACGGGCCGCCGGAGGGCGCCACCTATCCGGGCTTCGAACGGATCGGATGGCCGGGCGAGTATCCGTACACCAGGGGTTTGTATCCGACCGGCTACCGCGGTCGGACCTGGACGATCCGGCAGTTCGCCGGCTTCGGCAACGCCCAGCAGACCAACGAGCGCTACAAGATGATCCTCGGCGCCGGTGGCGGCGGGCTCTCGGTGGCGTTCGACATGCCGACGCTGATGGGCCGCGACTCGGACGACCCGCAGGCGCTCGGCGAGGTCGGCCACTGCGGCGTGGCCATCGACACCGCCACCGACATGCAGGCGCTCTTCGACGGCATCGACCTGGCCGGCGTGACCACCTCGATGACCATCTCCGGTCCGGCCGTGCCGGTGTTCTGCATGTACCTGGTCGCCGCCGAGCGGCAGGGCGCCGACCTGTCCAAGCTGGACGGCACCCTGCAGACCGACATCTTCAAGGAGTACATCGCGCAGAAGGAGTGGCTCTTCGACCCGGAGCCGCACCTGCGCCTGATCGGCGACCTGATGGAGTACTGCGCCCGGGAGATCCCGCGCTACAAGCCGCTGTCGGTCTCCGGCTACCACATCCGTGAGGCCGGCTCGACCGCGGCGCAGGAGCTGGCGTACACCCTGGCGGACGGCTTCGGCTACGTCGAGCTGGGTCTCTCCCGTGGGCTGGACGTGAACGTCTTCGCGCCGGGGCTGAGCTTCTTCTTCGACTCGCACCTCGACTTCTTCGAGGAGATCGCCAAGTTCCGCGCCGCCCGCCGGATCTGGGCCCGCTGGCTGCGCGACGTCTACGGCGCGACCAGCGAGAAGGCCCTGTGGCTGCGGTTCCACACGCAGACCGCAGGGGTGTCGCTGACTGCGCAGCAGCCGGTCAACAACGTCGTACGCACCGCCGTCGAGGCTCTCGCGGCGGTGCTCGGCGGCACCAACTCGCTGCACACCAACGCGCTGGACGAGACCCTGGCGCTGCCCACCGACGAGTCGGCCGAGATCGCCCTGCGTACCCAGCAGGTGTTGATGGAGGAGACCGGTGTGGTCAACGTGGCCGACCCGCTCGGCGGCTCCTGGTACGTCGAGGCGCTGACCGACAAGATCGAGGCCGAGGCGGAGGAGATCTTCGCCCGGATCCGGCAGCTCGGTGGGGACGGGCCACACCAGATCGGCCCGATGACCTCGGGCATCCTGCGCGGCATCGAGGACGGCTGGTTCACCGGGCACATCGCCGAGTCGGCCTTCGTCTACCAGCAGGCCCTCGAGAAGGGCGACAAGAAGATCGTCGGGGTCAACTGCCACACCGGCACTGTGGCCAAGGAATTGGAGATCCTGCGCATCTCGCACGAGGTGGAGCTGGAGCAGCGCCGGGTGCTCGCCGAGCGCAAGGGCGCGCGCGACGAGTCGGCGGTCCGCGCGGCGGTGACCCGGATGATCGAGGCGAGCCGTACCGACGAGAACATGATCCCCGCCATGCTCGACGCGGTCCGCGCCGAGGCGACCCTGGGCGAGATCTGCGACGCCCTGCGCGCCGAGTGGGGCACCTACCGAGAGCCAGCCCGCTTCTGACCCTCCCACCCCCGTGATCTTGCAGTTTCTGTGCCGACATAAGGCATGAATGCGGCGTACCGGCGACAGAATATGCAAGATCGCGGGGGGGTGGGGGCGGGGCGTGAGAGTTGCAACGTCGGGGTTGCGGGTGAGCTGAGATCGGGGGCTCACGTGCGAGACTAGGTAACCATGAGCGACCCACGGATCACCTCGTCGATCTTCACCCGCGGCGCGGTCGACCTCAGCACGCTGCGTGGCCCCGCACCAGCAAGTACCCGCCCCGGCACGCCCCCGCAGGGCGGCCCGACCAACGGCGCCCCCGGCGCGCCCACCGCCGGCGGTGACACCGCCATCGTGGACGTCACCGAGGCGACCATCCAGTCCGACGTGCTCGAACGCTCGATGGCCACGCCCGTCGTCGTGTTCTTCGGTGCGGCCGGCTTCCCGGAGAGCGACGAGTTCGCCCCGGTCCTGGAGCGGCTGAACGCCGAGGGCGGCGGCACCTGGGTGCTGGCCCGGGTTGACGTGCAGGAAAATCCCCGAATCGCCCAGATGTTCCGGGTGCAGGGCATCCCCATGGTCTACGCGGTCGTCGGCGGCCAGCCGGTCGACGCCTTCTCCGGAGTGGTTCCCGAGGCGCAGCTGCGGCAGTGGATCCAGGCCGTGCTCAAGGCCGGTGGCGTGACCGTCGCCGAGCCCGAGGACCCCCGCCTCGACGAGGCGGACGACGCGCTGATGAGCGGCGATCTGGACGCCGCCGAGCAGGCGTACCGGAAGATCCTCGCCGACGCCCCGGCGGACGCCGCGGCCACGGCGGGGCTGGCCCAGGTCGGGGTGGCCCGCCGGGTGGCCGGTGCCGACCCGTCCGCCGCGCTGGCCGCCGCCGAGAGCGCCCCCGACGACGTCGCCGCCCAGCTGCTGGCCGCCGACATCGAGGTGCTCAGCGGCCTGGCCGAGCAGGCGTACGCCCGGCTCGTCGGTCTGGTTCGGCGCACCGCCGGTGAGGACCGTGAGGCGGTTCGCCAGCACCTGGTCTTGCTCTTCTCCATCGCCGGCCCTGACGATCCGGCGGTCGCCTCGGCGCGTCGGGCCCTGGCCAGCGCCCTGTTCTGAGTTCGTAGCACGCCAGCGCGGGCCGGCGTTCCGGCCGGCCCGCCCGACCATCGAGGACGGGAGCTCACGATGCGCCGGATCGCCGTCCTCGACGCGCCGACAAATCTTGGTCTACGGCCGCCGACGCCCACGTCGGTCCCGGGTTGCGCCAAGGCGCCGGGGGCGCTGCGCGACCACGACCTGCTGGCCCGGCTCCGCGCCCGCGACGCCGGCTGTGTCACCCCCGCCCGGTACGACCCGGGCGACTGGCGGCCCGGCGACGGGGTGTGCCATGCCCGGGAGATCGCCGACTACTCGTTGGCCCTCGCCGAACGCATCGGCTCGATCATCGACCGGGGCGAGTTCCCGGTGGTGCTCGGCGGCGACTGCTCCGTGCTCCTCGGCTCGGCCCTGGCCATGCACCGCCTCGGCGAGGCCGTCGGCGGGCGGATCGGGCTGGTCTTCGTCGACGGGCACTCCGACTTCCGGCACCCCGGCAACGCCTCCTACGTCGGCGCCGCCGCCGGTGAGGACCTGGCCCTGGTCACCGGGCGAGGGCAGGCCGACCTGGCCGCGCTGGAGGGCCGCCGGCCCTACTTCCGCGACATCGACGTGGTGGTGCTCGGCATCCGCGCCCAGGACGAATACCGGCTCGACCTCCAGGCCGCCGGGATCACCACCCGACCGGTGCCGGCGCTGCGCGCCGAAGGTGCCGCCCGGACGGCCCAGTGGGCGCACGAGCAACTCGCCGACTGCGCGGGCTACTGGGTGCACATCGACGTGGACGTGCTCGACCCGGCGGTGATGCCCGCCGTGGACGCCCCCGACCCGGGTGGAATCGCCTTCGCCGAGCTGGAGATCCTGCTCGCCGGCCTGGTCGACACCCCGCACTGCCTCGGCGTGGAGGTGACCGTCTTCGACCCCGACTACGACCCGGACGGCTCGTACGCGGCCGAGATCGTCAACACAGTGGTCGCCGGTCTGGCACCGGTGACCGCCCCGGAAGCCGTGCCGCCCCGACTGCTGTCGGCCCGGCCCACGCCCTCCCCGCGGCGCGGCAACGGCCGGGCCGCGACCGCCACCGAGCGGCTCGACCGGGCCGAGCGTCCCGACCGTGCCGAGCGGCCCGACGCGCTGGCTGGGCTTGACGGGCTTGACGGGCTCGACCGCGCTGAGCGGGTTGCGCGGCTTGAATTCCCCGCTGGCATCGACCCCGCTGACAGCGACGCCGCCGATGTCGGGCCTGCTGCGCTCGGGTCTGCCGATGACGGGCCTGCCGGCGTCGGTGTCACCGGCGTCGGTTCGTCGGTGAGCGCTCTGCCGTACGACGTCCCGGCCGATGGGGAGTCACCCGGCACTGGCGGACGGGCCCACTCCGAGCCTTCGGGCGTCGCGGCCAGCGTCGCGCCCCTGGTCGAGCGTGAACCGGTCGGCCCACCGGCGTCGGCCGGCCCAGGTCTCCTCCGACGCACCTCCCCGTCGCCCCAGAACCCGCCGGCGAGGCGCGAAGCCGACACCGCCTGACCTGGCCCTCGACCCGGGCACCGGGCGTTGGCCCCGGGGCAATGGCCGGACGCCCGGCGGGGGCCCCGGACGGTGGCCGGACGCCCGGTGGGCCCTTCGGGTGGTGAGGTCAGGGGGTTGGGAGGGCGCGGAGGAAGCGCTCGGCCATCGGGACGGCCGAGGCGGTGCTGGCCCCGCCCTTCTCCACGAAGACGGCGAACGCCACGTCGCCCCGCCAGCCGACGAACCAGGCGTGGGTGTGCGCCGGGTTGTCGTCGTACTCGGCGGTGCCGGTCTTGCCGTACACCTCGCCCGGCACATCCTTGAGTGCGCTGCCGGTGCCGGCGGTGACCACTTCGCGCATCATGGTGCGCAGCGCCGCGACGGACTCCGGCTTGAGCTGCTCACCTGCCGGGGCCGGCTTGGCCGGCGCCGGGTCGAGCAGCAGCTTCGGCTGCTCGAAGCGGCCGCGGGCGACGGCGGCGGTGGCGCCGGCCATGGCGAGCGGGCTGACCAGCGTGGTGCCCTGCCCGAACGACGCGGCGGCCTGCTCGGCCAGGCTGCCGCCCGTCGAGACCTTGCCGGTGAAGGCGTCCGTGCCGAGGTCCCACTGACCCTCCAGGCCCAGCGAGCGACCGGCGGCGGCCAGCCCGTCGCCGCCGAGCTTCGGGGCCAGCGCGGCGAACGCCGTGTTGCAGGACTTGGCGAAGTCGGTGCGGAACGGCACCGAGCCGAGCTCGAAGTTGTCCGAGTTCTTGAAGGACCGGCCGTCCACGGTGAAGGTCTTCTTGCAGTCCACCGGCCCGTCCAGCGTGACCGCGCCCCGGTCCAGCAGGCCCAGCGTGCTGACCATCTTGAAGGTCGAGCCCGGAGGCACCTGGGCGTCGAAGGCCAGGTTTTCCCCGGCCGGGCCGGGGCCGTTCGCGGCGGCGAGCACGGCGCCGTCACTGATCCGGAGCGCCACCAGGGCGGACCGGCGCGACTCGGCGCGCAGTGCCCCGTCGGCCGCGTTCTGGACGGCGACGTCCAGCGTGGTCTTCAGCGCCTGCCCGGGCTGCGGCTCCCGGCGGAACAGCTCGGCGCCGGTGGGTTCGAGTTTGCCGCCCTCGGCCGGACGTTCGACCACAACGGTCAGCCCGGGGCCGCCGCGCAGTCGTTCGTCGTAGCGGCCCTGTAGGCCGCCGTGCCCGACCAGATCGCCGACGACGTACCGGTCGGGGTGTGCGGCGATGTCGTCGGCCTGCGCCGGGTCGACAGTGCCGAGCACCGCACGGGCGAACTCACGGGTGGGCGCCAGGTCGATCTTGTCGGAGACGAACTTGGTGCCGGGCAGGTCGTAGATGCGGGGCTTGATCTGCCGGTACGCCTCCTCGCGGAGCGACACCACCTCGACGAATGCGCCCGGCTCGGCCTTGGCCACCCGGTCGGGCAGGTCGGCCAGGTCGACGCCGGGGACCAGCGCCGGGCGGATGGCCTTGAACGCCGCGTCGAGGTCCTTGACGAGCTTCTTGAGGTCGGTGACCCCGTTGGGCTGCACACCCACCCGGACCACCGGGCGCGGGGTCACCAGTGGCTTCCCGGCGTTGTCCAGCACCGCGGCGCGGGCACCGGGGTCGCGACGCAGCGCCAACCGGTCGCCCTTGGTGAGCTGCTCGTGCACCACCTTCGGCTCCCAGATCACCTGCCACTGGTCGTCGTCGCCGTGGGCGAGCCGCACCTCCCGGTCGTACGCCCAGCGGGTCTGACCGGGCAGGGCCCACTCCACCTGGACGGTCGTGGTGGCGATGTCCTTCGTGATCTTCGGCTCGCCGCGACGCGTCAGGGTGGGCGGGGTCGCCGCCAGCTCACCGGAGAGGTCCTTGATCTCGCGCGCCACGTCGGCCGACGGCAGTTTCGAGCCGAGCGGGTCGATCAGACCGACCGCCTGGAGGTCGCCGCTGCGCCATCCCGCGAGGAAGGCGTCGACGGTGCGCTGCGGCCCGTCGTCACCGGAACAACCGACCAGGACACCCGCCGCGAGCAGCGCCGTGGTGACGGCGGCGGCGAGCCGGCGGCCGGGGTTCGGCCGGTGGGGCCGGGGGTACGACAAGGGCATGAAGCTGGTCCTTCCGATCTCGGACTGCCCTCGCACGGTAGTACGGGAACGCCGTCCCCAACGTCCCCCAGGTGCTCGGCCGCGCTCAAAGACGGGCCGCACCCGTGTGATGAACATCGCGTGGCGGGGTATCCCGCAGCCGGCCAACCTCGGACCCGCAACGGGTGAAAGGACAAAGTCCCGATCCGGACGTCTGGCCAGTGGTCCGCCGACGAAGGCGCAGAACGGCAGGGCCTAGGCTGGGCGGCAGAGTGACCCACAACGCGGTGGGTCGAGGGGAGTGGCACCGATGGACCGGCGTCCGGCGATCAAACCGGAACCCGACCTCCGGCAGGATGACTCCGGCCGGGACGATGACAGCTTCGATTCGGCGACCGACGGGGACGGCTACGGCCGACTCGACACGGGAGTCACCGGGCTGACCGGGTCGAGCATCGACACCATCTACGATCTGGGTCTGCCAGCCGAGGCGCTGGCCGACGACGTGGAGGACGCCGAGCTCGACGAACCCGTTCCCAACGCGGAGCGCCTGGTGGCCCAGGCCGTCGCGCTCGCCGGGGACGACCACGACGCGGCGACGCTTGTCGGCCGTTTCTGGCGGTTCGCCCCGGACGAGGAGCTGGTCGGCTTCACGGCGGAAGAGATGCTCGACGCGGCCCGGGCACACCGGGATCTCGCCCAGCAACGGGTGCCGGGCGAGCTGAAGCTGCGGATCCACGAACCGCACGCCGACCAGCACCACACGGTCGTCGAGATCGTCACCGACGACATGCCGTTCCTGGTCGACTCGGTGACGGCGCTGCTCAACTCGTACCACCTCGACGTGCACCTGCTGGTGCACCCGCTGGTGGTGGTGCGGCGGGAGCCGCTGGGTCGGCTCACCGAGGTCTCCGCGGATGTGGAACCGGACGACGCGATCGCCGGCGACATCATCGAGAGCTGGATGCGGATCGAGATCGACCCGGTCCGGGACGCTGCCGAACGGGACCGGTTGCGCCGCGAGTTGCAGCGGGTGCTCACCGACGTGCGGGAGGCGGTGGAGGACTGGCCGAAGATGCGTCAGCGTGCCCTCGCGCTCGCCGACGAGCTGGCGTCCGCCCGTACCTCCGACAACCGCCCACCGGTGCCGGAAAAGGACATCACCGACTCGGTGGAGCTGCTGCGGTGGCTCGCCCAGGACCACTTCACCTTCCTCGGTTACCGCGAGTACCGGTTGGTGGACGCCGACGGCGGCGACGCCGGCGACCCGGTCGACGGCAAGGCGTTGGAGGCGGTGCTCGGCACCGGTCTGGGCATTCTGCGCTCCGATTCGCCGGATGCGCGGTCGCTGTCCTCGATGACGCCCGAGGCGCACGAGAAGGTGCTGGAGAAGCGCCTGTTGATCATCACCAAGGCCAACTCCCGGGCCACGGTGCACCGCTCGGCGTACCTGGACTACATCGGCTTCAAGATCTTCAACACCGCCGGTGACGTGATCGGTGAGCGGCGCTTCCTGGGCCTGTTCTCGACGGCCGCCTACCGGACCAGCGTCCGCGAGTTGCCGGTGGTACGCCGCAAGGTGGCCGAGGTGCTGGACCGCTCCGGCCTGAGCCAGCGCAGCCACTCGGGCAAGGATCTGATCCAGATCCTGGAGACCTACCCGCGCGACGAGCTGTTCCAGATCAAGACCGACGACCTGTACCACGCGGTGGTCGGCGTGCTGCGGATGGCCGGCCGCCGGCAGCTGCGGGTGTTCCTGCGTCGGGACGCGTACGGGCGGTTCATCTCCTGCCTGATCTACCTGCCCCGGGACCGGTTCACCACCCAGAACCGGCTGCGCATGCAGGACATCCTGCTGCGCGAGCTGAACGGTGTCGGGGTGGACTACACCACCCGGGTCACCGAGTCGATGCTGGCTCGGGTGCATTTCATCGTCCGTACCGACCCGACGCGGCCACCCGGCGACATCGACGCCGACCTGCTCGCCGAGGAGTTGGCCGACGCCACCCGGCTCTGGGACGACGACTACCGGTTGGTGCTGGAGCGCAAGCTCGGCGACGAGCAGGCCAAGCACCTGTTCACCCGGTACGCCGACGCGTTCCCGGAGGGCTACAAGGACGGGCACACGCCGTACGAGGCGATGAAGGACCTGGCGAAGCTGGAGCTGCTGGAGGAGCCCGGCCAGCTGGAGATGCACCTGTTCCGCAAGCAGTTGGCGCCCCGGCCGGGCACCCGGGTGCCGGGAGCCGACCTGGCCGAGGCGATGGACGTCCGGTTCAAGGTCTACCGGTACGGCGAGCCGATGATGCTCTCCGCAGTGCTGCCGGTGCTGCACTCGCTCGGCGTACGGGTGGTCGACGAGCACCCGTACGAGGTCGACCGGATCGACGGTCGGGTCTACCTGTACGACTTCGGCCTCATGCTGCCCGAGGGGCATCACGAGCTGGCCGAGGTGCGCCCGCACGTGGAGAACGCCTTCGCGGCTGCCTGGCGCGGCGAGGCCGAGGTGGACCGGTTCAACGAGCTGGTGCTGCGCGGGGGGTTGACCTGGCGGCAGGTGGTGGTGCTGCGGGCGTACGCGAAGTACCTGCGGCAGGCCGGCACTGTCTTCTCGCAGGACTACATGGAGCAGACCTTCATCGCGTACCCGAAGCTCGCCGCGTTGCTGGTGGAGCTCTTCGAGACCCGGTTCGCGCCGGGCGAGTCGAGCACCGAGGAGCGGCAGCAGCGCAGCGGTGAGCTGGTCGAGACGATCCGGGGCGCGTTGGACGACGTGGCGAGCCTGGACCAGGACCGGATCCTGCGCTCGTACCTGACGCTGATCGAGGCGACCCTGCGGACCAGCTTCTACCAGAAGCGCGCCGACGGGCGGCCCAAGGCGTACGTGGCGTTCAAGCTCGACCCGCAGGCCATTCCGGACCTGCCCGCGCCGCGACCGAAGTTCGAGATCTTCGTCTACTCGCCGCGCTTCGAGGGTGTGCACCTGCGGTTCGGGCCGGTGGCCCGGGGCGGGTTGCGGTGGTCCGACCGTCGGGAGGACTTCCGTACCGAGGTGCTGGGCCTGGTCAAGGCGCAGATGGTGAAGAACACGGTGATCGTGCCGGTCGGCGCCAAGGGCGGCTTCGTGTTGAAGCAGAAGCCGGGTGACCGGGACGAGGCGGTCGCCTGCTACCAGGAGTTCGTCGGCGCGATGCTGGACGTCACCGACAACATCGTCAGCGGGCAGATCGTGCCGCCCGAGGACGTCGTCCGGCACGACGGCGACGATCCGTACCTGGTGGTGGCGGCCGACAAGGGCACCGCGACGTTCTCCGACATCGCCAACGAGATATCCAAGGCCCACACCTTCTGGATGGGCGACGCGTTCGCGTCCGGCGGATCCGCCGGCTACGACCACAAGAAGATGGGCATCACCGCCCGGGGTGCCTGGGAGTCGGTCAAGCGGCACTTCCGTGAGTTGGGCCTGGACACCCAGACCCAGGACTTCACTGTGGTCGGCGTCGGCGACATGTCCGGCGACGTGTTCGGCAACGGCATGCTGCTCTCCGAGCACATCCGGCTGGTGGCCGCCTTCGACCACCGGCACATCTTCCTCGATCCGGAGCCGGACGCCGCCACCTCGTACACGGAGCGTCGACGGCTGTTCGACCTGCCCCGTTCCTCCTGGGAGGACTACAACCCGGAGCTGATCTCGGCAGGTGGCGGCATCTTCCCGCGTACCGCGAAGTCCATCCCGATCACGCCGCAGGTCCGGGCGGCGATCGGCCTGGACGACGACGTCACGCAGTTGTCGCCGCAGGACCTGATGAAGGCGATCGTCACCGCCCCGGTGGACCTGTTCTGGAACGGCGGCATCGGCACCTACGTCAAGGCCTCCACCCAGACCAACGCCGAGGTGGGCGACAAGTCCAACGACGCGATCCGGGTGGACGGGCGTAACCTGCGCTGCCGGGTGGCGGGCGAGGGCGGCAACCTGGGCTGGACCCAGCTCGGCCGGATCGAGTACGCGTTGACCGGTGGCCGGATCTACACGGACTTCATCGACAACGCGGCCGGTGTGGACACCTCCGACCACGAGGTGAACATCAAGATCCTGCTCAACACGGCGGTGGCCGACGGTGAGCTGACCATGGCCGACCGGGACGAGCTGCTGGCCGGGATGACCGACGAGGTCGCGGAGCTGGTCCTGCGGGACAACTACGACCAGGCCCGGGCGATCAACAACGCCCAGGCCCAGGCCGCCTCGCTGCTCCCGGTGCACCGTCGGATGATCAACGAGCTGGAGCGTTCGGGCGGGTTGGACCGCGCGTTGGAGGCGCTGCCGCCGGACGAGGAACTGGCGGTCCGCAGCGAGTCCGGGCTGACCGCGCCGGAGTTCGCCGTGCTGCTCGCGTACGTGAAGATCGTCCTGGAGCGGGAGATCCTCACCGAGGGGTTGGCCGACGAGGAGTGGACGACCGAGGTCCTGGTCAACTACTTCCCGACGCCGATGCGCGAGCGGTTTGCCGACCGGATGGGCCGGCACCGGCTGCGCCGGGACATCGTCACCACGGTGCTGGTCAACGAGGCGATCAACCGGGGTGGCATCTCGTTCATCTTCCGGGTGGTCGAGGAGACGGCGGCCAGCGCGGCCGACGTGATCCGGGCGTACGTCGTGGTCAGCGAGGTGTTCGGCCTGCGCGACCTGTGGGACGCGGTCGAGGCGCTGGACAACAAGGTGGCGCCGGAGTTGCAGACCAGCGTCTACCTGGACACCCGCCGGCTGCTCGACCGGGCCGTGCGGTGGCTGGTCTCCAACCGGCGCTCGCCGATCGACGTGCCGGCCGAGATCGCCCGGCTGCGTGACGGGGTCACCCGGCTGCTGCCGGGGCTGGAGGAGCTGTTCTACGGCAACGAGCGCCAGGGCCTCGCCGCGCACATGGACTCGATGACCGAGCGTGGGCTGCCCCGCGAGCTGGCGGAGCGGGCCACCCGGCTGATGTACAGCTTCGGTCTGATGGACGTGGTGGAGACCGCGAACGCCAGTGGGCGGGACGTCAGCGAGGTGGCCTCGGTCTACTTCGTGCTGTCGGACCTGTTCCGGGTGGACTCGCTGCTGTCGAAGATCTCCCTGCTGCCTCGGGAGGACCGCTGGCAGACGCTGGCCCGGATGGCGCTGCGGTACGACCTGTACGCCGCGCTGGCCGCGCTCACCGCGGAGGTGCTCGACTCCACCCCGGGCGACCTGCCGCCGCACGAGCGGGTACAGCAGTGGGAGCAGTCGAACGCCACCTCCATCCACCGGGCCCGACGGGCGATGGGTGAGTTCGACGAGTCGCGGGCGGATCTCGCCGCCCTGTCGGTGCTGTTGCGTCAGATCCGCACCCTGGTGCGGACCTCCGCGGCCGCCTGAGTCAGGTACGCCGGACCGCGTTTCGTTCCGCCGCCGGTCAGGCCGCCATGGTGGCGAAGACGACGATGTTGTCCGGGTAGCTCTTCGCGGCCTGGTCGAACTGACCACCGCAGGTGACCACCCGCAGGCTGGGTCGGTCACTCGGTCCGTACACCAACTCGGTGGGGAAGGCAGTCTTCGGGTACGACTTCACCGAGTCGACAGTGAAGGTGGCCGGCACTCCGTCGGCGCGGCGCACGGTGACGGTGTCGCCGGGGGTGAGAGCGCCCAGGTCGAAGAAGACGGCCGGGCCGAGCACCGCCGAGTCCACGTGCCCGACGATGACCGCGTTACCCGTCTCGCCCGGGCTCGCACCGGGCTCGTACCACCCGGCCTGGTCGGCCTTGTCCAGCGGAGGGACCTGGACGGTGCCGTCCGCGTTGGTGCCCAACGACATGATCGTCGCGTCGACGCCGATCCGGGGGATCTCGATGCTGGTGGGTGCCGAACGGGCCAACCCGGCCGCCGCCTGACCGACCGGCTGCCCGTCGACGGGCGGGGCATCGTCGGCGGTGCTCGCCGGCCCGGTCGCCTCGGGTCCGGCCTGGGCCAGCGGCTGCGGCGGTCGGGGAGTGGGCGTGGTCTTCAGGGAGGCGCCGATCATGCCGGCACCGATCATGGCCATGGTGACGACGACGGCCGTGCCGGCGGCACGCCACGGTTTCCCGCGACGGCCGCCGGCCGGTGTCGTCGTCACGTCAGACGAGCGAACCATCGGTCCGCCGACGACGCATCAGCACGATCCCGCCCAGCGCGGCAGCGCCGAGCAGGCCCGCCCCGCCGGTGGCCAGACCCCGGTCGGTACCGGTGCTGACGCCACCGTCACCACCGTCGACACCGCCGTGCGGCAGCACGACGAGCTCGCCCTCGCCGCAGGAGCCCTTGAGCTCGTAGCGACCCGGCTTGGCGTCCTTGTCGACCTTGGCTTCGCCGTAGTAGACGAACTCGCGCTCGTCGTCCCAGTCACGCTCGTCCGAGCCGCGCTCGTCCTTGCCGTAACCGCCGCGCTCGTCCGAGCCGTACTCGGAGCCGTGCTCGTCCTTGGACTCCCAGCCGTTGTCGGAGCCGTGCTCGTCCTTGGACTCCCAGCCGTTGTCCGAGCCGTATTCCGAGCCGTGCTCGTCCTTGCCGTAATCGCCGCGCTCGTCCGAGCCGTATTCCGAGCCGTGCTCGTCCTTGGACTCCCAGCCGTTGTCCGAGCCGTACTCGGAGCCGTGCTCGTCCTTGGAGTCCCAGTCCTTCTTGTCACGGCCCTCTTCGGCGTCCTGGCCGTGCTCCTCGCCCTTCCAGTCCTTGCTGCCCTCGTCGCCGTAGGCGTCGGCGGCAGCGCCGCCACCCTGGCCACCCTTGCCGTTCTCGTCCTTGTGCTCGTCCTTGCCCTTGTCGTCCTTGCCGTTCTCGTCCTTGCCCTCGTGGTCCTTGCCCTTGTCGTCCTTGCCGTGCTCGTCCTTGCCGTTCTCGTCCTTGCCCTCGTGGTCCTTGCCGTTCTCGTCCTTGCCGTGCTCGTCCTTGCCCTTGTCGTGGTCGGAGGAGTTCTCCTCCTCGCGCCACTCGCGGTCCTCGCCCCGGTCTTCGTGCGCCGGCTTGAGCTTGACCTTGCCGGTGACCTTGGACCACACGTACGCGTGCTCCTGCCGATCCGGGCAGATCTCGAGGAGCTTGACCTCGTCGCCAGCCTTGACGACATGCGGCTTGGCGTAGACCTTGCCATCGTCGTGGCCGTCGGCGAACGCGATCCCCGGTGCGAACACCAGGAGCGACGCGCCGCCGAGCGCGGCGCCCGCAACGACCTTCCCGAGCATCTTCTTAGCCATGACCTGCGTCACTCCATCCCTGTTGTCCTGAGCTCGGCGACAACCGAGCTAAGACCGACGTTAGACCGTTTCATGACTTATGAAGTGAAAGATTCGCGTTTTACCTTTGATCCAAGTAAGAGGTGAAGGGGTGGTACGCGGCTTTCGCCGCGCTCAGCGTCGTGTCAGGCGTCCCGCAACCCTGTGGGGTGCGGAAGGGTGTTCCGCGCTCCCCGTTCCCGGCCTGCCCCGGTCATCCGGTAGCGGTGGGTCCGAGCTGCGCGTGTGAGGTCGGGCGGACTCGGAGGTATCGTCCGAAACGACTCCGGCAACGCATCGAGCCATTGCCATGGAAGCGCTCCCATGCAAGAATCGGCGAACGCGGTTCAGAGAGCCACACCGTGCAGGCAGGGGAGTCGAGGGCACCCGGTTCACCGGGCGACGCACCCGCCGCCGATCGACCGGCCGACGCATGGCCGGGCACCACCACCACCATCGCCCGTCCGGGTCGGGCGCCCCCCAAAGAATCCCGTGGCGCCGACGGCCGTCCGTGCAGGACGCCCATCGGGCCGTCCCGCCGGGCCGTACGTGGGCCCGGTCTCGCCCAAGGAGATCAGTGGCATGAATGTGTGGAGAAGGCTAACCGGCCCACGCCGGGCCCTCGCGCTCGCTGGCGCGGGTGCCCTGGTCGCCGGTGGGCTCGTAACGATTCCGGGTACCGCGGCGCAGGCCGCGACGCAGTGCGACATCGCGTACACGAGCAACGACTGGCCCGGCGGTTTCACCGCGAGCGTCACCATCAAGAACGTCGGCGACCCGCTGAACGGCTGGACCTTGGGTTGGACCTTCCCCAACTCCGGCCAGCGGGTGCAGCAGGGCTGGTCGGCCACGTTCACCCAGTCCGGCAGCCAGGTCACCGCCCGGAGCCTGTCCTACAACGGCACCCTGGCCACCGGCGCGTCGACGAGCATCGGCTTCAACGGCGCGTGGAGCGGCAGCAACCCGAAGCCGACCTCGTTCACCCTGAACGGCGTGGTCTGCAACGGTGGCACCACCCCGCCGACCACGCCCCCGCCGACCGATCCGCCGCCCACCACACCTCCGCCCACCGACCCGCCGCCCACCACGCCGCCGCCCGGCACCAAGGTGGACAACCCGTACGTCGGGGCGCGCGGCTACGTGAACCCGGAGTGGAAGGCCAAGGCGGACGCCGAGACCGGCGGAAGCCGGATCTCCAACAACCCCACCGCCGTCTGGCTGGACCGGATCGCCGCGATCAACGGCACGCCGGACAGCAGCTCCAACGGCGCCTTCGGGGTTCGTCAGCACCTGGACGAGGCGCTGCGCCAAGGCGCCGGCTACATCCAGTTCGTGATCTACAACCTGCCCGGCCGGGACTGCTCCGCGCTCGCCTCCAACGGTGAGCTGGGCCCGGACGAGCTGCCGAAGTACAAGGCCCAGTACATCGACCCGATCGCCGCGATCCAGGGTGAGTCGAAGTACAGCAGCCTGCGGATCATCAACATCATCGAGATCGACTCCCTGCCCAACCTGGTCACCAACACGTCCGATCAGGCCGGCGGCACGGTCATGTGCGACACGGTCAAGGCCAACGGCGCCTACGTCAACGGTGTCGGCTACGCCCTCGCCAAGCTGGGCGCGATCGGCAACGTCTACAACTACATCGACGCCGGCCACCACGGCTGGCTCGGCTGGGACTCCAACTTCGTCCCGACCTCCAACATCCTGAAGACCGCCGCGGTCGCCTCCGGCAGCACTGTCAACAACGTGCACGGCTTCATCACCAACACCGCGAACTACTCGGCGCTGCAGGAGCCGTACTTCAAGGTCACCGACAACGTGAACGGCACGTCGGTGCGGCAGTCCAAGTGGGTCGACTGGAACTTCTACGTCGACGAGCTGTCGTTCGCCCAGGCGTTCCGCAATCAGCTGGTCTCGGTCGGCTTCAACTCCAACATCGGCATGCTGATCGACACCTCCCGTAACGGCTGGGGCGGCTCCGCCCGGCCCACCGGTCCGGGCGCGACGACGAGCGTCGACACGTACGTCAACGGCGGCCGCATCGACCGTCGGGCCCACCTCGGCAACTGGTGCAACCAGGCTGGTGCCGGTCTCGGTGAGCGGCCCCGGGCCACCCCGGCGACGGGCATCGACGCCTACGTCTGGGTGAAGCCGCCGGGTGAGTCGGACGGTTCCAGCAAGGAGATCCCGAACGACGAGGGCAAGGGCTTCGACCGGATGTGCGACCCGACGTACGGCGGTAACGCCCGCAACGGCAACAACCCGTCCGGGGCGCTCGGCGACGCGCCGATCTCCGGTGCGTGGTTCTCCGCCCAGTTCCAGGAACTCATGCGCAACGCCTACCCGGCGCTCTGATCGGGTAGCTCACGCACCAACCCGCTGCCAGTGGTTGGTGAGGCACTGTTGGCAGCAGGTTCCCCCCGGGTCCCCGGCTCGACCGTCACAGGTCGGGCCGGGGACCCCCCCTTGGCCGCGATCAGGGCACTGTGCGTTCGATCGCCGCCCGGCCCTGCTCGGCCAGGTCACGGCGGGCCTTCTCCAGGTTCTCCGGTGTCAGATCCTGCCCTCGGGCCATCACCAGGTCCTCCGGCTCCCAGGGCTGCTCACCCCCGGTGCGGATGTTGTCCCCGCCGGCGCCGGTACCCGTCCCGGTCGCCCCGGTGCCGGCGGCGTACGGGTCGCCGATCAGCTCGTCGGTGTCCGGTGCGAGGTCGGCCGGTCGGCTGCGGGGCTCGGCGAAGCCCGGTGTGTCCCGATCCGGGCCACCTCCGGTCCGCAGTTGCGGCACGGTGGCGTCATCGTCCACCGCCGAGGCCACCTCGGGGCTGTCCTCCAGCGGCGGTTGGCGATCGCGATCGGTCATGGTGCTGCCTCCTGTGTCCGACACGGTGCCTGATTTCCCCCACGTACCCCTTCGTGCCGCGCTCATGCCGCACGGCCCGGCGGTGGGCCGGGCCGGGCCGTGCTCAGGCAGTGCGGTCAGGCGGTCAGGCGTCGGGCTGCTGCTCGTTCGGGGCCGGCGCTTCCGCCGGGCGCCACCACTGCCAGAGCAGCATGAGCAGACCGAACACGAGCATCGCCAGCCCGGCCCACAGGTTGATCCGTACGCCTTCGGCCTTGTCGATCTCGGCCCGGCTGTCGAAGATGCCGATCAGCGTCACGATGACCCCGTACGCGACGAAGAGGCCACCGATCACCCGGCGGATGTCGAACAGCCGGGCTGCGGCGGAACGCCGCTGCTCCGCCTGCGTCTCGTCGATCAGCGGATCCTGTGCCGGCTGGCCTTCGTTGCTCATCTGCCGACCCCTTTCCTTAGAAGACCGGGATGTAGAAGACGGCGGCCAGCGCGACCGCGATCAGACCGAGCAGCACCGGGGAGCGGTACCAGGCGGCGTCCCCGGCGAGCACGTCGCCCTTCAGGTCGACGCCGCCCATGCCGTACACCAACCCGCGCAGCTCCTCGTCCCGCTTGGGTGCGGTGAGCGGGGTGACGATCGCGGCGACCACCACCGCCGTGACGAACGCCAGACCGGCACCCCAGAAGCTCTCCTCCAGGTCGGAGTTGAAATGGACCACACCGCCCTTGTAGAGCAGGTAGAGGCTCAGCGACACCAGGGTGCCCAGCAGCAGCGACCAGAAGCCTGCCAGCGCGCTCATCCGCTTCCAGAACATGCCGATGATGAAGGTGGCGAACAGCGGCGCGTTGAAGACGGAGAAGAGCGCCTGGATGTAGTTCATGATGTTGCTGAACCCGGCCGCGATGAACGCGGTGCCGATCCCGATCACCACGGCGGCGACCGTCGCCCAGCGGCCGACCCGCAGGTAGTACTCGTCCGACCGGTCACGGCGGATGTACGCCTGCCAGATGTCGTAGGTGAAGACGGTGTTGAAGCCGCTGACGTTGGCCGCCATGCCGGCCATGAACGAGGCGAGCAGGCCGGTGACCGCCACCCCGAGCACGCCGTTGGGGAGCAGGTCGCGCATCAGCAGCGGGATGGCGTTGTTGTACTGCAGGTCGCCGCTCTCCGCGCCGAGGCCCTTCACCGTGACCAGGGCCACCAGACCGGGGATGACAGTGACCAGGGGGATGAGCAGCTTCGGGTACGCGGCGATGATTGGCGTACGCCGGGCGGCGCTCATGTTCTTCGCCGAGAGGGCCCGCTGCACCTCGGCGAAGTTCGTCGTCCAGTAGCCGAACGACAGCACGAAGCCGAGGCCGAAGACGATGCCGATCCAGTGCGCGCCCAGCGGGTTGGCAGTGCTGCCGGTGTCCTGCCACGCGTGCAGGCCGGCCTCGCCGAGTTTGGTGTCGCCGACCGCGTCCATCAGGCCGTTCCACCCGCCGACCTTGACCAGGCCGATCACGGTGACCGGGATCAGGCCGGCCAGGATGACGAAGAACTGGAGCACCTCGTTGTAGATCGCCCCGGACAGGCCGCCGATGGTGATGTACGCCAGCACGATCGCCGCGCCGACCACGATCGCCGTCCAGAGCGGCCAGCCGAGCAGCGCCTGCATGACGAGGGCCAGCGCGTACAGGTTCACGCCGGCGATCAGCACCTGGGCGACGGCGAAGCTGATCGCGTTGAGCAGGTGGGTGGGGCGGTTGAACCGCAGCCGCAGGTACTCCGGCACGCTGCGGACCTTGGAGCCGTAGTAGAAGGGCATCATCACGATGCCCAGGAAGACCATCGCCGGGACCGCGCCGATCCAGTAGTAGTGGACCGTCATCACGCCGTACTGGGCCCCGTTGGCGGCCATCCCGATGATCTCCAACGCGCCGAGGTTCGCCGAGACGAAGGCGAGACCGGTCACCCAGGCCGGCAGGGAGCGGCCGGAGAGGAAGAAGTCGACGCTGGTCCGGATGGCCCGGCGCGCGGCGAAGCCGACCCCGAGGACGGTGACGAAGTACAGCGCCAGGATCAGGTAGTCCAGGCCGTTCATGTTGAGCCGAAGACCGTCGCCGTCCATCCCGTCACCCCTCGTCCCGCCGTCCGCGCTGATTGGTGCGCGCGCGCCCTATTACCCCGTCCGCACGGTTTCACTCCCGGAGGTCGAGACCGCCGTGTTCGGGCTCTTCGCACGGTCTGGCGGGCTCCGCGACGATCGGCACACAACAGGGCGCCCCGGCCGTTTCGGCCGGGGCGCCAGTGTTGGTCGGGTGACTCAGCGACCGAGTACGCGGTCCAGGAAGTCCCTGTAGTTGCGGACCGCCATCCGCAGTTGCTCGGTGTCGGCCGAGCCGGCGTCCTGCCAACCGCCCAGCGTGTTCTTCTGGGCGGCCAGCGCCGAGGAGAGTGCCTGGATGGCCTCCTCGACCAGGGACTGCGCCTCGCCGGCAGCTCCCTGCGGGTCGTCGACGAAACGCAGCTGCACGTCCCGCCAGCGGTCCCGGAAGCCCTGCGCGGTGTCCCTGTCGAGGAGCGTGGCCGGCTCGGCCGCCACCGTCGACCCGGTGGGTCGGGATGTTCCGGCGGACTCCAGCGTGGGGCTGGTGTCGTCGCCGGGGACCGGTTCGCCGTCCGCGTCCGGGTCGACCATCTCCGGTGTCGCGCTGCCGTAGCCGGCCGCGCCCGCCGTGGTGGCGTCCCGGTCGCCGGTCAGATCGCCGCGTCGCTCGGGGTCGCCGTCCGTGCTCCCCGGCGGTACGACGGTCCGCGCGGACGTGTCCGCGTCGGTGCGGTCGTCGAGATCGGTGCGGTCGTCGACGTCCGCGCCGCCGTCGACGTACGCGTCGCGGCGGTGCAGCTCCGCGGTGGGGTCGGCGCGCAGACCCTCCCGCTCACCGTCCTCGGCGCCGTCGCCCGGCTGGGCGGTCCGCTCGGCCCTCGGGTCCGGCTGATCCTGCGGGTGCGGGCTGGCCAGCGCGGAGGCGGCCACCGCGTCGGCCACGGTGGTGGCGCCGAACGTGGTCGGCAGCGGCCCAGGCTCGTGGAAACCACCCTCGTCGTCGGCCCGCTCGTGGGTGGCGGTCTGGTCGTCGAAGGTGCCCCGGTCGTCGAGGGCGTCCTCCGGGACGTCGGAGTGGCCGGCCCGGTCGCCGGCCGGGGGTACCGGCACGGGCGCGGACCGGACGGCCTCCGGGTGGTCGTTGCTCACCTGCTGCTCTTCCTGGCGCATCGGTGGCCTCCTCAGCGGCTCGTGGCGTCGTGGTCCGGGTGGTGGCGCTGTTCGGGCGTGCGGTGGCCGACCGGCTCCTCGCCCAGCAGTTCGGCGAAGAGCGCGCGGTAGTGCACGACCGCCTGCCGCAGCTCCTCGGTGTTGGCCTCGCCCCGGGAGTTGCGCAGGTGGATCTCGTGCGCGTCCCGGTAGTTGGTCAGCGTGCGGGCGTGCTCGACGGAGAGGTGGGCGATCTGGTCGGAGAAGTCACCGGTCGGGTAGCCCTGCTCCTCGATGAGCCGGGTGACCAGTTCGTCTGCGTCACCCACGGTCTCGCCGGGGGAGTCGATGAAGCGGACCTGGAGCTCCTCCCAGGCGGCGGCGTACCGGGCCCGGGACTCCGGGGCGAGTGGGGTGAGCGTGAGCTCGGCATGCCGGCGTTCCCGGTCGCGCAGTTCGCGCTCCGCGGCGGACCGGCTGTCCTGTTCCGCCACCACCCGGTCGTACTCCGGTCCGAACCGGTTGCGCAGGGCCCGGCGGTTGTTGAGCGAGCGGGCGGCCACGGCCAGCACCGCGACGATCACCAGCACGACGAGCACGATGACGACTATCTGCGTGGGCGACATGGGCTCCTCCTTCGTCATCTGCTATTCCCTCCGCGCAGTGATCGCCAATCCCGATCCGAGACACTTTCCTGACGAGGGGCGCAACTACTCACCGGCCAAAACCTGATTCATCCCGGAAGAGGCGCTTGGGTGGGTAGAGATACGGGCGGTAGTGAAACAGCCTCCGATTACGTATCCTGCCCAAGGCGCCCGCGCCGGTGCCCGGCGACGCGGCCGGGCGCGCAGCCGGCAGGCGCGGTGCCCGGCGGTGCCGGCACCCCTCCTGCCACCCTGTACGGGCGAGGTCTGATGAAAACCCGCGACTGGCCGATCCGCTCGAAGCTGACCGCGTTGGTCGTCGCGCCGGTGACCGCGCTCCTGGCGCTGTGGATCTTCGCGACCACGCTGACGTTCGGTCCCGCCCTGAACCTGCTCTCCGCCCGCACCCTGCTGTACGACCTGGGTCGCCCCGGCGAGACAGTGGTCACCGAGCTGCAACGGGAACGCCGACTCTCGGTGGTGCAGCTCGCCGGCAAGACCGAGCTGCCCGCACTCGCCGAGCAGCGCGGGCGCACCGATCGGGCGGTCGCCGAGCTGCGCCGCCGGGTGGACGGGGAACCGCTGCGCGACGCCGCTGACGACCTGCTGGAAAGCCGGGTCGACCAGCTGGTCAACGCCCTGGCCGCGCTACCCGACGGGCGGAGGTTCATCGACGAGCGCAAGGTGGACCGGGCCGGCGCGATCGGCCTGTACAGCGGCATGGTCTCCGCGGCCTTCCAGGCGTTCGCCGGCATGGCGACCCTGACCGACCCGGACATCAACCGGCAGGCCCTGGCGCTCACCGCGCTGGGTCGCTCCCGGGAACTGCTCGGCCAGAGCGACGCGCTGCTGGCCGGCGCGCTGACCGCCGGACGGTTCGCCGAGGGGGAGCACACCCAGCTCGTGCAGGCCATCGGCAACCAACGGTGGCTCACCGAGAGCGCCGTGGCCGACCTGCCCGAGAGCAGCCGGGTCGCGTACCAACGGTTGACCGAGAGCGAGGCGTTCACCCGGCTGCGCAGCATGCAGGACGCGCTGGTCGTGCCCAACCGGTCCGGCCGGCCGAGTGTCGACGCGGCGTCCTGGCAGGCCAGCCAGGACGCGGTGCAGCAGCAGTTGCGGGACTTCGAACTGTCCGAGGCCGACGCTCTCACCGACCGTTCGGTGCCGATGGCAGTGCGCATCCTGGTGCGGCTGGCCGCCGCCGGCGTACTCGGGCTCGTCGCAGTGGTCGTCTCGGTGCTGGTGGCGCTGCGGGTCGGCCGCACCCTGGTCCGCCGGCTCAGCGGCGTCCGCACCGCCGCGCTGGAGCTGGCCGAGCACCGGCTGCCCGACGTGGTGGCCCGGCTGCGTCGTGGCGAGCAGGTCGACGTTGCCCGGGAGGCGCCGCCGCTGGAGTACGGCCACGACGAGATCGGCGAGGTCGGGCGGGCCTTCACCGAGGTGCAGCGCACCGCCGTCCAGGCCGCGGTGGACGAGGTCACCCTGCGTCGTGGGCTCAACGAGGTCTTCCTCAACATCGCCCGACGGAGCCAGAGCCTGGTGCACCGTCAGCTGCACCTGCTGGACCGGATGGAGCGGCGTAGCGAGGACCCGGACGAGCTGGCCGAACTGTTCCAGGTCGACCACCTGGCCACCCGGCTGCGCCGGCACGCCGAGGATCTGGTCATCCTCGCCGGCTCCGCGCCCGGCCGGGGTTGGCGGAACCCGGTCGCGATGGTCGACCTGATCCGCGGCGCGATCTCCGAGGTCGAGGCGTACGAACGGGTGGACGTCAAGGCCGTGCAGCCGGCCGGCGTGCTGGGGCGGTCGGTCGGCGACATCATCCACCTGCTCGCCGAGCTGGTCGAGAACGCCACCGCCTTCTCCCCGCCGGACACCCGGGTCACCGTCACCGGGGCGCAGGTGGCCAACGGGTACGCCCTGGAGATCACCGATCAGGGGCTGGGCATGTCCGACGCGGCACTGGAGACCGCCAACACCCGACTGGCCAGCTCGCCCGAGTTCGACCCGGCGCAGAGCGCCCGACTCGGCCTGTTCGTGGTGGCCCGGCTGGCGGCCCGGCACGGCGTACGGGTGCGGTTGCGCTCATCCGGGGAGGGTGGCGTGACCGCCGTGGTGCTGGTCCCCGGTGACCTGGTCACCACCGAGCCACCGGCCGGCCCCGACCCCGCCACGCTCGGTACCGCGTCGGCCGACCCGAGCCGGCGGCTGGCTCGGACGGCGCGCCGGGGCGCCGTGACCCGCCCCCGTACCCGCCCGCCGACGGCCCCGTCCGCCAGCACGGCCCCACCCGCCCCACCCACCGGAGCGCCGACCTCGGCCATCGCGCCGGCCAATGGGCGCGAAGAGGGGTCGGCGACCCCCGACGAGCCGGACGACGAGCTGGATGGCCTGCCCCGCCGGGTGCGACGTCGTACCCCCGCAGCCCAGCCCCGGTCCACCGTCACCGACACGCCGTCGCCCCGCTCGCCGGAGGAGGTCCGCCAGGTGATGGCGGCGCTCCAGGCCGGCACGGCGCGCGGACGCGCCACCGCCATCACCCCGACGGCGCCAACCGGACCGACGGTCCCGGCGCCCACCGACCCGCCGACGACCCCCGAACCCCCGACCGTGACTGAGAGGGACGCCTAGTGCGGCATTCGACGAAGCAGAGCGCCGGCCTGGACTGGTTGCTCGACGAACTGGTGCAACGGGTACCGGCCGCCCGCGAGGCGGTGGTGCTCTCCGCCGACGGCCTGCTGCTCGGCTGCTCGGCCGAGCTGGAGCGCTCCGACGCCGAGCACCTGTGTGCGCTCGCCGCCGGCTTCTCCAGCCTCGCCCGAGGCGCCAGCCGGCACGTGGACGGCGGCCCGGTCCGGCAGACGGTGGTGGAGATGGAGGCGGCGTACCTCTTCGTCACCGCCGCCGGGCAGGGTGCCTGCCTGGCCGTGGTGAGCGACGCCGACGCGGACATCGGGCTGGTCGCGTACGAGATGGCGATGCTGGTGATCCGGGTGGGGGAGAGCCTCGCCGCGCCGGCCCGATCGGCAGCGGGTGCCGGAGATGCGGACTGAGCCGCCCGGGCCGCAGCACGAGTGGCTGGACGGTGAAGCCGGCCCGGTGATGCGCCCGTACACGCTCACCGGAGGCCGGGTACGCTCCGCCGTCGACGATTTCAACCTGGTCGCGTTCGTGTTGGCCGGTTCGGACGTCGACGCGACAAGCCATTCGCATCTGCTGCCGGAGCACCGACGGCTGGTCACGTTGGCCCACCGGCCGGTGTCGGTGGCCGAACTGGCAGCCGAGCTGGACCTCGCGGTCGGCGTGGTCCGGGTACTGCTCGGTGATCTCCTCGCCGAGGGCCTGGTCGCGGTGCACGAGCCGCCGGCCGCCGGCATCCTTCCCGACGACGACATCCTCAAGGCGGTGGTCAGTGGACTCCGTGCGCTATGACCAGGTGGGCACCAGCACCACCATTCCGCTGGCACTGAAGATCCTCATCGCGGGAGGCTTCGGGGCCGGCAAGACGACCTTGGTGAGCGCCCTGAGCGAGGTCCGTCCGTTGCAGACCGAGGAGGTGCTCACCGGTGCCGGGATCGGCACCGACGACATCTCCGGCGTGGAGGGCAAGTCCACCACCACCGTGGCGATGGACTTCGGCCGGATCACCATCAACGACGACCTTCAGGTCTACCTGTTCGGCACGCCGGGCCAGGACCGGTTCTGGTTCCTCTGGGACGAGCTGGCCTTCGGCGCGCTCGGCGCCGTGGTGCTCGCCGACACCCGGCGGTTGGCCGACTGCTTCCCCTCCATCGACTACTTCGAGCAGCGGGGAATCCCGTTCGTGGTGGGCGTGAACTGTTTCGACGACTCCCGCCGGTTCAACCTGGAGACCGTACGCCGGGCGCTCGACCTGGACCCGGACGTGCCGATGGTGCTCTGCGACGCCCGGGACCGGCAGTCCGGAAAAATGGTGTTGATCTCTCTGGTGGAGCACGTCGCGCGACAGCGCGGCGAGCCGGTGCCGGCGGCCTGAGATCGGGGGCCGGAAAGCCGGTTAACGGGCGGGCAACGCGGGCAGCCTCTGGTTGGATCAACGAAGGATGCCGGCGGAGGAGTTGGGCGTGAGCGGTCAGGGTGAGGTCGTCCACATCGGGGGTTACACAGCGCAGAGCGGCGGGCGGGGCAGCGGCATCGTCGCCGCTCGTCGCGACCCGAGGACGGGGGCGCTGACCCCGCTCGGCACTGTGGCAGTCACCCCGTCCCCCTCCTTCCTGGTGCGGCACCCCAGCCAGCCGGTGCTCTACGCGGTCAACGAGCTGACGGACGGCGAGATCAGCGCGTGGCAGGTCGGGGCGGACGGCGCGCTGGACCCGCTCGGCAGTCGGTCGACCGGCGGCGCGGAGCCGTGCCACCTGGCGGTGCTGCCCGGCGGGGGTCACCTGCTGGCGGCCAACTACGGCAGCGGCAGCATCGCGGTCTTCCCGCTCGACCCGCGGGGCCTGCCCGGCGAGCGCACCGACCTGGTGGTGCACGAGGGGCACGGCCCGGACCCGGAGCGCCAGGACCACGCCCACGCCCACATGGTCTCGCCCGGGGCGGGCCAGGGGCCGATCTTCGGCGTGGATCTCGGCACCGACTCGGTCTACCGGTACGACCTGGACGAGGCGACCGGACGACTGGTGCCGCATGCGCCGCGGATGCGTACGAAGCCCGGCACCGGCCCTCGGCACCTGGCCCGGCACCCCGACGGACGGCGCTGCTACCTCGTAGGTGAGCTGGACGCCTCGGTGATCGCCTACGAGCTGACCGACGACGGCGCGTTGCACCAGCGCGGGCGGGTCGAGGCGAGCGAGCGGGCCGGTCACGTCCAGCCGTCGGAGGTCGCCATCGCCCCGGACGGCCGGTTCCTCTACGTCGCCAACCGTGGGGTGGGGACCGTGGCGGTCTTCACAGTGGCCGGGGATCTGCCCGAGCTGGTGGCCGAAGTGGACACCGGCGGGGAGTGGCCTCGGCACTTCGCCCTCATCGGGGAGCACCTCTACGTCGCCGACGAGCGGGCGGACATGGTGCGGGTGTTCCGGCGCGACGCCGACACCGGCGTCCCGGAGGCGGTCGGCGAGCCGGTGCCGGTGCCGAGCCCGACGTGCGTATTGCCCTGAACGATGGTTTAGAGACGTGAGGGCGACGCTGATTTGGCAACGCCGCGAGGCCGCCTCATCACTCTGTGTTGCAAAAAAGAGGTCAACTGTTTCTCCTCCGTAACTTTAGTCCGAACGGATGTGGCAGAGACGGCACCTAGTACGCAAGATGGTCACCGTGTCAGCAGGCCGTCATCGCATGCGTTCGAAACTCCACCTAGCCGCCGCCGCCGCAACGGCGGGGGTGCTCGTCGTGACGACGGGCGCGTGGTTCGGCTACCAGGAGTTGATCCAGCCCAGCTGCTCGGGAGAGATCCGACTCGCCGTGGCGGTCGCGTCCGAACTCGCGCCAGCGGTGGACGCCGCCGCGTCCCAGTGGGTCAAGGATGGCGCTGCGGTAGGCCCGACCTGCATCCGCGTCGACGTGTCCGCGTCCGACCCGGTCGACGTGGCGGCCGTGGTGGCGGCCAAGCACGGCGCTGTACTGGCCGGCGTGGGGCAGGCCAGTGGCACCGCCGTCAGCCCGGACGTCTGGGTGCCCGACTCCTCGACCTGGCTGCTGCGGTTGAAGAAGGACGCGACAGCGTTCGCTCCGACCAACGGCCAGTCCATCGCGCGCAGCCCGATCGTCGTCGCGATGCCCGAGCCGATCGCCACCCGACTGGGCTGGCCGGACAAGAAGTTCAACTGGACCGACCTGCTCAAGCAGGTCAACAACACCAGCGCGCCGCTGCGCACCGGGATCGTCGAGCCGACCCGCGACGCGGCAGGCCTGTCCGGTCTGCTCTCGCTGACCGCCGCCGCGAACAGCGCCGGCGGCGACGCCCAGCGCAACACCGTCGGCGCGCTCCGCGCACTGGCCACCGGGCGGTCCTCGCTCCGCAACGACCTGCTGGCCCGCTTCCCCACGGCGAACGACTCGACGTCCATCGCCAGCGGTCTCGGTGCGGCGGCCCTGTCCGAAGAAGACGTGATCGCGTACAACAGCAAGAAGCCGCCGGTGCCGCTCGCCGCGCTCTACATGGAGCCGGCGCCGATGCCGCTGGACTACCCGTACGCGGTGCTGCCCGGCATCGAGCCGAGCAAGGCGTCGGCGGCCAAGGTGCTGTTCGAGCTGCTCACCAGCCCGACCTTCCGTAACCGGCTCGCCGCGCAGTCGCTGCGCGCGCCGGACGGCAACTGGGGCGAGGGTTTCAAGGCGCCGCAGGGTGCTCCGAGCCCGTCCGGCGGCGCGCCGACCGCACCGGCGAACGGCGGCACCGCGGCGGGTGGCCTCGACCCGGCCGCCATCCAGCGGGTCGTCTCCAGCTGGTCGATCGCCACCCAGTCCGGTCGGATGCTCGCCGTCATCGACGTCTCCGGCTCGATGAAGGACCCGGTGCCCAGCGCCAACAACCGCAGCCGGGAGGAGGTCACCGTGGACGCGGCCCGTCGCGGCCTCGGCCTCTTCGACGACTCCTGGTCGATCGGCCTGTGGACCTTCTCCACCCAGCTGGTCGGCAACCGGGACTACCGGGAGCTGGTCCCCATCGGGCCGCTCTCCGGCCAGCGGGCCCAGTTGGAGGGCGCGCTCGCGACCGTCAAGCCCTCCAGCGGCGACACCGGCCTCTACGACACCATGCTGGCCGCGTACCAGGCGGTGCAGGAGAACTGGCAACCCGGCCGGGTCAACTCGATCGTGCTGTTCACCGACGGCAAGAACGAGGACGACAACGGCCTCAACCAGCAGCAGTTGCTCGCCAAGCTCAAGCAGATCGCCGATCCGGAGCGGCCGGTCCAGGTCATCATGATCGGTATCGGCGAGGGCGTCAGCAAGGCAGAGCTGGAGTCGATCACCAAGGTGACCGGTGGCGACGTCTTCGTCACCAAGGACCCGAGCGAGATCGGCAGCATCTTCCTCAGCGCCATCGCACGGCGTCCGCCAGCGCCGCGCTGATCCGACGCTCAGACGTCCAGGGGCCTGCCGTACCGTCGATTCGGTGTGGCAGGCCCCTTTTCGGCCACCAGGTTGTTGAAGAAAAGTGACGGCAATACGTCGGAAGCAATCGGCAGTCATAGTTGTCAAGGCAGGATGTCGACTGTTCCGGCATAGTCGGTCCGCCTCCGGTCCGACCCGTCGGCCGGGGCCATCCTGTACAGAGTGGGAGGGCCGGTGAGCGTGGCGACACTGTTGACCCCCGCCACGTCGGCGGAGCCGGACGGTCGACGCGCCGGGTTGGTGGGGCGCGCCGACGAACGGTCCTACGTCCGGGTCCTGGTGGTGCTGGACACCACAGTTCTCATCATCGCGCTGCTGATCGGGTACGTCGCCCGTTTCGGTGACGACGAACCGACCGGCTCGGAGATCCCGTACGTGCTGGTCGCCCCCGGGCTGGTGTTGGCCTGGTTGATCTCGCTCAAGGCGCTCGGCTGCTACGACGACCGGGTGATCGGCTACGGGGCGGACGAGTACCGGCGGGTCAGCTCCGCCAGCCTGCGCCTGGCCGGGGCGATCGCCATCATCGGCTACATCGCCGACGTCGGCGTCTCCCGGGGCTTCCTGGGCATCTCCTTCGCGGTGGGCACCGTCGGGCTGGAGGTGGCGCGGTTCGCCGCCCGCAAGCGACTGCACCGGGCCCGCTCGGTGGGCGCCGGCTGGTCCCGCAAGGTGCTGGTGGTCGGCGACACCGCCCACGTGTTGGAGTTGGTCCACACGCTGCGCCGTGAGCCGTACGCCGGCTACCAGGTGGTGGGCGCCTGCATCCCCGACGCGCTGCTCGCACCGGTGGCGCAGCGGCTGGGTGACGTGCCGGTGGTGGGGTCGTTCCGGGGTATCCCGGAGGCCGCCACCGCGATCGGCGCGGACACTGTCGCGGTGACCGCCTCCGGTGAGCTGACCGCGACCCGGCTGCGCCGCCTCGGCTGGCAGTTGGAGGGGACCGGCATCGACCTGGTCGTGGCACCCGCGCTGACCGACGTCGCCGGCCCGCGCATCCACACCCGCCCGGTCGCCGGCCTGCCGCTGATCCACGTCGAGGCGCCCGAGTTCCGCGGCGTCCGCAAGCTGGTGAAGGGTTTCGTCGACCGGTCCGTCTCGTCGCTGGCGCTGGCGGTGCTGCTGCCGCTGATCGCGTTCATCGCGCTGGCCATCAAACTGGACAGCCGGGGCCCGGTGCTGTTCCGACAGGTCCGGGTCGGCCGGGGCGGGCAGGAGTTCGGCGTGTTCAAGTTCCGCACCATGGTGGTGAACGCGGACGCGCTGCTCGCCGAGTTGACCGCGCGCAACGAGACCGACGGCCTGATGTTCAAGATGCGCCACGACCCCCGGGTGACCCGCGTCGGCCGGCTGCTGCGCAAGTGGTCACTGGACGAGCTGCCGCAGCTGGTCAACGTGCTGCTGGGGCAGATGAGCCTCGTCGGGCCCCGCCCGCCGCTGCCCTCGGAGGTGGCCCGCTACGACGGTGACGTGGCCCGGCGGCTGCTGGTCAAGCCCGGCATGACCGGCCTGTGGCAGGTCAGTGGCCGCTCCGACCTGAGCTGGGAGGACGGCATCCGGCTCGACCTCTACTACGTGGAGAACTGGTCCCTCGCCGCCGACCTCACCATCCTCTGGAAGACCTTCGGCGCGGTGCTGAACGGCCGCGGGGCGTACTGACCACCGCTCACGGTTGCGGGCCGGTCCAGTCCAGGCAGACGACCACCGCGTCGTCGACCAGGTCACCGGCCACGAACGCGCGCAGATCACCGATCAGCGACCGGACGGCGTCCAGGGGTGCCATCGGCCCGGTCCGCCGCAGGAACCGGTCCAGTGCCGTCTCGCCGTAGCGCATGTGCTGACCGGTGGCCTCCACCACCCCGTCGCTGACCACGAAGACCCGGTCGCCGCGCTGCAGCGGGAACGTCTGCTCGTGGTAGTCGGTCGCCTCGAACATGCCCAGCGGGAACTGCGCCTCCAGGGGCTGCTCGGTGACGTCCCCGTCGCGGAGCAGGACCAGTCGGGGCGACCCGGCGTCCACCACTGTCATCACCCCGGAGCGCAGGTCCAACTCCATCAGCAACGCGGAAAGGTGCTGTTCGCCCCGGTACAGGTCGTAGATGGCCTGATCGGCGAGGGCGGCCTGGTCGGCCAGGCTCAGCCCGGCTCGACGCGCGTTGCGCAGCGCGTGGGTGGCCAGCGAGGTGAGCAGGGAGGCCGCCACCCCCTCACCGGTGCCGTTGATGGTGGACAACCAGACCCGTTCCCCGTCGTCGGACCAGTCGAAGCTGTCGCCGCGCACCGTGTACGCCGGCTCCAACTGCCCGGCCAGACTGAACGAGGGACGGATCCGGCTGCGGCCGGGGAGCAGGTCCCACTGCATCTCAGCGGCCAGGGTGAGGCGTTGGGTGCGCCGGGCCGCCAGATAGACGTCGGTGCCGGCGGAGACCGCCGCCACCTCGTGGGCGAGCGCGGTGGCGATCTCGGCCAGCGCGGCGACGACGTCCCGGTCGTCCGCGACGGGTGACAGGCGCAGCACCCCTCGACGCTCGCCGCGCATGGTGACCGGGAACCAGGCGGTGCCGTCGACCAGTATCGGCGACTGGTGGTCGAAGGCGCGCCAGGCCGGGTGCCCGGGGCTCGTGATCGAGTCGTCGTCGCCGAGTGGCAACAGCTCCGCGAGCCGGTAGTCGACCTGGAAGAGCTCGACGTCGGTGATCCCGTACGACTGGGCGAGTACGTCCCCGATCCCACCGACGAGCCGGTCAGCTGGTGTCTCGTTCAGGGCACGTCGTGCCCGATTGACCGGTTCGCTCATCGTCAGTCCTTACTGAAAGCTCGACCACCAGGAGGTTCGGAGTACTCTCGGGCCACCATGGCCGAACTGAACCGTCCGACGGACCCTGAGACGAGTATGGCTGCCGCGCTGGATGTGGCGGCCGCTGCCCTGCTGGGCATCTGGGAGTCTGCCCGGGAGGGGACCGCGAACCGCGTGTCCGGTGCCCAGTTGCGGGCGGTGATGGTGGTGGAGCAGTACGACGGGATCAACCTGCGTCGGCTCGCCACCCGACTCGACATGTTGCTCAGCTCCGCCAGCCGCCTCTGCGACCGGCTGGTCGCCGCCGGCATGCTGGAACGCGAGCCCGGCCGCTTCGACCGGCGGGAGATCTCGCTGCACCTCACCCCGGAGGCCCGCCGGCTCGTCGCCGAGCTGCGGGCCGACCGCCAGGGCCAACTCGCCGCCGTGCTGGCCGGGATGAGCCAGGAGGGCCGCGACGCGCTGCTGCGCGGGATGCGGGAGTTCGACGAGACCGCCCGCCGCCAGCAGGCGCAGCACGCGCCGGCGTCGGATGAGTCGACGGGCCAGGGGGACTGGCCGGACGACCCGGACCGGCCCGGTGGGCGGCCGGAGGACTGGTCGGGCGATTCGGGTCCGCAGACCCGAACGGGGTGGACGGGTTCGTCGGGCGGTCTGGAACGATCGGTCGGCACCACCAGGGAATGGCCGGCCGGCGGCCCGCCGGTGGCGCGTACCGCCTGATCAAGCCGGCCGGGCGGTCGCCCGTCGGTCATGCCGAGGCGCCCACGGCCAGCATCGCGATGTCGTCGTGGGCCTGCCCGCCCAGCCAGTCGTCGACCGCGCGGAGCACCTGGTCGATCAGCGCCGCCGGCGGTTGCCCGGCCGCCGCCACGAGCGCGGCCCGCAGCCGGGCCTCGCCGAACATCGCCGTGTCGCGCGGTCCGCGCGCCTCGGTCACCCCATCGGTGTACGCGAGCAGCAGATCGCCGGGATCGAGGTGCACCCGGGTCTCGGCGAACCGTGCGGCCGTCAGCGCCCCCACCGGCATGCCACCGACCGGGACCGGGGTGACAGTGCCGTCCGCGGTGACCAGCAGTGGCGCCGGGTGACCCCCGCCGGCGATGCGGAGGTCCAGCCCGGCCGGCCCCCGGTCCAGGGAACCGAGCAACAGGGTGGTGAACTGGTTGCGCCGTGCCGCGTCCGGCGCGTCGAACAGTGCCTGGTTGAGCAGGTGGATCAGCTCCAGCGGGCGTTGCTCGACGAGCCGCAGCGTCTGCAACGACTGGCGGACCCGGCCGGTCAGCACCGCCGCGCCCACGCCCTTGCCGCACACGTCGCCGAGCGCGAACAGGGCGCCGCGCGGGTGCGGAAACACCTCGTAGAAGTCGCCGCCGATGCGCAGGGTGTCGCCCGCTGCCCGGTAGCCGCCGGCCAGGCTCACGCCGGGCACGACGGGCAGCTCGGGCGGGAGCAGACTGGTTTGCAGCACCCGGGCCAGGTGGGCCTGCTCGCCGTGCAGGTCGGCGGTGGCCAGCGCGGCACCCGCGCGGGCGGCGAACTCCCGGGCCAGCTCCACGTCGCGTCTGTCGAAGCCGGCCCGCCCGGACCGACGGATGAGCAGCAGCGCGCCGGCCGATACGCTGGCGCTGAGCAGCGGGCTGACCAGCGCCATGGCCGGTGGGCCGAACTCGGGCGGCAGCAGGTCGGCCAGGTCGGCGAGCGGGGCGTCCGGCCAGGGGCCCGGCTCGGCCCGGTCGCCGGCCAGCGCTTCGGCCAGCCCGGGCACGGAGCTGGTCAGCGCGGGGCCGGCCAGCCCGGTGATCGGGGCGGGTTCGCCGGCGGCGTACCGGATCCATCGGGGGTGCGGCTCGGCCGGCGCGGTCGGTCGGGGCAGTGCCACGGCGACGTCGGCCAGGTAGGGAACGGCGAGCGTGGTGGTGGCCAGGAGGACCTGGTCCCGGTGCAGGGCCAGCGCCAGCCGACTGCCGGCCTGGGCGAGGAAAGCGGTGCGGGAGCGTTCGGCGAGCAGGGCGTCGGCGCGGGCGTGCTCCTCGGTGACGTCGCGGACGTACCACGCCCACCGGGAGCCGGCGAGTTGCCGTCGGACGCCGCGCAGTCGCCGGCCGTGGTGGTCGGCGTCGAAGCGGTCAGCGCCGGTGGCGACCGCGCGGGCCAGGGCTGCCACCGAGCAACCGGCCAGCTCGGTGCCGGCGTCGATCTCCGGGATCAGCTCGGCCGCCATGGCGTTGACCAGGGTGACCCGACCGGTCCCGTCCGTTGTCAGCACGGCCTCGGCGAGACCGTCGAGCAGCTCCCGGGCCAACCGTTCGTCGGCTGGCAACGGGGTGCCGCCGGGTTGTTGGGTCGTGGTCACCGCCGGACGCCGGCTCGCGTCTGACGACGTGTGCGCATGCTGCTTCTCGACTCCTCACCCGGGATCGTTGCCTGAGAGCAAGGGTACCGATTCTCTCCGACAGCGGCGCACGGCGTGGGGTGGCGATCAGCCGGCGCGGGCCAGCCAGCCGGCGGGCTGGGCGACGATCCGGCGGGCCACCGAGCCGGCGGCGCCTACCGCGGCGGCCTCCGCGCCGAGCGTCGACGGGCGGACCGTGACCGGCGACCAGGCCGCGGTGAGCACCCGGGCACCGATCTCGGCGAGGACCGGGGGGCACAGCCAGGGTGCGAGCGCCGCGTAACCGCCACCGAGCACCACGGTGTCCAGGTCGAGCAGATTGACGACGCCGGCCACCGCGACGCCGAGCGCCGTTCCGGCGTCGTGCAGCGCCCGCAGCGCGTCGGCGTCGCCGGCCTCGGCCAACTCGGCCAGCCGGGCCGTCGCGGTGTCCGCCGGAAGCTCCGCCCGAGCCAGCCCGGCGGCGGCCACGATCGCCTCCTGGCCGGCGTACTGCTCCAGGCAGCCCTGCCCGCCGCAGCGGCACGGACGGCCCTCGGGGTGCACCGGAAGGTGCCCGATCTCGCCGCTCCACCCGCGTACGCCGCGAAACAGCGCGCCGTCCAGCACGATGCCCGCGCCGATGCCCACCTCGCCGGAGATGTGCAGGAAGCTGGACGTGCCGGTTGGCTGCGAGTGCAGCTCGCCGAGCGCCGCGAGGTTGGCCTCGTTGTCGACCACCAGTGCGGGGATGCCGGGCACCTGCTCGATCAGCGGGGGGTGCTCGGCGAGCAGCGCGGGCACCG
>NZ_JAGPXY010000072.1 GCF_018070325.1 Micromonospora sp. H61
GGAGAGGTACGGACGGCGTGACCGCGCTCCGCGCGGCGGTCCACCTGCTCAGCTCGGTAGGCGGCCCCGCGTGGAGACGAAGTGGTACGACATGACGGCGAACCCGGGGTCACGGAGCAGCCGCCGGAAGGCGTGCAGTTGCTGGGGCGACAGCCCGGCCGCCAGCAGGTCCGGTTCCAACTGGCGGGAGTTGGTCTCGTAGAGCGACGTTCCGGTCGACCCGCCGGCCCAGCTCTGCGAGTGGGTGATGGTGTCCAGGTCGGTCAGACCGGCGAGAGCCATCTCGGTGTGTACGTCCTGCGCCCAGCCCAGGTCGGCGCCGTGGTCCTCCAGGACACCCATCATGGCGTCCATGACCTGCGCGAAGAGCTTCGCGGCGTCGTCGCTGGGCGCGGTCAGCACCCGCTGCGGCGCGGTGCAGTCGAACTCCTCGACCACCAGCCAGCCGCCCGGCGCCAGCGCGCCGGTGAGGGTGCGCAGGACCCGTCGTCGATCGGGGAGGTGCAGCAGCACCAGCCGGGCGTGGATCAGGTCGAACGCGTCCCCGGGTGGCGCTTCGGTGCGCACGTCGTGCTGGCGTACGTGCAGGTTGCCCTCGGCCACCAGGTGGGTGGGGTCGATGTCGGTGGCCAGCACGTGACCGTCGTCGCCGACCGCGCGGGCCATCCGCCGGGCCATCGAGCCGCCACCGGCCCCAACCTCCCAGCAGGTCGCGCCCGGTTCCAGCACCGGGCGGGCCAGCCGACGCGTCGTGATCGGATCCAGGAAGGACTCCAGCGCGTGCATCTGGGGAACGGCGTCCGGTGCGCCGTTGTCGAACGTGTACGTGTCATCGCTCGTAGCGGTTGTCATCGGTGTCTACCTCTCCGTGAAGGGTCGGGTGACTCGTGAAGGGTCGTTGACTACGGGGTGTCGGCCCAGAGCCGAGGGGTCGGTCGGTTGGCCGGGGGCGGCGCAACGGCGGCGACGCTCAACATCGCCGCCAGTGGGGCCGGGTCGCGGCGGGCCTCGGCGTCCGGCCGGTCGTAGACCACCCGGCCGTACTCCAGCACCGCCACCCGGTCCGCGAGTTCGACGGCGTGCTGGAGCTGCTGCTCCACGAGCAGCACGGTCAGGCCGTCGGCGGCGAGACCGTTGACGAGTTCGCGGACCCGCGCCGCCAGATCGGGCGAAAGCCCCTCACAGGGTTCGTCGAGCAGCAGCACCCGGGGTTGGCCGAGCAGCGCACGGGCTATCGCCAGCATCTGCTGCTCACCGCCGGAGAGTTCGCAGCCGCGGTGTCGCAGCCGCACCGCCAACCTTGGCAGCAGTTCCAGGGTCCGGGCGACCGTCCAGCCCTCGCCGCCGGAGGTGGGGGCCCGCCACGGCGCGGCCGCCAGGTGCAGGTGCTCGGCCACCGTCAACCGGGAGAAGACCCGTCGACCCTGCGGGACGAGACCGACGCCGGACTGGGCGATGCGATGAGGTTGTCGGCCGGCGACGTGCACGCCGCCGATCTCGACGCGACCGCTGGACGCCCGCACCAGCCCGGCGATGGTGTGCACGAGTGTGCTCTTGCCCGCCCCGTTGCGGCCCACCACTGCCTGGATGCTGCCCGGGCGTACCCGCAGGCTGACCTCGTGCAGGACGATTCCCCCGCCGTAGCCGGCGCAGAGACGATCCACAGTGAGCATCAGGCCACCCCGTCGGCGTAGGCCTGCCGCACCAACGGCGAGGTACGGATCTCGTCAGGCGTGCCGGCGGCCAACCTCTGACCGTCGCGCAGCACCGTGACCGTGTCGGAGAGGGCGTACACCAGGTCCAGTCGGTGTTCGACAAGCAACACGGCGACCGCCCTGGGCAGCGCCTGGAGCAACTCGACCAGCCGGCCGACCTCGATGGCGGACAGCCCGGCCGCCGGTTCATCGAGGAGCAGCAGGCGGGGGCGACCGGCCAGCGCCATCGCGATCTCCAACTGGCGTCGTTGCCCGTGCGCGAGGTGCCCGGCCGGCACCGCCGCGACGGCGGTGAGCCCCATCTGGTCCAGCAACGGGCCGGCCAGGCGCTGCGCGGCGTGGCGGCGTCCGCCCGGCCGCCACCGGCGGCTCGGGATGACCCGGGGCAGCGCGGCCACCACGACGTTCTCCGTCGCGGTGAGCGTCGGAAAGACCGCCGGACGTTGGTGGATGCGGTTGATGCCCCGCCGGGCCCGGGCCGCCGGGCCGAGCCGACCGACGTCCCGCCCGTCGAACCGCACCGTGCCGCGTTGCGGCCTGGTGGACCCGCCGAGCACGTTGAGCAGGGTCGTCTTGCCGGCCCCGTTCGGGCCGATCAACGCGTGCCGTTGGCCGTCGTGGATGCGCAGGTCCACGCCGTCGAGTGCGGCGAGCGAGCCGTACCGCACGCTGATCCCCTGGGCTTCCAACAGGCCGGTCATCGGTGCAGCTCCGCAACGGTGGCCTGGTCATGGGCGGCTGGCTGCTCCGGCTGTAGCGCCGGGGCTCCCGGCGGGCGGAGCCGTCCCCGGGCCCGGTTGACGCCGGTGGGCAGCAGGTAGACAGTCGCCACGAACAGCGCGCCCAGCACCAGTGGCGCGTGGCCGGGCAGCACCCCGAACAGCCAGTCCCGGACGGCGATGACCAACGCCGCACCCACCAGGGCGCCACCCACCGAGGCGGTGCCACCGATGACGACACCGAGCAGCAGCAGCGCGGACGTGTCGAAGCCGAAGTCGGCGGGGGAGATGTACTGCTGGGCGACGACCAGGAGCGAGCCGGCGGCACCGGCGATCGCCCCGGCGGCGATGTGCGCGCCGGACAGGTGCAGCGCCACCCGGTGACCGCTGGCCCGCAACCGCGTCTCGTCGTCGCGGCCGGCACGCAGCACCAGCCCGGCCCGGGTACGCAGCAGCACCAGCACCGCACCGACCAGCGTGGCCACGACGACCAGGGCGTACAGGTAACGGGCCTGATCGTTGGCCAGGGCCGGAAGCCCCCAGAACGGGCGGACCGCGGGGATGCCGGCCAGCCCGTCGGTGCCACCGGTCACCGATCGCCACCGCCCGAGGACGATGACGACGAGTTCACCGATGGCCAGGGTGATCATCAGGACGATCACCCCTCGGGCGTGCACGACGAGCGGCACGGTGAGCGCGGCCAGCAGCGCCCCGGCGGCCGCCGCGACGACGAGCTGCACGACGCCAACGTCGGAGACTCGGCTGCCGACCACGGCGCAGGCGTAGGCGCCGGCCGCGTACGGTGCGGTCTGGCCGAGGGTGGGCATGCCGGCGACGCCGGTGAGCAGCGCCACGCTCACCCCGACCAGGGCCAGCGCCAGCGTCCGGGCCAGGATCGCCGTGGTGTAGTCGTCGACAACCCAGGGCGCCACGACCAGACCGACCAGGACGAGCGCCGCGATGCCGCCCCGAACCCGCCGGATCACCTCACCCCTCATGCCGCCCTCCACCTGCCGGCCAGGCCACGGGCCCGCACGGCCAGCACGGCCGCCATGGCGGCGAACAGCAGAAACGGCGCGGCGGACGGCAGCAGCGCCACCCCCAGCGTCTGGATCTCGCCGATCGCGAGCGCGGCCAGCAGGGTGCCCGCCATCGACCCGAGACCACCGAGGACGACCACCACCAGGGAGAGCAGCAGCACCGTGTCGGCGGTGCCTGTGCCGGGGCCGATGATGGGCGCGCCCAGGACACCGGCCGCGCCGGCCAGCGCACCCGCGGCGGCGAGCACACCGGCCCGGATCCGTGCCGGACTCACGCCCAGACAGGCGACCATCTCCGGGTCGTCGACGGCCGCCCGGACCAGCATCCCGGCCCTGGTGCGTCGCACCACCAGGTAGAGGGCGGCGGCGAGCACCGCCGCGACGACGATGAACACCAACCGGTACGCGGCGTAGCGGTGACCGGCGACCATCACCGACCCCTCCAGGGCTGCGGGCACCTGGACCTGCGGGTTGTCGGGCCCGAAGCCGGCGACGAGCAGGCTGCCGCCGGCCAGCGCCACCCCGAACGTCAGCAGCGCCTGACTCAGGTGATTGCCGGTGGCGACCGGTGTGAGCAGGCCGGCCAGCAGCACCCCCGTCGCCGCGGCGGCCAGCACACCGACGGCGAGGGCCAACGCCAGGCTCACCCAGCCGCCGTCGAGCAGCGCCGCGGCGGTGTAGCCGCCGATCGCGTAGAGCAGGCCGTGCGCCAGGTTGAGGATGTTGGCGACGCCGAAACAGAAGACCAGGCCCGACGCGGCGACGAACACGAGCAGCCCGTAGGCGACTCCGTCCAACGCCGGGATCAGGTACGGGTCGATCCGGTTCGTGCCGGCCGCCACCGCGATCACCGGCCGACGGTCGCGAGGTCGCCCACGACGGTGTTGGACAGCGCCCGGCCGTCCTGGCGGACCTGCCGCAGGTACCACTTCTGCACGGGCGAGTGCGTGGTGGTGGAGAACTGCCAGGTACCGCGCGGGCTGGCGATCTGGCCGAGTTGACCGATGGCCGTGTTGATGGCCTCGGGGGTCGGGTTGCTTCCGGCGGCGCCGATCGCCCGGTCCAGCACCGCCGCCGCGTCGTACGAGGCGAGCGCGTAGGTCGTCGGCGAACCGTCGTGCTTCGCCTTCCACGCGGCCACGAAGGCGCGGTTCTCCGCGTTGTCGAGGTCGGGCGAGTAGTTGAGCACCGAGTAGATGTCCCGGGCGGCCTCGCCCTGCGCGTTGAGCACGCCGCCCTCGGTGAGGAACCCGGCCGCGTACAACGGGACGTCCTTGATCTCGGACTGCGCGTACTGCTTCACGAAGTCGACGGCGGCGCTGCCGGCGTAGAAGGTGTAGACGGCCGCCGCGCCGGATGCCTTGATGCGGGCGAAGTACGGGAGGAAGTTGGTGGTGGCCGGGAACGGCGTGAAGGTCGTCTTTCCGTCGGCGTTCGCGAGCTTCCCGCCGATCTTGCCGAACGCGTCGGTGAAGCCGCGCAGCTCGTCCCAACCGCCCTGGTAGTCCGGGCCGATCGCGTACACGGAGCCCTTCACGTTGTCGCGGACGTGCTGGGCGATCGCCTCCCCGGGCTCGTCGGAGAGGTACGAGGTGTGCCAGACCCGGGAGACGTCCTTGAGCTCCGGTCGGCCGTTGGAGCCGACCAGTGGCACCTTGGTCTCGTTGAGCACGGGGGTGACCCCGGCGACCGAGCCGCCACCGACGATGCCGGTCAGCGCGGACACCCGGTCCTGCTTGAGCAGCTTGGTCGCCGCCGGGACGGCGGTCTGGGCGCCGTTGCCCTCGTCCGCGACGATGAGGTCGACCTGCCGGCCGCCCAACTTGCCGTCGTGGGTGTCCAGGTAGAGCTGGAAGCCGTCGCGGATCTCCGTACCGACCGCCTGGTACGTCCCGGACAGCGACGCGAGCAGGCCGATCTTTATCGAGCCGCCGGCGCCCGTGCCCGGAGCGTCGTCGCCGCAGGCCGTGCTGGTGGTCAGCACGGCGGCGAGCAGCGCGGCGGTGAGGGCACGGCTGCGCCAAGGCGTGGTGAGAGGCATGTCTAACTCCAGAGGAAGGGGAAGGGGTCTCCGGCGTGGGGGCGCCGGGGTGGTCAGCGGCTGCGGGCGAGCGCCGCTCGGGCAGCGGGGGTCAGCGCGTCCCCGATGCGGTTGGCCAGCTCGGTCATCTCGTAGGAGACCTTGCCCACGTCGCACTCGGGCGCGGCGAGCACCAGCAGCGAGGCGCCGTCGTTGAAGGCCATGGAGAACATGAACCCGCCCTCGAGCTGGGTGACGTTGGAGATCACCGCGCCGGCGTCGAAGAAGGCCGCCGCCCCCCGCAACAGGCTGACCAGCCCGCTACCCGTGGCGGCCAGCTGGTCGGCCCGGTCCGGTGGCAGGTCGCGGGTGGCGGCCACCATCAGGCCGTCGCTGGAAATGGCGATCGCGTGGCTGACCTCGGTCGCGCGCGCGGCGAAGTTGTCCAGCAGCCAGCCGAGATCCTGTTGGTCGGTCACGTGCTCTCCTGTCGCGTCATTTGTTACCGAGGTTGATCGGGGTGCGCCGTCGGTTCGCCACGCCGCGCGCGTACGCGGCCATCGCCGTGGCCACCTGAGCGGGGTCGCGGTACTCGGACCGTTGCTGCTGTTGGGGCACCGTGACACCGCCGGGCACGAGGTGGCGTTGCGGCTGCCGCTTGGGCAGGCCGGAGTTGGTGGTCGTGGCGACCTCGGGGGTGTGCGCCTGGGCGGCCGTACGCCAGGCGTCGTCGGCGGGGCTGGACCACTGCTGGCCGTTCTGGCCGTCGACGACGTCGTTCTGGAACCAGTGGTTGACCTGTTCGAAGATGAGCAGCTCCTCGGTGGGCGCGTCACCCCGGTCCGGGGGTGGGGGAGCCGGTCGGAAGACCGGCGCGGCCGGCAGGGTCCGTTCGGTCGGCGGGCGTCCGGCGGTGGGTTCGGGGCGCGGCTGGTACGGCGGCGGCGGGCTGGGCGTCCGCGCTGCCCGCCGCGACAGCCGGCCGGGTGCGAGCAGGTACTCCTCCGGTGGCAGCGACCGGATGATCGCCGCGGGCAGTGTCGCCTCGGCGAGGACGCCGCGTCGGGGACCGCGTCGCAGTTGGACGGTGGCGCCCAGCCGGGTCGCGAGCTGGCCCACGACGACCAGCCCCATCGCCCGTACGGCGGCCACGTCGATGGCCGGTGGGTGGGCCAGCAGCTCGTTGAGCTGCTGCATCCTCTGCGTGGACAGCCCCACACCCTCGTCGCTGATCTGGACGATGACGCGGTCTCCCAGGCTCCGGCCGCTCACCCAGGTCTCGCTGCCCGGCGGCGAGTACGTCGTGGCGTTGTCCATGAGTTCGGCGAGCAGGTGCACGACCTCGTCGACGGTCTTGGCGGCCACCGCGACGTCCCCGTCGATCATGCCGAGTCGGACCCGCGCGTAGTGCTCGATCTGGGACAGCGCCGCCTGGAGCACCTGTTGCAGCGGAACGTCGCGCTGGCGTACGCGACCCACGCCGACACCGCCGAGCACCAGCAGGCTGGCGTTGATCCGGCCCATCCGGGTCGCCAGGTTGTCCAGTGTGTACAACTGGTCGAGCCGGTCGGGGTCGGTTTCGTCCCGCTCGACCAGGTCGACCTGGGCCAGGACGGCGTCGACCAGTCGCTGTTCGCGGCGGCTCAGGTGGATGAAGATGTCGGCGGTGTTGGCGCGCATGACTGCCTGTTCGGCGGCGGTCCGCACGGCGGCCTGGTGCACGGCGCTGAACGCCTGGCCCAGTTCGCCGATCTCGTCGTCGCTGGACGGTTCGAGGGCGGCACTGGACTGCTGGTGGGCCAGCTTCTGTGGGTCGACGGCGGCGCTGCCGGGCTGTTGGAGCTGGGCCACCACGGCGGGTAGCTGTTCGAAGGCGACCGCGTTGGCCGCGTCCCGTAGCCGGCGCAGCCGTCGGGTGATCTGCCGTGCGACGGCCCAGGTCACCAACGCGGTCAGGATCAGGGCCAGGAGGACGCTGGCCGCCTCGGCCACGGCCCGGCGGCGCTGGTCGGCGTGCGCGGCGCGAACGTCGTCGCGGACCGCGTCGTCGACCCGGGCGCGCAGGTCGGCCAGCCGGGCGGCGCGGGTCTGGGTGGTGGACACCCACGCGTCGGTCTCCAGTTTCAGTTGCGACCCCGGCTGGGCCCGGGACACCTCGTCCTGCATCCGTTGCAGGGTGAGCGCCTCCTTGCCGGTGCCGGCCTGCTCCCACCAGATGCTCCACTCGGGTGGGGCCAGGGCCAGGAACGACAGGCTCGACTCGGTGTAGCTGGTGCGGGCCGCCGTGATGTCCTGCTGCGTGGCCGGGGTCAGTTCCCCGCCCGCGACGGCGCGCAGCACGGCCACCTGCTGCTGACCGATGGCCTCGGCCGTCTTCGACAGCGCCGCCGATGCCCGGATCCCGTCGGCGAGTGGGGCGTCCACCACGCCGTGTGAGACGTTCTCCCGGAAGTTGATGAGGTCGGCGATGGCGATGCGGTAGCTGAAGGTCATCGCCGACACCGACGCGTGCGTGGCGGTGCGCACCTGGGTGCGCAGCGGGGCGAGGCCGTCCAGGGCAGCGTCGATACGCCGCAGGAGAGCCGAGTTGGTGCCGTTGTCGCCGGACAGTCGGTCACGCTGCCCGCGGTAGCGGGCGACGGCGTCATCGGTGGCGGCCATCTCCACGCCGAAGGCGTCCTGCTGCTCCGGCCGGGCATGGGTGAGCAGGTCGGCGGCGGCGATGCGTTCGCGTTGCAGGCGGTAGGCCAGGTCGCCGGCCTCGGCACCGACCTGCGCCAGGATCTGCAGGTCGCCGGCGCGGGCCGTCTGGCGTGCGCTCTCGGTCAGTGCGAGACCGGCGAAGCCGATCACGGCGACGAGCGGGGCCGCGACGATGAGGCGCATCCGGCCGGCTATCTTCCAACCGCGTCGGCGGGTCGGGTAGGGTCTGGCCGCGTGGGACCGGGTGCTCGACGCCAAGATTGACTCCCACGACTCGTCGATGACGGTCTATCCGCACGTTGCCGAATGCAAGTCCCATTCGGCCGGAAGCCGCGCTCGTAGACCAGACCTGGCCGTGGTACAAACTGCCCGTACCAGTATCTGTACCCAACGTCAGCAACCGGTGACGCCGCGAGGTCGGACTGGATCCGTCGGGTCAGCGCTGGTTGTCGAGGGGTTCGGCCGACGGCTGCCGCCGCTCCGGTCCATCCGGTTCGGGTTGACCGTTGAGCACCTGGCCGATCAGCTCCCGCAGCTCGTCGATCGCGTCCACCACGGCGCCCGGGTCGCGCGCGTCACGGCGTCCACGTTGACGCGGCACCTGCCGATCCAGTCGAGCCGGCTCCGGAGCGCGGGGGCCTCGGCGACCGTCGGCCGCCAACTGCTCGGCCGCGACCTGCGGCCAGAGCGTGGCCAGCCGGCCACCGGTGTCGAGCACGTCGTCGCAGCGCTGTGCGAACTCGTGGCTGCCGAACCGGCGACCTGACTCGACCGCCGCGACGGTCTCCCGGCTGAACCGCACCAGATCTGCCAGGGCTCGTTGGGTCAGGCCCCGTTGGACGCGGCAGTCGCGCAACTCCCGTCGGAACCGCTGACTGGCCGCAGAGTGCGCCGAGCTCGACGGGGACGTGTGCTCCATGCGCTCACCTTCGTGGAACGGACATTCAGCGGCGGACGCCAGATCGAGATTGACCGATGAGCTGAACATTCACAGAGGGCAATTCTTAACCCAGGAAGCGATGGGTGTGAAGACGTTCACCGGTATGGATCGTCGGGGAAAGCGGGAAAGGTGCGCGCCGGACCGGTGCCGGCGCCGACGTGCGCCGGGTGGAACGGCTCGACGCCGGCCCCACCCCACCGTCGACCCGTCCGCAGGTCAGCACCGCTGGCGCCCGCGCCCGCTCAGGCGGCGTGCACTTCGGCCGTCGCGCCATCCGGTGTCGCCGACACGCCCGCAGATGCCGGAACGTCGATTATCGCGAGCAACGTGCGGTGCGCACGAAACGCGATATTGGGTTTGTACGAGCGATGTTGCTCCGGTGACAGTCTCAGCCTGGGAATGGCTTCGGCGAGCCGGCTGAGGGCGATTCCGGCTTCAAGTCGCGCCAATCCCGCGCCAATGCAGAAATGCGGACCGTGGCCGAACGACAGGTGATTGCCCCCGTCGGCCCGGTATGGGTCGAACCGGTCCGGGTCGTGGAACGCCACCGGGTCCCGGTTCGCCGCTCCGATCAACAGCAGGCAACGCGCCCCGGCGGGGATCGTCACCGCCCCCACTGTGACATCCCGGGTGGTCACCCGCAGCCAGCCGTCGATGGCGGGCGCGAACCGGAGCGTCTCGCCCACGAAGGCCGGGACGAGCCCCGGGTCCGCGGTGATCGCCGACCAGCGCTGGGGAGCGGACAGGGCCTGGTCGAGGGCGTGCGCGAGCAGCCCGGCGGTGGTCTCGTGACCCGCGACCAGGAGATTGAAGGCGAGGCTCGCCACCTCGGGCACCGTCAGCACGCTGTCGTCGTCGTCCCGGTAGTCCAGGGCGCGGCTGATGAAGTCCTCGCCCCGGTGTCCACTGTCCACCCGCTGGCGGACCAGGTCCTCGCAGTAGTGCCAGAACTCCAGCAGGCCCTGGGCCAGGCGTACCTGCTCGGCCGGGTCCGGCTGCCCCCAGATGAGGGCTATCTGCCCGTCCGCCCAACTCCGGATCCGCCCGATGTCGGCGTCGGGCACCCCGAGGATGTCCAGGACCACCAGCAGGGGAAGCTCGGTCGCGAACTCCGGGATCAGGTCGACCTGTTCGCCCTGGCGGGCGGCGAGACGGGACACCAACTGGTCGACCCGGCGTCGGATGATCGCCCCGTACTCGGCCTCGACCCGCTCGGCGGTGTTCGCGAAGGTCGCCCGTAGGGCCCGCCGGGTGCGCGGGTGCGCCGGTGGGTCCGCGGCGGCCGTCGTGGGTGGCGCGTCGATCTGCATGATGACGTTCAGTGCCGGTGGACACACCTCGTAGACCGGGGCGAGGGTGAGGGCGTTGGCGAATGTCGTGGCGTCGGCGAGGGCCCGCCGGACGTCCGCGTGCCGGCTGATCAACCACAGACCCAGATCCTCGGCGTAGTGCACCCCGTCGGGATCGTCGACAATGCGCCGCCACATGCTAGCCGGATCGGTGAGATAGACCCCGGTGAACGGATTCAACCGCATGGAAAGCCTCCTGATGCACGCGGCGCGAAACCGGCAGCGCCTCCATTTGGCGATCCACTTCAGCCGGGCCGATAATGGCGTGCATCTGCCTCTGGCTCTTTACGGTGCGCTGGCCGGCCGTACAAGTCAAGATTGGTTCTTGTCTATTTATTGGTCGGCATAATTGCGTGTTGCAACAGCCGAGCGAACTTGGCCGGATGCAAGTTGCGGCCCGGTCCTTGCCCTGCAGCCGACCGGGCCGAACGGTGCAAACAACTCGCCGCTTTCGCTCATGACCGGGGAAACGACCTCCGGGACGACGAGTGACGCCGGGGTCCGGTCACCGACCGCGACGGAAGGCGTCGGCGCCGACGGAAGGGGCCGGCCCCCGGGTAGGCAGCGCGGGCCCGCCACACCGTCCACGCGTCGCGGGGGTCCCGGCCCACGCCGGAACCCCCGCGTCTCTTCTTGTCGGAACGGCCCGGTCAGGGCGCAGCGGTCAGGGTGCCCACGGGGCGGCGATGCTCCAGGTGCTGTCGGCGGTCCACGACACCGGCGTGTTGTACGCGTCGCCGCCGGCGCCGTTGCTGAGCCAGACCTCCGCGTTGTAGTGCCGCAGGTACCTACCTCGGAAGTTGTACGACTCCAGCGAGACGCCGGTGCCGGTCAGCCCGGTACGGGCGCACCAGGTGGCGTCGGCACGAAGCAGCGCGGAGCCGTCGTCCGGCGAGTTGCGGACCCGGGAGTTCTGGTGGCGCAGGTACTGCCCGGGAAAGTTGACCGACTCGAACGAGTAGCAACCGGCACCGGCCAGACCGGGCCGGATGGTGTACGTGGCGTCGGCCTTGAGCAGGCCGGAACTCGCGGCGTCGACCACCTCCGTGTAGGCCAGGCTGTCCTGGTGGCGAAGGTAGCGGTTGGTGAAGCCGGGCGTGGTGACCTGCAACGACCGGCGGGTGTTGACCGGCAGGGCGACGGGTGCCGAACTGCCGATGGTCTTCGAGGCGTTGATCAGGGCGGTGTTGGCGGCGCGTACCCGCGCCTGGTCCATTTTGATCACCTGTCGGTCGTAGGTGAGGAACCCGTTCAGCTCACCCTCCAGGTCGGTGATCTCGGTGTAGATCGAGGCGCTGAGCCCCTTGCCGAGCATCAGGTTCTGGGTGCCCTGCACCAGCCCCACGTACCGGTCGGTGAGGGCGTTCGAACTGGACTGCCACTCGTACGCGAAGAAGCTGCCGTTCGGGCTGTACTCGTGGCCCGGCGTGTGCAGGCCCAGGCCGCCGAACTCACCGAGCACCGCGATCCGGCTGCTCGACGGTACGGGGGAGTCCGGTCCCAGGTAGACGTGCCAGTCGTCGATGTCGCCGTTGCCGGGGTTGCCGAGGGACTGGCAGCAGTTGTGGCCGCTGTGCGGGTTGACCAGACGTGTCGGGTCCTGGTTCTTGATGTTCTGCGCTACCCGCCGGGTGTCGGCGAGGGACCGCTCACCCCAGCCCTCGTTGTAGGGCGTGTACGCGATCACGGCGGGTGAGCTGCGGTGCTCGTCGACGATCTCACGTGCCTCGGCCTCGAACTGCGCCTGCTGGGCGTCGGTGGGGTCGACGTCCTGTGCGGTCAGCGACGGGATGTCCTGCCAGACCAGCAGGCCGAGCCGGTCGGCGTGGTAGAACCAGCGCTGCGGCTCCACCTTGATGTGCTTGCGCACCATGTTGAAGCCCAGGTCCTTGTGCTTCTGCAGGTCGAAGGCGAGGGCGGTGTCGGTCGGCGCGGTGTAGAGCCCGTCCGGCCAGTAGCCCTGGTCGAGGGTGCCGACCTGGAACACGAACTGGCCGTTGAGCTTGGGGCGCAGCACGCCGTTGACCAGGCCGGTGGTGATCTCCCGCATGCCGAAGTAGTGCGTGGTCCGGTCCACTGTGGCGCCGGTGGCGCCGCGCACTGTCACCCGGAGGTTGTAGAGGAACGGGTCGTCGGGTGACCAGCGGCGGGCGTTGGGCACCGGCACGCTGAAGTCGGTGAAGCCGCCGGTGGCCGAGCCGACCACTGTGGCGCCGTTCAGCGCTTCGGCGAGCACGCTGTGCCCGCTCACGTCGCCCCGGGTGAAGACCCGGACCCGCAGTGTGTTGTTGCTCAGGTTCGGGTAGACGTCCACGCTGCTGATCGAGGCGGCGGGCACCGGCTCCATCCACACCGTCTGCCAGATGCCGGAGCTGGGGGTGTAGAAGATCCCGCCAGGTGTTTTGGTCTGCTTGCCGATGGCGGGCAGGCTGCCGTTCTGCCGGGTGTCGGTGGGATCCCAGACCTTGACGACGATCTCGTTCGTCCCGGTGGTGAGCTGGGGCGTCACGTCGAAGGTGAAGGCGTCGTAGCCGCCGGTGTGCGCGCCGACCCGGACACCGTTGACCCAGACGGTGCTCTGCCAGTCGACGGCGCCGAAGTGCAGCAGGGTGCGCCGGCCCGACCAGTTCGCCGGGATGGTGACGGTGCGTCGGTAGAACAGGTAGTTGCGGTTGTCGTTGGCGGCCCGCTGGATGCCGGACAGGGCGCTCTCCACCGGGAAGGGCACGTTGACCCGCTCGGGCAGGTTGGTGCCGAACTGCGGGGCGTCGTCGGTCGTCGACTGGCGTAGCTGCCACTCGCCGTTGAGGTTGAGCCAGTCCGGCCGCGTCATCTGGGGTCTCGGGTACTCGGGCAGAGGTGTGCCGTTCAGGGCCTGGCTGGTCCAGGGGGTGGTCAGTGGTGGCGTCTTGGCCGGCGCGGCGTACACCGGAGAGGTTGGCACGCCGAGAACGCCGGCGAGCAGGGCGAGAACGAGCAGCAGTGGCAGGGCGGGGCGGATGGGGACGTGACGTGTCATGCCGTCTCCGGGGGGACGAGTCGCCGCGGGCGGTGCAGCCAGGCCCGAAGCGCGTGGGTGGTGGGCATCGGGTGGTCATTGACGGGGGCGGGCGTCAGCGACGGATGTCGGTGGGATCTCCACGCGCCAACGGTGACTGGCATATTGACATCCATCATCACCTGTATAACGTTATAGAGCCGCGCCGACCCTCCCGTCAATGCTTGTTCGTCAATGTCCGGTCGGCCCACCGGTCGAATTAGCGAAAGGTTGGGGATGGGCGTCAACCTGAAGGACATCGCCCAGCGCGCCGGTGTCTCCCTGGCCACGGTCTCGAACGTGGTGAACGGGTACCGGCCGGTGGGGGAGCGGACCCGACAGCGGGTGCAGCAGGCGATCGACGAACTCGGCTACAGCCCCAACCTCGGCGCCCGGCATCTCCGCCGGGGTCGTACCGGCCTGATCGCCCTGGCCGTCCCGGAACTGACCAACCCGTACTTCGCCGAGCTCGCCGAGATCGCCATCTCCGAGGCTGCCGCGCTCGGCTACACGCTCGTCATGGAGAACACCGCCGCGCAGCGGGAGGCGGAGCTGGCGCTTCTCGACGGCTCGCGACAGCGCGTCATCGACGGTCTGATCCTCAGCCCGGTGCGCGTCGGCCGGAAGGAGGTGCTGGCCCGGACTGCCGGCAGCCCGCTCGTGCTGATCGGCGAGGGCGTCTACGACGTGCCACACGACCACATCGCCATCGACAACGTCGCCGCCAGCCACGCGGCGATCCGGCACCTCGTGGCGATCGGCCGCCGCCGGATAGCGTTCATCGGCGCCACCCCGGGCGGTGACCGGCAGTCGGCCCACCTGCGGGTCCGGGGTTACCGGGAGGCCCTGGCGGCCGCCGGCCTGCCGTACCGACCACGGTTGGTCGCCCGCACCGACGCGTTCGGTCGGCTCGACGGCATGCGCGCCATGCGTGACCTGCTCGCCCTCGGTGACCCGCCGGACGCGGTGTTCGGTTACAACGACCTGATCGCCATCGGGGCGCTGCGGGCACTGGCCGAGGCCGGTCACCGGGTGCCCGAGGACGTCGCGGTGGTCGGGATCGACGACATCGAGGAGGGACGGTTCACTGCCCCGACCCTCACCACGATCGCCCCGGACAAGAGGGAGATCGGCCGTCTCGCGGTGCGCCGCCTCGTCGCCCGCATCGAGGGCGCGGAGGTCGAGGGGCCGCTGACCGTGCAGACACCGTTCCGGCTTCTCCGCCGGGAGAGCACCGGCACGCCGGACGCCTGACCACCGTCGCCCACAAGCCCCGTGCCGTGCGAGATCCATACCGCCGGTGGTACGACCCAGAGAGGATGACCCACGAGATCCATATTCCTCAATATGATGACCGCTATCTCGACTGCGGTGCGCTCACGAGGCGTGCCATCCTGATGCGGAGGAATGCATGGTTCGCTGGCGTACCCTCACTGGCCTGCTGGCCACCGCGTTGGCCGCGGTGACCGCGGCCAGCCTCACTCTCACCGCGCCGGCCGCCGCGGCCGACAGCCCCGTGACGCCGAATGTCGTCGGCGGCACCCGCGCCGCTCAGGGCGAGTTCCCGTTCATGGTGCGTCTCTCGATGGGCTGCGGCGGGGCGCTGTACAGCGCCCGGCTGGTGCTCACCGCGGCACACTGCGTGGGCCGGACCGGCACCAACACCAGCATCACCGCGACGCTCGGGACGGTCGACCTCCAGTCGTCCAGCCGGATCACCGTCCGGTCCAACTACGTCTACCGTGCCCCCGGCTACAACGGCGCCGGCCGCGACTGGGCGCTGATCCGGTTGGCCAGCCCCGTCACCGGGCTGAGCACACTGCCGATCGCCAGCACCACCGCGTACGACAGCGGCACCTTCACAGTGGCCGGTTGGGGCGCCGCGCGCGAGGGCGGCGGCCAGCAGCGATACCTGCTCAAGGCGACCGTGCCGTTCGTCAGCGACTCCACCTGCAACGCCAACTACGGCGGGGACCTCATCCCCGCCGAGGAGATCTGCGCCGGCTACGCCAGCGGCGGCACGGACACCTGCCAGGGTGACTCGGGCGGCCCGATGTTCCGCCGCGACGCCAGCAACGCCTGGATCCAGGTCGGCATCGTCAGCTGGGGCAACGGCTGCGCCCGGCCCAACTACCCGGGTGTCTACACCCAGGTGAGCTACTTCGCCTCGTCGATCGCGTCGGCCGCGGCGAGCCTCGGCGGCTGACCGTACGACGGGACGGCCAGCCGGCGCGTTGGTCGCCCCGCCACCGCTCGGGCGGCCCGGACGACACGGTCCGGGTCGCCTGTTCGTGCCGTCCCGCCGGGTGAGCGGCGAGTGGGCCACCCGACAGATTCGGCGGGCCGTCAGTGCGACGCCGGCCGCAGCGGCGATGATGGCCCGGTGAAGATCCTGTCCATCCAGTCGTCGGTCGCCTACGGTCACGTCGGCAACTCGGCGGCGGCCTTTCCGCTGCAACGCCTCGGGCACGAGGTCTGGCCGGTCCTGACTGTGCACTTCTCCAATCACACCGGGTACGGCGCGTGGCGGGGCCCGCTGCTCCCGGCGGCGGACGTGGCGGAGGTGATCGCGGGCATCGAGGACCGCGGGGTCCTCGGCACCGCCGACGCGGTGCTCTCGGGCTACCAGGGCGACCCGGCCATGGGCGCGGTGATCCTGGACGCGGTGGCGACGGTGAAGGCGACCAACCCGGCCGCTGTGTACTGCTGCGACCCGGTGATGGGCGACGCCGGCCGGGGCATGTTCGTCCGGCCGGGGATTCCTGAGTACCTACGGGACACCGTCGTGCCCCGTGCGGACATCATCACGCCGAACCACTTCGAGCTGGACTTCCTCGCCGGTCGCACCACGAACTCGCTGGCCGAGGTGCTGGACGCGGTCGACGTGGTGCGCGCGACCGGGCCACGGCACGTCCTGGTGACCAGCGTGCTGCACGGTGACCTGCCGCCGGACTCGCTGGAGGTGGTGGCGGTCTCCGACGAGGGCGCCTGGGCGGTGACCACGCCGCTGCTGCCGATCAACCCGAACGGTGGGGGCGACGTCACGGCGGCGCTGTACCTCGCGCACCTGTGGACGACCGGCTCACCAGCGACCGCGCTGGAACGCACCATCGCCTCCGTCTACGCCGTGCTCGAGGCCACTCTCGCGGCGGGCACCCGGGAGATCCAGCTGATCGCGGCGCAGGACGTGATCGCCGACCCGCCGGCCCGCTTCACCGCCCGCCGGCTGCGCTGACGACGGGTCCCGGACCGCTGACCGACCGGGTTGACGACGGTCGCGGACCGCGGACCGGCGGCGGTCAGCGACCCTCGGGAACGGCCATCTCGCCGAGCAGCGACCAGTCCTCCTGCGGCACCGTGGCGTTCACGATGCGCGGCGTCTCGGCCAGGTACGGCGGCAGGGTCTCCCGGGCCGTGCGGAAATGCGCGGACTGGACGTGGGCCCCGCCGGCCTGGTCGTCGCGGAATGCCTCGACCAGCACGTACTCGGTGGGATCGTCCACGCTGCGAGACCAGTCGAACCACAGGCAGCCCGGCTCCGCCCGGGTCGCCTCGGTGAACTCGGCGGCGATCTGCGGCCACCGGTCGGCGTGCTCGGCCAGGACCCGGAACTTGGCGGTAATGAAGATCATGGCCTCAGGCTACCCAGCCGGGCGGGCGCGGGCGACGACCTCCTCCGGGGTCAACGGCGCCTTCGGGTGATGCGTCAGGCACAGCGGGGTGCGGACCTTGACGAACGAGAAGCCCTCCCCGGCCGCGTAGAACTCACCGCTGTTGAGCAGGCCGATGTCCGGCAGCCGCCCGCCCTTGGCCTCGGCGAGCTGCCGGGCCGCGTCGATCTGCGCCGGCGCGTTGAGCAGCCCGAAGAACTGCGTCGTCGCGTTGCCGGAGATCTGGTTGTGCAGACCCTTGGGCGCCTGGGTGGCGAAGACCAGCCCGAGCCCGTACTTGCGGGCCTGCGAGGCCAGCGCGATCGAGCTGGCGGTGCAGGCCGTGGTGCCGGTCGAGGGCGCGAGCGTCTGCGCCTCGTCCATCACGAACAGCCCGCCCAGCGGTCGGTCACCGGCGGGGTGCCGCTTGATCCAGGCGAAGAGCGCCATCTGCAACTGGTTGACGAAGCTCTGCCGCTCCTGATCCGAGGTGAGGCCGACGAAGCTGATCACGGACACCCGGGCCCGCCGCCCCGCCGACGGCGTCAGCAGCAGCCCCGGGTCGGCCGGCGCACCGACCCCGCCGAAGAGCGGATCGGTGACCATCGCCGCCTTGAGCGCCTCGGCCAACTCCTCGGCGAGCTTCCCGGCGCGGGCCAGCCGACTGACCCCCTCGGGCAGATCGGTGAGGAACTCGGTGAAGCCGGGCAGGCCGACCATCCCGCTGCGCGCGTACGCCTGGAGTGCCTCGGTGAGGACCGCCTTGCCCTGCTGGGCCAGTCGGCTGGAGCGGTCCACGCCGGCCCGGGGCGCGAGCGCCTCCACGGCGGAGCGGACGGCCTGGTCGAACTCGTCGGGCCAGTCCCGCAGGGAGGTGAAGTCGGGCAGCGGCTGAAAGCTCAGCGGCCGGCCGGCGGTGACCCGGGGCGTCCACACCACCACCTCGGTGTGTGCGAGGTAGTCGGCGGCGCGTTCGGCGTCGCCGGGGCCCCAGCCGCTCGGCGGGTCGGGCCACGGGTCGCCGAGCCGGGCCAGGTCGTTGTTGGGGTCGAGCACGATCGCGGAGACCCCCTCGCGGGCGCACTCCTCGACCAGCCGGCGGATCAGCACGGTCTTGCCCGAGCCGGACCCGGCGAACACGACCGCGTGGCGGCGCAACGACTCCAGGGGAACCGTGAACGGGTGACCACCGTCGACGGTCCGCCCCAGCCCGACGACCCGACCGCCCTCGCCGACCACGAGGTCGGCCGGGTCAGCGGGTACGGGCTCGGCCACCGCACCGGTCGACACACCGGCGGGGACGTCGGCTTCCGGCACGTTCATCGGGTCGGATTCGGGGCCACCCGACGGTGGCTCGTCGTCGTCGGGCGTCGGCGGCTGGGCACCGCCGCGCGTCCCGTCGGGGCCGGGCAGGACCGCGCGGAACAGCTCGGTGCCGCTGGCCGGACGGCGGGCCACCAGCCACTCCTGCAAGGCCGTGGACGGTTCGGCCGCCATCACCCGCAGCGCCGCGAAGACCCGCAGGTCCGCCTCCGGCACGGCACACCGCAGGCCGCCGGCCGCGTCGAAGCCGGTCAACACCTCGGTCGTACGCTTCCCGGTCGGCCACGGACCGTTGCGCAGCAGGATCAGCCGCCGCTGTGGCAGGTCCCGGTCCAACCCCGCGAGGGTGCAGGCGGCCTTGACCCGGGCGGTGACGGCGACGGCGTTGGGGTGCGCGATGGCCCGGAAGCACCAGTGCGCCTCGTTCTCGGTGGCCTCGTCGAGCACCTCGATGAGCCGCCCGTGCAGCGCGGGCTTGCGGCCGGGCGGCGGATCGTACTTGTAGGTGGCGCCGGTCGGCGCCTGCTCGGCGATCCAGGCGGCCAGGCCGGCGGCGAGCAGCGGCGGCATGTGCTCGTCCTCGCCCGTCGGATCGACGGCGGCCGACACGTCCGCGGCCTCGACCAGTTCGGCGAACCGTGCGTCCAACTCGCGCAGCCGGCGCTCGTCGGTGCTCGGATCGGCGGAGGCGCCACGGGCGGTGCTGACCGTCGGCGTCGAGTCGGCGCCGTCGATGAGCCGGTCCAGCTCGACCACGTCGTCGCGATCACGGCACCAGGCGATGTGGCGGTCCACCCGGCGGAGCAGGGCGCGTGGCGTCAGGGTGGGTGCGTCGGCGAACGCGGCGGGGGCGATCGGCCAGGTGGGGTGCGGTGGCCCGAAGTACATGCCCGCGTAGGCGGCGGCGAGGCGCTTCGCCACGATGGCCTGCCCGATCTCCGGGGAGGGGATCCGGTCCGGCAGGGTCGCCGTACGGAAGCGGTCAGCGACCGGGGTGGGCGCGGTGCGGGTCATCAGCACCCAGGTGTCCGGCAGGCACGAGACGACGACCAGTGTGCGGCGGGTGATGTCGCGGAGCTTGAGCAGGCCGTCGGCGATCGGACCGAGCACCTTGGCCTGGCCGTCCTCCAGCCCCTGATGCTGGTTGAGCAGTGAGGTGCTGGTCTGGGCGAACAGCGTGTCGAGCTGGTCCACGGCGATGACGGTGGGGTCCAGGGTCAGGGCCATCAGCCGGGAGATGTCCTGCACGACCTGCTGGGGGGTGCGGATCGCGGCGCTCAACCCCCACGCCGCCCGCGCGGCCGGGTCACCCGGTTCGGAGATCAGGTGGGCGTAACCGACGTCCTGTGCCTCGAAGTCGATGGCACCGTGCAGGACGAGCGCCCGAGCGGTGTCCTGGGCGTCCCGCCCGACCTCCCGATCGCGTTCGCGCAGCGCCCAGATGAAGGTGTCGAGCTGCGCACGGGTCACCGGCCGGGCGCCGGCGACCGCGTCGCGGACCTCCACCGGCAGGCCGAGCTGGGGGGTGAGTCGACGCAGGAAGGTCTTCAACTGGGTGCCCCAGCCGACGTGAGGGCGGCCCATGCCCTCCACCAGGGCCAGGGCCACGCTCTCCCAGAACGTCTTGCCACTGACCATGTCGACAAGGAAGAAGTAGCCGCCGTCGCCCTGGATCCGTTCGCGGACCGCCCCGAGCAGGTGCGTCTTGCCGGCGCCCGCGCGGCCCTGCATGGCCACGCCGAGCGGCATACTCGTGTCGTCGGTGCGGGCCCGCGCCACCCCGCGCAGGATCTCCGCGGCCACCTTCTCGTGCAGCTCCGGCACGTTGTGCGGGCTGGGTCGCCAGACGTCGTCCGGGGTGACCGCCGGGTTGAGACTGACCGCTTCCAGCGCGGCCCGCTGGTCGTCCGAGATCATGCCGGGCCGATCGCCAGGGCGTGGTTGTCCTCGTTCCCGATGCGGACGGCCGCGGCCCGGTCCCGTGCGGTCAGTGACTTGGTGTTCGCCACCGGGATGATGCGGACGTCGTCCCGGCCGACCATCGCCCGCAACGCCGCGTCGAGAGCGGCCCGGTCGGTGTCGACGAGCCGGTCGCGGACGTCGGCGAGACCGACCCAGGCGCCCGGCGCGGTGGCCAGCTCCCGGTACGCAGAGCGAACCAGCGCCTCCACCTCCGCTGCGGACACCGGTGCCGCCGTCGCCGGTGCCGCCGTCGTCGCTGTCACGGTGGGCGCCGGTACCTCCTGTCGCGGCTCGCTGGTCGCCGGAGCGGCGGTTACCGCAGTCTGCTTGAAGAAGTCGCCGTGGCTGACCCGGAGCCGGTCCAGCGAACGGTGCAGGTTGGACAGGACGACGAACAGGGACCGGGTCGTCGAGCCACCCTGCTTCGGCGGCGCGGCGGTGTGCAGCTGACGTGCCACCCGCCAGCCCTGCTCGGTCAGCTCGTGGGCGAAGGGCCGGTGCGTCCGATCGGTGTCGACCAGGCCCAGGTCGACGAGCTTCGTGTTGTCCTTGCCGGTCAGCGTGAAACCGGCCAGCTCTTTCAGCTCGACGTTGGTGAGTCGGCGTGCCTCGACCATCAGCACCACGAGAGCGTTGATCTGGTTCGGCGTCAGGTGCGGGACGTCCGCCGGGCTCGTCATGATGTCTCATCTCCGTGGGGGTGCGTGCTGCCCGCGCGTCGCCGGGCCAGCAGCCGACGGATCCCGTCGACCACCGCCGGCGCGTCGGTGAGCACCTGCTCGTTGGTGAAGCGGAGCACGTCCAGCCCGAGGAGTTGCAGCTGTACGTCTCTCCGCCGGTCGTTGGCGAAAGCGATTCGCCCACGATGCTCCGGGCCGTCCACCTCGACCGCAAGACCCTCCGTGGGCCAAAACAGATCCAGACGGTACGCCGTGGCCAGGACGTGCCACTCGTAGGTCTGATTCCACCGCCGGCCCCGCGCCCAGTCGTGTGGCGCGAGCGCGCGTTCCAACGCCTGTTCGGCGGCGCTGTCACCGCGGGGCACGCCCGCAATCGGCGGCCAGGCCAGCACCGTCGACTCCGGCTCCGCGGCGATGGCCGGAAGCCGTTCGGTCATGCTGGCCAGCTCGGCGAATCGCGCCGGAACCGGCATGGGCACCGAGCGCACCCGGTCGGCGTGGCGCAGCGGCCCGCCGGCCAACCACACGGTGAAGCCACCGTGCCGCACGAGCCACTCGGCGGCGGCCACCAGCGTCCGTTCGGCGGCGGATTCCAGGTCGGGCAGGGCCACGACGAGTACGCAGCTTTCCCGGTCGTACGCGTCGGCGATCACCCGGGCGAGCCCGGCGGCGCGTACCCCCGGGGCGAAGCGGGACCGGCCGCCGGGGCGGTGTGGGCCGCGCAGCCCTCGCTCGGCGAGGTCGGCCAGGAACGGGCCGAAGTGCCGGGAGCGGGCGGCGGTACGGGCCGCGAGTGCCCGCACCGCCGCCACGCCGAGCGTGCCCTCGTTGTCGACGTGGTCGGCCCCGGTCAGCCAGCGGGGGAACATCGCGAGGGCCGCGGAGTCCAGTTGGTCGAGCACTGTGTCCACGAGGACGCCGAGGGAGCCTGTCACAGTGGGCCGGTAGTGCACGATCGCGGGCGCTGCCCGCGGTAACGGGTCGAGTGCCACCCGCAGCATCTCCGGGTCGATGCCCGGCAGGTGACTGACCCGCCCCGTCGGCGGGGCGGCCCACCAGGCACTGCTGGCGTCGCCGTTGGCCCGGACGGGGTGCGCCATGGCGGCACCCTACGACACGGGCGGGTGCGCCCGGGGACCCCTCGGTGACGAGGCAGCGCGTTCGTGGCTCAGCGCAGCCGGCGGATGTCGCCGTACGCGCGGTAGTAACCACCGCGGCTGGACTCGCGCACCTCGGTCACCAGGTATCGGGCGCCCGGCTCGCGAATCCCCTTGGGGAACTGCACCGACCAGTCGCGCCGGTAACCGTCGGACAGCACCTGAACCCGCAACCGCCCCCGATCGTCCAGGCACTGCACGACCACGCCCGCGCCCGAGTCGCTGGTCACCTCGACGATCGTCGGTTGCACCGGCTGGGGCGCCTGGCGGGGGGCCTTGATGTCGCGCACCTGGGGAACATCCCCGGCCTGCGCCGCGCGGATCGCCGGCTCGCTCGCGTCGATGCAGGCCAGATGGCCGCCCGTGGTGACGACGTAGAGCCGGTCGTCGTGGTACTGCATGGAGTACGCCGAGCCGCAGCCGGTGCCGAGCTTCCACAGCCGGGTGCCCGCCGCGTCGAAGCAGTAGATCGAGGACTGGCTGTCACCGGCGAAGACGTACTCGCCGCCCTCGGCGGTGGCGCAGGAGAAGACCGGGGCGTCACACAGATAGGTGCGTTCGTGGCGACCCGACTTGGACAGCCGCACCACCTCGCGGGTGCTGGTGCCGGCGAACACACTGCCGTGCTCCTGCCAGCCGAAGAGCACCGAACCGGTCCTCGTGTGCCACAGTTCGGTGCCGGTACGCCACTCGTAGCCGGTCACGCCCTGCGAGTGCCCGTGGTAGATGGCGTCGTCGTCGCACCGCACCATCCAGGCCGAACGCCCCCGCCCGGGGCGACGCCACAGGAACTCGTCCTCGTGGTCGACGGCGGTGATCCCGCCGTCGGCGTCGGAGACGCCGAGGACGCCGTCGTGGATGTCCAGCCAGTAGATGTCGATCTCCGGGGCAATCGCGTACGCCACGCGGGGCACCTTGCCGGACAGGTCGTAGACGTTGCCGTCGTCGCAGCCGGCGTAGATCCAGGCGTCGTCGGCGACGATGCACTTCACCCCGTCGGGAAGGCGAACCTGGCTGCGCACCTGGGCGTCGTGGTCGAGGGTGGTGATGACCCCGTGCTCGTTGCCGACCATGCAGTGCTGCCCGTCGACGAAGATGCCGAAGGCGGGGGCGCCGGAGTCGTAGCGCCAGAGCACCGGGGCGGTGTGGGCGGTGGAGCGGGTACTCACGATCTGCCGCCGCGACACGGTGCGCTTCTGGCGGACGCCGGGAACCGCCGGCGCGTAGCCCTTGCGGACCTTCTCGCCGATCTTCTTCGCCGCGGCGGCCCGGGCGCGGGCGTTGTCCGGATAGGCACTCGCCTTGACCTGCCCCTGGTCGCCGATCCGGCCGTAGCGCACCGTCAGCGTGGCATTGTCGACGATGACCTCGTAGAACTTGTGCGCACCGTCCACTTCGGACAGTTCGAGGTAGGTCGTCTCCTGGGACATGGGGGGCCTCCGAGGGTCAGCGAGCGGCGCGATCCGGCGCGGCGACAGTGACCACACGTTAACGGCGCCCCCCGACAGAATCGGCGTCCGGCCAGCGCAGCGCGTCGTCGCGGAGCACCGCGTGCGCGCCGACGCCCAGGGTCAGCCACGCGGTCGGGGGTACGGGGCGCGGTGGGATCGTCGAGTGAAGCCCCGGCTCCGCGGTCAGGCAGGTGCGCGGTGGGTGCCGGGCGCAACCACCCCGCACGTTTCAAACTGGGCGATGTCATCCCGATGTGCAGGAGCGAAACTGAGGGCGGGCGCTGCTGTTGCCGTTGGTCATCGTGGTGAAGCCGAAGGTGTTGCCGCTGCCGTTGGACCGCATGGTCATGACCGTGCCGCTGCTGTCCCAGGTGGCGGTGCCGTTCCAGATGGTGGTGACCCGCTGCGGCGAGGTGATGGCCACGACCACCGTCCACGTGCTGGCGCCACTGACCGTCACCGACGTGTTGTACCGGTCGCCCCACACGTTGGGGGTCGTGGCGGTTGCGGTGCAGGTGCCGCCGGAGGGCGGCGGGGTGGTGGTGGGCGGCGGGGTGGTGCCGTCCGGCGCGACCGCGCGGCCGGTGGACGGCGAGATCATGCCGGGGCACAGGTTGCGGCTGGTCAGGTTGGCCATGATCTGCGGAATGGCGTCGCGGGTGTTCTGGATCCCGTCGTGCATCAGGATGACCTGACCGGCTTGGAGTCGGCTCGCGTTGGCCACGATCTGGCTGACGCTGGCACCGTTCCAGTCCTGGGAGTCCACGTCCCAGAGCACCTGGCGCATGCCCAGGGACGACGCGACGGACTGCAACGTGGAGTTGGTCTCGCCGTAGGGCGGCCGGAACAACACCGGTCGGCTGCCGGTGGCCGACTGGATCGCCGAGCTGGTCTGGGAGAGGTCCGACTGCATTTGAGCCTGGCTCATCGAGGTCATGTGGGCGTGGTTCCAGCTGTGGTTGGCCACCCACATGCCGGCGGCCACCTGTGCCTGCGCGGCCGACCGGTTGTTCTGGACGTTCTGCCCGACGTTGAACATGGTGGCCCGTACGCCGTTGGCGCGCAGCACGTTCAGCAGGGCGCTGGTGCTGCCGGTCGGACCGTCGTCGAAGGTGAGGCCGACGTAGCCGTTGCAGGCGGCGGCGCTCGACGGGGTGGAGGTGGCCGCGAGGGCGACGCCGCACATGGCGACGGCGGTGGCCAGGACGGCGAGCGCCGCGCGCAACCGCCTGGACCACAGGGCCGTGCGGGGGAAGAGCCTGCTCATCTGGTGCCCCTTCGCGCAGGCCCGGACGCGCCCCGGGGCGGGCAGCACAGTCCGGACAGGTGTGGATAAGTGGGTAGCTGGGCCGGAAACCGCAACGAAGCCGATCGCATTGACCTCAATGGATCGGAGTATTACAGCGAGAATTCCAACGCGTCAACAAGTTCCGGAACATCCTCGGAACACGGCAGGAGGCTGCTCGGCGGTCGGGGCAGGCACGCCTCGGTCGGGCTGGAGTCCCGATGCCGTATTGATCGCATCAATCGATGGGTCTCCTCGTTACGTGATCCGGAAAGTGGCCGGAACTACCGGTCGTCGATCCCCGGGTCCACCGTCGCGCCCCCGACATCTAATAGTAAAGATTGTGAACAGAAGATGTTACAGTCACTTCGGTCGATATCCGGCTCAGGTTTCGGCCAGTGAGGTCCCAGGAGGGAAGTGATCACATGACGAGACTGCGCGCGTTGGCCGCGCTGGCGGCACTGATCGTCGCCGGCGGGCTGGTGGCGGTCATCCCGGCCACTGCCGCGTCGGCGGCGGCCTGCACGGCATCGTGGCAGGCATCGGCCGTCTACTGGGGAGACGCCCAGGTCTCCCACAACGGCCGCAACTACCGGGCGAAGTGGTGGACCCAGAATGAGGCGCCGCCGGGCACTACGGGCGTCTGGGAGGACCTCGGCGCGTGCGGCGGGGGCACCACGCCGCCCACCGGAGGGACCTGCAGCTACCCGAACTGGACCGCCGGGACGTGGTACGCCGCCGGGGCGATCGTCCGGTACACAAACGGTTCCTACTACATCGCCGAGCACGACAACCCGGGGTACGACCCCGTCGTCAGCACCTGGTACTGGGAGCCCTACACCTGTGGCGGCCAGCCCCCGACGACTCCGCCGCCCACCAACCCGGGTGGCTTCGTGGTCACCGAGGCCCAGTTCAACCAGATGTTCCCGAGTCGCAACTCCTTCTACACGTACTCCGGGCTTGTCGCCGCCCTCAGCGCCTACTCGGCGTTCGCGCGCACCGGCAGCGCCACGGTCCAGCGCCAGGAGGCCGCGGCCTTCCTGGCGAACGTCTACCACGAGACCGGCGGGCTCGTGCACGTGGTCGAGCAGAACACCGCTAACTACCCGCACTACTGCGACTACGGCCAGCCGTACGGCTGCCCCGCCGGGCAGGCCGCCTACTACGGGCGGGGGCCGATCCAGCTCAGTTGGAACTTCAACTACAACGCCGCGGGCAACGCCCTCAACCTGCCACTGCTGACCAACCCGTGGCTGGTGCAGACCGACGCCGCGGTGGCCTGGAAGACCGGTATCTGGTACTGGATGACCCAGAACGGGCCGGGCACCATGACCGCCCACAACGCGATGGTCAACGGCGCCGGGTTCGGTCAGACGATCCGCAGCATCAACGGCTCGATCGAGTGCAACGGCGGAAACCCCGCCCAGGTGCAGAGTCGCGTCACCAGGTACCAGCAGTTCGTCGGCATCCTCGGGGTGTCCGCCGGAGCCAACCTCTACTGCTGATCAGTGGTCGGGCCTCGGCGTACGTCGCCAGACGGCGTCGAGGCCCGGCACCTCGGCCGCCGGACCCCGGTGAGGGCGGCGGCCGCTTCGGCGCGATCAACCCGTTGACACGGCCGTGCTGCGCCCGGAACTATCAGCGGCAGTCCACACGCCCCGGCTTCCGTTGCTCACGAACTCTCATGACAACGATGTCAGGGCTCGACCCACCACCCGCTCCACACTGCCCAGACGTTCGACGTACTCGACCCGGTTCGAGTCGAAAGGCTCCGTCCCTCATGTCGCACACCCCCCTTGCGCGCTCCCTCTCACCCCGCCTGATCGCGGCGACCACAGCCGCCCTGCTACCGCTGGGCCTGCTCGTCGCCGCGCCCCTTGCGAACGCCGCCCCCACCCCCGCACCGCCGGGCAACTTCACCTCGTCGTTCGAGTCCGCCGACCCGCAGCCCGCCACCAGCACCGTGGAGGTCGGCCCGAACGGAAAACCGGTCCAGGTCAACCTGAGCGGCACTGTCGCCACGCTGCCCGGCAGCCTGCTCGGCCAGGTCAGCGCCGTGACCGCGAGCGACGAGAACCCGCCGCGAGAGATCGCCGCGAACCTCAAGGACGACGATCCGTCGACCAAGTGGCTCGTGTTCGCGTCCACCGGCTGGGTGACCTACCAACTCGCCAAGCCGGCGACGGTGGCGCGTTATTCGCTGACCGCGGCCGACGACGCACCCACCCGGGACCCGAAGGACTTCGTCGTCCAGGGGTCGAACGACGGCAGCACCTGGACCGACCTGGACAAGCGCGCCGGCGAGAAGTTCAGCGGGCGCTTCGCCACCAAGACGTACAGCTTCACCAACCCGAACGCCTACGGCTTCTACCGGCTCAACATCACAGCGAACTCCGGTGACTCGCTCCTGCAGCTCGCCGACTGGAACATCAGCGACGGCTCGGACGTCCGCCCGCCGGCCACCCCCATGGTCAGCGAGGCGACCGCCGGCCCGAACGGCGGCTACACCACGAAGCCGGACGTCGGGTTCACCGGGCTGGCCGCGCTGCGCTACTCCGGCGGCGCCGAGGGCAACGGCCGGTCGTACGCGACGAACAAGCTCTTCGACGTCACCATCCCGGTCGGCCCGAAGACCCGACTGTCGTACAAGATCTTCCCCGAGTTCACCGGTGGAGACGGCAGGTACCCGTCCACCTACGCCGCCGTCGACCTGCACTTCACCGACGGCAGTTACCTCAGTGGTCGCTCGCCCGCCGACCAGCACGGCTACCCACTCACGGGCGCCGGTCAGGGCGCCTCGAAGGTGCTCTTCGCCGACCAGTGGAACCTGGTGCAGGCCGACCTCGGCACCGTCGCGCGCGGCAAGACGATCGACCGCATCCTGCTCGCGTACGACAATCCGCAGGCCACCGCGGAGACCCGGTTCCAAGGTTGGCTCGACGACATCGAGCTGACGGCCGCGCCGGCGTCGATCGACGGCTCGAAGCTGACCAACTACGTCGACACCCGACGGGGCACCAACTCGACGGGCGGCTTCTCGCGCGGCAACAACCTGCCGATCACCGCCGTGCCGAACGGGTTCAACTTCTTCACCCCGGTGACCGACGCGACCTCCGACTCGTGGGAGTACGAGTACCACCGGATCAACAACGAGGCCAACCTGCCCATGCTCCAGGGCCTCGCGATCTCCCACGAGCCCAGCCCCTGGATGGGTGACCGTAACCAGATGTCCGTCATGCCGGTCGTCGGTGGCGGGTCGCTCACCGGTCAGCCCGCCAGTCGTGCGCTCGCCTTCCGTCACGACGACGAGACGGCGCAGCCGGACCTCTACCGGGTCGCGCTCCAGAACGGCCTGGTCGCGGAGATGTCGCCCACCGACCACGCCGGGATCATGCGGTTCACCTTCCCCACCGGGCAGCCGACCGGAAGTCTCGTCTTCCACAACGGCACGTTCACCATCGGCACGGACGGCACGTTCACCGGTTGGGTCGACAACGGAAGCGGCCTGTCGGCCGGTCGTAGCCGGATGTTCGTCTCCGGCGCCTTCGACCGGGCGCCGACGGCGTCCGCAGCTACCTCGGCCACCTTCGACATCTCCGGCTCGCGGGAGGTGACGATGCGTCTCGCCACCTCGTTCCTCTCCGTCGACCAGGCGCGCCGCAACCTCGATCTGGAGGTCACCGGCAAGAGCTTCGACCAGATCCACGCCGCCGCGACGGCCGCGTGGAAGGACCGGCTCGGCCGGGTCGAGGTGCGCGGCGCCACCGAGTCGCAGTTGGTCACCATGTACTCGAACCTGTACCGGCTGAACCTCTACCCGAACTCGCAGTCGGAGAACACCGGCACCGCCGCCGCGCCGCGCTGGCAGTACGCGAGCCCGGTCTCGGCGCCGACCGGCGCGTCGACCCCCACCCGGACCGGCGCGAAGATCGTCGACGGGCAGATCTACGTCAACAACGGCTTCTGGGACACCTACCGCACCGTGTGGCCCGCCTACGCGCTGCTGTACCCGGACGTCGCCGCCAAGATCTCCGACGGGTTCGTCCAGCACTACCGCGACGGCGGCTGGATCGCCCGCTGGTCGTCCCCCGGCTACGCCGACCTGATGACCGGCACCAGCGCGAACGTGGCGCTGGCCCAGGCGTACCTCACCGGGGTCGAGCTGCCCGACCCGCTCGCGGCGTACGACGCGGCCGTCAAGGACGCGACCGTCGCGTCCGGGCGCAGCGCGGTCGGGCGCAAGGGCATCGAGAGCTCCCTGTTCCTCGGCTACACGCCGACGTCAACCGGGGAGTCGGTGTCCTGGGCGCTGGAGGGCTACATCAACGACTTCGGCATCGGCAACATGGGTGCGGCGCTCGCCAAGGACCCGGCCACGCCGAAGTCGGAGCGTGCCCGGCTCAAGGAGGAGTCGCGGTACTTCCTGGAGCGGGCCCGCAACTACGTCCACCTCTTCGACCCGAAGACGAAGCTCTTCCAGGGCCGCGACGCCGCCGGCAACTTCCTCGCCGGTGACCCGCTGGACTGGGGTGGCGTCTACACCGAGACCAACGGGTGGAACTTCGCGTTCACCGCCCAGCAGGACGGCCAGGGCCTGATCAACCTGTACGGCGGGCAGAAGGCGCTGCGGGACAAGCTCGACGCGTTCTTCACCACCCCGGAGAACGCCGACCGCCCCGGTGGGTACGGCGGCGTCATCCACGAGATGCTCGAAGCGCGCGCGGTGCGGATGGGTCAGCTCGGCATGAGCAACCAGCCGTCGCACCACATCCCGTACATGTACAACGTGGCCGGGGCGCCGGCCAAGACCCAGCAGACCGTGCGGGAGATCCTGCGGCGTCTCTACGTCGGCAGTGAGATCGGCCAGGGCTACCTGGGCGACGAGGACAACGGCGAGATGTCGTCGTGGTACATCCTCAGCTCGCTGGGCATCTACCCGCTGCAGGCCGGGTCGTCCGAGTGGGCGATCGGCTCGCCGCAGTTCACCAGGATGACCGTGCACCGCAGCAGCGGCGACATCGTCGTCAACGCGCCGAACAACAGCGCGGCGAACGTCTACGTGCAGGGCGTGAAGGTCAACGGCAAGAAGCAGAGCGGCCTGTCAGTGGATGTCGCGACGCTCGCCAAGGGCGGCACCATCGACTTCCAGATGGGCCCCAAGCCGTCGTCGTGGGGCAGCGGCCGGAACGACGCGCCGCCGTCGCTGACCAAGGGTGACGAGGCGCCGAAGCCGTTGCAGGACGTCACCGGCCCCGGTCTCGGCACCGCGAGCGCTACCGGCGGTCAGGACGCGTCGAAGCTGTTCGACGACTCGTCGACCACGCAGCTGACCTTCACCTCGGCGACCCCGCAGATCACCTGGGCCTTCCGTGGTGGCAAGCAGAAGCCGAAGTACTACACGGTCACGTCCGGGGCCGCTGCCGGCGATCCGGCGGACTGGCGTCTGCAGGGCTCCAACGACGGCCTCACCTGGACCACAGTGGACTCCCGCACCGGCCAGGTGTTCCCGTGGCGCAACCAGACCCGCCCGTACTCGATCGACAAGCCGGGACGGTTCGCCCAGTTCCGCCTCGCCGTCACGAAGACCGTCGGCGCCGCGCAGACCAACCTCGCCGAGGTCGAGCTGCTCGCCGGAGGTGACCTCGACCTCGGCGGCGGCGACATCAGCGTCACCGGGGCCGACGGCGTGCACGCGACCAGCGGCGTACACGTCTCGGTGCCGTTGGCCACCGTCACCGGCGGCGACGCCGGCGGCTACCAGGCCACCATCGACTGGGGTGACGGCACGCCGGTCACCGCGGGCACCGTGACGTTGAGCTCGCGGGCCGTCTACCGCATCGGTGGGTCGCACACCTACATCACACCCGGCTACCACCAGGCGAACGTCACGGTGACCGACGGCGACAGCCAGAGCTCCGCGACGGTCGGCGTCGAGGTGGCGTACGCCCCGGCCTCCGGTCTCACCGCAGCGTTCGACAGCGTCTGCGTCGGTGACGAGGGGGTCCTGGCGGCAGACTGTGACGCCAAGTCCTGGGCGTACTCTCGGGCCGCTCTGGCGGCCGGTGGTGTCACCCAGGGCCAGCCGCAGCAGGTGCCCGGAACGGCGCTGCGGTTCGCAGTGCCGGTGATCCCGGCCGGGCAGCCGGACAACGCCACCGGCAACGGGGCGACGGTCGTCCTCGACCTTCCGGAGGACGCGAGGAGCATCTCGTTCGTCGGCGCCGGAACGCAGGGCAACCAGAGCACCACCGGCACGGCGACGTTCAGCGACGGCAGCACGGCCAGCATTCCGATCCAGTTGAGCGACTGGACGCTGGGCGGCAACGCCAACGGCACCCCGTCCTACGGCAACATCGTCGTCGCCCGGACGGCGTACCGGTTGCAGGGCACGAGCCGCGACGGCGCCCAGCCGTTCCTCTTCGCCACCGCGCCGTATCAGATTCCGGCGGGCAAGACGCTGGTGTCGGTGACCCTGCCGACGCAGACCGGCGACCCTCGCTCGGCGGGTCGGATCCACGTGTTCGCCGTGGCCAACGACGGCACGCCCGCCCCGGCACTGACGACCGCCGCCCCGACGAGCCAGACGGCCACCGCCGGGCAGGCCCTCGCGGCGAACCTCGGTGCGGTGACCGGCGGGGTTCCCGGTACGACGGGTTACCGCGCCCGCGTCCAGTGGGGTGACGGCACGGTTCCGGGCGACGTGACGATCGGCGCGTCCGGCGCGATGAGCGGCCAGCACACCTACGCACGGGAGGGCACCTACACGGTGCGCGTCACCGCGTGGGACACGCTGTCGAGCAGCACCGAGTCCTTCACCGTGACAGTGGCTCGGGGCGGATCGCAGCCGGCGATCGCGCTGTCCGCGTCCGGCACCGTCACCACCGGTGGGGCGATCACGGTCAACGGCAGCGGCTTCGCCGCCGGCGAGCAGGTGACCGTCAGCGTCGGCACCGACCCGGGCCGGACCATGAAGGTCGCCGCCTCCGCGACGGGAACGGTCCGCGCCTCGGTGCCGACCTCCGGTGACGCGCAACCCGGCCGGTACGCCGTCACCGCGACGGGCGCGTCCTCGCGTACGCCGGCCACGGCCACCGTCCAGGTGACCGGGGAGCCGGAGGCGCGGACCTACCAGCCGCGGGTGGCGCTGTTGGCCACCTCGGGCCCGCGCGGCACGTCGATCATGGTCGACGGTTCCGGGTTCGCGCCGAACGAGGTGGTCACGATCGCCGTCGGGACCGGACTGGCGGTCAGCACCGTGCACGCGAACGGTGACGGCGTCATCTCCGGCGCGACGGTCAGCGTTCCGCGTGCGGCGAAGGCGGGCGCGACAAGCGTCACGCTGAACGGCGCCACGTCGGCGACAAAGGTGTCCCGACCGTTCACCGTCACCGGCTAGCACCGAGCCGGGACAGTACAGCCGCGTGGGGCGGGCCGTGATCACGGCCCGCCCCACGCTGCGCGTTTGGCGCGCAGGTACGCCGTCCACACGAAAGCTGGCTCGACACGGCTGGCGCCGTTCGGTGCGACCTCAACCTGCTCGCGGCGCGCCCAGTCGGAGCTGCCAGCGCGTGCCCTGACTGGTGAGCCGAACGACGGACAGGGGCTCCACGTCCACCTGCCGGTACGTCGCCGTCGGAAGACCGAGGGCGTGCACCACCGCGACCCGGATCACCAGTGGGTGGGTGAGCGCTATGACGCGTCCACCGGCTCGGTGCTGCTCGTCCAGCCAGCTGCCGACCCGATCCCGCACGCCCGTGACGGACTCACCGCCGTGCGGCGCGGAGCCCGGTGCGGACAACCAGTCGTGCAGCGCCTGCGGCTGCGATCCAGCGATTTCCTCAAGCGTCCGTCCGGCCCAGCCCCCGTAATCACAGTCGGCCAACGCGGTCTCGATCGTCGGCAGCAGGCCGAAGGCGTCGGCGGTCTGTCGGGCGGCCAGCGCGGGGCTGGACAGGCAGGTGGCGTTGACGCCGAGGGGCCCGCGCCGGTCCGCACCCGCGCGGG
>NZ_JAGPXY010000073.1 GCF_018070325.1 Micromonospora sp. H61
CGCCTCACCCCCGCGATCTTGCATTTTCTGTCCCGACATAACGGGGCAATAACCGCTTTTCGGGAGCCGAATGTGCAAGATCGCGGGGGTGAGGCGTGGGTCAGGCCGTTTCCGCGTCGGCGCGGGGGGCCGGGTTCTCCGACTCGTCGGGCTCGGACTGCGGCTGGGGGAGGTCGCGCAGGTGCTTGTTGTGCCGCGGCTCCTGGCGGGTCTTCGCGTCGTTGAGCCTGCGGCGCAGGTCGTCACGGACGTCGTTCAGGGCGGCGTGCAGGTCCTCCTCCGCGGAGGTGGTGACGATCTTCTGCCGGCCGGCGATCCAGCACTCCAGGGTGACCTTCTGACCACGCGCCTCCCGGTCCTTCACCGACACCTCCAGCTCGGTGGCGTCAGCGTGGAAGCTGGCGAGCCGGGCGTCGAGGGTGGCGAACTGTTCGGCGATCCAGTTGCGGTCGCCCTGGGAGAACCCGGCGCCCACCCGCAGGCACTCAGCCACGGTGGCCGGGTTGGCCACGGCGCTCATCGCTGCGCCTCGGAAGCGTTCGCGGAGCCGATGGTAGTGATCATCATGGCGCTGACCTCTCGTCGACGTGCAGCTGTCGGTGGTGCTTGATCAAGTCCTTACCCAGTTCGGGTGGCCTGGGAAACCGTGGGCGGCGGGTCGGGCGGGTCGGGCGTACCACATCGGGGCGTGATCAGGGCGTTGTCCACAGGTGGGTTCGTCATCCACAGGTCGGGGATGGGCGCTCGCGATGGGCGCTCTCAGTGTCGATGCTCGGTCTCGAGTCGACTCGCGCTGGCAGGCCCCGATCCCCCTGGAGGGACGATGTTCGACACTTACGTGACAATCGTCGGCAATGTGCTGACTACGCCCGAGTGGCGGCGTACGACCCAGAGCAACACTCTGGTGGCCAACTTCAAGGTCGCCTCGACCGCCCGCCGACTCGATCGCGACAGCGGCCGGTGGGTCGACGGCAATTCGCTGCGCGTCCGCGTCAACTGTTGGCGCAAGCTCGCCGAGGGGGTGGCGGCCTCCGTCATGGTCGGCGATCCGGTGGTGGTCTGCGGGCGGCTCTACACCCGCGACTGGACCGACGACGGCGGTAACCACCGCACGCTCTACGAGCTGGAGGCGGTGGCCGTCGGCCACGACCTGTCCCGGGGTCGGGCCCGCTTCCTGCGCAACCGGCCGAGCATGGCGACCAGCACCGTGGAGGACGGTGAGGCCGAGAGCCGGGTGCGCGGCGAGCCCACCGAGCCGGTGCCGACCGGGCAGGCGCCCGTGCTGCCCGACGACCGTCCGCTGGACGACGACTTCGAGCTGCCCGACTACGCGGAGCTGCGAACCAGCCCGTTCGGCAACGTCCCGGGGGACGACGACAGTTCCCGGAGCGGCGGGGTCTTCGGTGACGGCGGAGCGCTTGCGAGCGCCGGGCAGGCCGGGCTGGCCGATGCTCCGCCGGACCTCGACGACGAGTTGGCCCCTCCGCCCGAGGCGGACGACGACAACAACGCCGACGGTGACCTGGACATCGAGTTGGGGCCGGTGCCCGACGAGGGGCAGCCGGAGCCGGCGCAGCCCGGCCGAGGGCGGCGTGGTCGGGGCCGGATCCCGCAGCCAGCCTGACCGGTCACGACGGGGGCGGGGTGGCGACGCGACCGGCGTCGTCACCCCGCGTGACGGACGTCGGCAGGTTGGGCTGCCTGTTCGCTCCACGGGTTCTCGTTGCCGGTGCGGGACCGTGGGTTGGGCTGGTTCACGGGGTGCTCGTCTAGGCTGGCCGGCCGGAGGTGGTGCGGGTGCGACGGACAGCGCCGATGGCGAACGCGGTGGGGCTGCTCGCCGGGTACGCGCTGGACAGGGTGCTCGGCGACCCCCGCCGGTGGCACCCGGTTGCCGGCTTCGGGCAGGCCGCGGGCGCGCTGGAGCGCCTCCTCTACCGCCCGGACCGAACGGCGGGTACGGCGTTCACCGCGCTGGCCGTGGGCGGGCCGGTGTTGCTCGGGGCGGTCGCCGCGACGGCTACCCGGCACCGGCCGGTGACCCGGGCGGTGCTGGTGGCGGCCGGCACGTGGACCGTGCTGGGCGGCCGCACGCTACGGCACGAGGCGACCGTCATGGGTCGTACGCTGCGTGACGGTGACCTGCCCGCTGCCCGGCGACGCCTCGGTCACCTCTGCGGGCGGGACCCGTCGACGCTGGGCGAGTCGGAGCTGGCCCGCGCCACCGTCGAGTCGGTCGCGGAGAACACCTCGGACGCGGTGGTCGCTCCGCTGCTCTGGGGTGCGGTCGCTGGTCTGCCCGGGCTGCTGGGCTACCGCGCGGCGAACACCCTCGATGCGATGGTCGGGCACCGGTCGACGCGCTACGCGCGGTTCGGCACGCCGGCCGCTCGGCTGGACGACGCGCTCAACCTCGTGCCGTCCCGGCTGACCGGGCTGCTCACCATCGCCGTCGCGCCGGTCGCGCACGGGGACCGGCAGCGCACCTGGCAGGTGTGGCGGCGGGACCGCAACGACCACCCGAGCCCCAACGCCGGTCAGTGCGAGGCGGCGATGGCCGGTGCGCTCGGGGTCCGCCTCGGTGGTCGCAACGTCTACTTCGGGCGCTCCGAGGTGCGGCCGTTCCTCGGCGACGGCCCTCGCCCGGAGGCGCGGCACCTGAAGCGGGCCGCCCGGATCTCCGGCGCGGTGGGGCTGGCCGCCGTCGGGTTGGCGGCCGCGTACCCGGTGACGCTCGGACGGCTGGTCGGCGCGGTGAGCAGGCGTGCACTGATCGGCGCTCTGGGTCGGCGGGGGAGTGGGCGGTGAGCGGCGGGCTGCTGGTGGCCGGCACGACGTCCGACGCCGGCAAGAGCGTGCTCACCGCCGGCATCTGTCGTTGGCTGCACCGGCAGGGCGTGAAGGTGGCGCCGTACAAGGCGCAGAACATGTCGAACAACTCGGCGGTGGTCGTCGGGCCGGACGGGCGCGGCGGCGAGATCGGGCGCGCCCAGGCCATGCAGGCCGCGGCGTGCGGGCTCGCACCCGACCTGCGGTTCAACCCGGTGCTGCTCAAGCCGGGCAGTGACCTGGCCAGTCAGGTGGTGCTGCTGGGCGAGGCGGTCGACACGATCACCGCCGGCACCTTCCGACAGCTGCGTCCCCGGCTCGCCGAGACCGCGTACGCCGCGCTGGCCGAGCTGCGCGAGACGTACGACGTGGTGATCTGCGAGGGCGCCGGCAGCCCCGCGGAGATCAACCTGCGGGCCGGTGACTACGTCAACATGGGGCTGGCCCGGCACGCCAACCTGCCCACCATCGTCGTCGGCGACATCGACCGGGGCGGTGTCTTCGCCTCGATGTTCGGCACCGTGGCCCTGCTCGACCCGGCCGACCAGGCGCTGATCGCCGGGTTCGTGATCAACAAGTTTCGGGGCGACCTCGGGCTGCTCCAGCCGGGCCTGGACATGCTGCGTCAGGTCACCGGACGCCCCACGTACGGGGTGCTGCCCTGGGCACTGGACCTGTGGCTCGACGCGGAGGACTCACTCGCCTACGGCCGGGTGCTCGGCCGACCCGCCGCCCCGCACGGCAGTGAATGGCTGGACGTGGCCGTCGTCCGCCTACCCCGGATCAGCAACGCCACCGACGTGGAGGCGCTCGCCACCGAGCCGGGCGTCCGGGTACGCCTCACCATCGAACCGGCCGAACTGGCCGCCGCCGACCTGGTCGTCCTACCCGGCTCCAAGTCCACCGTCGCCGACCTCGGGTGGCTGCGCGAAACCGGTCTCGCCGACGCGGTGGCCACCCATGTGGCGGCCGGCAAGCCCCTGCTCGGCCTCTGCGGCGGCTTCCAGATGCTCGGCCGCGCCATCCACGATCCGGTGGAGAGCCGGCAGGGCAGCGTGCCGGGGCTCGGTCTGCTGCCCATCGACATCACCTTCGACCCGCGCAAGACCGTCCGGCAGTCGGTGGGCACCGGCCACGGTGGCCTCCCGGTGCGGGGCTACGAGATCCACCACGGGTACGTCTCGCAGGCCGACCCGAGCCTGACCCCGCTGCTGACCAGCGACGACGGTGTCGGGGAGGGGGCCGTGCTCGGCGTGGTGCACGGCACGCACTGGCACGGGGCGTTCGAGTCCGACGAGTTCCGCCGGTGGTTCCTCACCGAGGCGGCCCGGCTGGCCGGCCGCAGCGGATTCCGGGTCGCGCCGGCCACCAGCTTCGCCGCCGCCCGGGAGCGCTCACTCGACCTGCTCGGCGACCTGGTCGAGGAACACCTGGACACCGATGCCCTCTGGCGTCTCATCGAAGCCGGCCCCCCCGCCGACCTGCCCTTCATCCCACCCGGTGCCCCGTCCTGACCGGGCGCACCGTCCCTTGGGGAGGGTGAAGGGATCGTGCTCGATCATTGTTGGAGGGGCCTCGCCCACACAAGGAGGGGCCTGTTTCCTGGATCGAGCACGATCTTGCGTAGACCGACCGCCCGGAATGGCACTCGAGGGGCAAGGTCGGGGGGTCAGGGGCGGATGTCGGCCGGACGGTCGGTGGTGGGCAGGCCGGCGGCGAGCCAGGCGTCCATGCCGCCGATCATGTCGGTGGCCCGGCGCAGGCCGAGGGTCTGCAGGCTGGCAGCGGCCAGACTGGAGCTGTAACCCTGTCGGCACACCAGGATGATCTCCCGGTCGTACCCGGTGGCTTCCGGGATCCGCCAGGCGCTGGCCGGATCGAGGCGCCACTCCAGTACGGTCCGGTCGATGACGACCGCGCCCGGCAGGTCGCCCTGTTCGCGGCGCTGTAGTTCGGTGCGGGTGTCGACCAGCAACGCGCCGCCGCGGACCGCCTCGACGGTCTGCTGCGGAGTCAGTCGGTGCAGCCCGGCGCGGGCCTGTTCGAGTAGGGCGTCTATACCGGGGCTCATTACGTCTCGGAGCACCACCCGATCATGCCGATTCGGTGGCACCCCGGGCGGCGAACGGGCCGCCCGTCACCCGTCGCCGCACCAATTCCCCCGGACGTGACGGTGGCCGGCCAGGGCGATGGCGGCATACTTCGGTAATGCACCACGGGAGGCTGCGCTGAACCCGGGAACTGGCGGACCGACCGTGGCGGTTGTCGAGGCGTACGCCGAACTGGCTCGTCGGGTGCTCGCGGGCCCGGCGCGGTTGGGGCGGACCCGGCTGGTCGCGGTCGACGGGCCGAGCGGCGCGGGTAAGAGCCGGTTCGCAGCCCAACTCGCGGATGCCCTGGCGGGGCCGCTCGGCGGCCGACCGCCGGTGGTGCACACCGACGACCTGCTCGACGGGTGGGACGACCAGGTCACCTTCTGGCCCCGGCTCGACGACTGGGTGCTCGCCCCGCTGCGTAACGGGGAGCCGGGCGCCTACCGGCGGTACAGCTGGGTCCGGCAGTCCTTCCTGCCCCGGCCGGTTCCGGTGCCGGTGGCTCCGGTGCTGGTGGTCGAGGGCGTCAGCGCCGCCCGAACGGTCGTCCGGCCGGAGCTGACGCTGGCCGTGTTCGTCACCGCGCCCGCGCCGCTGCGGCTGGCTCGCGCTGTCGCCCGGGACGGGCCGGAGATCCTGCCCGAGCTGCGCCGCTGGCATGACGGGGAGCGGGCGCACTTCGCCGCCGACGAGACCGTGACCCACGCCGACCTGTTGGTGGATGGCGCGCCGACACTGCCGTACGACGCGGACCGGTACTACGTGCGGCTTCGCTGAGCGGGGCATGGACGTGGGCCACCGACTGCGGCACGATGCGGAGAGCTACGGCGAACGGGGAGCCACCATGACGGCAGCGGACGCGCCAGCGCGGCGTCGGATCACCCTCACCGGCATCAGCTCGCGGGCCTGGGAGCATCCGGCCGACCGGGGTGCCCTGGTCGCGCTGCGGGAGCTGCGCGGTTTCGACGACGTGCTGCGGGCGTTCTTCGGGATGTGGAACGAGCGGGGCTTCCGGCTGTCCGTGCTGGCCTCCGGCATCCGGGTCGACCACCGGCAGTACCCGGCGGTGTGGCAGCGCTACACCGAGGCGGCGGCGCTCGACGTGGCCGAACTGCCCGAGCTGTACGTGACCCAGTCGCCCTGGTTGGGCGCCGAGGCGGTCGGGCTGGAGCGGCCGTTCATCGTGCTGAACTCCGCCTGCGTGCAGCAACTCGACGAGGACGAGCTGCGCTGCCTGCTCGGCCACGAGTTGGGGCACGTGGGCAGCGGGCACGCGGTCTACAAGACCATGCTCATGATCCTCACCCGGTGGGCGGCCAACCTGAGCTGGTTGCCGGTCGGCGCGATCGCGCTGCGCGCCATCATCGCGGCGATGCTGGAGTGGTGGCGCAAGGCGGAACTCTCCGCCGACCGGGCCGGCCTGCTCGCCGGGCAGGATCCGGCCGCCGCGCTGCGGCTGCTGATGAAGCTCGCCGGCGGCGGTGACCTGTCCCAGGTCGACACCACAGCCTTCCTGGAGCAGGCCGCCGAGTACGCCGGCGGCGGCGACCTGCGCGACAGCCTGCACAAGATCCGAATGACCGCGTGGAGCACCCACCCGGTGCCGGTGGCGCGGGCGGCGTCGGTGCGCCAGTGGATCGACTCCGGGGCGTACGGGCAGGTGCTGGCCGGGGACTATCCACGCCGCGAGGACGACAGCTCGACAAGCGTGTCGGAGGAGATCAAGGCGGCCGCCGAGTCGTACCGGGAGGAGTTCAGCCGGTCCACCGACCCGCTGGTCGGGTTGCTGCGCCGGCTCGGCGACGGCGCGAGCGACGTCGGCGAGTGGGTGGGCGGCACCGCCGGCCGGGCCCGTTCCTGGATGGACGCGGCCACCGAGGCGGCGGGCCGCGCACACCGCGCCGGGCGGGCCGCGCCGGGCGCGCGGGCCGGCGCCGGCCCCGCTGACAGCGGTGACGGTACGGGCTCCGCCGACACACCCCGGTAAGGCCGGCATACGATGCCGGTCATGACCTCACCGATCATGTCCGAGTCCGAGGTGCGGGCCGCCGTCGAGCGGGAGATGCCCGGCGTCCGGGCCGACCTGGAGCGCCTCGTCCGCATCCCCGGCATCGCCTTCGAGGGCTTCGACCACTCGCACGTGGAACGCTCCGCGGAGGCTGTCGCCGAGCTGCTGCGCGGCTGTGGCCTGGACGTCGACATCGTGCGATCCGGCGGCCAGCCCGCGGTGATCGGCCGTCGGGCCGCCCCGCCCGGCGCGCCCACAGTGCTGCTCTACGCCCACCACGACGTCCAGCCGGTCGGCGACCGGTCGCTGTGGGAGTCCGACCCGTTCGAGCCGGTGGAACGGGACGGCCGGCTCTACGCCCGGGGTGCGGCCGACGACAAGGCCGGCGTCATGGCGCACGTGGCGGCGCTGCGCGCGTACGGTGACGCGCTGCCGGTCGGCGTGGTCCTCTTCATCGAGGGCGAGGAGGAGTACGGCTCCGACTCGCTGGAGCAACTGCTGGCCGAGCACCGCGACGAGATCACCTCGGACGTCATCGTGATCGCCGACTCGGGTAACTGGGACATCGGCGTACCGGCGTTGACCACCTCGCTGCGGGGCATCGTCAACTGCTTCGTCGAGGTGCGCACGCTGGACCACGCGGTGCACAGCGGCATGTTCGGCGGTGCCGTGCCGGACGCGCTCACCGCGCTGGTCCGGCTGTTGGCGACGCTGCACGACGACGCCGGTGACGTGGCCGTGGACGGACTGGTCGGCCGGGAGGGTGCCGTCGTCGACTACCCGGAGGACCGGGTCCGGGCCGAGGCCGGGCTCGCCGAGGGCGTGCAGTTCATCGGCACCGGCCGGATCACCGACCGACTCTGGACCAAGCCGGCGCTGGCCATTCTCGGTGTCGACGCGCCGTCCACCGGCGAGGCGCCGAACGCCCTGGTCCCGGCCGCGAAGGCGAAGCTCAGCATCCGCCTCGCCCCGGGCGACGACCCCAAGCGGGCGTACGCGGCGGTGCGCGCGCACCTGGAGCAGCACGCGCCGTGGGGTGCCCAGGTGACTGTCACCTTCGAACACGACGGTGACCCGTGCGTGATCGACGCGACCGGGCCGATGTTCGACGCCGCCCGTTCGGCCTTCCGGACCGCCTGGGACGGCACCGACCCGGTGGACATCGGCGTCGGCGGTTCGATTCCGTTCATCGCCACCTTCCAGGAGATGTTCCCGAAGGCGGCGATCCTGGTGACCGGCGTGGAGGACCCGCACGCCCGCGCGCACGGCCCGAACGAGAGTCTGCACCTGGGTGAGTTCGCCCGGGTCTGCCTCGCCGAGGCACTGCTTCTGCGCAACGTGGCGGCCGTGAGCGGTTAGGTGTCAGAACGGCAACTTTGGGCCTGATCTGGGAGTTTACGGCGTGTCGGATGGTCAGCTGTTATAGCCTTTCGTACATGAGTACGAACGAGGTGATGGCCCGGTTGGGGGCCGCTGTCAGCGCGCTGGGAGATGTCGATGTCTCCGCGTGGTCCGAGGACACGCTCAACGAACAGCTCGGTGAGCTCTCCGCCGCACTGGTCGCCCTCGACTCGGTGCTCTCCCGGGTCGCCGGCGAGGTCCGCGCCCGAGGCTTGCGCATCGAGGAGCCCATCTCCGCCTAGGCCTGTCGTCCACGTGAGTGGGCGGCACCCTGCCGACACCGCCCGGGCACGGCAATGCCCGGGCGGTGTCGGAGGTGACTGGCAGGATGAGCTGCGTGCGGTTCCTCGATCTGGCAGCCACCTCCGCCGCCGTCGGCGCCACCAGCGGCCGACGGGCCAAGGTGGAGCTGCTCGCTGACGCGCTGCGCCGGCTCGATCCCGCCGAGGTCGAGCCCGGCGCCGGCTATCTCGCCGGTGAGCTGCGCCAACGGCAGACCGGGGTCGGCTATGCGAGCCTGCGTGACGTGCCGCCGCCGGCCGCCGAGCCGACGTTGACGGTGGCCGCCGTGGACGCGGCCATCGCGCAGATCGCCGCAGTGCACGGTTCGGGCTCACAGGCTCGGCGTCGGGCGCTGCTCGGTGCCCTCTACGCGGCGGCCACGGCCGACGAGCAGCGGCTGCTCACCGGCCTGTTCAGTGGCGAGCTACGGCAGGGCGCCCAGGCCGGCCTCCTCGCGGACGCGGTGGCCCGGGCCGCCGAGGTGCCGGTGGCGGCGGTCCGCCGGGCACTGCTGCTCGCCGGTGATCTCCGGGCCGTGGCGGTGGCCGCGCTGGCCGGAGGGGCCGCCGAGCTGGCCGGGTTCGGTCTACAGGTCGGCCGCCCACTGGCGCCGATGCTCGCGCAGAGCGCCCCCTCGGTCGACGAGGCGCTCGCCGCGACCGGCACGCCGGCGGTGGTCGACGTGAAGCTCGACGGCATCCGCATCCAGGTGCACCGCTCCGGCACCGACATCGCCGTGTTCACCCGCAGCCTCGACGAGATCACCACCCGGGTGCCCGAGGTGGTCGCCGCGGTCCGTGCCCTGCCGGGTCGGGAGTTGGTCCTCGACGGCGAGGCGATCGGCCTGGACGAGACCGGCCGCCCACTGCCGTTCCAGCAGACGTCGAGCCGGGCCGCCCGACGCACCACCCCCAGCACCACCGGGCGCACACCTGTCGCTCCGGCGGTGCTCGCGGCGGCCGCCAGCACGGGCGCGACGGTGCTCACCCCGTACTTCTTCGACCTGCTGCACCTCGACGGCCAGGATCTGATCGACCTTCCCGGCCGGGAGCGGTGGGCCGCCCTCGCCGGTTCGGTGGATTCGTCGCTGCTGGTCGGCCGGATGGAGGTCGACGGCCCGGAGCAGGCCGCCGCCGCGTTCGCCGCCGCGCTCGACGCCGGGCAGGAGGGCGTGGTGGTCAAGGCGCCGGACGCCCCCTACGACGCCGGCCGGCGCGGTGCCGCCTGGGTCAAGGTGAAACCGCGGCACACCCTCGACCTGGTGGTGCTCGCCGTCGAGTGGGGCAGCGGCCGACGCAAGGGCTGGCTGTCCAACCTGCATCTGGGTGCGCGTGACGCGCGCACCGGTGACTTCGTGATGCTCGGCAAGACGTTCAAGGGGCTCACCGACGAGTTGCTGCGGTGGCAGACCGAACGGTTCCTCGGCCTCGCCGTGGAACGCGGCGACTGGGTGGTCCGGGTCCGGCCCGAGCAGGTGGTGGAGATCGCCTTCGACGGGGTGCAGACGAGTTCGCGTTATCCCGGCGGGATGGCGCTGCGGTTCGCCCGGGTGGTGCGCTACCGCGATGACAAGTCCGCCGCGGAGGCGGACACCATCGACGCGGTCCGCGCCATCCACGCCGGCCGCGTGACTGGCTGACCGGGCGAGGTCAGGCGGAAGCGGTCGGCGTCGGCTCGGCGGCCCGGTCCAGGGGAGCCGGGGTGGTGCCGATGCCGGCGGCCCGGCGAGCCTCCCGACGGGCCACCCAGCCATAGCCGAAGAGGGCCATCACCGCGAACAGCCACCACTGCACGACGTAGCCGAAGTTCTGCCAGTTGTTGGCGTGCCCGACCGGCACCGCCTTGAACACCGGATCGGCTGCCGGGGTCTGCTCGTCGAGCAGCAGATACGCACCGTAGACCGGGTAGGGAAGCTCGCCGGCCAGCCGCGACACCCCGATCCGCCGGATCTCCAGCAGCCCGTCGCGTCGGGCCACCGCGCCGGCGCCGCTCTCGGTCTCGTGCACCCGGCCGACCACCGTCACGTCGCCGGTCGGCGCGGCCGGCACCGACGGCTGGGCGGTCGCCCCACCGGGCGCCGGCGGGATCCAGCCCCGGTCCACCAGCAGCGCCGTGCCGTCGGCGAGCACCAGCGGGGTGAGCACCTCGAAACCGACCCGGCTGTCCACCGTCCGGCCGCGGACCAGCACGGTGTTCGTGGGGTCGTACCGGCCGGTGACGGTGACCCGGGTCCAGACCTTGTCCTCGGCGGGGGCCGGGCCGGCCGTCCCCGCGCCGCCGGCGGGCGCGCGCAGCGCGTCGGCGAGCGGCACGGGAGCCATCCGCTGGCCCGCGTCGATCCGCTCGTTGACCTCGGTGCGCCCCCGGTAGCGGTCCAGCTGCCAGTTGCCGAGGAACACCATGACGGCGGCCGCGACCAGGGTCAGCGCGAGAGCGCCCAGCCAGCGTGGGCTCAGCAGGAACCGGTACACGGCACCGAGGCTACTCGTATGACCGGCGCCACTGACCTGGACCGGGCCGGACCGGACCGGGGCCGACGCCCCCGGGGGCACTGCCAGGGCCGGGCCGCCCACCCCGGTTGGCGGTGCTCGCGCCTTCAGCCGGGCGGGTATCGTCACGCCGACGGATCGGCCTTGGTCGTCCCGTCGCGTACCCGCCGCCGCTCGCGAGGAGTCGATGATGACCGTCGTGCCGCGCCTGGTGCTCAGCGCGCCGTCCTCCGGGCACGGTAAGAACGCGCTGGCGATCGGGCTGCTCGCCGCCCTGGCCGAGCGAGGGGTCGACGTCGCCGGGTTCAAGCTCGGGCCGGACCACGTCGACGCCGCCTACCTCGGCCTCGCCTCCGGTCGGCCGGGCCGGGTGATCGACCCCCGACTGGTCGGCCTGGACCGGCTCGCCCCGCTGGTGGCGCACGGTGCCGCCGGTGCCGGGCTGGCCGTGGTGCAGGGCAGCATGGGGCTGTACGACTCGGTCGGTGGCCGTCCCGAGCAGGAGTCCACGGCGGCAGCGGCAGCCGCGCTGCGCAGCCCGGTGGTGCTCGTTGTCGACGTGGCCGCGATGGGTCAGTCGGTGGCGGCCCTGGTGCACGGTTTCCGCTCGTACGACGAGCAGTTGTGGCTCGGCGGGGTGATCCTCAACCGGGTGGCGTCGTCGCGACACGAGGCGATGCTGCGCGAGGCGTTGGACGACGTGGGCGTGCCGGTCTACGGCGCGCTGCGTCGACAGGACCTGCCGGCGGTGCTGCCGTCGCGGCGGCACGGGGTGGCGCCGGTGGTTGACGACTCGGCCGATGCCGTCCGTGCGGTCCGCCGGCTGGGCGAGGCCGTCGCCGCCACTGTCGACCTGGAACGGCTGCTCGGGCTGGCCCGCTCCGCTCCGCCGCTGCCGGCGCCGGCCTGGTCTCCCGAGGAGGCCCTCGGCACGTTCACACCCCCGGCGAACCGCCCACTGGTGGCGGTGGCCGGTGGGCCGGGCGGCAGCTTCAGCCACCCGGAGACCACCGAGTTGCTCCGGGCCGCCGGCGCCGAGGTCGTCGTCGTCGACCCGCTGCGCGACGAGGCGCTGCCGGTCGGCACCCGCGCGCTGGTCGTCGGCGGCGCGTTGCCCGAGGCGTACGCCGAGCAGTTGTCGGCCAACCGGCGGCTCTGCATCGCGGTGGCCGAGTTGGCGCGGACCGGGCGTCCGGTGATCGCCGAGGGCGCCGGGCTGCTCTGGCTGGCCCGGGAGCTGGACGGGCTGCCCATGTGCGGTGTCCTGGACGCGGTCGGCGTCAGCCGCGAAGGTGTGGTGGCCGGCTACCGGGAGGCGACGGCCCAGACCGACAGCGTGGTCGCCGCCACCGGCACGGTGCTGGTCGGGCACAAGGCGCACCGTGCGGTGCTCACCCCCCGCGCTGGTCAGCGCCCGGCCTGGAGCTGGGACGGCGGCGCGCCGGAGGGCTTCGTCTGGCGCAACGTGCACGCCTCGCAGCTCACCCTGCACTGGGCGAGCCATCCGGCGACGGCGGCCCGGTTGGTCGCCGCGGCGGCGGCCGACCCGACGAGCGAGGCGGTACCGGCGCAGCCGGGCGAGGTGTCGGTGTGATCGGTCAGGTGGCGGTGCGCCGGTTCCCGGCGTTGACCGTCTCCACCCCGCGTACCGAGGTGCGTCAGCTCGCGGCGGCCGACGCGGCGGCGGCCGGGGAGATCTTCGCCGACAAGCTGACCCGGCGTTGGCTGCCGCTGCCCGACGACTCCGGCCCGATCGACGGGCTGGCCTGGTGCACGGATCTGGCCCGGCAGCGGCGCGACAGCGGGGAGGGCGACCACTACGCGGTGCTCCGGCGCGAGGACGACCAGGTGGTGGGCTCGCTGTGGACCCGGCGCACCGACTGGGGCGCCCGCCTCACCGAGATCTCCTACGCGATGGCGGCGCACGCGCGGGGCTTCGGCTTCGCCGCCGAGGCGGTCGACGCGGTGGCCATCGCGCTGATCCTGGAGCACGGCTTCCAGCGGGTCGAGCTGCGGGTGGCTCCCGGCAACCTGGCCTCGCGCCGGGTCGCCGAGAAGGCCGGGTTCAGCTACGAGGGTCTGCTGCGTAACGCAGGGTTCGTCAGCGGCGGCCGGGTGGATTTGGAGCTGTGGTCGTTCGTCGCCGCCGACCTGCGCTGACTCTCGCGCCGGTCAGCCGACGATGGCGTCCGACGGCGGGGTGAACTGGCGGGTCGGGGTGCCTTTCAGTCCGTCGCGCAGGGTCTCTGAAACCGCCTTGATCGGGATCTGGGACTGCCCGTCACCGACCGCGTTGAACGGGTTGTCCGGGTCGGAGATGAAGCTCGCCGCGGCCAACTCCGGGGTGTAGCCCACGAACCAGGCCGACCGGGTGCTGTCGGTCGTACCGGTCTTGCCGGCCACCGGGCGTCCGACGGTGCCGCGCACGCTGTCGGCGGTGGACCATCCGCCGCAGCTGCCGCGCGCCGGGGTGTCTCCGGTCGGGCAGCGGGCCGCGTCGGTGGCCGCCCGCGCGGCGTCCGCGTTGACCACCTGCCGGCAGCGTGGCTTGGCCACCTCTCGTTGCAGGCCGCCCGCGGTGGCGTAGGTGGCGGGTGTGCCGTCCCGGTTCATGATCGCTTGCACCGGGATGGCCTCGCAGTAGCGGCCGTCGGCCGCGATGGCGGCGTACGCGTTCGCCATCTCCAGTGGGGTGGCGTCGGAGACACCCAGGGTGAACGCGCCCCACTTCTTCGCCTTTGCCGGTGACGCGTGGTCCCGGTCGACGTCGGTGCGCCACCGCAGCCCGAGCTGTTCGGCCAACCGGACCGCCCGGTCCGCGCCGACCTTCTCCTCCAGCCACACGAAGTACGTGTTCACCGACTTGCCGAAGCCGGACCACATGGTCTGCTGGCCGGACATGGCGCCGCTGGCGTTGGAGGGCGCCCACCCGTCGTAGACCTCGGACCGGTAGCGGTGTGGGGCGTTGAACGAGGTGGAGAGGGGCATCCCCGCGTCGAGCGCGGCCAGCATCGGGAACATCTTGAACGTCGATCCGGCCTGGTAACCGGCCAGGTCACCCCCGCCGAGCAGTGGTGCCACGGTGTTCGGGTAGTTGGCCTTCACCTTCGGCCCGGCCTCGGGGTTGGAACTCTGCGGGTTGTCGGCCAGGTCCAGCGAGTACGTCCGGTTCACCGCCATGGCCTTCACCCGCCCGGTGCCCGGCTCGGAGACCACGATGCCGTTGGCGAACGGGCTGCCGGTGGCCTCCTTGGCGCCGACGCTCTTCTCCGCCGCCTCCTGGATCTTCGGGTCGAGGCTGAGCACAATGCGGTAGCCGCCCCGGCGCAGGTTGTCCATCCGTTCCAGTCGGTTCGCCCCGAACGCGGGCTGCGCGCTCCACCAGTTCTTCAGGTAGTCGCAGGCGAAGCCCCAGCTGTTGTACTTGTCCGCCACCGCGGCGCAGTCGTGCGGTGGGGTGGTCAGCTTGAGCCGGATCGGTTCGGACTTGGCGGCGGCGGCCGAGTCGGGGGAGAGGTAGCCGAGTTGGCTCATCCGGTCCAGCACGTAGTTGCGCCGCCCGGTGGCCTCCTTCTGGTCGGAGTCGGCCGGGTCGTACTCGGAGGGGGACTTGACCAGTCCGGCGAGGGTGGCGGCCTCGACCGGGGTGAGGTCCTTCGGGGTCTTGGAGAAGAAGATCTCGCTGGCGGCGTAGATGCCGTACGCCCGGTGCCCGAAGTACGCCGAGTTCAGGTAGCGCTCCATGATCTGTTCCTTGCTCAGCTCCTTCTCCAGGTCCAGCGCCATGCGCATCTCCCTGACCTTGCGCAGGCTGGTCTGCTGGGTGGCTTCCTGGACCTCCTTGGGCGTGGTCGCGCTGTCCCGCAGGGCCATCCGGACGTACTGCATGGTGAGCGTCGAGGCGCCCTGGGAGCCGCCGGAGCGGGCGTTGGAGACGAAGGCCCGGGCCACGCCCTTCGGGTCGACGCCGTGGTGCTGGTAGAAGCGGGAGTCCTCGGCGGCGACGATCGCCTGCTGGATGTTCGGCGACATGTCCGACAGCTTGGTGTACTGCCGGTACTCCTCGTAGAACATGGTCAGCACGGTCTTGCCGTCCGGGCCGTAGACGTACGAGGTCTCGGCGGGAAGGGCGGTCTTCAGCACCCGGGTCTTCTGCTCCACGGCGTGCGCGGTGGCCTTCGCGCCGAGCCCGGTGAGGGCGACCACTGGATAGGCGACGGCGGCGATCACGATTCCGGCGATCAGCCCGGCGCGGAGGAGAGGGACGAGACGACCAGCGGCAGCAAGGGGTCGGTTGCTCACCTGGTCAAGTTATGACATTTCCGATTCGTACATGAGAAAAACTCTTAAACCGGCGAGTGGTGACGCGGCTTACGCTGAGATCGACTGTCCCACCGGCCACCTTCCCGGCAGGATCGCGGACATGTCTGATCAGCCGAGCGCTGTCGCCCCGCCCACCGGGGTCGAGCCGGACCTCGCCCACCACGGCGACGCGGAGGCCACCGTCGGCCTGATCGACCTCGCCGTCAACGTCCGTCGGGCGCGGCCTCCCGCCTGGCTGGCCGACCCGATCGCCGCGACCCTGACCGACCTGGCCCGGTATCCGGACCCGGCGCCGGCCCGGGCGGCGGTCGCCGCCCGACACCGCCGTCACCCGAACGAGGTGCTGCTCACCGCCGGCGCCGCCGAGGGTTTCGTGTTGATCGCCCAGGCGCTGCGCGGCGTGCACCGCCCCGTGGTGGTGCACCCCCAGTTCACCGAGCCGGAGGCGGCGTTGCGGGCCGCCGGACACCCGGTCGAGCGGGTGCTGCTCGACGCCGCCGACGACTTCCGGCTCGACCCGTCCCGGGTGCCCGCCGACGCCGACCTCGTGATGATCGGCAACCCGACGAACCCGACCTCCGTGCTGCACCCCGCCCAGACGGTGGCCGCGCTGGCCCGCCCCGGCCGGGTGCTGGTTGTCGACGAGGCGTTCGCCGACACCACCATCGCCGCCGGGCGCCCCGGCGAACCGGAGTCGCTGGCCGAACGCCGTGACCTGCCCGGCCTGCTCGTGGTGCGCAGCCTCACCAAGACGTGGGGTCTGGCCGGCCTGCGGATCGGCTACCTGCTCGGCACCGCGCAGCTGCTGTCCCGGCTGGCCGCCGTCCAGCCGCTCTGGGCCGTCTCCACGCCCGCGCTGGCGGCCGCGTCGGCCTGCGCCGGCACCGTCGCGGTCCAGGCCGAACGCGCGATCGCCGCCGACCTCGCCGCAGACCGCGAGCACCTGGTCGCGCGCCTCGCCGAACTGCCCGGTGTACGCGTCGTCGGCCGTCCCGCCAGCGCGTTCGTCCTGCTGCACCTGCCGGGCGCGACACCGATCCGGGCCGCCCTGCGCGAGCGCGGCTGGGCGGTACGCCGAGGCGACACGTTCCCCGGCCTCGGCCCGGACTGGCTGCGGGTGGCCGTACGCGACCGAAACACCACCGACGCGTTCATCGACGTGCTGCGCGAGACCATGGAGGCATGATGCTGGAGACCACGATCGCGGCGATCCGCGCGGCGGACGAAGCGGCCATGGCCGCCGCCCGGGAGCTGCACGGTCGGCTGACCAAGCCGGCGGGATCGCTGGGTGCGCTGGAGGAGCTTTCGGTACGCCTCGCCGGCCTGGCCGGATTGTGCCCACCACCGCTGCCCGAGCCGGCCGCGGTGGCCATCTTCGCCGGCGACCACGGGGTGCACGCCCAGGGGGTCAGCCCCTGGCCGCAGGAGGTCACCGCGCAGATGATCGGCAATTTCCTGGCCGGTGGAGCGGTGGTCAACGCGTTCGCCCGGCAGGCCGGCGCCTCGGTCACAGTGGTCGACGTCGGCGTGGCCACCCCGCTGCCCACCGACCCGGCTGTGCTCGAACCGACGGCCGTCGACCCGGCTGTGCTCGACCCGGCCGTGCCTCGGCTGGTTGTCGCGTCCGTCCGCCGGGGGACCCGCGACCTCACAGTGACCGCCGCGCTGACCCGGGACGAGGCGCTGGCGGCGGTGCAGACCGGCATCCGGATCGCCGACGAGCTGATCGACGCCGGCGCCGGCATCCTGCTCACCGGGGACATGGGCATCGGCAACACCACCCCGGCCGCCGTGCTGATCGCCGCTTTCACCGGCGCCGACCCGCTCGACACCACCGGTCGGGGCACCGGGGTCGACGACCCGACGTACGCGCGCAAGGTGGCTGTGGTGCGGGCCGCGCTGGCCCGGCACACCCCCGACCCGGCCGACCCGCTGGGGGTGCTGGCCGCCGTCGGTGGTCTGGAGCACGCCGCCCTGGCCGGGCTGATCCTGGGGGCCGCAGCGCGGCGCACGCCGGTGCTGCTGGACGGCGTGATCGCGGTCTCGGCCGCGCTCGCCGCCGCCGCGCTCGCCCCGGACGCGGTCTGCGCCATGGTCGCCGGCCACCGCTCGGCCGAGCCCGGTGCCACTGTCGCGCTGCGCCACCTCGGCCTCGACCCGCTGATCGACCTGGGGCTGCGCCTCGGCGAGGGCACCGGCGCGCTGCTGGCGTTGCCAGTGGTCACCGGCGCGGTCCGGGTGCTGCACGAGGTGGCCACCTTCGACTCCGCCGGGGTGGCCGAAAAGTGAGCACGCGCAGCGAACGATCCGTCCGCCCCGGTGGTGCGACGTGACCTCCAACCCGTACCCCCTGGGTTTGCGGCTGCACGGGCGGCGGGTGGTCGTGGTGGGTGGCGGCGCGGTCGCCACCCGGCGGGTGCCCGCGCTGCTGGATGCCGGTGCGGACGTCCTGCTGGTGGCCCCGGAGCTGACCCCGGCGCTACGCGCGCGGGTCGACGCGGGTCGGCTGCACTGGGTGCCGCGCCGGTTCGTACCCGAGGACCTGGACGGCGCGTGGCTGGTCCACGTGGCGATCGACGACCCGATGGCGGCGGCTTCGGTGAGCGCCGTCGCCGCCGAGCGGCGGATCTTCTGCGTCCGGGCCGACGACCGGACCGCCGCCACCGCCTGGACCCCGGCGGTGACCCGGCACGGCCCGGTCACCGTGGCGGTGTTCGGAGGCGGCGACCCTCGTCGGGCGATGACAGTCCGCGACGCCATCCGCGACCTGCTCGCCGTGCGTCTGGCACCGGACGGGATCGCTGGCCGGCCCGACGCTTCCACTGGGACGACCGGCGGACGGCAGGCCGGGCGGGTGGCGCTGGTCGGGGCGGGGCCGGGGGACCCGGAGCTGATCACGGTGAAGGGCTGGCGGCTGCTCACCGAGGCCGACGTGGTGGTCGCCGACCGGCTGGTGCCCGGGCTGCTGCTCGACGAGTTGCGCCCGGACGTCGAACTGGTGGACGCCTCGAAGATCCCCTACGGCCCGTCCCGGGCCCAGGAGGAGATCAACCAGATCCTGGTCGACAGGGCCCTGGCCGGCGCCTTCGTGGTGCGGCTCAAGGGCGGTGACCCGTACGTCTTCGGGCGCGGCGGCGAGGAGTTGCTGGCCTGCGCGGCTGCCGGCGTGCCGGTGACAGTGGTGCCGGGGGTGACCAGCTCGATCGCCGCGCCGGCAGCGGCCGGCATCCCGGTCACCCATCGGGGGGTGGCGCACGAGTTCACAGTGGTCTCCGGGCACCTGGCACCCGACGCGCCGGCTTCGCTGGTGCGCTGGGACGCCCTCGCCGGTCTGCACGGCACCCTGGTGATCCTGATGGGGTTGAAGAACCTCGCCGCCATCACGGCCACCCTGATCGCCCACGGTCGGTCGCCGCAGACGCCGGCCGCGGTCGTCCAGGAAGCCACGACGGGCACCCAGCGCGTGCTGCGGTCCACGCTGGGCGAGGTCGCGGCCGACCTGCGTGCGGCCGACCTGCGCCCACCCGCCGTCGTCGTGGTGGGCGACGTGGTGGGCGCGCTCGACGGCTGACCGGCGACCTCATCGAGGTCGCTGCAATGGCGTCCGGTCCGCCGGCGGACCCGGACATCGGAGGGCGCTGGCAGGCCAAATCGTGGACGGTTCCCGTTAGCGCGTAACGGGAACTGTCCAAGATTGCCGGCTGCGGCGGTTGCCGGTGGCTGTGGCTTCCGGTCCGGGACCCGGTTGTCCTGTTCGGCCTCGGCGGCGTCGGCGCGGCCCGTAAACCGAAGCTCGCTCGACCACACCGGCGACGCCCCACTACTGTGCCTGATCCACGCCGGCAGCAGCGCTGTGCTGCCGTACGTGCACTGGACGGTGCCCACCGACCTCGGCGCCCACCTGTACGGGTGGCAACCGAGCCTGCCGTACCCGCAGTGACCGACGGGGCCGGAGCATGCGCTCCGACCCCGTCGTACGAGCTGTCGACTACTGCTTGAGCATGTTGTCCAGCAGCAGGGCACAGCGGACCAGACCGAGGTGGCTGTACGCCTGCGGGTGGTTGCCCAGGCCGCGCTCCGCAAGCGGGTCGTACTGCTCGGGGAGCAGCCCGGTCGGGCCGGCGGTCAGCACCATCTGCGCGAACAGCTCCTCGGCGTCGGTGCGGCGGCCGGTGCGCAGGTACGCCTCGATCAGCCACGCCGTGCAGATGTGGAAGCCGCCCTCACGGCCGGGCAGGCCGTCGTCCCAGTGGTAGCGGTAGACGACCGGGCCGCTGCGCAGGTCCGCCTCGATCCGCAGGACGGTGGACAGGAAGCGCGGGTCGTCACCCGGGAGCAGGCCGGAGAGGCCGATCCAGAGCGACGAGGCGTCCATGTCCTCGTCCCCGTACGCGACGCTGTACGCCTCGACGTCGGAGTGCCAGCCGTGCTCCAGCACGTTGGCGCCGATCCGGTCGCGCAGGTCCTTCCACTCGGGCCGGTCCTCGCCGCCGTGCTCGCGCATCACGTGCAGCGCGCGGTCGACTGTCATCCAGCACATCACCTTGGAGAAGACGTGGTGCCGGGGTGGCAGCCGGGCCTCCCAGATGCCGTGGTCGGGCTCGTGCCAGCGGCGGCGGACCGCCTCGACCATGTTCTCCAGGACCCGCCACTCGTCGTCGCGGACCGAACCGCGAGCGTCGGCGACGGCCGCGATCAGGTCGGCGATCGGGCCGAAGACGTCCAGCTGCAACTGGTGGTTGGCGAGGTTGCCGACCCGGACCGGCCGGGAGCCGGCGTACCCGGGCAGCGTGTCGATGACCGCCTCGGCACCCAGCTCGTAGCCGTCGATGGTGTAGAGCGGGTGCAGTCGCTCCGGGTGCCCGCCGGTGCGCTCGATGCAGCCGTCCACCCAGCGCAGCAGCGCCTCGGCCTCCTCGACGGAGCCCAGGTCGACAAGTGCGCGGGCGGTCAGCGCGGCGTCGCGCAGCCAGCAGTAGCGGTAGTCCCAGTTGCGGACGCCGCCCAGCTCCTCGGGGAGCGAGGTGGTCGCCGCGGCCAGGATCGAGCCGGTGGCTTCGTGGCAGAGCCCGCGCAGGGTGAGGGCGCTGCGCGCGACCAGGTCACGGGCGGTGGACGGCAGCCGCAGCGAGGCCACCCAGTCCTTCCACGGCTGCTCGGCGGCGGCCTGCCGCTCGTGGATCGGCACCCGGTGGTGCTCCAGGCTGTGCGTGCCGAAGCGCAGCTCCAGCACTACCTGCCCACCGGCGGCGGAGAGGTCGACGATCGCCTTGGCGGTCTCGTACCCTCCGTCGTTGCCGACCTCCCACTCCACGCCGGGGGCGTAGAGCGCGACCGGTTCGTTGGAGCCGAGCACCAGCAGGCCGTCGCCGAGCGGCTGCAACTGGACGGCCACCTGACCGAACTCGGGCCTCGGCGCGAACTCCACCTTGGCCTTGCCGCTGCCGGTCAGCACCCGGACCAGGGTCGAGTCGCCGGTGATGACCGCCGGGCTGTCGTCCGGGGTGGTTTCCCGGGCCGGCTTGTCCAGCCAGTCGGTGACGGTGAGCCCGGACCAGCGGGTCTCCACTGTCATCGTGCCGGAGCGGTAGCGCTGGCCCAGCGGGATGCCGCCACGTTCCGGGGTGATGCTGAAGTGGCCGGCCGGGCTGCCACCGACCAGGTCGGCGAAGATCGCCGCCGAATCCGGCTTGGGGTGGCAGAGCCAGCTCACCTTGGCCTCGGGGGTGAGCAGAGCGACGGTACGACCGTTTGCCAGCATGGAGTGCCGTTCGATCGGCACCGCCCGCTCACCGAACAGCCAGTGCCGCCGGGTCTCCAGCAGCAGAGCCAGCGCGCGGGCGGCCTCCAGCGGGTCGGCCACCCGGTAGCTGGCCTGGGTGTCGCCGGGGCCGATCTTGATGCCGAGGTCGGGACCGTGCAGGTGGCCGAACCCGTTCTCGTCGGTGATGTCGTCGCCGATGAACAGCACCGCGCTGGAGGCGAGCTGGGTCCGCAGCTGGTCGAGTGCGGTGCCCTTGTGGGTGGCCACCACGGAGAGTTCGATGACCTCCTTGCCCTGGGTCACCGTGACGCCGTCGAAGGTGGCCGGACCGTTGCGGACCGCCTCGATGGCGGCGGCGGCGATCTGAGGGTCGACCCCACGGGTGTGCATCGCGACGCTCGCCGGTTTGCGTTCCAGCCGGATGCCCGGGTGCTGGGCGGCGATCTCACGCAGCGCGTTGCGGACCTGGGTCCGCACGGCGACCAGCTCGGGGGAGAGCCGCTCGACGAAGCCGATGTCGAACTCGGAGCCGTGACTGCCGACGAGGTGCACCTCGCTGGGCAGCCGCGAGAGTGCGGCCAGGTCGCGCAGCGCCCGACCGGAGACCACAGCCACTGTGGTCTGCGGCAGCGCGGCGAGCGCGCGGACCGCGGCGACCGACTCGGGCAGCGGTACGGCCGTGCTCGGGTCCTCCACGATCGGCGCCAGCGTGCCGTCGTAGTCGCAGGCGACCAGGAGTTGGGGGACCCGGGCGATCCGGCCGATGGCGGAACGCAACTCAGGGTCCATGACCCCGGTGGCGTTTGCCGCCCCATCGTTGACGGACGTGTTCACTCGGCCTCCGCCTCGGGAACTCCGAGCTCCGAGAGGAAAGACTTGGCCCAGTGGCCCACGTCGTGGGTACGCAGGTGACGTTGCATTGTCCGCATCCGGCGGCGTGCCTCGGTTTTCTCCACGTGCACTGCCCGGAGGAGGGCGTCCTTGACCGCGTCCGGGTCGTGCGGGTTACACAAAAATGCCTGGCGAAGCTCGGTGGCGGCACCGGCGAACTCACTGAGTACGAGCGCGCCACCCTGGTCGGCACGTGATGCTACGTATTCCTTCGCCACGAGGTTCATTCCGTCTCGCAGCGGGGTCACCATCATCACGTCGGCAGCAACGTACATCGCCGCCAGCTCAGTGCGACTGTACGACTGATGGAGGTAATGGACCGCAGGCACGCCGACCCTGCCGAACTCGCCGTTGATCCGACCGACCTCGCGCTCCACCTTCACCCGTAGTGCCTGGTAGTGCTCCACGCGCTCGCGGCTGGGCGTGGCGACCTGAACCATGACCGCGTCGGGAACTGTCAACTTTCCGTCAGCCAGCAGCTCCCGGAAGGCCTTGAGCCGCAACTCGATGCCCTTTGTGTAATCCAGCCGGTCCACGCCCAGGATTATCGTCTTCGGGTCGCCCAGCTCGGCGCGAATCTGCTTGGCCCGGGCCTGGATCGCCGGATCGGCGGCCATCCGCTCCATCTCCTGGGTGTCGATCGAGATGGGGAAGGCGCCCGCCTTCACCTGGCGACCGTCGACCTGGATCATCTGCCCCTCGTAGCGCAGCCCGAGCAGGTGCCGGGCCAGCCGGACGAAGTTCTGCGCGGCCAGCCGCTGCTGGAACCCGACCAGGTCGGCGCCGAGCAGACCGCGCAGGATCTCGGTACGGAACGGCATCTGCATGAACAGCTCGATCGGCGGGAACGGGATGTGCAGGAAGAACCCGATCCGCAGGTCCGGGCGGAGCTCACGGAGCATCGCCGGCACCAACTGGAGCTGGTAGTCCTGCACCCAGACCGTCGCGCCCTCGGCCGCCACGTCGGCTGCGGCCTCCGCGAACCGGGCGTTGACCAGGCGGTACGCCTCCCGCCACCGGCGCTTGTAGGCCGGCGTCTCCACCGCGTCGTGGTAGAGCGGCCAGATCGTCGCGTTGGACTGGCCCTCGTAGTAGCGCTCCAGCTCCTCGGCGCTGAGCGGGACCGGGTGCAGCCGGATGCCCTCCAGGTCGAACGGCTCGGGGGCGGCGCCGGTGCCACCGGCCCAGCCGACCCAGGTGCCCTTGTGTTCGGCGAGTACGGGATGCAGCGCGGTGACCAGCCCGCCAGGGCTGCGTCGCCACTGCCGGCCCTCGGGTGTGCTCACCTCGTCGACCGGCAGACGGTTCGCCACTACGACAAAGGAGCTACGGACGGTCACGATCGGCCACCTCCGGGTACTGACGGGTCCACCGCGATGAGCGTACTGAGCGTAGCTGCGGCGTCTTGTGCCCCGTGCCGGAGTCTCCTACCCGCCTCGGTGCGACCGAATCCTAAGGGTGATCTTGTCGACAGCCCGCCGGTCAGAGGTCGATGATCGGCCATTCCTTCGGCAGTACCTCGCCGAGCAACTCCCGCCGATCCGTCATGATCGGTGTAATCGCCCGAGCCGCCTCCATCGCAGCCTGGGCCAGGTCCATGCCGCCGAGGGTTCGCGACCAGCCGCCGAGAATGGCGCACATGTCGTGCTCGACGGGCGTGACCATGACCTGCTCCAGGTCGCCGACGATGTCGAGCAGTGGCCAGCCGTCGCTGGTCACCTGGCGGTACGCGGCTGCGAGGCAGAGCGCGGGGACGATCACGCCTTGCCCCTTGTCCGCGACTTTCGCAATCTGCTCCCCGACCGCTTCCATGCCTTCCGAGTAGGCGAGGAGGCAGCCCGTGTCGAGGACGAGGCCGGCATCAGTCACGAATGGTCATCCGTCCGCGAGACGCCGCGCCCAGCAGGGCAGCTGCCTTGGATCGCAGTTCCGGGGTGATCTTCGCCTGTGCCTCGTCGAGTTGCCTGCCCGCCTCGGCGAGACCTTCATCAGTGAGCCGGAAGCCCACCTGTCGAAGTGCCCGCCGCGTGCGCTCGCCAGCCATCCGCTGACGAACGGAGTCGGTGATGAAGGCGGAGACGTTGGATTCCTCGGCCAGCCGCTCCGCCACGTCATCCGGCACGCTGATGGCGATCTTCTTGGTCATACCAGGTACGCTAGCGGGTGATACCACGGTCGGCAAGGAGGCGCGCTCGGGTACACCTGGGGCGGGGTGATGTGGGCGAAGCGCGCCGTACCTGTCAGGATTGACGATGGCGTGCGCGCGGCCGGCTCCCGGCCGGCGGCGGCGGGCGGTCCTCGCAGCCCGCGCCGCGCCGCCGATCAGCGACAGCAACCGACGGAGGTAGCCCGCACCGTGGCCCAGTACATCTACGTTCTGGAAAAGGCGCGCAAGGCGCACGGCGACAAGGTCGTGCTCGACAACGTCACGTTGAGCTTCCTGCCGGGAGCCAAGATCGGTGTGCTCGGTCCGAACGGCGCCGGTAAGTCCAGCCTGCTCAAGATCATGGCAGGGCTGGACAAGCCGAGCAACGGCGAGGCCCGACTCATGCCCGGCTACACCGTCGGCATGCTCGCTCAGGAGCCCCCGCTCAACGAGGCCAAGACCGTCCTCGGCAACGTCGAGGAGGCGGTCGCCGAGACCAAGGCCAAGCTGGAGCGGTTCAACAAGATCGCCGAGCAGATGGCCACCGACTACTCCGACGAGCTGATGGAGGAGATGGGCAAGCTCCAGGAGGAGCTGGACCACCTCGACGCCTGGGACGTCGACTCCAAGCTCGAACTGGCCATGGACGCGCTGCGCTGCCCGCCGCCGGACGCCGACGTGACCCAGCTCTCCGGTGGTGAGCGTCGCCGGGTCGCGCTCTGCAAGCTGCTGCTGGAGGCGCCCGACCTGCTGCTGCTCGACGAGCCCACCAACCACCTGGACGCCGAGAGCGTCTCCTGGCTGGAGCAGCACCTGGCGAAGTACGCCGGCACCGTCATGGCGATCACCCACGACCGGTACTTCCTCGACAACGTGGCCGGCTGGATCCTCGAGCTCGACCGCGGCCGGGCCATCGGCTACGAGGGCAACTACTCCACCTACCTGGAGAAGAAGGCCGCCCGGCTGGCCGTCGAGGGCCGCCGCGACGCCAAGATGAAGAAGCGCCTCACCGAGGAGCTGGAGTGGGTCCGCTCCAACGCCAAGGCCCGGCAGACCAAGTCCAAGGCCCGCCTGGACCGGTACGACGAGATGGCCAACGAGGCGGAGAAGACCCGCAAGCTCGACTTCGAGGAGATCCAGATCCCGCCGGGCCCGCGCCTGGGCAGCACTGTGATCGAGGCGGTCGACCTCAGCAAGGGCTTCGGCGACCGGCTGTTGATCGACAACCTGTCGTTCTCGCTGCCGCGCAACGGCATCGTCGGCATCATCGGCCCCAACGGCGTCGGCAAGACCACCCTGTTCAAGACCATCGTCGGGCTGGAGGAGCCGACCGGCGGCCAGGTCCGGGTCGGCCCCACCGTCTCGCTGTCGTACGTCGACCAGAACCGCGAGGGCCTCAACGGCGACAAGACCGTCTGGGAGGTCGTGTCCGACGGGCTGGACTACCTGATGGTGGGCAAGGTCGAGATGCCGTCGCGGGCGTACATCGCCGCGTTCGGCTTCAAGGGACCGGACCAGCAGAAGCCGACGAAGGTGCTCTCCGGCGGTGAGCGAAACCGGCTCAACCTGGCGCTGACCCTGAAGATCGGCGGCAACGTCATCCTGCTCGACGAGCCGACGAACGACCTGGACGTGGAGACGCTGTCCAGCCTGGAGAACGCGCTGCTGGAGTTCCCCGGCTGCGCCGTGGTCATCTCGCACGACCGGATGTTCCTGGACCGCGTCGCCACGCACATCCTGGCCTGGGAGGGCGACGACCAGGACCCGTCCCGGTGGTTCTGGTTCGAGGGCAACTTCGAGGCGTACGAGAAGAACAAGATCGACCGTCTCGGCGCGGAGGCTGCCCGGCCGCACCGGGTGACCTACCGCAAGCTGACCCGCGACTGACCGGCCGAGAAGGTGTCTGACCGCTTCGTCTACCACTGCACCCTGCGCTGGTCCGACCTGGACGCGTACGGCCACGTCAACAACTCGCGCTTCCTCACCCTGTACGAGGAGGCGCGGGTGGCGTTGATGTTCGCCGGCGGCCGGGCCTGGGGCGTCGGGTCGTTCGCCGACGGGGTGGTGATCCGCCGGCACGAGGTCGACTACCTGCGCCCGGTCGACTACGCGCTCGGCCGGGCCACCGCGGAGGCGGCACCCACAGTGCGGATCGAGCTGTGGGTGGAGGAGATCCGGGCCTCCCGGTTCACAGTCGCCTACGAGTTGTACGACGGTGAGGTGCTGGCCAGCCGGGCCCGCTCGGTGCTGGTGCCGTTCGACCTGACCCGCCAGGTGCCCCGGCGGATCACCACCGAGGAACGGGACTTCCTGCTCACGTACGCGCCGCAGGGCGGTGTGGCGTGACCCGGCCGGGCACCGCCGAGCCGGGCCGGACGGCGGCGTCCACCCACGGTGTCGCCGGGGTGGCGGACGCGGGCGCCTTCCTGGCCAGGCTGGTCCGGTTGGATCCGGTCGCGCCGGTCCGGCTGCGGCCGGCCGGCGCACCGGGCCGGGTCGCCCTGTGGGCCCGGCTGCCGTGGCAGGTCCTGGTGGTCCGCACGGTTGCCGGTGGGCCGGCCGACGGCGTCGCGGAGGACGTCACAGTGGCGGCCGCGGAGCTGCTCGCCGAGCTGGAGCGGGGCGGTACGACCCGGCCGACCCGCCGGGACGCCCAGTGGCGGTGGCCGCTGCCGCCGACGCGGAGCCGCCAGGTGGAGGCGTTGCCAGTTGCCGAGTTGCGCCGGATCGCCGACGCGGCGGCGGGCACCCTGCGGACGGCGAGCGAGCAGGGTGTGGCCGGCCGTGCCGTCGGCCAGCGGGCCCTGCGTGACGCGTTACTCGACCACGTGGCGGTGCTGATCACCCCGGACGGGACGCCCGCCGCGCCGGTCGAGGTGCCGCAGCGGCTGGTGCAGGGGGTGGTCCGGATGGGCTTCCTCGGCGCCGCCCACGGCCCGGCGGCTGCCGAGGGCGGGGACGCCGTTCAGGTGCGGGTGGCCGGTCGTTGGGTCGGCCTGGTGGGACCGCACGGAGCGGCTTGGTTGCAGAAGGCCACGGATCTTGCCGTGACACCCCTGAGCGCTCGTCCGAACGGATGACCCCGGATCATTCTTCTGGTCAGGGGCGGTCGTTGGGGGGGTGCTTCAACCCGGCTGTCCGGGTACCGTCCATCCTCGGATCCAACGCACCGTAGGCGACTGGATCCGCTGGGGAGTGAGGTGCGCGAGCGATGCCGTGGTGGTCATGGCGCCCCGGTCCCGCCGACGGCGGCGATCCGGAAACCCGAAGCGGGATCACAGTCGATAACGCGGTCCGGATCGGGCCGCCCAGCCCTCGACAGCCGGGGGACGACTGCCCGTCCAACGAGCGGCCCGTGCTGACCGAGATGCCCGCCACCGTCGAGCCGGTGAGTCTGCGCCGGGTCTGTGACGCGCTCGATCTGCTCGACGTGCGTTATCTGGCCGACGGCGACGGCAACCTGCTGGCGATGTGGGAGCGGCACGCGGTGCTGGTCACCCTCGAAGGGCCGGAGGACGAGATCCTGGTCATGCGGGCACGTCCGCACGCCACGGTCCCGCCGGACTGGGCCGACCGGGCGTACCGGGTGGTCAACGAGTGGAACCACACCCGCCGGTTCTGCAAGGCGTACATCGGTGACCCGACCGAGCGCGGTCAGCTACCGATCTACGCCGAGCTTCAGGTGCCCCTGGGTGCCGGCACCCACGACGCGCTCCTGGTCGAGATGCTCGACTGCGGCGCGGCGGTCGCCACCAGCTTTGTGGACTGGCTGCACGACGAGGGCGCGCTGCTCTGACGCCGCTGCCGGTGGGGTGGGTCAGCCGCCGTTTGCCGGGTCGTCCTCGACGTTGACCATGAAGTACGCGGCCCGCTCCAGGTAGTCCCAGAGGGTCGCGGCGATCTCCGGCTCAAGGTCGAGCCGGTCCACGGCGCGGCGCATGTTCCGCAGCCAGGCGTCCCGTTCGGCCGCGCCGATCCGGAACGGCGCGTGGCGCATCCGCAGCCGCGGGTGCCCGCGCTGGGCGGAGTACGTGTTCGGTCCGCCCCAGTACTGCATCAGGAACAGGGTCATCCGGTCCGCGGCGGGGCCCAGGTCCTCCTCCGGGTACATGGGTCGCAGCAGGGGGTCGGTGGCGACGCCGGCGTAGAACTCGTCGACCAGCTTGCGGAAGGTGGGTTCGCCGCCGACCGCTTCGAAGAGGGTCATCGACGCACCGGGACGGTCGGATTCACCTGCGGAAGTCACCGTTCCATCCTGCCAGGTGTGTCCGGTGACGACCCGACCCGCACGGCGTGCGTCGGATCACGCCGGGTCGACAACCCCGAATGTCGGGCACCCGGCCTGCACGGGCAGAGGTCGGTGCGGCGGTCAGGTGACCGCGTGCCGGCGGTGGCCGTCACCGGCATGCGGGTCGGGCGTGCCTTCCACCGGGCGGTCGCTGGCCGGGTCGCCGAGCCCGGAGGGCGGCGGATCGCCGTTGGCCAACGAGGCGGCAGTGATCGCATCGTCCACCGTCTGCCGGTCCGGCCAACGCAGCGTGGCCACCGCCATCAGCACCACCCCGGCTGCGCTCCAGACCCCCACCACGATCGGAATGGGGAACCGTTCGGCGAGCATCCCGGTGACCAGCACCGCGAGGCCCTGGATGACCTGGATGCCGGTGGCCATCACCCCGAAGGCGCGGGCTCGGAAGCCGTTGGGCAGCGCCTGGACGAACAACCCATTGGCCATCGGCATCATGCCGGCGACCGCGAACCCGCAGAGCGCGGCGAGCAGCGCGACCACCAGCGGCGGGGGGTCGAGCAGCACCGGTACGAGCATCAACGGGGCGAGCACCGCGAGCGGCCGCATCAGCTTCAGTCGGCGAGCCGGCCCGAACAGGCGACTCACCAGCAACCCACCGAGGATGAAGCCGATCGGGTTGGCCACCATGATCGCCGCCTGTGCGGTGCCCGCGCTCACCGCGCCGCGGCTCTCCTCGTTGGCCCAGGCTGCGGCCAGACCCTCGGGAACGATCGAGAAGAGCATCGAACTGAACACCAGCACCGCGATGGCCCGCAGCACCGGTGTGCGGAAGACCATGCCGAACCCCTGCCGAGTCTCCTGCAGCAGGTGGCTGCGGTGCTCCGGGTTCATCACCGCCGGGCGGTGGCGCACACCGAGGCGAACCAGCAGCGCCGAGAGACCGAACGTGACCGCGTTGAACAGCAGCGCCGCCTCCGGGTCGACAGCGGCGACAGCGGCGCCGAAGACGTACCCCACGACCTGGGCGGCCTGTCCGACGCTGCTGTTCAGCGACAGCCCCAGCACCAGTCGGTCCCCGGTGAGCAACTGTGGGATCAGCGCGGACTTCGCCGCCTGGCTCGGCGGGTTGGCAAGCGTGGCGGCGAAGATGAGCACCAGCACCGCCTGGTACGGCAGGCCCGGAATGGCGATGAGCAGCATCAGCGCCATCCGGATGAGGTCGCATGCCACCATCACCCGTCGGAACGGGTACCGCTCCGCGAGTGCGGCGAGCACGGGACCGCCGAGCAGCCAGGGCAGGAAGCTGACCGCGAAGGCAGCCGCGGAGAGCGCGACGGACCGGGTCTGCTGATAGACGAGCAGGGTGACGGCGGCCTTCGCGACATAGTCGCCGACCCAGGACAGAGCGCCAGCCACGAACACAGCCCGGAACTCGTGCTGGCCGAAGACTTCGCGGAATGTGGCGGGGCCTTCCGCGGAAGGTCGCTCGTCAGGCACCGTCGCCTCCATCGGCCCCGGCTCGGCCACTCGTGGCAGCCCGGCCGGAAGCGCTCGTCAGATCTACGGATCAGCGAGGATGTGATCACGCTTTGGTGGGAACGCGTGCTCCGGATTCTGCCCGATCGTCTGACAACTAGCTAGGTCGAACGGGCCGTTCGTCGCCTCCCCGACTGAACGAACGGACGATACCCGAGGGGCCGGCCGGATCGCGACCCCTGAATCGCCGGACAGTGTCGGCGGTGTCAGGTGGCGCCGCCCTGACCGGTCTCACCCTCGGGCAACGGCCGGGGCGACAGGCCGGGATAGATGCGGGCCGCAGCGATCTGCGCGGTGATCCCCGAATTCTCCAGCGCCTCGGCGAGACGCCGACGCAGTTCCCGGCCCACCGCGAACTGCCCGTCCGCTGTCGTCTTCACCACGGTGCGGATGACCGCGCCGTCCACCGTCACCTGCTCGACACCCAGCACCTCGGGCGCCTCCACGATCTCCGGTGACAACTCCGGGTCCATCGCGACCGAGGCGGCCGCGGTCCGCAGCACCGCGGTGGCCTCCTCGGTGCTGTTGAAACCGATCGGCAGGTCCACCACCACGAGGGCCCAGCCCTGGCTCTTGTTGCCCACCCGGATGATCTCGCCGTTGCGGATGTACCAGAGCACGCCGCGGCCGTCGCGCACCGTGGTGACTCGCAGGCCGACCGACTCGACCACGCCCATCGCCTCGCCCAGGTCGACGTTGTCACCCACGCCGTACTGGTCCTCGATCAGCATGAACAGGCCCGCGATCAGGTCCTTCACCAGGCTCTGCGCGCCGAAGCCCAGCGCGACGCCGGCGATCCCCGCGCTGGCCAGCAGCGGTGCCAGGTCGAAGCTGAACTCCCGCAGGATCATCAGCAGCGCGATGCCGAAGACGAACGCGGTGGTCAGGCTGCGCAGCACCGATCCGATCGCCTCGGCCCGCTGCCTCCGTCGCTCGGGCACGAACTCGGCGGGGTCGACCGCGGCGGTGGGTACCCGCTCGCGCAGCGGTCGCAGCATCGTCGGCACCGCACCGTCGGTGGTGGTCCGAACCAACCGGTTGATCGTCCGGTGCAGCGCCCAGCGGGCCACCATCGCCAACGCCAGGATCAGCAGCACCCGAAGCGGTTTGAGCAGGATCCAGTAGCTTCCCTCGGCGAACCAGGCCGACCCGGTGATCCGGTAGATCCACTCGCAGGAGGTGCTGCCCTGGCAGCTCACCGAGACGGCGTCGGACAGGGCTAGGGGCGTCACGCTGGCGGCACTCACTATGTCTTCGTACCGCAAGGGGCCCGAGCGCCCGCCGCCGACCCACCGGCCGGGGCAGGTCCGGTACCGGTGAGACCGGCGGCGGGGTGTCGCACGTCAGCGTCCGCCCAGGCTGGAGCAGCTGCCCGTCCCGGCGCGGGTGATCCGCTTACCAGAAGAGAGATTAGTACGTGCAATCCGGGGTCCGATCAGGGACTATTGGCGCAACGGACGTCGGTGATCGGCCCGGCGTCGACCGTGTGGGCCCTTGTGCCCGGCCCCGGTCGGCGGCGGTCCCCAGCAGCCGCTGAACCGGGAGGGTGAGCGCGATGCCTGACATACGACCCACGGTGGGCTCCGGCGCGCTGGTTCTCAACGCCACCTACGAGCCGCTGTGTGTCGTGTCGGTGCGTCGCGCCGCGATCCTGGTCCTCTCCGCCAAGGCGGTCTGCGTCGCCGACGGTGACGGCATCCTGCACAGCGCCCGGGACGCGCTCCCGGTGCCATCCGTGGTCCGGCTGACGCGCTTCGTCCGGGTGCCGTACCGAACGCATGTCGGGCTGTCCCGCCGGGCGATCTTCGCCCGGGACGGGTGGCGGTGCGCCTACTGCCGGGGTCCGGCCGAGACCATCGACCACGTCTTTCCGCGTAGCCGGGGTGGCCGGCACGCCTGGGAGAACGTGGTCGCCGCGTGTGCCCGGTGCAACCACACAAAGGGCGACAAGACGCCGGCCGAGATGGGGTGGCGGTTAAACGCGTTGCCGGCCGCCCCGAAGGGCACCGCCTGGCGGGTGCTGGGCCACCGCGCCCCCGATCCCCGCTGGGCCGACTGGCTGGACCTGCGGGAGCCCGAGGCAGCCGCCTGACCCCGCACGGCGTGGTCAGGCTCCGGATTGCGGGCGGATTGCCCGGCGCGCTGCGCGTTCGTGGCGGTCGACCGCTCGGCGGTGCGCGATCGCGAGTAGCCGGTCGATCTCGGGCAGCAGTCGCGGACCGGGCATGACGATGCTGGCGAAGCCGTACTGTGCGTAGCCCGGGTGCGGTACGAGGGTGTCCAGTCGGGCGAAGTCGAACTCGTGCCGGTGCTCCTCGAACGCCTTGGGCGGGAAGCCGAACAGCCGCTCGAACTCGGCCCGGCCCAGGTCCAGGTTGAGGCGGAAGACGCCGGGCCGGTCAAGCTGTGCGGCCTCGTCGAAGCCGGGCACGTCGTGCTCGACGATGGTGGCGAACGGCTGGCGGCGGTCCGGGCCGACGAAGAAGAACCGGTCGCCCCAGGCCGCCTCGGGTGATCCGTTCTCCTCGCTCGCCACGATCTGCTCGACGCCGGGCAGTGCGGCGATCCGGTCGGCAAGCACGGCCGTGTCGACACCGGTCGGGACGTGCAGGACCGCGTCGGCGTGTTCGATGGTGGCCTGGTCCAGCGGGAAGTAGCGGTAGTCGTGCGTCCGCTGCTCGGCCGCTCCGATGCCGGACGTCGGCAGGTACCGGGGAAGGTTGGTCTCCTGCTGGAGCCGGCCCTCGTAGGTGGCAGGGGCGGGCGGCCCGATGCCGAGTGCCGGGCTCGCGCCGAGGCTGCCGGCGATCACCGCGTACCGGTCGCCCAGCAGCGACGCGATGATGGCGCCGGCGCCGGCCCAGGACACCTGCGAGTCGGCCAGCGTCATCGTGCTCAGATGACGCTGGAGGTGCGTGTTGTGCGCGAAGACCAGTGTGGGCCCGCGG
>NZ_JAGPXY010000074.1 GCF_018070325.1 Micromonospora sp. H61
CGACGACACGCACCGCACCAACTTCGGGCCGATCGCCGTCGAGTTGGCGCGGGTGCTCGTGGCGGCGCAACGGGGTGACGCAGCCGAGGCGCTACGAAGGCATTCGACCATCATGCGGCGGGAGGGGTGGCGGCGGTTGCCGGCCGAGTATCGGGGTGCGTACCTGGTCGACGTCGCTCGGGCGTACCTCCAGGTGGGTGACCTGCGCGGGGCCGCCCGCGCGCTCGTCGACGCGGACAGCATCGCGCCGGCCGAGGTTCGGTGTCGGCCGTTGGCGCGTACCGTGATCGCCGACGTTGCCCGCGCGCGGCCGGCGCCGGCCGGCGTGGCGCGACTGGCCACGTTGGTCGGCCTCACCCGCTGACGGACGAGCGGGGGCGTAGGTCGTGGCCGGGTGGATGGTGCGTAACGCCATTGTCAGTGCTCCCAGAGGTCCTCGGTGCGGAAGTACCTGGCGGTGAACGTCTCTTCCAGGGAGCGGAGCCGGTGTCTGCCTCGTCTGTCCACCAACCTGGCCAGACGTCGACACCGGAGGGCTCGCTGATGGCAGTCAGGACGGTGGAGCACCGGTGGCAGCGCCGAGGCGCCGAGTCCCGGAACCGCCCGCCGCAGTCGCACCGCCGTAGCCGAGCCTCAAGCGCCGCCATCAGCGTGGGGTAGGTGCCAGGTAAGTTCCTCGCCGTTTAACCAGTTGTCGTCGAATTCGTCCGGTTGGCTCACCGGATGATCATCCCATGGGTGTGACTCGGGAGGCGGGTCGGCGATTCGCGTTTCGGCCCGGGTGGCACCGGCCCGCTGTGAGACTGAACGAGTGCCGGCACCGGCGGTGCCTCGGCAGTGGCCGACTCGACTTGGCGAGGTGGGGAATATGTCCAACGACAACGAGATTCGTCCCTTCCGGCTCGACACACCGGAGGACTTGATCGCCGACCTGCGTCGGCGGATCGCGGCTACCCGCTGGCCCACTCGCGAGTTGGTCACCGATCGCTCGCAGGGTGTGCAGCTGGCGACGATCCAGGAGTTGGCCCGCTACTGGATGAGCGATTACGACTGGCGTGCGTGCGAGACGAGGCTGAACTCGCTGCCGCAGTACACGACGAACATCGACGGCGTCGAGATTCACTTCATCCACGTACGGTCGCAGCACGAGAGCGCCCTGCCGCTGATCATGACGCACGGCTGGCCGGGCTCGGTCGTCGAGCTGCTCGGGGTCGTCGGCCCGCTGACCGACCCGACGGCGCACGGCGGCACGCCCGAGGACGCGTTCCACCTGGTGCTGCCGTCGTTGCCCGGCTACGGCTTCTCCGGCGAGCCGATCGACCTTGGCTGGGATTCCGCGCGGATGGCACAGGCGTGGGCGAAACTCATGGACCGCCTCGGGTATTCGCGCTACGTCGCACAGGGTGGCGACGTCGGCGCTGCCGTCACGGATGCCATGGGGCGCCAAGGACCCGAAGGGCTGCTCGGCATCCACGTGAACCTGCTCGCCGGGGCGATCGGCATCAAGGACCAGCTGCCGGCAAACTCCGAGCAGGAACGCGCGGCGCGTGACGCGCTGAACCTGTTCACCATGGATGGCTTCGGTTACTTCCTGGAGCAGTCCACCCGGCCGCAGACGATCGGCTATTCGCTGCTGGACTCACCTGTCGGGTTGGCGGCCTGGATGCTCGACCACGACACGGACAGCTACTACAAGATCTCCCGCGCGTTCCTCGACGGTGAACCGGCCGGCGGTCTCACCCGGGACAGCATCCTCGACAACATCACGCTGTACTGGTTGACGGGTACCGGCGCTTCGTCCGCCCGGTGGTACTGGGAATTCGGACGCTTCCAAGCCGCGGCCCAGGCGGCCGGTCAGGCTCCGCCGCCGGTCGCGGTTCCGGTTGGCTTCACCACGTTTCCCGGCGAGATCTGGGCCGCTCCGCGTAGCTGGGCCGAGGCGGTCTACCCCGGTATCGCGTACTTCAACGAGGCCGCCCGCGGCGGGCACTTCGCGGCGTGGGAGGAGCCGGAACTCTTCTCCGCCGAGGTGCGGGCCGCGTTCCGGCCGCTGCGGTAAACCTGACGGCCTCAACCGCCGACGGACGAGCGCCGGCGCCAGTCGTCCGCCGGGTGGATGGTGCGCACCGGGTCGGGCACCGGCCCTCGGGGTTGCCACTCGCGGGGGTAGCCGAGGGAGACCTCCTCGAAACGCACCCCGTCGTGGAACGTGGTGCGGGGGATGTGCAGGTGCCCGTAGACCACTGTGGCCGCGTCGAAGCGCAGGTGCCAGTCCCTGGTGCGGACGGTGCCGCACCACTGGGCGAAGACCGGGTACCGCAGGACGTCGGTGGGTTCCCGCACCAGCGGGTAGTGGTTGACCAGCACCGTCGGCAGCGCCGGGTCGCGTTCGGCCAGCCGGCGTTCGGTCTCGGTGACCCGGGCCGCGCACCACGCCTCCCGGCTCGGGTACGGGTCGGGGTGCAGCAGCGCCTCGTCCGTGCACACCACACCGGCCGCGTACGCCAGGGCCAGCGACTCCTGCTGGGTGCGTGCCTCCGGCACCCGGAACGTGTAGTCGTAGAGCACGAAGAGCGGGGCGATGGTCGCCGGACCGCCGTCGCCGTCCCACACCGGGTACGGATCCTCCGGGGTGAGCACCCCCAGCCGCCGGCACATCCGCACCAGCTCGCGGTAGCGCTCCTCGCCGCGCAGCGTGACCGGGTCGCGCGGTGGTGTCCACAGCTCATGGTTGCCCGGCGCCCAGATGACCCGCGCGAACCGACTGCTCAGCAGCCCGAGCGCCCACTCGATGTCGGCGAACCGGTCGGCGACGTCGCCGGCGACGAGCAGCCAGTCGCCCTCGTTGTCCGGATGTAGCTCCTGCACGAACGCGCGGTTCTGCGGGTGCCCGACGTGCAGGTCGCTGACGGCCCGCAGCCGGGGCGGAAGTTTCACCCCCCGAGGTTAGGACGGCACGGGCGCGTCACGGAACCTCTGCGGGCCTGCCGTTCGGGCCGATCTGACGGTCGCATATCCGGCGACCCGACGGGAAAGCGCGGGGGGTCCGACAGCCCGAGACCGGAGCAGGAGACAAACATGCCTTTCATCACCGTGGGGACGGAAAACTCCGCGCCCATCGACCTGTACTACGAGGATCACGGTTCCGGTAAGCCGGTGGTGCTGATCCACGGCTTCCCGTTCAATGGCGCAACCTGGGAGAAGGAGACAACCGCGCTGCTGAACGCCGGATATCGGACGATCACCTACGATCGGCGCGGTAACGGTAACTCCGCCCAGCCGGCGTTCGGGTACGACTACAACACGTTCGCTGCGGACCTGGACGTGTTGATGACCGAGCTGGACCTGAACGAGGTGACCCTGATCGGTCACTCGATGGGCACCGGCGAGGTGGTCCGATACCTGGGCAACTACGGCTCCCAGCGAGTGAGCCGGGCCGTGCTTCTCAGCCCGCTGCAACCGATGCTGGCCAAGGCGAGCGACAACCCGGAGGGCGTCGAGCGGAGCCTCTTCAAGGGCTTCCAGGACGCCATCATCAAGGACCGGTTCGCCTACCTGACGTCCTTCTGTGACGCCTTCTTCAACCCGGACCAGAACATGGGCAAGCGGGTCAGCGAGGAGGCGTACCGGGCGCACTGGCAGATCGGCGCGATGGCCTCCGGCAAGGCCACCCACGACAGCGTGGACGCCTGGCAGGAAGACTTCCGCCCGGACCTGCCGAAGATCGACATTCCGGTGTTGATCGTGCAGGGTGACCAGGACCGGGTGCTGCCCTACCCGGTGACCGGTCAGCGGCTCGGGCCGATGATGCCGACCGGAACGCTCGTCACGCTCAAGGGCGCGCCGCACGGCATCCCGTGGACCCACGCCGACGAAGTCAACAAGGCGATCATGGACTTCATGAAGCAGCCGGCCAAGGCTCGCGCCTGACCCGTACCGGTAGCCGATCGGACGCCCGCGCCGTGAGGCGCCGCGACACCCGGCCCACGGTTCGCACCGGGGCCGGGTGTCGTCGTCGGTCAGGGCCGGCGGGCCACCACCGCGCCGTTGGCGCCTGGCGCGTCGAACGGCACGGTACGCACGTCGACGAAGCCGGCGTCGGTGAGCCAGGCCGCGTACTCGGCGCCCGAGTAGTTCCGGCCACCCTCGGTCTCGACCAGCATGTTCATTCCCATCAGGGCCGCCTCCGGCGGTCCGGTGCGCTCGTCGTTGAGCAGCAGTTCGCAGACGACGATCGCCCCGCCGGGCGGCAGCGCGGCGTGGCACCGGGCCAGCAACGCCCGGTTCGTCGGCTCGTCCCAGTCGTGCAGGATCATGCTGAGCAGGATGACGTCGTGCCCGTCCGGCAGCGCCGGGTCGGCGAGGAAGTCACCGTCCACCGCGTCGATCCGCCCGGTCAGGCCGGCCTCCGCGATCCGCTCCCGGGCCCGGACGCAGACGTGCGGCAGGTCCAGGACCGTCGCCCGCAGCTCGGGCAGTCGTCGGCAGAACTCGATCGGGAACGCGCCGGCACCACCGCCCACGTCGAGCAGCCGGCGATGCGCGGAGAAGTCGTACGCGTCGGCCAACGCGCTGGCGGTGAAGCTCGACGTGGAGAACATCGCGTCCCAGAACTGCGCCAGCATCTGCGGGTCCTCGGTGTCGAACATCGACTGCTGGGCCTCCGGGTCCCAGGTCAACGGCCGATCCGTGCGCAGGGCCTCGCCGATGCGATGCCAGGGCAGGTAGGTGCGCAGGTCCGAGTAGCGGACCTGCGCCCCGAAGTAGTACGGGCGACCCTCGACCAGGAACTGCTCGGCCAACTCGGAGTTGCGGTAACCGTCGCCGGCCTTCTCCAGCAGGCCGAGTGACGCACTGGCGGCCAGCAGCAGGTCCGCGGGCCGTTCGGGCAGCCCGAACTCGGCGGCGGCCTGCTCGACGGTCATCGTCCGCCCGCCGGCGAGCCGGGTGAACAGACCGAGTTCAACGCCGACCGCGAGGGTCTTGAACCCCCACACACCGGCCACCAGACGCATGAGGGGAGTCGGAGTGATCACCACGACATGAGATCATAGATGGATCCGGTCCACTATGGGCGGTTCGCGCCCGCGGCGACGTCACCCGCGGCGACCGACCCGCCGCGCCGCGAGGCTCACCACAGTGCTGCCGGCCGCCATTCCGACCAGCACCAGAATCGCCCCGACCATCCACAGCCCGCTGTCGTCGGTCCCGGCGGCCCGCCACGACCAGACCGCCGTGAACGCCACAGTCATCACCGGCGCCACCAGCCACGGGCTGAGCCGCGTCCCGGCGAGCGCGGCCAGCAGCACGAGCGTCAACACGCAGCCGATCACCTGCCACGGCTCGTACGGGCCGCTGCTCGCGCCGGTCTGCGCGTCGACCGTGTACCGGGTGTCCCAGCCCAGCCAGAGGATCCACGCCCCGACCGTGGCCGCCGCCAGGAACAGAACACCGAGCAGTGCGCGGGTACCCCTCGTCGCCGTCATCCGGCGATCATCCCCTGCCTGCCCCTCCACCGGAACACGGACCGGCTTCCGGTGGAGGGCCAGCACGATCCCCACTGGACTGTTGCCTCGGTCGGTGGCGATCCTCTACGGTCTGCTCAGCGGTGGGCGGTGCGGTCCGCATCCGACCCGACACCGCCGGTTGCCCGTCGTGCGGGCCGGGATGGTGGAGTCCCGGGTCGCCCCGTCGGCGGTGACCCGGCGGTCGTGTGACTCCCAGCTCGTCCCCTCGGGTCCTGTTGCCCGGGTGGCTCCGCGTGGAGCCGACGGCGAGCCGGGGCACGCCGACCCACCGGGAGAGCCCCGTGTTCCTCAGCCCGCACGAGCAGGACCGCCTGCTCGTCCACGTCGCGGCCGATGTCGCCCGCGCCCGCCGCGAACGCGGCCTGCGCCTCAACTACCCCGAAGCCGTCGCGGTGATCACCGCGTTCCTCCTCGAAGGGGCCCGCGACGGGCGGTCGGTGGTCGACCTGATGTCGGCCGGCCGGGCGGTGCTCGGCCGCGACGACGTCCAGGACGGCATCCCCGAGCTGCTGAGGGAGGTGCAGGTGGAGGCGACGTTCCCGGACGGCACCAAGCTCGTGACGGTGCACCACCCCATCCCATGATCCCCGGGGAGATCCTGCCGGCGGCCGACCCGGTCGAGATCAACGTGGGTCGTCCGGTGACCACGCTGTTCGTGGTCAACACCGCCGACCGCCCGGTGCAGGTCGGCTCGCACTACCACTTCGCCGAGGCCAACCCGGCACTGTCGTTCGACCGGGGCGCGGCCTGGGGGCAACGGCTCGCCGTTCCGGCCGGCACCTCGGTCCGGTTCGAGCCGGGCATCAACCGCAGCGTCGACCTCGTACTACTCGGCGGCGCACGCGTCGTGCCGGGCCTGCGCACAGAATGCGCGGGACCGTTGGACCCGCCGCCGCACGCGGTCACGGAAGACGGGCCGCCGCGGTGAGCGCCGTGCGGCGGGACCGCTACATCGACCTGTACGGGCCGACGACCGGTGACCGGATCCGACTGGCCGACACCAACCTGCTCATCGAGGTGGAGACCGACCACTGCGTGGGCGGCGACGAGGCGGTCTTCGGCGGCGGGAAGGTGATCCGCGAGTCGATGGGGCAGTCCAGTGCCACCCGCGCCGAGGGGGCACTGGACACCGTCATCACCGGCGCGGTGGTGCTCGACCACTGGGGCGTGGTCAAGGCCGACGTGGGGCTGCGCGACGGGCGCATCGTGGCGCTCGGCCGGGCCGGCAACCCGGACACCATGCCGGGTATCCACCCCGACCTGGTCATCGGCCCGTCGACCGAGGTGATCGCGGGCAACGGGCGGATCCTCACCGCCGGCGCGGTCGACACCCACGTGCACTTCATCTGCCCGCAGATCGTCACCGAGGCGCTGGCCAGTGGCATCACCACGATGGTGGGCGGCGGCACCGGGCCGGCCGAGGGGACCCGCGCGACAACTGTCACCCCGAACGCCTGGCACCTGGCCCGGATGCACGAGGCCCTGGACACCATGCCGGTCAACGTGCTGCTGCTCGGCAAGGGCAACACCGTCTCCAGCGAAGCACTGTGGGAACAGTTGCGAGCCGGTGCGGGCGGTTTCAAGCTGCACGAGGACTGGGGCACCACACCTGCGGCGATCGACGCCTGCCTGCGGGTGGCGGACGCGTCCGGGGTCCAGGTGTCGATCCACACCGACACGCTCAACGAGGCCGGGTTCGTCGCCGACACCCTGCGGGCGATCGGTGGACGGGCGATCCACTCGTACCACACCGAGGGAGCCGGTGGCGGGCACGCGCCGGACATCATCACCGTGGCCAGCGAACCGAACGTGCTGCCGTCGTCGACCAACCCGACCCGGCCGTACACCGCGAACACCCTGGCCGAGCACCTGGACATGTTGATGGTCTGCCACCATCTCAACCCGTCCGTGCCGGAGGATCTGGCCTTCGCCGAGAGTCGGATCCGACCGTCCACGATGGCCGCCGAGGACCTGCTGCACGACCTCGGCGCCATCTCGATCATCGGCTCCGACGCGCAGGCGATGGGCCGGGTCGGCGAGGTGATCATGCGGACCTGGCAGAGCGCCCACGTGATGAAGGACCGTGTCGGCGCGCTGCCGGGCGACGGGCCCGCCGACAACCACCGGGCCCGACGGTACGTGGCGAAGTACACCATCTGCGCGGCGATGGCCAACGGGCTGGAACGGGAGGTCGGCTCGGTCGAACCGGGCAAGCTCGCCGACCTGGTGCTCTGGGACCCGGCGTTCTTCGGGGTCCGGCCGCACCTGGTCCTCAAGGGCGGCATGATCGCGTACGCCCAGATGGGCGACGCCAACGCCTCGATCCCGACACCGCAGCCGATCCTGCCGAGGCCGATGTTCGGGGCGTACGGCGCGGCGGCGGCCGCCACCAGCCTGGCCTTCGTGGCCCCGGCGGCCCTCGACGCCGGGCTCCGCCTGGACGTGCGTCGCCGGGTGGTGCCGGTGAGCGACGTACGGTCGCGGGGCAAGGCCGACCTGCCGGAGAACAACGCGATGCCGCGCATCGAGGTGGACCCGGACACCTTCACGGTACGGATCGACGGGCAGGTGGTGGAGCCGGACCCGGTGACCCGGCTGCCGATGGCCCAGCGGTACTTCCTGTTCTGATGGCGACGCCGAGCCTGCTGTTGTTGTTGGCCGACGGACGTTTCCCGGCCGGGGCGCACGCGCACTCCGGTGGTCTGGAGGCGGCCGTCGCCGCCGGCCGCGTCACCGACCTGGCCTCGTTGGAGGCGTTCCTGGCCGGACGGCTGGCCACCGCCGGTCTGGTCGGCGCGGCGTTCGCGGCGGCCGCACACCGGGCGGCGGTGGCCACCACCGCCGACCCGGCTGAGTCTGAGGCTCGGTCGGGGGCGCTGGCTGAGGCTCGGTCGGGGGCGCTGGCTCGGCTCGACGCGGAGCTGGACGCCCGTACCGCCGCCCCGGCGTTGCGGGCCGTCTCGCGCCGGCAGGGCCGGGCGCTGCTACGTGCCGGCCGGACCATCTGGCCCGACGCCCCGTTCGCCGACCTGCCCGCGTCGCCCGGTGGCGCACACCAACCGCTGGTGCTAGGGCTGCTGTGCGCCGCGGCCGGGCTGTCCCGCGTCGAGACCGCCACGATCGCCGCGTACGGGACGCTGACCGGGGCGGCCAGCGCCGGCGTACGTCTGCTCGGCCTTGACCCGTACCAGGTCCAGGCCCTGCTGGTCGGTCTGGCCGACGCCTGCGACGGCGCTGCCGCCGAGGCGGCGCGGGCCGCCGATGACCCACCGGAGCGGCTGCCGGCCGCCGCCGCTCCACTCGCCGACATCCATGCCGAGATCCATGCCACCTGGGAGGTGCGTCTCTTTGCGTCCTGACACCGTTGTGCCGAGCGCTGTGCCCGCCGTCGAACCGATCACGCCGCCGCCGACCCCGCCGCCGGCGATCCCACCCCACGACGAGACCGTTCCGCACACCCATCCGGAGCCCGGGGTGGACCCCCATCCGCCGTTGGCGCGTGCCGGCCGTGCCCTGCGGGTTGGCATCGGCGGCCCGGTCGGTTCCGGCAAGACGGCCCTGGTGGCCGCGCTCTGCCGTGCCTTCGCCGACGAGTTGCGGCTCGGCGTGGTGACAAACGACATCTACACGACCGAGGACGCCGACTTCCTCCGGCGGGCCGGTGTGCTGGACCCGGCCCGGATCCGCGCGGTGGAGACCGGTTGTTGCCCGCACACAGCGATCCGCGACGACATCGGCGCCAACCTGGACGCCGTCGACGAACTGGCCGAGGCTGTCGGCCCGTTGGACCTCGTCCTGGTGGAGAGCGGTGGGGACAACCTGACCGCGACCTTCAGTCGAGGGCTGGTCGACCGGCAGATCTTCGTGGTCGACGTGGCCGGCGGGGACAAGGTGCCCCGCAAGGGCGGGCCGGGGGTCACCGCCGCCGACCTTCTCGTGATCAACAAGACCGACCTGGCGCCGATGGTGGGTGCCGACCTCGCCGTCATGGATCGTGACGCGCGGGCCCGGCGCGGCGACCTCCCGACCCTCTTCCTGTCCATCGTGGGAGACCCCACGGCAACGTCGGTCGCCGACTGGATCCGGCACGAGCTGGCCCACCACGCCGCCCTGCACCCACTGGCCGTGCCGGTCGGCCCGGCCTGATGCGAGCGCTCGCTCGGCTGGTCGCCCGGGCCGACGGTCGGGGCGGTACGGCCCTTGTCGAGTTGCACGGCGAAACGCCGTTGCTGCTGCGCCAGACCTCGACCGACGGTGGTGTCGCCACTGTGCACCTCGTCGGCGGGGCGGCCGGGCCGCTGGCCGGCGACGATCTGCGCCTGGAGATCGAGGTCGGGCCGGGCGCGGCCGTCCGGGTGCACAGCGTCGCCGCATCGATCGCCCTACCGGGTCGCGCGGGTGCCGTCTCCCGGATGGCGGTGCGGGCGGTGGTGCACACCGGCGCCACGCTGCACTGGCTTCCGGAACAGTTGGTCGCGGCGGCCGGCTGCGCGCACCTCGCGGAGTCCCGGATCGAGCTGGCCGCCGGTGCGAGCCTGCGGTGGCGCGACGAGCTGATCTGCGGCCGGTACGGCGAGGCGCCCGGGGGCGCCGTCGTACACACCCAGGTCGACTACGCGGGCCGACCACTGCTGCGCCAGTCCCTCGCGGTGGGACCGCACGCGCCGGGCTGGGCCGGCCCGGCGGTGCTCGGCGGCGCCCCGGCCACCGGATCGCTGCTGGTGGTCGACCCGTCGCAACCCGCCGAACCTTCGACGGCCGAGGGCAACGTCGCCCGGTTGCCGCTGGCCGGCGGCCCGGCGACACTGTGGACGGCGACAGCTCCCGACGCGCACACCCTGCGCGCCCACCTGACGGTCTAGGGAGCCGCTACCCGGGCCGCGTGCCGGTCCTGCTGGTCCTGGCGGTCTTGCTGGTCCTGGCGGTCTTGGCGCGATGCCGCCTCGGCCGCCGAGACCGTTCCCGAGGCCAGGTTGGTGCAGAGCACGACGCCCGGAGGCCCGGAGCGGGGAGCGGGGAAGGGGTCAGGGGTGTGGGCCGGCCGCGTCGGCGTGCACTCGTTGCCGGGCCGGGTCGAGGCGGCCGATCAGGTCGTCGAGCTGGCGTACGAGGTTGGCGGCCGGAGGGGTGCCCGGCTCGCTGGTCTCCGCGACGCCCAGCTCGACGATGCCCAGTTCGGCGATGCTGGCCTGGACCCGTTCGTCCAGGCGGGCGTGCTCACGGCGACCCCGAGCGGTCAGGTACGCCCGGATGCGTCGGCGGTCGATCGGATCGATGCGGCGGAAGACGAGGTTGCGGTCGACGAGTTGGTCGACCAGCTTGGTGAGGGTGCCCGGCGGCAGCGACGCCTCGGCGGACACCTCGCTCATCGGGTGGCCCTGGCCGTCGGCGAGCAGGCAGAGCACCCGCCACGCCTCGATGCTGATCGCGTCGTCGGCCAGAACGGCGCCCAGCCGGCGGGAGAGCAGCCGTTCGGCGCGGGTGAGCGAGCGCAGCAGGTCGGCTGGCGCCCCGGGCACGTTCGACATGAAACTCCCTGGTCCGGTGGCCCTGTCATGGTAGCGAGTCGTCCCGGTCAGTGGTGAGCGCTGGTCTTCCGTCAGAGGCCGGGCAATCATGTGCTCATGTCCGCGCCGGCACCGCCGTGGCTGACCGTCGACCGTGCCGTGGTCAGCATCGCGCTGGTCTATCCGATGCGCGGGCCGGCCGGCATGTTCGGCCCCACCTGTGAGCTCTGCGCACAGCTCGCGGTCGAGGAGATCAATCGGTGCGGTGGCGTGCTGGGCCGGGAGGTCCGCCTGGTGCCGGTCGACGGTGGCGCACCGCCGGCCGAGGTGGCCGCCGAGGTCGAGGCGTTGGTGTCGGTGGGGGCCGTGCAGGGGGTGACGGGGTGGCACATCTCCTCGGTGCGCCAGGCGTTGGCGCCCCGCGTCGCGCATCGGGTGCCGTACGTCTACACCGCACTCTACGAGGGCGGCGAACACACCGAAGGTGTCTTCCTGACCAGCGAGACGCCGGATGCCCAACTGTGGCCCGCGATGCGGCTGCTCGCCGGGGAGCAGGGTGTGCGCCGCTGGTTCGTGGTGGGCAACGACTACGTGTGGCCGCGCCGTACGTCGCGGGCGGCCCAGCGGTACGCGCTGCGCGGCGGTGGGCAGGTGGTGGGCCGGCACTTCCTGCCGTTGGACGCGCACGACTTCACCGAGGTGTTGCGCCGCATCGAGCACAGTGACGCGGACGCGGTGTTGATGCTGCTGGTCGGTGCCGACGCGGTGCGGTTCAACCGCGCGTTCGCCCGATCCGGCCTGGATCAGCGCTGCCTGCGGCTGAGCACCCTGATGGACGAGAACATGCTGTTGGCCAGCGGCGCCGGCGCGACCCGGAGGCTGTACAGCACGGCGGGCTTCTTCGCCGGGCTGGTCACCCAGGAGAATCTCGACTTCCACGGCGAGTTCGCACGGCGTTTCGGGGTGGAGGCGCCGCCGCTGGGCAGCCTGGGGGAGTCCTGCTACGAGGGCGTCATGCTGCTCGCCGCACTGATCGGCCAGGCCCGCACCCTCGACGTACGGGCCATCGAGACGGCCGCCGACACGGTCGCCTACCACGGGCCGCGTGGGCGGTTGCGGCTGCGTCAGCGGCACGTCCGGCAGCGCATCTACCTGGCCGAGGCCGACGGGCTCGACTTCACAGTGCTCGCCCAGCTCTGAACCGGGTACGGCAGTCGGTACGCCCGACCCTTGACAGCGCCACCCGATCCCGTCCTAAGATGCTTCCTGGGTGAAGTATCTGGCCACGGGGCCAGATCTCACCATTGCGTGCCCACCGTTGGCGGATTCGTCCGTCGACCATTGTGGTGGCACTATTCTGCGTCTTTCCCAACGGCCGACACCGTTTCCTCCCCAACGGTGTCGGCCGTTTTTCGTGCGCGCCTCGACGGTCGCTCGGAAACAGTCAATTAAGGACTGGGAAACACCCGCGCAATCATGCCGGTCGACGCTTTCGGTGCCCATATCCGATCCGGTGCCCCGCGCGGCGTCCACCCGTCGACCTTGGCATCGCCCACGTCAGCTCCATCGGACCGCACCGACCGTCCTTTCGCCACTTGAGTGCACCGCAGGGAGAGTAGATGTCATTATTCCGGGGCCGCCGCATCCTGGCGGGTGCCATGACCCTGGTCGCCGCGGCCGCGATGACCGCGTGCGGCAGCAAGACCACCGACGAGGGCGGCGCTACCGGCGTCACCGCCGACGTGTCCGGCGACACCGTCAAGGTGGGCCTGCTCAACTCGCTCTCCGGGACCATGGCGATCAGCGAGGTCACCGTCCGCGACTCCATCATGCTCGCCGTCGAAGAGATCAACGCGGCCGGCGGAGTCCTCGGCAAGAAGATCCAGCCGGTCGGTGAGGACGGCGCCTCGGACTGGCCCACCTTCGCGGAGAAGGCCGAGAAGCTCATCTCCGAGGACCGGGTGGCCGCCGTCTTCGGCTGTTGGACCTCGGCCAGCCGCAAGGCGGTCAAGCCGGTGTTCGAGAAGAACAAGGCGTTGCTGTTCTACCCCGTGCAGTACGAGGGACTTGAGCAGTCGCCCTACATCTTCTACACCGGGGCGACGACCAACCAGCAGATCGTTCCCGGGCTGGACTACCTCAAGTCGCAGGGCGCGAAGTCGGTCTATCTGGTCGGTAGCGACTACGTCTTTCCGCGGACCGCCAACAAAATCATCAAGGCGTACGCGGCCGCGAACGGGATGACAGTGCTGGGTGAGGATTACGCGCCGCTGGGCTCCACCGAGTTCGGCACCATCGTCAACAAGGTCAAATCGTCCGGCGCGGACGCGGTGTTCAACACGCTCAACGGTGACAGCAACGTGGCCTTCTTCAAGGAGTACAAGTCCGCGGGCCTGAGCGCCGCCGCGATGCCGGTGGTGTCGGTGTCGATCGCCGAGGAAGAGGTCAAGGGCATCGGCACCCAGTACCTGGAGGGCCAGCTGACGGCCTGGAACTACTACCAGACCACCCCGGGCGCCGCGAACTCGAAGTTCGTGGCCGCGTACAAGGCGAAGTACGGCGCGGACAAGCCGACCAGCGATCCGATGGAGGCGGCGTACGTCGCCGTGCACCTGTGGAAGGCGATGGTCGAGAAGGCCGGCGCCTTCGACGTGGAGAAGGTCCGCTCCGCCTCGGACGGGATCACCTTCGACGCGCCGGAGGGCCTGGTCACCGTCGACGGCAAGACCCAGCACATCGCCAAGACCGCCCGGATCGGCAAGATCGGCGCGGACGGCCTGATCACCGAGGTGTGGAACTCCGGCAAGCCGGTCGCGCCGGACCCGTACCTCAAGACCTACCCGTGGGCGAGCGGCCTGAGCTGACGACGCCGGCCCGGGCGGAACGCGTTGCCGCGCGCTCCGCCCGGGCCACCCGACCAGCAGTTCGGAGTACCCACAGTGACAGTCCTCTTCGGTCAACTCTTCACCGGCATCAGCATCGGCGCGGTGCTGCTGCTCATCGCGCTCGGCCTCGCGCTGACCTTCGGCCAGATGAACGTGATCAACATGGCGCACGGTGAGTTCATCATGGCCGGCGCGTACACCACCTACGTTCTGCAACAGAGCATCACCGGCGCCGGCCTGTCGCTGGCTGTCGCGCTGCCGGTGGCGTTCGTGGTCGCCGGCACCATGGGTGTCCTGCTGGAGGTGCTGCTCATCCGCCGGCTCTACGCCCGGCCACTGGACACCCTGCTGGTCACCTGGGGTGTGTCACTGATCCTGCAACAACTGGCCCGGGACATCTTCGGCAGCCCGAACGTGCAGACCCGCGCGCCCGAGCTGCTCACCGGCAACGTGGCGCTGCCCGGCGGGCTGACCATCGCCAACAACCGGCTGTTCATCCTGGCCCTGGCGCTGGCCGCCGTCGCGGCGCTCACCCTGGCGCTGCGACTCACCCCACTCGGACGTCGTATCCGCGCGGTGGTGCAGAACCGCGACCTCGCCGCCGTTTCCGGTATCGCCACCTCCCGGGTCGACCGGACGACCTTCTTCCTCGGCTCCGGCCTGGCCGGGCTCGCCGGGGTGGCCCTCACCCTGCTCGGCCCGATCGGCCCGACCATGGGCACCAACCTGATCATCGACGCCTTCCTGGTCGTCGTGGTCGGCGGGATCGGCCAGCTCAAGGGCAGTGTGATCGTCGCCTTCGCCCTCGGCGTGCTCCAGGCCACCGGGGAGTACCTCACCACCCTCAGCGTCGCCAAGGTGATCGTGTTCGTGGCGATCGTCGCGTTCCTCCAGTGGCGGCCACAGGGCCTGTTCACCCTGCGGACCAGGAGCCTCGCATGACCGCCGTCACCCCCGCGCCACCCAGCACCGCCGTCCGCCCGGCGCCTGCCGGCGCCGTACCACCGGGCCGGCCCGCCGGCCGCTCGCGGCTACGGACGCTGGCCGGCTTCGCCTTCGGCGCGGCGCTGCTGTTCGCCGTCGCCCCACTGGTGTTGTCGGACTTCCGGCTGGCGTTGCTCGCCAAGTACCTCTGCGTCGCCATGGTCGCGGTCGGCATCGGGATCGCCTGGGGCCGGGGCGGGATGCTCACCCTCGGCCAGGGCGTCTTCTTCGGCCTCGGCGGCTACGCGATGGCCATGCACCTCAAGCTCGCCGACGCGGGTCCGGGTGGGATGCCCGACTTCATGCAGCTGTACGGGCAACTCGACGAGCTGCCGCTGTGGTGGCGGCCGTTCGCCAGCCCGTGGTTCGCGCTGCCCGCCACGGTGCTGCTGCCGATGGCGGTCGCCTTCGGGCTCGGCTCGCTGGTCTTCCGTCGCCGGGTCCGCGGCGCCTACTTCGCCATCCTCAGTCAGGCGCTCGCCGCCGCGATGGTGATCCTGCTGATCGGCCAGCAGGGGACCACGGGTGGCACCAACGGGCTCACCGACATCAAGGGCTTCTTCGGCTACGACCTGGACGACCCGGTCAACCAGCGGATGGTGTACTTCATCATCGCCGGGACGCTGCTGGCGTTGCTCGCGCTCACCCGTCAGCTCATTCACAGCCGCTACGGCGAGCTGCTGGTGGCGGTCCGCGACGGTGAGGAACGGGTCCGCTTCCTGGGCTACGACCCGGCGTCGGTCAAGCTGGTGGCGTACGTGGTGGCGGCGGGCATGGCCGGGCTGGCCGGGGCGCTGTTCGTGCCGGCGGTGGGCATCATCTCGCCCGCGCTGATCGGCATCGTCCCGTCGATCGAGTTCGTCATCGGCGTCGCCGTGGGCGGCCGAGCGACACTGCTCGGGCCGGTGCTCGGCGCGGTGGCGGTGGCCTGGGCGCGTACCGCCCTCTCCGAGCGTTTCCCGGGCACCTGGACGTACCTTCAGGGGTTGCTCTTCGTGGTCGTGGTGGCGTTCCTTCCCGGCGGTCTGGCGTCGCTGTGGGCGTTGGCCCGCCGCCGCGACGTCGCCGCGCAGCCGTTGCGGCGCGGGCGGTTGTCGCTGGGCCGACGACGCGCCGAGCGGACGGAGGTGCCGGCGGCATGAGCGGCGAGCGGTTGGACGGGTTGTTCGTCCGTGACGTGCGGGTCAGCTTCGACGGCTTCACCGCGGTCGACGGCGTCTCGTTGGAGGTGCCCGCCGGTGACATCCGGTTCCTGATCGGGCCGAACGGCGCCGGCAAGACCACACTGGTCGACGCGATCACCGGTCTGGTCCGGGCCACCGGCTCGGTCCGGTTCGGTGACGAGGAACTGCTCGGCCGGCCGGTGCACCGGATCAGCCGGCTCGGCATCGGGCGGACCTTCCAGACCTCGACGGTCTTCGAGGAGCTGTCGGTGTTGCAGAACCTCGACATCGCGGCGGGCGCCCGGCGTAGCTGGGCGACCCTGGCCCGCCGTCGCCGGGGTGTGCCCGACGAGGTGGCCGCCGCGCTGGAGACCATCGGTCTGGCCGGGCGCGCCGCGGACCTCGCCGGGACGCTGGCGCACGGCCAGAAGCAGTGGCTGGAGATCGGCATGTTGCTGGTGCAGGACGCGCGGCTGTTGCTGCTGGACGAGCCGGTCGCCGGGATGAGCCACGAGGAACGCGACGCCACCGGCGCTCTGCTGGAGTTGGTGAGTCGGGATCGCACCGTCGTCGTGATCGAGCACGACATGGACTTCCTGCGTCGGTTCGCGCGCAGCGTCACAGTGCTGCACGCCGGCCGGGTGCTCAGCGAGGGCACTGTCGCGCAGGTCCAGGCGGACCCGCGCGTGCAGGAGGTCTACCTTGGCCACCCGGTCGACGCCGGGTCGGCCCGCACCGGCCTGGAGGCATGATGTTGACGCTGCGCGGGGTGCACGCCGGGTACGGGCGCTCCCGGGTGCTGCACGGGGTCGATCTGGCGGTCCCGCCCGACGGGGTGGCCACCGTGCTCGGGCACAACGGTGCCGGCAAGAGCACCCTGCTGCGGGTCGCGGCCGGGCTGCTGCGCCCGAGTGCCGGCACCGTCGAGCTGGACGGCGAGGACGTCACCCGCGCCGGGCCGCACGAGCGGGTGGCGCGGGGGATGGCGTACGTCCCGCAGGGTCAGCAGTGCTTTCCGCACCTGACCGCGGCGGAGAACCTGCGGCTGGTCGCCGACGGCCGGCGCGACGGGGCGGTGGCCACTGCGGAGGTGCTGGATCTGTTTCCGGCGTTGCGCCCGTTGCTGCGGCGTCGTGCCGGGCTGCTCTCCGGCGGTCAGCGCCAGCAGCTGGCCATCGCCCGTGCCCTGATCACCCGGCCGCGGCTGCTGATGCTCGACGAACCGACCGAGGGCATCCAGCCGTCGGTGGTCGCGGAGATCCAGGAGCGGATCGTCGAGTTGACCCGGCAGTCCGGGTTCAGTGTGCTCCTCGTCGAGCAGCACCTGGGCTTCGCGCTGCGGGTGGCGGACCGATACCACGTGCTGGAGTCCGGTCGGGTCACCTCGCACGGCGACGGGGGCGTCACGGCCGAACGGGAGGTCCGGGCGGCCCTGGCGGTGTGATCGGGGTGGCGTCGGTCAGGTCCTCGGTGCGGGCCCGGTCGAGTCGCGGACGACCAGCAGGTGTCCGGTGGGACGGCGGCGGGGTCGTGTCGTGCGCGGCTTGAGCGCGAGGGTGAGTGCCGTGCGGCCCATCTCGGTCATCGGCAGGCGGATGGTGGTGAGGCTGGGCGCGAGGTCGGCCGCCACGGAGACGTCGTCGAAGCCGACCACTGACATTCGCGCGGGCACCGGCACGCGGCGGGACCGCAACGTCGACAGCACGCCCATGGCCATCACGTCGTTGAGCGCGACGATCGCCGTCGTCTCGGGATGCTCGTTGAGGATTTGCTCGGCGGCGGCACGCCCCCCGCCGCGGGTGAAGTCGCTGTGCACGACGACGAGGTCGGCGGGGGAGCGCCCGCGCTGCCGCAGGGCCGACGACACTCCGTCCAGCCGGTCGGCGACCGTGGTGAGGCCGGCGCTGCCCGCGGCGACAGCGATCCGCCGGTGGCCGAGATCCATCAGGTGCTGGGCGAGCGCGTGGCCGCCGGCCTCGTTGTCCGGCAGGACGGTGTCGACACCGAGCGCGTGCCGTCCGATGGCGGCGGCCCGTCCGCCGTGGTCCTGGAACGCGGCCAGCTCGGCGCGGGCCGCGCTCTCCATCCGTGGGTCGTCGTAGCCGGAGCCACTGATCAGGACGATGCCGACCCGCTGGGCGATCAGGTGGCGCAGCTGTTGCAGCTCGTAGTCGGGGTCGCGGCCGGACTGGCAGATCTGCACGAGCAGCCCCTGCTCGGCGGCGAGCTGGATGACCCCGGCGGCGATCTCGGCGAAGTACGGGTCGTCGACCTGATGGACGATCAACCCCACAGTGGAGGTGGCCCCGCCGGCCAGGGTGCGGGCGTACGGGTTGGCCACGTAGCCCAGTTCACGGGCGATCTGCCGGATCCGGTCGGCCACCTCGGTGCTGACCCCCGCACGTCCGGTGAGGGCGCGGGAGGCGGTCGCCAGCGAGACGGCGGCGTGTTCGGCGACGTCCACAAGGCGCGGCCGCCGGCTGGCCCTGGGCATCCGCAATCCTCCGGAAACATCCATGCCATCCGATCTGTTGCGAGTGGCGTCGATCGAAGCCTAGGGTACGTAAGCGCTTTCGTAAGCGCTTACGTGACCGGCATCCGGCATGCCGCGAAACGAGGTGACAGCCATGTCCAGGGCCCGACGAGCGGCCGTCTCCCTCCTGGCGATCGGCGCACTGACCGGCGCCAGCGCGCCACCGGCCCAGGCGGATCGCAGCATCCCGTCCGACGTCCACCCGGCGCTGCGCGCGCACCTGGTCGCCGCGTACGACTTCGACCACCCGGTGCCCGGCGACCCCGCCCTCGAACGCGACCAGGGGCGTTCCGGCACCGAGATCGAGCTGATCAACGGCGGTGCCGCCATGCGGGTGCCGGACCGCGCCTACCGGGGCAGCCGCAACGCGGTGCAGACCCGGCAGGTCGCCCCCGCCGTCGCCGGCAACGACGACTGGAAGGCCGGCACCTGGTCGGCCAGTGGGGTGCGGACCCTGCGTGCCTTCAGCGCCACCGCCGGCACCACGGTCATGGGCTGGTTCAAGCTGAACACGGACAGCCCGCTACCCAACTCCACCACCGCCGACCCGAACGACAGGTACAACGCGATCGGGCTGGCCGGAGTGCTGACCGGCGACTCCGACGGCCACGGCGTCCGCGCCCTGCTGGAGCTGATCGACGTCGACGGGGAGTTGCGTCTCGTCGCGCTCGGCCGGCGGCTCGACGGCGGCAACTCGCAGACCTTCGCCGCCACCCGGAACTGGCGCGAGCTGCTGCCGGTGGGGGAGTGGGTGCACCTGGCCGCCACCTTCGACTTCAACACCGGCGCGCTCGCCCTCTACCGCAACGGCGAACCGGTGGACGGCTTCTACACCCGCACCGACGACCCGTGGCTGGTGTCCGGGCCGGGCCCGCACGTGACCACCGCGTCCGACCCCCGGGGCATCAAGATCGGCGGCAGCTTTCCCCAGGACACCCTTGAGCGCAACCCGTGCGACTGCCGGATGGACGGCCTGATGTTCCTCGACAGTGTGGTCTCCGCGAACGACGTACGGAGGCAGTACCGCCACCTTGCCCGCTGACCACCCTCGGCACCGTCCCACCGAGAAGGAGACACGCGTGCGCACCCAGCACCGCCGCGCCGGCACCGTCCGCCGGCCCACAGTGAGGGCCGGCCTCACCGCCCTCGTGCTGATCCTGTCCACACTGGTCGCCTCGCCCGCGCGAGCCGCCGACGCGGTCGACGACCCGATCCCCGAGATGCCGGTCCAGTCCCGACTCGGGCTGGTCCTCAGCGAGTACGCCAGCTTCCCGCAGTCGTACCCCACGCCGGCGCCGACCGACGCGCGGCTCATGCGTACCGCCCGGATCAACACCATCATGGAGGTGCCCGACGGCTCCGGCCGGCGGGCGGTGCCCGACCTCAACGGCAGCCTCTACCTGGTCGAGAGCGGGGTGCCGCACGTCTACCTGGACGTGGCCGCGACGTTCGCGCCGCGGTTCTTCTCCGGTCGCGGGCTCGGCCAGGGCTTCGGGTACGTCGCGTTCCACCCGGAGTTCGGGGTGAACGGCCGGTTCTACACCATCCACACCGAGTTGGCCTCGACGACGACCGTCACCCCGGACTACGCCCAGCCCAACACGCTCTTCCACGGTGTCATCACCGAGTGGACGGCGACCGATCCGGCCGCTCCCATCTTCGCCGGTACGCACCGGGAGGTGCTGCGCATCGGCTTCGGCGGCCAGGTGCACGGCATCCAGGAGATCAACTTCAACCCCACGGCCAAGCGCCACGACCGCGACTACGGCCTGCTGTACCTCGCCGTCGGCGACGGTGGCCAGGGTGCCCGCAACACCGACCCGCAGAACCTGGCCCTGCCGCACGGCAAGCTGCTGCGGATCGACCCCCGGGGCACCAACTCCGCGAACGGGCGCTACGGCATCCCGCCCGCGAACCCCTTCGTCGGCCGGGCCGGCGCGCTCGGCGAGCTCTACGCGGTGGGTTTCCGCGACCCGCACCGGTTCAGCTGGGACCGGGCGACCGGCCGGATGTACCTCGGGCACATCGGTGAACACGCAGTCGAGGCGATCTACGAGGTCCGTGCCGGGGACAACTTCGGCTGGAGCGAGCGCGAGGGTTCCTTCGTCTTCGACAAGGCGGCCACGAACCCCTGCGACCGGCTGCTCCCGCTGCCCGCCGACGACGACAGGTACGGCTACACCTACCCGGTCGCCGCGTACGACCACGACCCCGCCGCCGGTTGGAACTGCACCGACGACGTCGGTGTCGCGGTGGCCGGCGGGTTCGTCTACCGGGGGCGGGCGCTGCCCGCGCTGCGCGGCAAGTACGTCTTCGGCGACCTGGTCGACGGCCGGGTGCTCTACACCGAGGCCAACGAGATGCGCCGGGGCCGAGGGCTGGCCACGATCCACCAGCTCGCGCTCTTCGACGCGGCGGGCACCCCGGTCCGGATGCGCGACCTGTCCGCACCGGGCGCGCCCGGTGACCCCAACCGGGTGGACCTGCGCTTTGGCACCGACGCCACCGGTGAGCTCTACGTCGTCGCGAAGGCCAACGGAAAGGTCTGGAAGGTGACCGGTACCCGGGAGTTCGCCAGCGGTGACGTCGGGGACGTCACAGTCCGTCGCACCACGGGCGCCGCGAGCTGGGCGCCGGTGACGCCGGCGAAGTGGCAGTTCACCGGCGACCAGGTCATCCTGGCCGAGGCCGGGGAGAGCCGGCCGGGTCCGCGCCGGCCCTTCGAGTACGCAGTGCTGACCAACGGCCCGGCGTGGTCGTCGGTGCGGGTCGACGCCCAGGTACGACTCGACACGCCGGTGGAAATCACCAACCGGGACGTGATCATCGTCTTCGGCTGGCGCTCGGACACCGAGTTCTACTACGCCCACCTCTCCACCGACAACACGATCTATCCGCACAACGGCATCTTCAAGGTGAACAACGCCGACCGGGAACGCATCGACCACCAGTGGAACGGCCGCTCCCGGGGCGCCAACCCGGCGATCACCGATGCCGACTGGCACCGGGTTCGGGTGGTGCACCTGCCGTCCACCGGTGAGATCGCCGTCTACGTCGACGGGCACCGGGACCCGCTGCTGACCGCGAAGGACACCACGTTCGGCTCGGGCCGGGTCGGCTTCGGCTCGTTCGACAACGTGGGCCGACTGCGCAACCTGACCGTCACCGGCACGCCGGCCTGAACCGGGTCACGGTGGGGACGGCGACGGCTCACGCCGCCGTCCCCACCGGCTCATCCGTCGACCTGCCCCGGCGGGCCCGGTCCGGTTCGTAGAATTCCTGCCATGCCGGAGATCGTCGAGTTGCTGGCCTCGCCCGTGCACCGCTTCCTGGGCCGGCCCGCCGACGGCCCGGCACCGGCCCCGCCCGGCGAGCTGGTCGACGTGGTCCGGATCCGGGCCGGCCTCGGCATCGTCGGCGACCGGTACTTCGGCCAGCAGGCACACCGCGACGCCAGCGTCACCGTCATCGCCCAGGAGTCGCTGCCGGTCGGCATCGGCCTGGCCGAGGTGCGGCGCAACATCCTCACCACCGGGATCGCCGTGGACGAGCTGATCGGCAGGGTGCTGGTGCTGGACTCCGGCGACGGCCCGGTCAGCCTGCGGGTCAACCGGGCGGCCCGACCGTGCGCCTGGATGGACGTCACCGTCGGTCCGGGGACGTGGAAGGCGCTGCGTACCACCGGCGGCATCCGCTGTACGCCCCTCAACGACGGCACCCTGCGCGTCGGCGCGATCGACGCCGTCGTGAGCTGAGGAAAGGACTCGACGGTGACGGCCCGGCTGGTCGATTCGGCGAGGTGACGCTCTGGCGAGCTGGTGCGTGGTAGAACCAAACCGCGCAGCGGCTCGCAGGTCTCCGGGCAGCCGGGGGCGATGCCGGACGGGACCTCATCCGAAACAGAGGTGGTGCGTTGAACCTCGAGCTGCGGCAGCTCATCGAGGAGCTGCGGGCTGAGCTGGCCGATGTGCCGGACAGCCTGGCCTACGCCGAGTTCGGCGAGGGGGCGGCCATCGACGCCGTACCGGCGGGGCTCCCGGCCGGCCTGCGCGACCTCCTGCTGGTGGCCGACGGGCTGCGGGCGGGTCGGGTCGAGCTGGTGTCCTCGTCGACCCTCGCGGGGATGCAGTACCACCTGGAATACGCGCCGGACTTCTCGTCCATTCCGCAGGACCGGGCGGGCTGGCTGGTGGTCGGCGTCCGCAGCGACGAGCCGATCTTCATGGATCGCGGCACGGGAGCGATCTGGTACTTCCCGCCCACCGGCACCGAGTGGTTCATGTCCGACGCGTTCGAGGAGCTCGCCCCCGACGTGGAATCCTTCGTGGACTACTACCTGCTGGGGCCGGGCTACGCCGACCTGACCCCCGCCGACGACCGGTGGTTCGCGTTCCTCGACGAGCAGGGCCTGCTCGACGAGGACGACGAGGACGGCGGATGAGTCAGACCGGGCTGATGTGTGCGGCCAGGACCCGCCAGCCGTGCGGGTCGTCGTGGACCCACGTCCGGGTGTAGCGCAGCCGCGCAGCGAATGGCACCCCCTCGGAGACGCCGGACACCCGGCCCAGGAAGAACGTCACCCCCGTCGCTCCGACGACGAGCAGGTCCAGCTCCTCCTCCACCAACTCCTCGACGCTCAAGCGGCGGTCCCGGTGGGAGGCCAGGTCGTCCTGCTTGCTGTGGGTACGCCCGTCCGGGCCGACCGCGATCAGCTGGTCGACCAGCAGCTGATCGAGGGCGGCGACGTCACCGGCCCGTTGGGCGGCCTGCAGGGTGCGCTCGGCGTCGAGCAGCTCAGCCTCGCGTGCGCTGTCCGGCATCGTGGCGTCCTCCCGTTCTGGTCCGACCCGGTGCCACCGTCGGCCCGGGCTGTCCGCATTGTGGCAGCCAACCCGACCCGGGTGGGTAGGGATCGCCGCCGACGTTCACAGACTCAGGCGAATCCGTACGACGGTCTCCCCGGGACTGGTGAGCACCGCTACCTCGTCACAGATCTGCTCCACGATCGCCAGCCCGCGACCCCGTACCGAGTCGGCGGCCGGCATGCTCCGGCCGAACGCCCGCGTCGGCCCCTGGTCGACCACGTCGCAGAACAGCTGATCCGGCTCTGCCCAGAGCCGTACCCAGCCGCCGCCGGTGGTGTGCTGCAACGTGTTGGTGGCCAGCTCGCTGACCGCCAGCGTCAACAGCTCCACCCGCTCGGCCGACAGGCCACGGGCCAGCGCCCCGGCGCTGACGAACGCGCGCAGCGCTCGTATGTCGGTCGCCAGCTGATACGCCATGGTGTCCGCCGCGTGGGTGGGGACACTCTGCTCGGCCACGGTCTCCCGTCGCTCGCCCCGCATCAGCCCGCCCGGTGCGGCTGCCCGGCCAGCGGCACCGCGTTCCGCGCGGGTGTCGTGGTCGTGCGAGCCTCGAAGTGCGCCATCGGGCAGCCGGAACCCTTCTCGTAGCGACAGCTGTTGTCGCCACATCATGTCACCCACTGCCCTCTTGACTGTCTCGTCCGTTCGGCGGTTGATCACCTGCGGGCGGGTCCGACCAGCCTCGCGGCCTCGGCAGCGGAACCCGCCGTCAGGGACGGATGTCCAGGGCGCCGATCAGCCCGTCGCGCAGCGTGAACCGGTACCGCAGCTCGATCGGGCTGCCGGGGAAGTCACCGGACACCCGGGTGACGGCCAGGTACGAGTCGCCGGCCTGCGCCGTGACCCGGACCGGCTCCGCCGTGTACGAGTAGGCGTCCATCGTCTTCTGTCGCCAGGCGCGGATCGAGGCCCGCCCGTCGTACAGGCGGTCCTCGTCGGCGACGCTCGCGGTGTCCGCGAAACAGGCGACGAAGGCGTCCAGGTCCCGGTCGTTGACGGCCCGGAAGTACCGGTCGATCACGTCGGGCAGGTCGAGGGCCATCTGCTCCTCCTGCGGCACGGGCCGCCGTCGGGCAGCCGTCGGGTTCCCGGTCCGACCTCACCGTACGAGAAGCCGACGGCACCGCGCGGAGCAACCAGCAGAACCATCCCGCTGCGGTTGCCGGGTTTGCTGCCGGTGGGCCCGGGTAGCCACGCGTTTCCGAAAGCGAAGGGCGGGGGCATGGCCGAGCTGGCGTTCGTCGACAAGGTTGCGGCACGGGCGGGTCTCCCGCCGGAGCAGGCGCGCCCGCTCACCGAGGCGGTCCTGCGGACCCTCACCGAGCGGCTCAGCGGCGGGGAGGCGGGCGCGTTGGCCCCCCACCTGGCCGACGAGCTGAGCCCGCTGCTGGTCAAGGCCGCCGAGCCGCCGGAAACGTTCGGCTACGACGAGTTCCTGCGCCGGGTGGCCGACCGCGCCGGGATCGACCGTCCGGCCGCCGAGCGCGGCACCCGCGCGGTGCTCCAGACGATGCACCGCGTGGTCGGGCACCGGGAGTTCGAGGACGCCCTCGCCCAACTCCCGGCGGACCTGCGGGCGCTGGCGCAACCGCTGCCGCACGGCCCCTGACCGACGCCCCCACCGCCGCGCGCCTCGGGCGTCGTGACCGTTCGGTCCCTGGCGCCGCACCACGACAGCGGATCTACTGTGCGTTACCGATCGAACGCGCAGTGGTGGTGCCCCCGCGCCCGTCCGCCGGGTCGTCGCCGCTCCGATCCGAGGAGCGTCCCCCTTGGCGTCCATGGTGTCCCCGCGTCCCCTGCTGACCGCAGCGACGACAGTCGTCGTGCTGATCACCCTCGCTCCCGCTCCCGCCACCGCGTCCCCGCACAGCTATCGGGTCGTCGACCTCGGCACCCTGAGCGGGGGTGACGGCGCTGCGACGGCGATGAACGACCGCGGCGACATCGTCGGCTGGAGCACCGTCGCGGGCGGCGCCCGGCACGCCGTGCTCTGGCGCCACGGTGTCATCACCGACCTGGGCGTGCTACCTGGCGACACGGATTCCAGCGCCGTGGACGTCAACGAGTTCGGTGACGTGGCGATCACCTCCTTCGGCTCGGACTACCTGACCCGCGCGGTGCTCTGGCGCGACGGTCAGCTCCACGACCTGGGCACGCTGGGCGGGGAGAACAGCGTGGCGATCGGCGTCAACGACCGGCGGCAGGTGCTCGGCACCAGCGAACCGGCCGGCGACATGCCGCACCGCTTCCTGTGGCGCAACGGGGTCTTCACCGACCTGGGTCGGGAGTACTTCTACGAGTTCACCACCGACTTCAACAACGCGGGCGACGTGGTGGGCGGGTTCAATGTGCCGCCGCAGGACTACCCGTGCACCTGCGTCGGTGGCCGGCTGCGCGACGGGGTGTTCACGCAGATCGGCAGCGAGGCCCTCGGGGTCAACAACCGGGGCCAGGTGGTGGGCGCGGCGAACGGGCGGGCGTTCCGCTGGCAGAACGGGACGTTGACCGACCTCGGCACGCTCGGTGGCTACTGGAGCCGCGCCACCGCGATCAACGACCGGGGCGAGGTGGTGGGCCAGAGCACCACCACCGCGGCGTGGCGTCCGTTCCTCTGGCGCAACGGGGTGATGACCGACCTGACCACCCGGGGGGTGTGGGAGACCGACTCGATCGAGGACATCAACATCCGGGGCCATCTCGTCGGCGCCCGGGGGAACCGGCCGGTGCTGTTCCGCTGAGCGGAGATCTTCGCGCCGCGAACGGCCGGGGCGCGGCCTGACCCGCCGGTCAGACCGCGCCCCTTCGTCCGAGGTCAGCCGGTTACCCCGCTACTGACCACCCACTTCTGATGTGCGCCGCCCGCGTACGTGCCGAGCTGGATCTGGGTACGGTCGGCGCTGCTACCGCCGGCGGCCTCCAGAACCTTGCCGGACTGCGGGTTGCGGATCGACCCGTCGGCCTGCGGCTGCCAGACCTGCGCGGCGGTGCCGTTGCAGGTCCAGAGCTGAACCTTCGTGCCGTTGGCGGTGCCACCGTTGTCCACGTCCAGACACTTGCCCAGCACCCGGTACGTGTCGCCGACCTTCGTCCACGACTGCGCGGTGGTGCCGTTGCAGGTCCAGAGCTGGATCTTCGTGCCGTCGGCGGTGCCAGCGTTGTCGACGTCCAGGCACTTGCCGCCGACGCCGGTGATGGTGCCGCCGGTCGGCGGCGGGGGACTGCCCGGGATCGAGTTGAGCGTGTACCACGCCTCGGTGCTCCACAGGGACTCGCCGCTGGTGGAGGTGAACGGGCGCGGCGAGCGCAGGTGCACCACGCGGCCGGCCTTGCGACCGGGCACCGTGAGGCTGACCTTCTTGCCGTCCGCCGAGAGGGTGGCCGAGGTGACGGTCAGCGTCTCCTCGTCGATCTTCGGCCCGCCGTAGTTCGACGTCGCCACGTACCGCCACTGCTTGAGCTTGTAGCGCGCGGCCAGCTCGGCGGCGGTCGCCGTCGACACCGGCTGGGTGTACTCCACCTCGAAGCCGGTCGTGGTGGCGCGCATCGCGAGCATCTCGAACGTGGTGGCGGTGTTCGGGGTGAGCTTCTGCAGGCCGTACGACAGTTTGCCGGTCTGCCCCCAGTTGCCGCCCGCGCCGAGCCCACCGACGTAGATCGCGCCGTCCGGGCCGACGTTGACCTCGGAGACACCCGCCTCCAGGCCCTGGGTGAGCCGGAACAGCGCACCCTGGTACTCGCCGTTGACCTTCTCCACATTCGCCCGTTGCAGGCCGCCGTAGGTCACGTCACCGATGACGAACTGGCCGGCGTAGCGACCGCTGGTCAGGTAGAGCGGCGTGCTGGGCGAGTTGGCGATCTCGTTCTGCGGCATCCACAGCACCGGCTGCGTGACCGGAGCGGTGTCGAACGGACCCGCCGGGTTCGTGAAGTGGTTGAAGAACCGGCCCTGCTTGACGTGCACCAGCTTCGACGAGGGCAGCCAGCCGCCCTGGTTGTCGGTGACGAAGATGCCGCCCTCCGGGCCCCAGCCGATGCCGTGTGGCGTCCGTAGGCCGCCGGCGACGTAGCTGACCGCGCCGGTGTCCCTGTTGACCTTGAGGGTGGTGCCCCGGTTGGTCGCGGGCTGCGGGTTGGTGGTGGCGCCGCCAGAGTTGATCGACACCGACAGGTTCAGATAGAAGAACCCGTCCTGGTAGAGCAGGCCGAACGCGAACTCGTGGAAGTTGCCGCCGTACGGCCAGGTGGCGACGGTCTCCAGGCGCTCGGCCACCTCGTCACCGCCGGTGTTCACCAGCCGGGTCAACCGCTGCTTCTCGGTCACGTAGACCACCCCGTCGACGACCTTGAGCCCCATCGGTTCCTTGAGGCCGCCGGCGATCTTCTTGGTGGTCACGTTGCCCGGGGTTGTCGACCCGCCGGTGTTGCCGAGGATCCAGACCTCGCCGTCCTGCGAGGTGCCGGACTGGTCGCTGCCGCCCCAGGTGCTGACGACCAGCCGGCCGTCGGCCAGCCAGTCCATGCCGGTGACCTTCGGCTGGAAGCCGCTGGGCCGCAGGTTGGTCACTGTGTAGCCGGGGTGTACGCCGGTCAGCGGCAGGCCGTCGCCGGGGGTGTCGGAGACACCCTCGCACTCCTTGCGCCCGGGTGCGGTCACCCGGACCACGCCGGCGTCGGTGCTCAGCGCCGAGTTCGGTACGACCACGAAGGTCGACGAACCGGGAGTCTTCCACTCCAGCGTGATCTGCTGCCCGCCCCCACGCTCGAAGTGGTCGATGCGCAGCGCGTGAAGGCCGGCGGTGAGGGTGACGGTGCCCTCCTTCGGCGGGGTCGCACCGTGCAGGCCGTCATGGTTGATCACTACGGCGTTGTCGATCGACAGCTTGGAGCCGTCGTCGCTGCTGAGCCGGAAGGTGTGGCTGCCGGCCTGGGTGGTGGTGATGTTGCCGAGCACCTGCGAGACGAAGTTGTCCTCGAAGCCGAAGTCGGCCGCCGAGGTCCAGTTGATGGTGGACATCAGCTTGTCGACGTTCGGGGTCTGGGCGGGCTTGAGCGTGCACAGCTCGGACAGCGGCACCTGCACGTCGAAGACGCGCAGCGTGACACCCGGTTCCTGTGCGGGAGCGGCGTTGGCGGGGACGGCCCAGAGACCGGCGGCGAGGACGAGTGCCAGCGCACCCAGGACGGGATGGTGGAGTCGGCGTAGCAGGCGTGTGCCCATCGTTCCTCCAGGAGGCAGTGGAGTGTCCGACGGCCGGCGTGGATCAGCGGTGAGGATGGCCGTCGGCCCGGCTCCGTAACGTCCTCGACGCCGACGAGTGACGTTGCGGAAACACCGGGTGGATGGCTCGGAACATTAAGGCGTTTCGATTGGACTGTCCATGGCTTCGCCTCGATACATCAAAAGTTTCCTATGTCCGTGCGAAAGTTCGCCACCGTACGCGAAGAGTGCCCGGCTATTGCGACTGTCTAACGCCGTCCGCGCCGCGCCGGACCGCCGGCTCGATTGCCGCTCTTCCGGGTCGGGTTGGCAGACGTGCGGGTTGCGGCTCCGCCCCGGCCCGCCCCGCCGACGGATCGGCGATCCACAGTGGCGGCTCCGCGCGCCGCGGGCCGACGACGGGCGGCCACCAGCACGATCGCCGAGACCACAACGACGATCAGGGCCGGGACCAACCAGGCCGGAAAGCCGTCCCCGCGTTGCTCCGGCGTGGCGCCGGCCGGATCGTCCGCCGCAGCGCCGGTAGGGGCGACCGGGCTGCCGGTGGCCCCCGGGTTGGTCGATCCCTCGCCCTCGGCCTGGGCGAGCAGCGCCGGATCCGGCCCCGCCGTGGGCGCCGACCAGCCGGCCGGGGCCGGCGTGCCCGGGCCCTGGTAGTCGAAGGTCACCTCGCCCCGCACCGCCTCACCGTCCGAGGCGACCGAGAGGTAGCTGGCGGTGTAGCGACCCTTCGCCGGCCAGTGCGCGACGGTAACCATGGCCGGGAAGCCGGTGTGGTAGAGCCGTGGCTCGAACACGCCGTTGACCATGAAGTACTCGGTGACCGGCTTGTCCAGTCGCTTCGGCTCACCGTAGGACCACCCGTTGTCCACTCGCGACCCGTCCGGACCGCTGATGGCGAAATGCGCGTTGGACGCCGGCTTCTCGGTGAAGTACAACGCCAACTGGGTCAGCGGCTCGCGTACGACAGTGCCCTTCAGCGGGGTGGAGGTCGCCAGCTGGCCGTGCGCGGACGCCGGGGCGACAGGCAGCAGCAACGACACCACAAGGGTCGCCGCCAGCGCCGCCACGACACGGCTCAGGACCCTACGCACAGTGACCAGCTTCGATCGCATTCGTTCATCATGGTCATTTCCCCGGCACCGAACAAGACGTAGAGTTCTCCTCCCCGACGATCAACCCGACACCCGTCCTCCTCGCGTCGTTCGGAGTCCGCCCGTGTTCGTCAGTACCCCCGCCACCCGGACCGCCGCCGCCCTCGCCGCCGCCACCCTCGGCGCCCTGCTCCTCGCCGGTTGCGGGCAGGACGACAACCCCTCGCTGACCACCCCCTCGCCGGGGCCCACGTCCGTCGCCCCGTCGAGCGCCACCCCCACCGCGCCGACCCCGACGGCCACCGGCACGCCCAGCGCCTCCGCCAGCACCGCCGCGGTGGACCAACAGATCACCGTCACGATCGCGAAGAAGCGGGTCGATCCGCCGACCGGACGGGTAACCGTCAGTAAGGGCCAGCTGGTCCGGATCACCGTCACCTCCGACGTGGCCGACGAGTTGCACGTGCACGGCTACGACCTGGGCGCCCGGCTGCCGGCCGGCACGCCCGGCTCGGTGGAGTTCCGCGCCGACAAGACCGGGCTGTTCGAGGTGGAGACGCACGACTCCGAGCTGGTGCTCTTCCAGCTCGTCGTCCGCTGAACGACATGACGGCCGCTCCCACGCTGCTGGCACACGGCGTCGGTGGCCGCCAGGACCTGCCGATCACGCTGCCGCAGCTCGTCGTCGCCGCCGCGCTGACCCTCGTCGTCACGTTCGTGGCGCTGGGCCTGCTCTGGCGCGAACCCCGGCTCGACCGGGACGCCGCCGGCGGTCGCCCGGTGCCTCGCTGGCTCGCCCGACTCGTCGACGCGCCCGCGTTGCGGTGGGCGCTGCGCGGGCTCGGCCTGCTCGCCGCCGCCTGGTTCTGCCTCGGTCTGCTGGGCGGCCCCGACACCGCTGACAACCCGACCGCCGGCGCACTCTACGTGCTGCTCTGGGTCGGGCTGGCCCCGCTGTCGCTGCTGCTCGGCCCGATCTGGCAGGCGGTCAACCCGCTGCGCACGGTGCACCTGCTCGCGGCGCTGGCGGCGCGGCGCGACCCGAACCGTGGGCTCCGTGAGCTGCCCGACAGCGTCGGCTGGTGGCCGGCCGCCGCCACAGTGTTCGGGTTCGTCTGGCTGGAACTGGTGGCCCCCGACCGGGCCACCCTGCCGGTCTTCACCGCCTGGCTGGCC
>NZ_JAGPXY010000075.1 GCF_018070325.1 Micromonospora sp. H61
CACCGATGACCGACCCGACGACCCGGGCGCTGACAATGATCATCCCGCCGAAGAGCACGCTGCCGACGACCGCCACCGAGAAGATCCGCGGTTGCTCACGGATCGCCTGCCGCAGGACCCCCAGCCCTCGACTGAGAACGTCCCGACTTGTCTTGCTCGCCACGCTCTCCCCCGCCGTAAGCCGCAATTATCTCCCTCATCCTTACCGGTCGGGGCCAGTGCCGCCGACCCTGACCGGATATGTCGACCATCACGTACCGGACGGCGGCGTGCCGCAGGCGCCGACCGGCGTCCGCTGTCGCGCGCCGACGGGCCGCCCGGCCTACGATCGGGCCATGCCGCGGTACGCCCGAGCCGAGCGCGAGGCGCTGGCCGATCTTCTCCTGGCCCTCGGGCCGGACGCCCCGACCATCAACGAGGGCTGGGCGACCCGCGACCTCGCCGCGCATCTGGTGCTGCGGGAGCGTCGTCCGGACGCGGCGGGTGGGATCGTGCTGTCGCCGCTGCGCGCCTATTCCGAGCGGGTCCGTCGGCGACTCGCCGCGCGGCCCTACCCCGAGCTGGTGGCCCAGGTACGCCGACCGCCGGTGTGGAGCCCGGTCAGCAACCCGCTGACCGACGAGCTGGCCAACACGATGGAGTTCTTCATCCATCACGAGGACGTCCGGCGGGCAAGCTCCGGGTGGCAGCCACGCGATCTGCCGGCCGGCCTGCAGAGCGCGCTCTGGAAACGCGCGGCCCCGATGGCTCGGCTGGCGCTACGCCGCTTCCTGGCGGACCTCTACGTGCAGGCGCCCGGCCACGGTGAGGTCTCCCTGGGTCGCGGTGGTGAACCACTGCGCCTGGTCGGCGCCCCGGCCGAGCTGGTGCTGTTCTTCTCCGGCCGGCAACGGGTGGCCCGGGTCCAACTGAACGGCTCGGCGGAAGCGGCTCAGCGGCTACGCGCCGCCAACCTGGGCATGTGACTACCTGTACGTAAACGGTCACCGAACGACTGTGGAATTTCCCACACCCAGCGAAACACGCTGATACCTCCTCCCGTACGCTTCACCGCGCCGCTCCGCGCCGAGCGGCACGGAGTGGGGGCACATTGTGCGGGACTTCGCGATTTCGGCGCTGCGGGAACCCCCGTTTCCCACGGGCCGTCACGGGGCCACGGACCAGGTGGCGAGTGAGAGCATCGATTGGGCGCGCACGTTCGGGCTGGTCGATTCCAGCCAACGCGTGCACCGCCTGGAACGGGCCGACGCCGCCGGACTGGCCGGTCGCGCCTGCCCGGACGGCTCGGTCGAGGGCCTGCGGCTGCTCACCGACCTGATCAGCTGGCTCTTCGTGATGGATGACGCCTGCGACGAGGACGGCCTCGGCGCCGACCCGGTCCGACTGGGCCCGGCGGTCAGCACCCTGCTCGACGTGTTGGACCGGTGCGGTGACCCGTACGTCGTACCGCCCGCCGTCGGGCCGCTGGGTGACGCGCTGCACGACCTCTGCCGCCGGACCCGACTGCACGATCACGCCGGACTGCTGCTGCGGTTCGTCAGCCAGATGCGCGAGTACCTGTTGGCGCTGCTCTGGGAGGCGGGCAACCGGGAACGTCGGCGCGTACCCGAGGTGGCGGAGTACGTGCAGCTACGCCGGCACATCGGCGGCGTGCACCCCTGCCTCACCCTGACCGACCTGGCGTCGACGCGGCCCTCCGGGCCAACCCAGCGCGCCAACCCGGGGCTGGTCGCCCTGGACCTGCTGGCGGTGGACCTGGTCTGCTGGTGCAACGACCTCTTCTCCTACGGCAAGGAGAGCCAGGGCGACCCGGACGCGCACAACCTCGTCACGGTGCTCGCCCAGGACAGCGAGGCGGACGAGGTGACAGCGCTCCGGAGTGCGGCACACCGGTTCAACCAGGGGTTGGCGACGTACCTGGACGCGGAGGAGGCGCTGCGCGCCGCCGGCGACGACGGGATCCGCGACGCCCTGGCCGCCCGGCGCAACTGGGTCCGGGCCACCTACGACTGGTCAGTGGTGGCTGCCCGGTACGCCTGATCGGCCGTACCGGTTGATGGGATGGGCCGGCCGGACGATCACCAGGGCTAGCCGATGCACGGCAACAGGCAATACTCTTCGGTAACCATCATGACGTGACAACCGTCACGCCACCACCCCCGAAGGCGGCTACAGCGATGGCTCTCGATGTACCGTACCGCTCCATCCCGGACATGTTCCTCAAGCGCGTGGCGGCCACCCCCGACCGGTTCGCGTTCGCGTCCCCGAACCCCGACGACTCGGGGCCCGTCTGGCTGACCTGGGCGCAGGTCGGCCAGCGCGCCAAGGCGGTCGCCGCCGGCCTGCACGGCCTGGGCGTCGGCCAGGAGGACCCGGTGGCGATCCTCGCCAACACCCGGCTGGAATGGGTGATCGCCGACCTCGGCATCATGTGCGCCGGCGGCGCGACCACCACCGTCTACCCGACCACCGAGCCGGCCGACGCGACGTACATCATCGCCGACTCCGGGTCGAAGGTGCTGTTCGCGGAGAACCCGGCCCAGGCCGCGAAGATCGCGGGGGCGTCCCTGCCCGCGCTCACCCACGTGGTGCTCCTGGACGGCGCCGTCGACCCGAACGCCGCGATCGCGCAGTTGACGCTCACCGACCTGGAGGAGCGCGGCACCCAGGCGCTGGCCGCCGAGCCGGAGCTGATCGACATGCTGGTGGCCGGCATCGGCCCGGACCACCTGGCCACCCTGATCTACACCTCCGGCACCACCGGCCAGCCCAAGGGCGTCGAGCTGCTGCACGGCGGCTGGTGCTGGGAGGCAGTGGCGCAGGCCGACGTCGGGCTGCTGCGCGACGACGACCTTCAGTACCTGTGGCTGCCGCTGGCCCACTCGTTCGGCAAGACCCTGCTCTGCGGCGCCATCCACGTCGGCCTGCCCACCTACGTCGACGGGCGGGTGGACAAGCTGGTCGACCTTCTCTCGGTCATCCGTCCGACGCTGATGTGCGGCGCTCCCCGGGTGTTCGAGAAGGTCTACAACAAGGCCGTGACCACCGCGCAGGGCGCCGGCGGCGCGAAGGCGAAGATCTTCGGCTGGGCCGTCGGCGTCGGCAAGGAGAAGGTCACCCTGGAGCAGGCCGGCAAGCCGGTGCCGGCCGGGCTGAAGCTGCGCTATGGGCTGGCCGAGAAGCTGGTGTTCAGCAAGCTCCAGGCCCGCCTGGGCGGCCGGATGCGGGTGCTGGTGTCCGGCGCCGCGCCGCTCAGCCCGGAGATCGCCACCTTCTTCGCCGCCGCGAACCTGCCGATCTCCGAGGGCTACGGCCTGACCGAGACCAGCGCCGGCAACTTCGTCAACCCCCCGGCCGGGCTGCGGATCGGCACGGTGGGCCGGGCGATGGGCGACCTGGAGTGCAAGATCGACACCGACGGGGAGATCCTGGTGCGGGGTCGGCCGGTGATGCGCGGTTACCACAATCTGCCGGAGGAGACCGCCGCCTCGTTCACCGAGGACGGCTTCTTCCGTACCGGTGATATCGGCACCCTGGACGAGCAGGGCTACCTCCGCATCACCGACCGCAAGAAGGACCTGGTCAAGACCTCGGGCGGCAAGTACATCGCGCCGTCGCACATCGAGGGCATGTTCAAGGCCATCTGCCCGTACACCTCGCAGGCGGTCGTCGTCGGTCAGGCCCGCAACTTCTGCACGATGCTGGTCACTCTGGACCCGGACGCCATCCGGGGCTGGGTCGCCGGCGGCCCGCTCGAAGGACGCAGCTACACCGAGATCGTCGCGTCGGCTGAGGCCCAGACGATGGTCGAGGAGTACGTCGCCCAGCTCAACGCCAAGCTCAACCGCTGGGAGACGATCAAGAAGGTGGCCATCCTGCCTCGCGACCTGACGATCGAGGACGGCGAGATCACCCCGTCGTTGAAGATCAAGCGGCGTGGGGTGGAGAGCAACTTCTCCGCCGAGATCGACAAGATGTACGCCGGCACCCTCGCCGAACTCTGAGCCCGCCGAGGGTCCCGTGCCGGCGAGGAAGCCGGCACGGGGCCCTCACAGGTGGTGACCCCGCCACCTCGTGTGTTCCTCTTCCGCGGCGAGCTGCTCCTCGAGCGCCATCTGCCGGACCCCGGCCCGACGCCGCGAGTCGACGACCGTCTGCCCGGCCACGGCCAGCGTCGTGGCCAGGGCCAACATGCCCAACGCGATCAGCTCGGGTAGCGACCCGGCAACCGGCACCAGCGCAATCAGCAGCAGGATCCCGCCGATGGTGGGCCAGCGGGGGACGCCGAGCATCAACCGGCCGAGCACGATGAGCGCGAGCAGGTAGAGCGCGACCCCACCGTGGAGCGCCAGCAGGTCGAAGCTCGGCAGCGGAACGCCCCAGGTCGGTGTGCTGGGATCGGCGCCTTCGTGGATCAGCTCCTTGAGCCCGAGCGCGAACAGGATGACGCCGGCGATGACCGGCAGGTGCAGGTAGCTGTAGGCGTTGCGGGCCAGGACGGCGCGCGCGCCCGGGTCGCGGGTGCGGTGCAGGGTCTGTTCCATGCCGAGCGCCAGGGTGTCGAAGTACGCCCACCACATCGCGGCGGCCACCGCGATGCCGAGCACCGCCGCGAACAGCACCGGCCAGGTCAGCGGCAGACCCGCGGTCGCGTTGGGGCTGAACCCGAGCGCGATGATCGCCTCGCCGAGGGCGACCAGGACGATCTGACCGTGCCGCTCCGCCCAGTGCCCGGCGGAGAGCACAGTCCACCCGGTGCCCCGCAGCGCCAGTCCGGCCCCGTACTCCACGCCAATGGCCGCGAGCCAGCACAGCAGGCGGGCCACCGACTCGGCTGTTCCGTCGAAGAGCCGCTGTGGCAGCAGCCCGGCGACCACGATGAGGCCCGTGGCCACGAACGCCGGCAGGGCGAGCAGCTGCCAGCGTCGACGCACGTCGCGGTTGCGGCGGCCGATCCACAGGAAGATCACACTCTCGCTCACCCGGACCAGGAAGTAACAGGTCGCGAAGACCAGCGGACCGAACACTCCACCGGGGCGGTCGACGAACGCCTTCGGCAGACTCAGCGCCAGCACGAAGGCGGCGGCGATGGTGACGAAGCCGACCGCCGGGACGATCCCCTGGTCGGTACGGATCAGATTGCCCAGCACGGCGAACCCCGACCAGCACCACCAGAGCAGGGCCAGCAGCACCAGGCACCGGACCAGGCCACGGGCGGTCGGATTGCCGGCGGTGGCCGTGGTGACGTGCAGGAACGCGAAGACGAAGACCAGGTCGTAGAAGAGTTCCAGCGGGGTCGCCCGCGAGCCCGGCGCACTCCGGCGGACCCCACGAGTACCGCCACCCTGGCCCACCAGGAGAGTGTGGCAGCCGGGCTAGCGCAAATGGCACATTCCCGTCATTGTCGCGCCGGTGGTGCCGGCGGATCCGCGACGATGCCGATGGTTGCTTCGGCGCCGGCTCAGGCGATGACGGCCGGCTCGCGCCACCGCTGACGGCCGGCGCGGTCCAGGTCGTAGCGGATCGCCGCGATCCGCCCGACGGCCTCCACGAGGTCCGCCGCGGGCAGGGTGAAGGGCAGCCGCAGGAAACGCTCCAGAGTGCCGTCCAGGCCGAACCGGGGGCCGGGGGCCAGCCGTACGCCGACCTCCTCCGCGGCCCGGGCCAGCGCGCTCGAGACCGGGCCGTCCAACTCGGCCCAGAGCGTCACGCCACCCCGTGGCACTGTGACCCGCCACTCCGGCAGTTGGTGCGCCAGCGCGCCGAGCAGGGCGTCCCGTTGGACGGCCAACTGGACGCGGCGGTCGGCGACGATGGCTTCGGCGTCGGCGAGCAGGTGCACCGCTACCAGTTGGTCGAGCACCGGGCTGGCCATGTCGACCCCTACCCGCACGGCGGCCAGCCGCTGCACCTGCGGCGCGGACGCGCGCACCCAGCCGATCCGCAGGCCACCCCAGTAGGGCTTGCTCATCCCGCCGATGCTGACCACCCGGCTGTGCCGGTCGTAGGTGGCGACCGGGGGTGGCACCTCGGTGCCGTCCATCGACAGGTCCACGAAGGACTCGTCGATGATCAGATCGGTGCCGACCGCGTGCGCGGCGGCCACCACCCGCTCGCGCAGCGAGGCGGGCATCAGGTGCCCCGTCGGGTTCTGGAACTCCGGAATCAGGTAGGCCAGCTTGGGTCGGGTCTGTCGGAGACTGCCGAGCAGCAGGTCGGGCTCCCAGCCGGCGTCGGAGGCCAGCCCGTGGGTGCTGATCCGGGCCCGCCGGCCGGCCAGCGCGGCGAGGGCGTTGGGGTAGGTCGGGGACTCGACCAGCACGGTGCCGCCCGGGGCGAGGGCGAGCCGCAGCACCAGATCCAGTGCGTGCTGGGTGCCGCTGGTGACCATGATCTGGTCGGCCGAGGTGGGCAGACCCCGGGCGGTGTACGCGTTGGCCACCGCCTCGCGCAGCTCGATGATGCCGGTCGGGTGGTAACCGGCCCCGCTCAGGTAGCGGGGCAGGTCCTCGGCGGCGGCCCGCGCGGCCGACAGCAGCTGCGGCGGGGCGGCCAGCGCGGCGACGCCGAGGTCGAGCATCTCCCGGTCGTCCAGCGGGGTCCACAGGCCGGTGCTGGCCACCCGGTGGTTGCCGGGCAGCATCGTCCAGCTACCGGCGCCCCGCCGGCTGGCCAGGTGCCCGCTCTCGCGTAGCTGCCGGTAGGCGGCGGTGACAGTGGTCCGGCTGATCCGCAGCGCCTCGGCCAGCTCCCGTTCGGCCGGGAGGCGGACGCCCAGCGGCAGCCGGCCGTCGGCGAGCAGCCCGCGTACCGAGCCGGCCAGCGCGGCGTAGTCGGGGCTGCGGCGGCGGCCCGGCAGGGCATGCCACTGCCCGAGCAGACGGGCCAATTGGACGCCGCGCACCTGCCCTGTCATAGCCACTCCTCGAATATTGGCTTCCTCCTCGACGAGGATTGGCACCTAGGGTGGCATGCATGGCACTGCTTGGCAATCTGCGGCACCGGCCGGTTCGACGGTTGGTCCAGCTCTACCTCGGGCTCACGCTCTACGGCGTCAGCATGGCCCTGATGATCCGCTCCGACCTGGGCCTCGACCCGTGGGACGTGTTCCACCAGGGGCTCTCCGAGCTGACCGGGCTCTCCTTCGGCACAGTCACCATCGCCGTCGGCGCACTGGTCCTGCTGCTCTGGATCCCGCTGCGGCAGCGGCCCGGCCTCGGCACTGTCAGCAACGTCGTGGTGATCGGCCTGGTCGTGGACGCCACATTGGCCCTGCTGCCCGCGGGTGGCCCGTTCAGCGTCCGGATCGCGATGCTGATCAGCGGGATCGTCGCCAACGGCGCGGCCACCGCTCTCTACCTCGGTGCCCGGCTGGGGCCCGGCCCCCGCGACGGCCTGATGACCGGGTACGTGGCCCGCCGGCCCGGCCGGTCGATCCGACTGGTGCGCACCGTCATCGAGGTCACCGTGCTGGCGCTGGGCGCGCTGCTCGGCGGCACTGTCGGCGTGGGAACCGTCGCGTACGCGCTGGCCATCGGCCCGTTGGCCCAGTTCTTCATCCCGCTGTTCGCCGTGCCGGAGGACACCGCGCCGGACAGCGCCGCGCCCCCGCCGGGCAACCCCGCGCCGGTCACCCCGGCCGGCTGAACCCTCACCGACCGTCCGCGAACCGGTACGTGGTGGTGGTGCCGGGCACCGGTTCGTGGGTGGGTGTTCCCTTCCGCGACGCGCGCCGTCATCATCTCTGCATGGGGGAGAACGGTTGGCGCTGGAACGACGCCTGGATCTTCGTGTCGCTCGTCATCGCGAGCGGGGCCGGACGGCACCGTCGGTCGGCGACAAGCCGGCGGCCGGAGGGCGTCCGCCTGACCGACGTGCTCTCCACCGCCGACCACCTCAACCACGCGATCCCGCAGCGACACGAGGTGGAGGCCGCGGTCCAGCGGCTGGTCGGCGCCGGGCTGATCAGCGTCGCCGACGGCTGGTTCCGGATCACCGCCGAGGGTGAGCAGCTGTGGCGTACCCGGCCGCGCGCGGGTGTGGCGACCATGGTGGACACCGTGCAGGGTGTGTTGACCCGCCGGCACGCGCCCGGCAGGGCGGACTGGATCCTGGACGAAGCCGACCACGCGGCTGCCGTTCAGGAGTACGCGGTCCGTTCGATTCCCACCCCGCGTCGGTCACCGGAGGGGCACTCCGGCGAGCGCTGAGCTGCTCAGCGCACCGGATGGCCGCCGAGGCGCAGCGCGTCCTTGACCTCGGCGACGGTCAGCTCGCCGAAGTGGAAGACGCTGGCGGCGAGCACCGCGTCCGCGCCGGCGCCGATCGCTGGCGGGAAGTGGGCCACCTCGCCGGCGCCCCCACTGGCCACCACCGGCACGTCCACCACCGCGCGCACCGCGGCGATCAGTTCCAGGTCGAAGCCCGCCTTGGTGCCGTCGGCGTCCATCGAGTTGAGCAGGATCTCCCCGGCGCCCAGCTCGGCCCCTCGGTGCGCCCACCACACGGCGTCGATGCCGGTGCCGCGCCGACCCCCGTGGGTGGTGACCTCGAACCCGCTGGGGGTGATGTCGGTCGGGGCCCGGCGCACGTCGAGGGAGAGCACGAGCACCTGCCGGCCGAACCGGTCGGCGATCTCGGCGATCAGCTCCGGACGGGCTATGGCGGCGGTGTTCACGCCGACCTTGTCCGCACCGGCGCGCAGCAGCGTGTCCACGTCGGCGACCTGCCGGACCCCGCCGCCGACGGTCAGCGGGATGAACACCGACTCGGCGGTGCGGCGCACCACGTCGAGCATGGTGCCCCGGTCGCTGGAGGACGCCGTGACGTCGAGGAAGGTCAACTCGTCAGCGCCGGCCCGGTCGTACGCGGCGGCCAGCTCCACCGGGTCGCCGGCGTCACGCAGGTCGAGGAAGTTGACCCCCTTGACCACCCGCCCGGCGTCCACGTCCAGACAGGGGATCACCCGTACCGCCACCGTCATGCCGCGAGCCTATCCTCCGCACCCGGCACGGCGGTCGACCCGAGCGGGTCGACCGCCGTGAGAGAGGTCTGCGTCACACCTTGACGAGCATCTTGCCGAGGTTGTCGCCGCGCAGCAGGCCGAGGAACGCGGCCGGGGCGTTCTCGATGCCGTCCACGATCGTCTCGTCGTAGGACAGTGTGCCGTCGCGCAGCCAGCCCGAGACGTCGCGCACGAACGCCGCCCGCACGTCGTTGTGGTCGTTGACCAGGAAGCCGCGCAGGGTGAGCCGCTTGCCGATGACCAGCGCCAGGTTGCGCGGGGCGGCCGGCGGCTCGGTGGCGTTGTACTGCGCGATCATGCCGCAGATGGCGGCCCGGCCGTGCAGGTTCATGGCCGAGATCGCGGCCTCCAGGTGGTCACCGCCGACGTTGTCGAAGTAGACGTCGACGCCGTCCGGGGCGGCCGCCCGCAGCGACTCACGGACCCCGTCGTGGTAGTCGAATGCGGCGTCGAAGCCCAGCGCCCGCAGCCGCTCGACCTTGGCCGGCGAGCCGGCACTGCCGATCACCCGGCCGGCGCCCTTGAGCTTGGCGATCTGGCCGACCAGGCTGCCCACCGCGCCGGCCGCGGCGGAGACGAAGACCGTCTCGCCGGGCTTCATCGCGGCCACCTCCAGCAGACCGGCGTACGCGGTCAACCCGGTCATGCCGAGCACGCTCAGGTACGCGCTGACCGGGGCGATGCTCGGGTCGACGGGGCGGGCCGCGGCGGCGTCGAGCAGCGCGTACTCCCGCCAGCCCAGCCCGTGCAGGACTGTGGTCCCGACGGCGATGTCCACCGCCTCGCTGGCCACCACCTCGCCGATCGCGGCACCGTCGAGCGGCGCGTCGAGCGCGAACGGCGGCACGTACGACTTGACGTCGTTCATCCGTCCGCGCATGTACGGGTCGACGGACATGTACTGGTTGCGGACCACGATCTGGCCCGGTCCGGGCGTCGGAACCTCGGTCTCGACGAGCCGGAAGGTGTCTTCGGTGGGCCAGCCCTGAGGGCGGCTGGCCAGGTGGATCTCGCGGTTGCTGGTCACGGGGTGGTCGTCCTCTCGTCCGCGGATGGGGGCCTGGGGCCGCGAGGTCACGCGGACAGGGTCTCGCGGACGGTCAGGGTGACGTCGACGTTGCCACGGGTGGCGTTGGAGTACGGGCAGACCTGGTGGGCCTGCTCGACGATCTGCTCGGCGACCTCGCGGGGCGCGGCGGGCAGGTCGACGACGAGCTGCACGGTGAGCCCGAAGCCGCCGCTGCCGTTCGGGCCGATGCCCACCTCGGCGCCGACCACGGAACCGGTCACGTCGGCCTTGGCCCGGCGGGCCACCAGCCGCAGGGCGCTGTGGAAGCAGGCCGCGTAACCGGCGGCGAAGAGCTGCTCGGGGTTGGCCGCGCCACCGGCGCCGCCCATCTCCTTCGGCACGGCCAGGTCGAGTGCGAACGTGCCGTCGGAGGTCTCGACGTGGCCGTCCCGGCCGTCGCCGGTGGCGGTCGCGGACGCGGTGTAGACAACCTGCATGGTGGTCACTGCTCCTTCTGTCGGTGGATGGTGTCGGTGACCCGGGTGAGGGTGTCGCGCAGCGCGACGAGTTCGTCGAAGCCCAGCCCGGTGGCCTGCGCGATCCGCAGCGGGACGTCGCAGACCCGCTCGCGCAGCGCCCGGCCCTGTTCGGTGAGGCCCACCTCGACCCGCCGCTCGTCGCGGGCCGAGCGCCGCCGCACCACCAGGCCCGCCCCCTCCAGCCGCTTGAGCAGCGGGGAGAGCGTGCCGGAGTCCAGCCGCAGCTCGGTGCCCAACTCGGACACCGTGGGGGCGTCGTCGGGACGCTCCCAGAGCACCAGCAGCGCCAGGTACTGCGGGTAGGTCAACCCGACCTCGTCGAGGATCGGCCGGTAGACGTCGGTCAGTGCGCGCGACGCGGCGTAGAGCGCGAAGCACACCTGCCGGCGCAGCACCAGGTCATCGGTCACCGCTGAACCGTAGCCCACAATTAAGTTGTGCACAATTTATCTGGCCACGGGGCGGCCCGGCAGGCCGCCCGGGCGGGGACCTCAGCGATCGCCGAGGTACGCCTCCAACTCCACCTCGACCAGGTGCTCCGGGTCCAACAGACCGGCCACCACCACCAGGGTGGCCGCCGGCCGGACCGCGCCGAACACCGCGTTGTGCGCCCGGCCCACCTCGTCGGCGTGCAGCCGGTCCGTCACGTACATCCTGGTCCGGACCACATCGCCCGGCTCCGCACCCACCTCGGCGAGCGCGGCCAACCCGATCCGCAGCGCCTGCGCGGTCTGCGCTGCCGCGTCACCGACGTGCACCACCCGGCCGTCCACAGTCGCCGTGCAACCAGCCGTCCAGGCCCGCTCACCGGCCCGGACCACCCGGGAGTACCCGTAGCGCTGCTCCCACGGGCCGCCCGACCCCAGCCGGGTCGTCGTCACGCCTCAGCCAGCGTCCGCAGCGCCTCGGCCACCGTGAAGGCACCCGCGTAGAGCGCCTTGCCGGCGATCACGCCCTCCACCCCGGCCGACTCCAGGGTCGCCAACGCCCGCAGGTCGTCCAGGGTGGACACCCCACCCGAGGCGATCACCGGCCGGTCCGTACGGGCACACACCTCGCGCAGCAGATCCAGGTTCGGCCCGCGCATCGTGCCGTCCTTGGTGATGTCGGTGACCACGTACCGACTCGCGCCCGCCTTGTCCAGCCGCTCCAGCACCTCGTACAGGTCACCACCGTCACGGGTCCAACCCCGCGCCGACAGGGTGTGACCCCGTACGTCCAGCCCGATGGCCACCCGGTCGCCGTACTCCGCGACCACCCGGTCACACCAGACCGGGTCCTCCAGGGCGGCGGTCCCGATGTTCACCCGGGCCGCGCCGGTGCCCAGCGCCGCACGCAGCGACTCGTCGTCCCGGATGCCCCCGGAGAGCTCCACCTTCACGTCCAACTGCCGCACCACCTCCGCGAGCAGGTGCGCGTTGGTGCCCCGACCGAACGCCGCGTCCAGGTCGACCAGGTGGATCCACTCCGCGCCGTCCTGCTGCCAGGCCAGCGCCGCGTCCAACGGGTCGCCGTAGATGCTCTCGCTTCCAACGGCGCCCTGCACGAGCCGGACGGCCCGGCCGTCAGCGACATCCACGGCGGGTAACAGGGTGAGGCTCAAGGTCTTCTCCTCGATCAGGTACGACGGTCCAGGGCGATCACCACGATCGCCGGCAGTACGAGCAGCAAGAGCACGATCAGCGCGATACGCAACGCCAGGTTGTCGACGAACGTCCAGATCAGGAGCAACGCCGCGCCGGTGAGCAGCACGATCGCGGCCCGCTCGCCCCGAGTGTGCCGGGCCAGCCGCCCGGAGCGACCCCGCCGCAGCCGCGGCGTCAAGTTGCGGACCACAGCGCGACGGCGTTGCCGCCGGGCGACCTGGCGCTGCCGGACCGCCCGTTCCCGGGCCTGCTCCGCCTCCCGCTCCGCCCGCCGACGGGCACGCTCCCGGCTCACCGCGACGCCCGCCGCTCGGGCACCGCGCGACGGCGCTCAGTCACCGCTGGGCAACGTGGCGAGCCAGTTGCGCAGCAGCGCGGCACCGGTGTCGGCGGACTTCTCCGGGTGGAACTGGGCCGCCGACAACGAGCCCCGCTCCACAGCCGCGACGAAATCCGAGTCGTGGTGGGCGGTGGTCACCGTGGCACCGGCAGCGGCCAGCGCCGCCGGGTCGCCCATCGCGTACGAGTGGACGAAGTAGAACCGGCTCTGCTCCGCCAACCCGGCGAACAGCACCGACTCCCGCGGAGCGCGGACCGTGTTCCAGCCCATGTGCGGCAACCGGGTGGCGGCCAGCCGGGTCACCCCGCCGGGCAGCAGCCCCAGCCCCTTGGTCACCACTCCGTGCTCGTCACCGTGCTCGAAAAGCACCTGCATGCCCACGCAGATGCCGAGCACCGGCCGTCCGGCTGCCACCCGTTCGGCGATCACCGGGCCCGCGCCCAGCGCCTCGATCCCCGCCATGCACGCCGCGTACGCGCCCACACCCGGCACCACCAGACCATCGGCGGCAGCCGCCGCGGCCAGGTCGTCGGTCACCCGGACGTCCGCTCCGGCGGCGGCCAGCGCCCGCTCCGCCGAGCGCAGGTTGCCCGAGCCGTAGTCGAGCACCACCACGTCACTCATGTCGTCACCCCGATCACCCGTTCTCCGGCAGCAGCCGCAGCACCCCGGCGGCGGTGGCGAGCACCGCGAGCGCCGCGGTGATCAGCACGGCGGCCTTCGGCGCGCCCTGCCGGTAGAGCGACCAGGTGCCGCCAACCAGCACCCCGGCCAGGATCAGCAACAACGTCGGCAACGCGGCACCCATCAGAGCTGCCTTTCATTCGCGGCTGCGGGGCTCCGCTGCGCCGCACTCCTCGCGCTCATCAGAGCGCGCCCTTCGTGCTCGGGATCGCTCCGGCGGAACGCGGGTCGATCGAGGTGGCCTCGCGCAACGCGCGGGAGACCGCCTTGAACTGCGCCTCCACCACGTGGTGCGCGTCCGGGTGGCCACCCGGTCGGGCCGCCCGCAGCACGTCGACGTGCAGCGTGACCCGGGCCGCCTGGCCGAAGGACTCCCAGATGTGCCGGGTCATGCTGGTCGCGTACACCGGCCCGATGTACGGGGCGAGCACCGGCTCGTCGTGCACCACGTACGGCCGACCGGAGAGGTCCACCGCGGCCCGGACCAGCACCTCGTCCATCGGCACTGTCGCCGAGCCGTACCGCCGGATGCCGGCCTTGTCGCCCAGCGCCTGGTCGAACGCCGCACCCAGGGCGAGCGCGGTGTCCTCGATCGTGTGGTGCGCGTCGATCTCCAGGTCACCCACTGTGCGCACGGTCAGGTCGAAGCCGCCGTGCCGGGCGATCTGGTGCAGCATGTGGTCGTAGAAGCCGACGCCGGTGCTGATCTCGGCGGCACCGGTGCCGTCGAGATCGATCTCGACGAGGACCTTGGTCTCCTTGGTGATCCGTTCCACCCGGGCGGTCCGACTCATTGCGAAGTCTCCATTGCAGAAAGAAAGGCGTCGGTCTCGGCGGCGGTGCCGGCGGTCACCCGCAGCCAGCCGGGCAGGCCGACGTCACGGACCAGCACACCCTGCGCCAGCAGGGCGTTCCAGACGATTGTCTGGTCGCCGCCCACCTCGAAGAGCACGAAGTTGGCGTCGCTGTCGGCGACCCGCAACCCCCGCTCGCGCAGCGTCGCCACGATCCGGTCCCGCTGCGCCATGATCGCGCTCACCGTACCGAGAAGGGCGTCGCGGTGGGCCACCGCCGCGCGTGCCGCGGCCTGGGTGAGCGCGGAGAGATGGTACGGCAAACGGACGAGCTGCACCGCCCGCACGACCGCCGGGTCGGCGGCCAGGTAGCCCAGCCGGCCACCGGCGAAGCCGAACGCCTTGCTCATCGTCCGGGTGACCACCAGCCGCGGGTGGCCGGGCAGCACCGCGAGGGCGCTGATCGTCCCGGGTCGGGCGAACTCGGCGTACGCCTCGTCGACGACCACCATGCCGGGCGCGACGTCGAGCACCGCGGCGATCACCGCCGGGTCCAGTGCGGTGCCGGTGGGGTTGTTCGGCGAGCAGAGGAAGACCACGTCCGGCCGGTGCTCGCGGACCTGGGCGACCGCCTCCTCGGCGGTCAACCCGAAGTCGACGCCGCGCGCGGCGGGCACCCACCGGGTGCTGGTGCCGAGGGCCAGCAGCGGGTGCATCGAGTACGCCGGAACGAAGCCGAGCGCGGTGCGCCCCGGCCCGCCGAACGCCTGGAGCAGCTGCTGCTGGATCTCGTTGGAGCCGTTGGCAGCCCACACCTGGTCGACGGTGAGCCCGTGCCCGAGATATTCGGCGAGGTCGGCGCGGAGCGCCACAGCGTCCCGGTCCGGGTAGCGGTTCAGCTCGCGCAGCTCGGCCGCGAGCGCCTTGCCGATCGCCTCGACCACCGGCTCCGGCACCGGGTGGGAATTCTCGTTGGTGTTGAGCCGCACCGGCACGTCCAACTGCGGCGCCCCGTACGGCGACAGCCCCCGCAGGTCGGCCCGGATCGGCAGATCGTCCAGGCTGGTCACGCCGCCCCTCCCGGGAAACGGGCCTGGACCGCCTGGCCGTGCGCCGGCAGGTCCTCCACGTTGGCCAGGGTGACCACGTGCGGGGCCACGTCACGCAGCGCGGCCTCGGTGTATTCGATCAGGTGCACGCCGCGCAGGAACGACTGCACGGACAGGCCGGAGGAGTGCCGGGCACAGCCGCCGGTGGGCAGCACGTGGTTGGAGCCCGCGCAGTAGTCGCCGAGCGACACCGGCGACCAGGCGCCCACGAAGATCGCCCCGGCGTTGCGGACCCGCAGCGCCCACTCCCGGGCGTCGACCGTCTGGATCTCCAGGTGCTCGGCCGCGTACGCGTCGACCACCCGCAGCCCGGCCTCGAGGTCGTCGACCAGGACCACGCCGCTCTGCTCACCGGTCAGCGCCGTGGTGACCCGCTCGGTGTGCTTGGTCGCCGGCACCTGCCGGGCCAACTCCGCCTCGACCGCCTCGACCAGCGCCACCGACGGGGTGACCAGCACGCTCGCGGCGAGCGGGTCGTGCTCGGCCTGACTGATCAGGTCGGCGGCCACGTGCGCCGGATCGGCGGTGTCGTCGGCCAGGATGGCGATCTCGGTCGGCCCGGCCTCGGCGTCGATGCCGACAACGCCGCGCAGCAGCCGCTTGGCGGCGGTCACCCAGATGTTGCCGGGGCCGGTGATCAGGTCGACGGGGTCGCACCGCAGCTCACCCGCCGGGTCCACCGCCGCGCCGTACGCCAGCATCGCCACCGCGTGGGCCCCGCCCACGGCGTACACCTCGTCGACGCCGAGCAGCGCGCACGCGGCGAGCACCCGGGCATCGGGCAGGCCGCCGTTGTCCTTCTGCGGCGGGCTGACCACCACCAGCGAGCGCACCCCGGCCGCCTGGGCGGGCACCACGTTCATCACCACTGTCGACGGGTACATCGCCAGGCCACCGGGCACGTAGAGGCCGACCCGGTCGACCGGCAGCCACCGCTCGGTGACGGTGCCGCCGGGCACCACCTTCGTGGTGTGGTCGGTGCGCCGCTGGTCGGCGTGCACCCGGCGGGCCCGGGCGATGGACTCCAGCAGCGCGGCACGCACCGCCGGATCGAGCACCCCCTCCGCCTCGGTGATCGCCTCGACCGGCACCCGCAGCACCTCCGGGGAGATGCCGTCGAACCGTTCGCTTGCCTCCCGGATCGCTGGGTACCCATGCTCACGGACCGCCTCCACCAGGGGCCGGATGCGCTCGACGGCGACGGACACGTCGAGCTGGGCACGGGGCAGCAGGCGGCGCGGGTCACCGAGACCGTCGCGCAGGTCGATCCGATTCAGCACCCTTGCGAGTCTAGGCGGCCGGCCCGACGTCCACCCGAGCCGCCCGTCCGCCGGGACGGTGAGCCGGGCCACGCCCCCGGTGCCGAGATTGGTTAGGCTCGACCATGTGACCGCACGGCTGCCGGTTTTCCCGCTCGCAACGGTGCTCTTTCCCGGGTTGGTGCTGCCGCTGCACATCTTCGAGGAGCGCTACCGGGCGCTGGTCCGGCACCTGGTCGGCCTGCCCGACGGCGCCCCGCGCGAGTTCGGCGTGGTGGCCATCCAGGCTGGCTGGGAGGTCGCGCCCGCCGGTCCCGCCGGCGCCCCGGCCAGGTCGAGCGTCGGCGAGGTGACGCTGCACGAGGTGGGCTGCACCGCCGAGCTGCGCCAGGTGACCGAGTTGACCGACGGTGGCTTCGACATCGTCACGGTCGGCCGCCGCCGGTTCCGCATCGCCGAGGTCGACGACAGCGCCGAGCCCTACCTGACCGCCGACGTCGAGTGGCTGCCCGACCCGGGCGGCCCGGACGAGGTGGCCGATCTGCTGGCCGCCCGGGTGATCGCGGTGTTCCGGCAGTACCTCGGCCTGATCCGCTCCGACCCGGAGGAGATCTCCGAGCAGTTGCCGGAGGACCCGACTGTGCTCTCGCACCTGGTGGCGGCGACCGCGGCGCTCACCGTCGACGACCGGCAACGGCTGCTGGCGATCGACGACACCGCCTCCCGGCTCCGCGCCGAGCTGCGGTTGCTCAACCGCGAGGCGGCTCTGCTGCGTCAGGTGCGGGCGGTTCCGGTGCCGTTGTCGGAGCTGGCGTCCCCGCCGACACCCAACTGAACTCCCCCGGCTCGGGCTCCGGGCGTAGCCCCGGCCACCGCGACCAGCCGGCCAGCAGGGTGTACATGACCGCGGCCCCGAACGCCGGCAGCAGCAGGTTGCCGTGCGGCACCGGCAGCACGCCGAGCAGCCAGTCCACTCCACCGGCCCGCAGGTCGGCGGGTTTACTGAATGCCTGCCCGGCCGGGGCGGTCGCCAGCAGCCGGTCGAAGGTGGCCAGACCGATCCGCCGTCCCACCTGCCAGGCCACCGGCGCGGCGACCAGGGTGCCGAGCACCGCGGCGAGCAACCCGACCGGGCCGCGCCGTCGACGCAGCACGAACCACAGGGTGAGTGCCACGAGCAGCCCGAAGGCGAGCCCGAGCAGGCTGAACCAGCCGTCGGCGGCGATCGGCTGCTCCGGTTGCGGCTCGGCGTAGATCGCCCCCTCGGCGGTCTTGAGCACCGGGGTGTCCGGCGCGAGCGCGGCCCAGAGCAGCCCGAGGGGAACACCCAGTGCGGCGAGCGCGAGCACGGCGCCCAGGACCGTCGCCAGGGCACGCATCGGACGACGCGGTTCGTCGAACCGAAGCTCCAACGAGCTCTGGTACGCCGCCGAGGCCGGCAGGTGGCCCGGACCGAACTCGTCCGGCGCGGTCCCGGCCGACGGGTCGACCTCCGGCGGTTTCGCCTCCGGCGTACGGGGTGGCGCGGGTTGGTCGGGCTCGTCGACTGGCCGCTCACGGTCGGGGTTGTCCGGGCTCACCCGATGATCCTCTCAGGCCCGGTGCGTGGCCGGGGCTCCGGTGGCGGCAGACCAGCTCACCGGGCGAACGGCTCCACCATCATCGCCGCGGCCCGCAACCATGCCTGCCGGGTCTCCGGTTGGAGCTGGTGGTACTCGATCGACGACCCGGTCTCCAGAGCCGGGTCGTACGGCACGACGGCCACGCCCCGGGTACGGGTGGCGAAGTGCCGCTCCAGGTCGTCCTGGAGCGTCGAGCGACCCGGGGTCGGGCAGGAGATGAGGGTGATCGCGTTGTCCGCCAACTCGCCCATGCCCTCCTCGTGCAGCAGGTCGAGCATCCAGTCCGCGCTGAACGCCGCGTCCTCCCGGGGCACTGTGGTCACCACCAGCTGGTCGGCGGCCTGCATCACAGTGCGCCAGTTGGGGCTCTCCACGTTGTTGCCGGTGTCCACGCAGACCACGTCGTGGGTGCGGCGCAGCAGCTCCAGCACCCGGCGGACGGTGAACTGGTCCAGGCGCTGGGCGAAGCGCGGGCTCTCCTCGCCGGCCAGCACGTCGTACGAGCCGTCGGAGGCGTGCCGCAGGTAGTCGTCCAGCCGGTCCAGCAGGGTCGCGCCCTCCAGGATCTCGATCTGGGCCAGGTCGCTGATCAGGTGCCGGATCGTCCGGGCGTGCCGGGCGCTGCCGGCGCGTAGGCCGAGGGTGCCACGCAGCTCGTTGTCGTCCCAGGCCAGCACACCCTTGCCGCGGACGCTGCCGACCGTCGCGGCGGCGAGCACTGTGGCTGTCGTCTTGTGCACCCCGCCCTTGGGGTTGGCGAAGGCGAACACCCGGGGCGTGCCCAGGTCCCGTTGGAGCACACCGTTGGCGCGCTCCTGCTCCTGGTCGACGGCCGGTGGGCGCCATTCGATCCGGGCCGGGTAGGCACGTTCGGCGACCGCCGAGCCGACCGCCGGGGCGGGTGGCGGCGGGACGGGCGGCGTGACTGGCACGACGACCGGCGGCGCGGGCGGTGGGGCGACCGGCGCGGGCGGTGGCGGGGCGGCCGGGTAGCCGGTCTCCGGCTGGTAGCCGGTCTCCAGCAGGGCGTACCGCGACTCCGCCGGCGGGTCGCCCGGTCGGTAGCCGTTGTCCAGCAACGCGTAGCGCGACGGAACCGGGTCGGGGCCGCGTGCCGGCGGCTCGGGCTCGGCCCGGTACGTCGGCTCGGCGCGGTAGTCCGGCTCGGCCCGATAACCGGGGTCGGCCCGGTAGTCCGGCTCGGCCCGGTAGCCGGGAGTGGCGAGGTAGTCCGGCTCAGCGCGGTAGCCCGGCTCGGCACGGTAACCGGGGTCGGCCCGGTAGCCCGGCTCGGCGCGGTGGTCCGGCTGCTCGGTCCGGTACGCCGGCTCCGCTCGATAGTCCGGCTCGGCCCGATAACCCGGCTCGGTCCGGTACGCGGGCTCGGCCCGGTAGTCCGGCTCGGCCCGGTACGCGGGGTCGGCCCGGTACGCGGGGTCGACCCGGTAGGTCGCCTCGGCCCGGTAACCAGGCTCCGCGCCGTACGACAGGTCGGCCGGATGCCCGATGGCGGGTGCCCGCCCGGCGTAGCCGTTGGGGGCCGCACGCCGGGGCAGTGGGTCCGGCGGCGGTTCCTCGCCGCGCCGCTCCGGCTCGGTCTGCTCCGCGCCGCGACCGCCCAGCCGGGCACGGTCCAACAGCGCGCGCCACCGCGGCGCTGGTTCGGCCGGCCGGCCCCAGCCGGTCTCACTGCCCTCCACGGCCCGCCCTCCCAGCGCCATCGATCTCTGTCTGACAGGCTACGAACCCAACCCTATTCGGACCACACCTCAGAGCGCACACCAGCCGGCGCAGATCACGACGACGGCGATGGCGGCGACGGCTCGACGAGGGTGGCGTCCGGCGAGGTGGTGACACTCGGCGGCGCCGACTCGGTGGGCTCCGGCTTCGACGGTTCCGGTGACGGAATCGTCACGACTGGTGCGGGTTCCGACGATTCGCCCACGGGGGCCGACGACGCCGGTGCGCTGATCATCGGCGCCGGCCGCTCGGACTGGGTCGGTGCCGGGCTCGGCCCGGTGTCGGCCGGCGGGCGCACCACGTCACGCTGCTCGGGCAGCGGCGGCGTGAAGACCGTCCGGTCCAGCCGGTACACCTCGGGGGCGGGGTCGACCGCCCGTACATCCGGCCGGGCCGCGACACCGCGCAGCGCCACCGGCGTCGCGCGAACCACCGCCGCGTAGACGCAGGCGCAGCCGGTGCGGTACGCGGTCGCCTCGGCGGCGGCCACCTCGGCGCCGCTGGCGTACTGCTCCCGCAACTCCCGCTCGCCCGGCCCGTCGCCGTCGACCGCGGCGGCCCTGGCCCGATAGTCTGCGGCCTCGGTCTCCTTGCGGGCCGCCACCTGTTCCATCCCGGCGACCACGTCGTCCGGCACCCGCAGCGCGGGGATCTTGACGATCTCGGTCTGCCGGCCGGGCAGCGGAACCCGCCCGAAGACTGTCGAGACCCCGACGTCGCCGAGCACCGTCGCCAGCCGCTGCGGAGGCAGGTACGCGTCGAGCGTGACCAGCGCGTACGTCCCGCCCTCGGGGGCCGGGGCGGACCCGGGCAGCGCGGCCAGGTCGGCCGCGGCGGACCGCAGGTAGCCGGGGACGGAGTCGCCGTCGGCAACGCCGACCCGGGTCACCTCGCCGACCGTCCGGTCGCCGACCGGAGTGTCGTCGACGGCCCACACGGCGGTGCCCAACACCGCCGCCGCGGAGAGCACCGCGGCCCAACTGAGCACGCCGGAGCGCGCCGACCGGTCGCCCAGCCGGGCCACGGCCCGGGTCAGCGGCGGCAGCAACCGCTGGTCCAACTGCCGCAGCAGGTTGCCGGCGCGCACGGGCGGGATCCCCTCTGTGGAACGGTGTCGGGCGGTCGCCGCTCAGTCACGCAGGATCTGAAGCGCACGGTCCAGGTCGTCAGGGTAGTCGCTGACGAACCGGACCTCGTCCCCCGTTCGGGGGTGCAAAAAGCTCAGTTCGCGGGCGTGCAGCCACTGTCGGGACAGGCCGAGACGGGCCGAGAGGGTGGGATCGGCGCCGTAGGTGAGGTCACCCACACAGGGGTGCCGCAGGGTGGAGAAGTGCACCCGGATCTGGTGGGTCCGGCCGGTCTCCAGCCGGACGTCGACCAGACTCGCCGCCGGGAACGCCTCCAGGGTGTCGTAGTGGGTGATGCTCGGCTTGCCGCCGGACACCACCGCCCAGCGGTAGTCGTGGGTGGGGTGCCTGTCGATCGGCGCGTCGACGGTGCCCCGCAGCGGGTCCAGGTGACCCTGCACCACAGCGTGGTAGCCCTTGTCGACCTCGCGGTACTTGAAGGCCCGCTTCAACGCCGTGTACGCCTGCTCGCTCTTGGCCACCACCATGATCCCGGTGGTGCCCACGTCGAGCCGGTGCACCACGCCCTGGCGCTCGGCGGCGCCACTGGTGGAGATGCGGTGCCCGATCGCGGCGAGCGCGCCGATCACCGTCGGCCCGGTCCACCCGGGGCTCGGGTGCGCGGCCACCCCGACCGGCTTGTCGACCACGACGATGTCGTCGTCGGCGTAGACGACCCGCAGGCCGGGCACCGCCTGCGGCACCACGGTCGGCGGTGCCACCGGCGCGGGCAGCGTGACGTCCAGCCAGGAGCCGGCCTTGACCTTGTGCGAATTGGGCCGGGCGGAACCGTCGACCAGCGCGTCCCCGGCGTCGACAAGGGCCGCGGCGGCGGTGCGGGAGAGCCCGAACAGTCGGGACACGGCCTGGTCCAGGCGCATGCCGTCGAGGCCGTCGGGAACCGGAAGGGAACGGTGGTCGCCGCCAGCGGCGAACGCGGAGGTCATGCCCGCTCCCGCTGCTCGGCGCCCGGCGCGGCGGCGTCCGTCGTGGCCGGGTCGCCGTCGCGTCCCGCCCGCCGGCCGTCACGCTGGCGGCCGGTCAGCTCCAACAGGACGGCCAGCAGCACGCCACAGACCAGCGAACTGTCGGCCAGGTTGAACACCGGCCAGACCTGACCGTACGGGTCGAAGAGGCTGATCATGTCGACGACGTGCCCGTGGAACGGGGACGGCGCCCGGAAGATCCGGTCGACGAGGTTGCCCAACGCGCCACCGAGCACCAGGCCGAGCGAGACCGCCCAGGGCAGCGAGCGCAGCCGCAACGCCATCCAGACGATCCAGCCGACCACACCGATGGTGATCAGTGGGAAGACCCAGGTGTGGTCCGCGCCGATGCTCCAGGCCGCGCCGCTGTTGCGGGTCAGGCTCAGGTAGACGAACCCGCCGAGCAGCCGGACCGGCTCCCGGTCGGTCAGCGCGGCCAGCGCGAGGTGCTTGGTGACCAGGTCGGCCAACAGGGCCACCAGGGCGACTCCGGCGAGAATCGCGACGGCCCGGGGCCGGCGGCTGCCGCCGCCCGGATCGGTGCGGCCGGGTTCGGCGGACGGTACTGCGGTCATGCGCTCCCCATCGACAGTCTTGGCGGTGATCGCTCACCGTCTCATCGCCGCCGGGGAACGGACCTCAGCGCCGCTCCTCCAGCTGCTTGCACGTCACACACAGGGTGGCCGACGGGAAGGCGGCGAGGCGCTCGACCGGGATCGGGTTGCCGCACCGCTCGCACCAGCCGTAACCACCCTCGTCGAGGCGCTCCAGAGCGCGCTCCACCTGCGTGATCCGTTCCAGAATGCTGTTGGCGAGAGAGATCTCCTGCTCCCGCTCGAGCGTCTTGGTGCCCGTGTCGGCCTGGTCGTCCCCGGCCGAGTCGGTCAGCCGATCGCGCTGCAGCTCGGTGATCTCACTCAGCGTCTGATCGTACTCGGCACGAAGCTCGTCCCGCCGCGCCGCCAGCGCCGCCCGGATCTTCTCGGTCTCCGCCGTGCTGCGGGTGGCCTTCGCCACCGGCTTGCGCCCGGCGGTCCTGGTGTCGGATGGCTTCGCCATGGGTCGCTCCCTCGGCCGGGGAACCGCGCGGTCCGCGGCGCCTGGTCAGGGGGCGCCGAGCAGGGCGTCCCCTATGTACGAAAAGGGGCGCACGGCGACGATCGCCGCGCACTCCGGAGGTTGGCAAGAATACGGAACGTACAGGCGTCCGACAACGTGCCGCACCGTCGCACCGTCTAACAGCCCCTAGCCCTGCCTAACTGGGGCAAAGGGAACGCTAGCAGATCAACTGGGCACCTCATCCCCGTACTCACCAAACCATCGGGCCAGACGACCCCGCCGACTGACCGCCCGCAACCGCCGTTCCGCCGCGTCCCGCACCCCTGCGGTCGCCACGATCAGCAGACTGTCACCGGTCTTGAACCGGGTTTCCGGGGCGGGCACGAAACCCACGCCGTCGCGCAGCACCAGGGTCACCGACGCGCCCAACGGAAGCCGCAGCTCGTCGACGTGCACGCCGGCCAGTCGTGAGCCCGGTGGCACCTCCACCTGGAGCAGATCCGCCCGCATTCGCTCCAGCGGCGCGGTCTCCACGTGGATCTCGGCGGCCTCGGCCGGCGCGGTCACCCGCAACCGACGGGCGAACGACCCCAGCGTCCCGGTCTGCACCAACGTGAAGATCACCACCAGCACGAAGACCACGTCGAAGAGCCGCTCCGCCCCGGGCACCCGCTCGGAGAGCGGAATGGTGGCCAGCACGATCGGCACCGCCCCACGCAGCCCGGCCCAGGACAGGAACGCCTGTTCTCGAAGGCCCACCCGGAACGGCAACGCCGAGACGGCCACCGACAACGGCCGGGCCAGGAGCACCAGGGCCAGCCCGGCGACCACAGCGGGCAGCACCGCCGCGTCCAGCCGGCCCGGCGAGGCCAGCAACCCGAGCAGCACGAACAACCCGATCTGGGCGAGCCAGGCCAGCCCGTCCGCGAAACCGAGGATCGCCTGCCGGTGCGACAGGCGGGCATTGCCCAGCAATACCCCGGCCACATAGACGGCGAGGAAGCCCGAGGCGTGCAGAACGGCCCCCGCGGCGTACGCCAACACGGTGATGCCCACCGCGGCGATCGGGTAGAGCCCGGCCGAGGGCAGCGCCGCTCGGCGCAGCGCCCAGGTGCCGGCGACGCCAGCGGCGACGCCCACCGCCGCGCCGACGCCCAGCTCGTAACAGACCAGCGCGACCTCGTACCACCACGGGTGCGCAAAGCCCTGGTGGGACAGCAGCACCACCAGCAGCACCACCGGGGCGTCGTTCATCCCCGACTCTGCCTCCAGTGTCGCCACCAGCCGGGGCGGCAACCGCAGTCGGCGCAGGGTTGCGAAGACGGCCGCCGCGTCGGTGGACGAGAGCACCGCGCCGTAGAGCAGCGCCAACCGCCAGTCCAGCCCCAGCAGCAGGTGCACGGCCACGCCGACCACCACGATGCTGACGATCACGCCGACCGTGGAGAGCGCGGAGGCCAGCCCGAGCACCGGGCGCAGCGTGGTCCACCGGGCGGTGAGGCCACCCTCCGCGATGATCACGATCAGCGCGCAGAAGCCGAGGGTCCGGGTCAGCTCGACGTCGTCGAAACGGATGCCCAGCCCGTTCTCGCCGATCGCCACGCCCAGAGCCAGGTAGACCAGGAGGCTGGGCACACCGAGCCGGGTGGAGAGTCGCACCGCGCCGACAGCTACCAGCAGCACGGCCGCACCGAGCAGCAGCGCGATGTCCAACCCGGGCGTCACGGCTGCCTTGCCTGGGCTGTCCTCACTCGGCGGATCCGTCGCGCAGGCGGCGCAGCACCTCGGGCAACTCCGGGCCGGGCCGATCGACGAGGAAGAGCTTGTCCCGGCTGGCCGCGCCGGCACGCAGTGACACGGCGGCCGGTCGGACGCCCAACGCGCCGGCCAACGCCCGGCGGGCGGCCTCGGTGGCCCGACCGTCGACGGCCGGGTCGTGGACCGCGATAACGAGGGCGGGTCCGTGCGGGCCGTCGAAGCGGCCACCGACCCGGTCCCGGGAGGCGCCGGGCTTCACCCGTACCGCCACGGTGAGCGTGTCCTGCGCGGGCACCGGCGTCGCTTCAGATCGGCCGGGCGTCGGCGAGGAGAGCGGTCGCCGGCGCGCAGTGCGCGCACGGGGTGAAGCCGAGGTCCACGGCCTCGGCGACCGGCAACGTCTCGGGCTGCCAGCCGATCAGATGGGGGCAGCCGTCCAGGTGGTAACGGGGGCGGCCGTCGACGACCTCGACGGCGTCGAGCAGCCGGGCCACCCGGGCCGCCTCGGCGGCCGTGATCTGCTGGGCGGCCGGCTCGTCGACCGCCGCGACCGCCGGGTCGAACACGTCGTCGGTCGACGCCGCGAACGGCGACGCCGGGCTGACCGGCCGGGCCCGCGCGGGCGCCTCGTCCGCCGCACTCACCAACGGCGACGCGTCATCGACGTGCGGTGGGTCGACCGGCGACGCCTCGTCGACCGGCGGCGCATTGTCGACCGGCGGCTCGGGTGGTTGCCGCCACCCGGTGCCGCCGGTACCAAACGTCGTGGGCACGTGCTGGACGGGCACCTCCGGCTCGACCAGCGGCGGCCCGTACGCGACACCCGGTGTGGCCTGGCTGGCCGTGCGGGGGGCGTCGGCGTGCCGCCGGTCGGTCCGGTCGGAATCCGCCGTGGCGCGGTTGGCGGCTGCCTGGCGGGCGCCCACCACCAACGCCACGGCGGCCAGCAGACTGGCCGCGATGGAGATGACCAACAAGAAGCTGGAGCCACCGGCCAGACCGAGCACCAGTAGCACCACCGCGACGAGGATGAGCAGAAGACTTGCGACTATCACGGCTCACCCCCGCCGCGTCGAACCGTCCGGGCCGGACCGGCGACCGTCACCATTGGCGGACAGCGATCGCCGGCCGGTGCTCAGCGTCCGGCTTCGAGGGCGCCGGAGCGCCCGCCGCCGCCGTACGAACCAGCGAGACCCGCTGCGGCCAGCCCGTTGCCGCCAGCGACCCGGCCGGCTTCGGAGCGGGTCATCTCGGCCTCGAGGCCCTGGCCACGACCGTCGAGGTCACGCAGCTGGCTCTCCAGGTACGCCTTGAGCCGGGTGCGGTACTCGCGCTCGAACTGCTTGAGCTCCTCGATGTGCTTCTGCAGCGCCGTGCGCTTGGCGTCCAGGCCGCCCATGGCCTCCTGGTGCCGCTGGCGGGCGTCCCGCTCAAGGGCGTCAGCCTTGGCGCGCGCCTCCCGGGTCACCTCCTCGGCCTTGCTGCGAGCCTCGGACAACAGCTGGTCGGCCTCGCGGCGAGCGTCGGACACGTGGTCGTCGGCGGTGCGCTGGGCCATCATCAGCACGCGCAGGGCCTGCTGCTCACCGTCACCGGTGACGCCGCCGGCCGGACCGCCGGTCGCGCGGACCTGCTCCAGCTCGGCCTGCATCGCGCGGGCAGCCTGCTCGGCCGCCGACTTGTCGCGCTGCACCCGGTCCAGTTGGGCCTTGACATCGTTGAGCTCCGCCGCCAGTCGGGCGTCGCCGCCGGGGCCGGCGGGGGCACCGCCACGGCCGCCGCGCTCCACCTGGGCGCGCAGCTCGTTGTTCTCCTCGATGAGACGGGCGAGCTCGCGCTCGACCTCATCGAGGAAGGCGTCGACCTCCTCCTCGTCATACCCCCGTTTGCCGATCGGCGGCTTTTTGAAGGCGACGTTGTGGACGTCGGCCGGGGTCAGCGGCATCGAAACTCCTCGGGTCAGTTGCGGCCGCGAAAGCGCGTCGGTCATCAGGCAGATGCCCTGATCGACGGCCCTAACACGAACTCCATCAGCACGAACAGGATAACCAGGAGCACAAGGGAGGCCAGGTCGATGCTCACGGTACCAATTCGCAGCGGAGGGATCACACGCCTCAACGCGTTGAGAGGGGGATCAGTGACGCTCCACACGGATTCCAATCCTGCCGATGCTCCACGCCCCGGTTGCCAGCGACGGCCGTACTGCAGGACGGCGCTCAACACGAACCGGGACAGAAGAAGGAGCAGGAAGACATAAAGGATCAGGTACAACACTTGCAGTAAGATCGACAACACGGTCAGCGACGTCCCTCGGGTCGGGCGGGATCAACTCAGACTGAAAAAGCCGCCCTCAGCGATCTTGGCTTTGTCCTCTGCGGTGACCTGGACGTTAGCCGGTGAGAGCAGGAACACCCGATTGGTCACGCGCTCGATCGTACCGCGCAGGCCGAACGCCAGCCCGGCGGCGAAGTCAACCAGACGGCGGGCATCGGCCTCATCCATCTCGGTGAGATTGATGATCACCGGGACACCGTCACGGAAGTGCTCACCGATGGTGCGCGCCTCCCGGTAGGTGGTGGGGTGCAGCGTGGTGATCTGGTAACGCTGCTCCTCCTCGGGCAGGGCCCGCTCGCGCGACGTGACCTGCGGCGCGAGGGCCAGGTTGTCCCGAGTGTGGTAGGTCAGCGCACCGGAGGTCTCGCCCGCCGACGACCGGGTGATCGACCGGACGCTGGACCGCTCGATCCGCTCCGGCCGCTCACCGTCACCGCGCTCGGAGTCGCTCAACCGCCCGCTCGACCGCTCGGAGAGTCGACCCCGCCCACTGTCGCGCGGCCGGGGAGCCGGCGGCTCCTCGGCGTCGTCCTCGTCGTCGTCGGCGAACTCCTCGGCGTACCGGCTCTGCCGGTAACGCGAGTCGCGGTAGCCACCCTTTTCGTAGCCACCGTCGTCGTAGGCCCGCTCGTCGTCTTCTTCGACCAGACCGAGCCAGACCCCCGCCTTGCGCAGTGCACCCATCCCGCGCCCTTCCGTCCGCCGTGCGGCACGCGCCCCCGTGCCATGTCGCCCGTCGCGAGTGGACAACCATGCCCATCGGACCGGAACGGCAATCCCCCCGGCGCGCGATTCGCGTCGCGCACCACGACCCCCGACTAGGAGACGCCCGCCCCTGAAACAACACTGATGTAATTTGCTTGTCTCGCGGTCAGGCTACCGCAGCGTGGGACGCATTCCGAGCAACGCGCTACCGACGCGGACATGTGTCGCGCCGTAACGGATCGCGATTTCGAAATCTCCGCTCATACCGGCGGACAGCGCGGTGGCTCCCGGATGGACAGCCCGAAACGCGTCGGCGACCTCCGCGAGCCGGGCGAACGCCCGCTCGGGCTCCCACCCCAGCGGGGCGACCGCCATGAGACCGACCAGACGCATCCCCGGTGCGTCGGCCACCGCCTCGGCGACCGGCTCCAGACCGGCACCCAGATCCGCCGAGCCGGGCAGGGCTCCGCCCCGGGAGGCGTCGCCGTCGATGCTCACCTGGACCAGCGCGTCGAGCGGTTCCGGCCGGTCGGCGGTCGCGCTGGCCAACGCCCGGGCCAGCCGGACACTGTCGACGGAGTGCACCACGTCGGCGTAGCGGACCACCGAGCGGGCCTTGTTGCGCTGCAACTGGCCGATGAAGTGCCAGCGGGGACGCACCCCGGCGGCAGCCACCTCGGCGGCCTTGCCGGCCGCCTCCTGGTCGCGGTTCTCCCCCATGTCGGTCACCCCGAGCCCGGCCAGCGCCAACACGTCGCTGGCCGGGTAGGTCTTCGTCACCGCGATCATGGTCACCTCGGCGGGGTTCCGGCCGGCCTGCGCGCAGGCGTCGTCGACCCGGGACCGAACCTGGGCCAGACCGGCCGCTAGTTCGGCGTGCCGATCTGGTCGTACCGTGGCTGAGCTGTCGGTCATCGGCGGAGCTCAGGACCCGTTCTTGAGGAAGTCGGGAACGTCCACGTCGTCGAAGAGCACCCGACGCGGCGACTGGGCCGGAGCCGGGTTGGTGGCCGGCGCCGGCGCCGGGGTGCTCTGCGGTGCCGGCTGGTTGGTGTTGGACTTGCGGGTCGGCTCGGCCGCCTTGTACGCGGGCGTGCCGCCGTCGAAGCCCGCCGCGATGACAGTCACCCGCACCTCGTCACCGAGCGCGTCGTCGATGACCGCGCCGAAGATGATGTTGGCGTCCGGGTGGGCCGCGTCGGTGACCAGCTGGGCGGCGTCATTGATCTCGAACAGGCCCAGGTCGGAGCCGCCGGCGATGGAGAGCAGCACGCCCCGCGCGCCGTCCATGCTCTGCTCCAGCAGCGGGCTGGAGATGGCCGCCTCGGCCGCCTCGACCGCGCGGTTCTCGCCGCGGGCGCTGCCGATGCCCATCAACGCGCTGCCGGCGCCGCTCATCACGCTCTTGACGTCGGCGAAGTCCAGGTTGATCAGACCCGGGGTGGTGATCAGGTCGGTGATGCCCTGCACACCCGAGAGCAGCACCTGGTCGGCCGTGCGGAACGCGTCCATCATGCTGATGTTGCGGTCGCCCAGGGCCAGCAGCCGGTCGTTCGGGATGACGATAAGCGTGTCGCACTGGTTACGGAGTTCGTCTATCCCCGTCTCGGCCTGCACCTGGCGGCGCTTGCCCTCGAAGGAGAACGGCCGGGTCACCACGCCGATGGTCAGTGCGCCGAGCTTGCGGGCGATGTTGGCCACCACTGGCGCGCCGCCGGTGCCGGTGCCGCCGCCCTCGCCGCAGGTCACGAAGACCATGTCGGCGCCCTTGAGCACCTCCTCGATCTCGTCGCGGTGGTCCTCGGCGGCGTTCTTCCCGACGTCCGGGTTGGCCCCGGCCCCCAGGCCACGGGTCAGCTCCCGGCCGACGTCGAGCTTGACGTCGGCGTCGCTCATCAGCAGCGCCTGCGCATCGGTGTTGATCGCGATGAACTCGACGCCCTTGAGCCCAACCTCGATCATCCGGTTGACGGCGTTGACGCCGCCACCCCCGATGCCGACGACCTTGATGACCGCCAGGTAGTTGTGCGGAGGTGTCATCTCCGGTCCTTTCCTTCGAGATTGGCTTCGGCCGACCGGTTACGGCGTGGCCAGACCAGCGGCCGACGACAGCTGTCACCAACGAGGATCAGGGGTAAACCCTAACCCTCTACTAGAGGCTTACAGTTATGTCAACCACTGAAGCTCTTCGAGGCAACGTAAGCGCCACCGCGCGATGAGCCAAGGACCCGGGCGGCGTGTCGCCGCGCGGAGCGCCACGGGTCACGTCCCCGCACGCTCACCGGTCAACGAAAGGTCACCACATCCGGCGCGCTCACGTCGATCCGGTCGGTGTCCTCGTCGAGCAGCGCGGTCGCCACCCGAGCCTTGTCCGTACCCCGGGTCGCGTCGCCCCAGACCACCGTCCGGTCGCCGCGCAACCGCAGGCTGATCCGGGCCAGCCCCGCCACGTTCACGTCCACCAGCTCCGCGCGCAGCTGCGGCGTCAGCGCGACGAGCACCTCCAGCGCGGCCCGGGTGCCCGGGTCGTCGGCGGCCGGCCGGGCCACAGTCACCTGTGGCAGATCGGCGGGGCGTCGCTCCACCGTCCGGAACGCCACCCCGCTCCGATCGATCAGGGCGAACGCATCGCCCTGCGGCACCACCGCCACAGCGGTCCGCTCGGTCACCCGCACCACCAGCGCGCCGGGCCAGTCCCGGGAGACCGTGGCCCGCTCCACCGCCGGCAGCGCGCCGACCCGACGGGCGGCGGCGGTCAGGTCCACCCGGGCCAGCGGCACCCCGTCCGGCACCCCGACCGCGTCGTGCACCTGCACCGGCGTGACCAGGTCGGCGCCCTCCACGCGTACCTCCCGCACACCGAACAGCCCGGTGCCGAGCACCGTCCAGGCGACCAGCCCGGCCAGTGCGAGCACCCCGGCCGCCACCGCCCACGGCAGCGCCGCACGCATGCGACGCTGCCGGGCACGGGCCATGAACCGGCGGGTCGAGGGCGGTACCGCGTCGCGGCCCGCCCGGACCAACTGCCACCGCCGCGCCGGACCGCGGCGCGGTGCGCCACCGTCGGCGGCGCTGGTCCGCCCTCGGGCCGGGCCGGGCCGCATCCGGCCGCGGGCGCCGCGCCGCCGGGCACCGCGGGGCCCCCG
>NZ_JAGPXY010000076.1 GCF_018070325.1 Micromonospora sp. H61
CCGTTCGTGGCGATGGCGGGGTTGTGGTCGACGGTGCGCGCGGACACCTGCGCGCCGGTCTGGGTGACGGTGGCGTTCCACGCCTGGGTGACCTGTTGGCCTGCGGCGTACGACCAGGTGACGGTCCACCCGTTGACCGGGTCGCCGAGGTTGGTGACTGTGACGTTGGCGCCGAAGCCGCCCTGCCACTGGTTGGTGATCTGATAGTCGATCCGGCAGCCGACGGCGGCGGCCGAGGCGACGACCGTGCCGAGGGTGCCGGCCACGACGGTGGCCGCCGTCGTGGCGGCGAGCAGGATCAGCCGATGTCTGGACGGGTGCATGCACTGCCTCCGGGGATCCGGTGATGATCGCTTCGACCCACCGGCCCTGCCCGGGAAGCACAGTGGACCCGACCCACCGCGACGGCGGCGGACGGCGATCTGATCGGGGTGAAACGCCCTGGAACTCACGGATCCGACTCACCGCGCATCGTAAGGCAAGCGCTTTCCGCCATGCAACATCGATGGTTGTTACTTCCTTCGGGTCTTGCCCTAGCGATCGATGCCTGATCAACTCGTCGGGGTGAGCGCTCACCACATGGACCCTGACGAGTTCCGTCGAGCAGGCCACGCCGTCGTCGACTGGATCGCCGACTACTGGGCGACAGTGGAGCAACGACCGGTCGCCCCGGCCGACCCCCCGGGCACGGTGGCCGCCGCCCTGCCCCGCGAGCCACCCACCACCGGCGGCGAACCGGTCGAGGCGATCCTCGCCGACCTGGACTCGATCGTCGTACCGGGGCTGACCCACTGGCAGCACCCCGGCTTCTTCGGCTACTTCCCCGGCAACACCTCCGGCCCGAGTGTGCTCGGCGACCTGGTCAGCTCCGGGCTCGGCGTCCAAGGGATGCTCTGGGCCTCCAGCCCGGCCTGCACCGAGCTGGAGACGGTGATGATGGACTGGCTGGCCCACCTGATGGACCTGCCACAGCGGTTCCGCTCCACCGGCGCCGGCGGTGGGGTCATCCAGGACTCGGCCTCCTCGGCGACGCTCGTGGCCACCCTGACCGCACTGCACCGGGCCAGCGGCGGCCGCTGGCGGCACACCGGCATCGACCGGCGTTACCGCGCGTACACCTCCGTCCACGGGCACTCGTCCATCGAGAAGGCGGTACGGATCGCCGGGCTGGGCAGCGACGGAATCCGGTCGATCGAGGTGAGCCCGGACACCCAGGCGATGCTGCCGGGCGCGCTGCGGGCCGCCATCGAGGCCGACCTGGCCGCCGGTGACGTGCCGGCCATCGTGGTGGCGACCATCGGCACCACCTCCACCACCGCCGTCGACCCGCTGCCGGAGATCGGGGCCATCTGCGCCGAGTACGGGATCTGGCTGCACGTGGACGCCGCGTACGCGGGCGCCGCCGCCGTCTGCCCCGAACTGCGCTGGACGCACGCCGGCCTGGAGTACGCCGACTCCTACTGCTTCGACCCGCACAAGTGGCTGCTCACCGGCTTCGACTGCGACGCGTTCTGGGTGGCCGACCGGGCCGAACTGATCGAGGCGCTGACCGTACTGCCGGAGTTCCTGCGCAACGCTGCCTCCGAATCCGGCGCGGTGATCGACTACCGGGACTGGCAGGTGCCGCTGGGCCGGCGGTTCCGGTCCCTCAAGCTGTGGTTCGTGCTGCGCTGGTACGGCGCCGAAGGGCTGCGGGCACACATCCGCTCCGGGGTGGCGCTGGCCGAACGGTTCGCCGAGCGGGTCCGCGCCGACGACCGGTTCGAGTTGGCAGCGGCACACCCGTTCTCACTGGTCTGCTTCCGACTGTGCGCCGACGACGACACCAACGCGGCGTTGCTGGCCGCGGTGAACGCCACCGGACGGGTGCACCTCACGCACACCCGGGTCGCCGGCCGCTACACGCTGCGGCTGGCGGTCGGCTCACCCCAGAGCACCGAAGCGCACATCGACGAAGCCTGGAGCCTGCTCTCCGAGGCGGCCGACACCCTGCTCACGCCCTAACCCGGCATCGGCGGGTGGGCGCAACCGGGGTTCAGCGTGGGGTGGCCGTACCGGTGGTGGCCAGATCGGCCGGCACCTCGCCGGCGGACGCGGCGGCGGCGGCCTCGGCGGGCACACCGGCAGCGGCGGCGGGAGCAGCGGCGGCTTCGGCGGCCTCGGCGCGGGCGCGGCGGGTACGGCGTAGGGCGCGTACGGCAAACACCAGGGCGGCCAGCCAGCCGGCGGCGAGCAGGGCGTACAGGGCGGGGCGGGCCGGACCGTCCAGTTCGGCGGAGCGGATCAGGGTGCGGGCGTTGGTCAGCACGATCACGCCGCCGACTGCCGCGCCGAGCAGTTGAGCGGGCACGATTCGGACCAGCCAGGCGGCCAGCGGGGCGGCGATGAGCCCGCCGATGAGCAGTGCGGCGACGGTGGGGAGCAGGAATCCCTCCGAGCCCAGCCCGATCAGGAAGCCGATGCTGGCCGCGCCGGCCACGACGAACTCGGAGGTGTCGACCGAGCCGATCACCTTGCGGGGTTCCATGCGGCCGGAGACCAGCAGCGCGGGGGTGGCCACCGGGCCCCATCCGCCGCCGCCGGTCGCGTCGACGAAGCCGGCGACCAGGCCCAGGGGGCCGAGGAAACGACTGCGGAGCCGTCCGCCGACCCGGTCGGTGCGCAGTGGCCGGGCGAAGCGGATCAGGAGGTACGCGCCGAGCGTGAAGAGAATGCCGGCCATCCACGGTGCGGCGGCCTCGGTGGAGATCGAGCTGAGCAGTGTGGCGCCGGCGAAGGCGCCGACAGCGCCGGGTAGGGCGATGCGGGTCACCACCCGCCAGTCGACGTTGCCGAACCGCCAGTGCGCGACCCCGGCGGCGAGCGTGGTGCCGATCTCGGCCAGGTGCACCGATGCCGAGGCGGCGGCCGGGGCGACTCCGGCGACCAGCAGCAGAGTGGACGAGGTCAAGCCGTATGCCATGCCGAGCGAACCATCGATCAGTTGCGCGACGAGCCCGACCAGAGCGAGGACCAACAGCTTGCGCACGAGCGCCCCCAGACTTTTCGGCATCTCCTATCGACTTGGTCGACAATGCGGGATGGGGCAGCCGGGGTCAAGCCCCCGATCGGTGGATGGGACGCGCCGGGCGGTGCGCCGGGTCGGCGGCCCGTGGCGCGAGGCCGGGAACCGAGCGGCGGAACCTAGCCGGCGTGCAGATCCAGGCGAAGAAGGCAGCGACCAGGTGACGTGGAGCCGGGAGGCGAGCCGGCGCTCAGATCCAGGCGCGTGGGTCGGCGGCCAGCTCGGTGACCCGTGCGGGCAGGGTGCCGGCGGCCACGTCGGCGACGCTGACCAGCTCCAGGATCTCCCGCTCGCTTGCCCGTAGCGCGATCCAGACCTCCTGGAGGGCGTGGGCCGGGCCGTGGTAGCCGAGCTGCTCGGGGCGTTGCCCGCGTACGTGGGCGAGAGGCCCGTCGATCACCCGGATGACCTCGGCGAGGGAGATCTCCCCGGCGGGGCGGGCCAGCCAGTAGCCGCCCTCCGGGCCACGCTGAGCGTGCACGATGCCGCCCCGGCGCAGCTGCAGAAGGATGCTCTCCAGGAACTTCGGCGGGATCTCCTGGGCGCGGGCGATCTGGTCGGCCGTCACCGGCCGGCCGCGCCCGGGGCCGCTGGCCGTCGCGGCAAGCTCGGCGGCCGCGCGGAGGGCATAGTCGACCCGAGCGGAGAGGCGCATGTCGGCAAGGTTAGTCGCTGGTCAGCCGGGCGGGCGGGCGACCCTCGGCCGATCGGCCACGCATCGATGGGAAGTAGCGCCGCTGACGCCCGTCCGGGTCGCCGGCCGGGACCGATGAACGGCCGCCGGCAGGGAATGGTGAAGTACGTCATGATCCACCGTACGGTGGCGGCCGAAATGCCGGTCCGGAGCGTCCCTATGCTGGGCGGGAGTACGAATGTCCGGCCGTTTACCCGGCCGCGAGCAACATATTGATAAACACCCGGGTGTGCTCGGGGGGAAGGCAACACGATGACCGATATCGCCACACGCACCTGGGACGGCATGACCATCCCGGTGGCCGGCTCCTATCTTCTCGATCAGGCGCACAAGCGGATCGGTTTCCTGTCCCGGCACATGATGGTGAGCCCGGTGCGCGGCGAGTTCGCCGAGGCCACGGCGGAGATTTTCGTGGCGGAGGACCCGCTGCTGTCCTCGGTGACGGCCACCATCATGTCGGCCAGCATCACCACCGGAAGTGTCGACCGGGACACGCATCTGAAGAGTGCCGACTTCCTCGACGTCGAGCGTTTTCCCACCCTCGAATATCGAAGCACGGGCATTAGGTGGCAGGGCAACGAGGACCCCATATTCCAGTGGGCGCGTCTGCGCAACCACCGGTTGGGCGGACGAGGCCGAAGTCACATTGTTCCGCCGCAGTCCGACGGTATTCCCGGGCGATTCGTTCTTACCGGTGAGTTGACCGTGAAGGGGATCACCCGGGCCGTCGACCTGGAGGTGAATTTTGGTGGCGCTCGTCAGGATCCGTACGGGCAGAACATCTTCGGATTCAGCGCGACGGCCGAGATGAACCGTGAGGACTACGGCCTGCTCTGGAATGTCGTCCTGGAGAGCGGCGGGGTGCTGGTCGGCAAGACGGTGCAGATCGAGATCGCCGGCGAAGCCATCTACCAGCCCTGAACCACGTCATCCCCGCCAGTTGCCTGGCGGGGACGAGCGGCAACGTCAGGCGCCGACGCGGCGCAGCAGACCTTCCTGGACGGCGCTGGCGATCTGCTGGCCGTCAGTGGTGAACATCCGGCCGGTGGCCAGCCCACGCGCGCCGGACGCCGACGGGCTGAGGCAGTCGTAGAGGAACCACTCGTCGGCCCGGAACGGCCGGTGGAACCACAGCGCGTGGTCCAGGCTCGCGCCGACCAACCCGCCCGGCCCCCACACCTCGCCGTGCGCGGAGAGCACCGAGTCCAGCAGGGTGAGGTCCGAGGCGTAGGTGAGCGCGCAGGCGTGCAGCAGGGGGTCGTCGGGCAGCTTGCCGTCGATGCGCATCCAGACGCGCTGGTGCGGGTCGGCGGGCCGGTCGCCGGGGCGGACCCAGCCGGGCTCGCCCACGTAGCGCACGTCGATCGGTCGTGGGATCTGGCCCCAGATGCCCAGCCGCTCCGGGTAGCGGGAGAGCCGGTCGGTCATCGTCGGCACCTCCTGCGGCGGGGGCACGTCCAGCGGGGCCGGGGCCTGGTGGTCCAGCCCCTCCTCGGCCCGCTGGAACGACGCCGACATGAAGAAGATCGGCTTGCCGTGCTGGAGGGCGACCGCGCGGCGGACCGAGAAGGACCGGCCGTCGCGGATGTTCTCCACCTCGTACGCGATCGGTTCGACCGGGTCGCCGGGGCGGACGAAGTAGCCGTGCAGCGAGTGCACGAACCGCTCCGGGTCGACGGTGCGGCCGGCGGCGACCAGGGCCTGACCGGCGACCTGGCCGCCGTACACCCGTTGTGGGCCGACCGGGGGGCTCATCCCCCGGAAGGTCATCTCCCCGGTCGGGTCGAGGTCCAGCACTTCCAGCAGCTGGTCCACCGCCGCCTGGCCGACCGCGACCCGACCGTCGCTCACTGCAGGGCCCGCGCCGACGCGGCGTCGACCAGCGAGCCGAGCTGGTGTACGCGCAGCGTGTTGGTCGAGCCGGGGGTGCCGGGCGGGCTACCCGCGACGATCACCACGTAGTCACCGGGGTTGGCCCGGTCGAGGCCGAGCAGCGCCTGGTCGACCTGGCGGAACATGTCGTCGGTGTGCTGCACGAACGGCATCAGGAAGGTCTCCACGCCCCAGGTGAGGGCGAGCTGGTCGCGCACCTCGGGGACCGGCGTGAAGGCCAGCAGCGGCAGGTCGCAGTGCAGGCGGGACAGCCGTCGCACGGTGTCGCCGGTCTGCGAGAAGGCGACGAGCGCCTTGGCGTTGATGGCCCGGGCGATCGACGAGGCGGCGACGGTGAGGGCGCCACCGTGGGTACGCGGGTCGTGCTGCAACCGCGGCACGCCGATGGAACCGGCCTCGGTGGTCGTCACGATCTTGGCCATGGTGCTGACGGTGAGCACCGGGTACTTGCCGACGCTGGTCTCGCCGGAGAGCATCACCGCGTCCGCGCCGTCGAGCACCGCGTTGGCGACGTCGGAGGCCTCCGCCCGGGTGGGGCGGGAGTTCTCGATCATGGAGTCGAGCATCTGGGTGGCCACGATGACGGGCTTGGCGTTCTCCCGGCACAGCTGCACGGCGCGCTTCTGCACCAGTGGGACCTCGTCCAGCGGCATCTCGACGCCGAGGTCGCCGCGGGCGACCATGACGCCGTCGAAGGCCAGCACGATGGCCTCCAGGTGCTCCACCGCCTCCGGCTTCTCGACCTTGGCGAGCACCGGCCGGAACACGCCCTCCTCGGCCATGATGTTGTGGACGAGCTTGATGTCCTCGGCGGAGCGGACGAAGGAGAGCGCGACCAGGTCGACGCCGAGACCCAGGGAGAAGCGCAGGTCCTCGGCGTCCTTGTCCGACATGGCGGGCACGCTGACCGCCACGTTGGGCAGCGACACGCCCTTGTTGTTGGAGACCGGGCCACCCTCGGTGACGAGGCAGCGGATGTCGTTGCCGGTGACGTCGGTGACCTCGACGGCGACCCGGCCGTCGTCGATCAGCAGCCGGTCGCCGGGCTTCACCTCGTGGGGCAGCTTCGTGTAGGTGCAGGAGACCCGCTCCTTGGTGCCGATCACGTCGTCGCCGGTGATCACGACCGAGTCACCGGTGCGCCACTCGTGCGGGCCGTCGGCGAACCGACCGAGCCGGATCTTGGGGCCTTGCAGGTCGGCGAGGACGGCGACCGGCTTACCTGTCGCCTCCGACGCCTCCCGGACCAGTCGGTAGACCGCCTCGTGGTCGGCGTGGCTGCCGTGGCTGAAGTTGAGCCTCGCCACGTTCATGCCGGCCTCGACGAGACCCCGGATGCGCTCCGGGGACGAGGTGGCGGGACCAAGAGTGCAGACGATCTTCGCGCGGCGTGTCACGCCCATCAGGCTAGTCTCTCCTTCAGGTCGGACTCGGGGCCGACCCCTTGCAGGCAGTGGAACAGGTGTCCAACGACGCGCGGTGCGCGTCGGGCCGGCGGGCGGAACCGCACCGGGAACGTTGTGGCGACGGGCATCAGCGACCGCGCGCCGGGAATCGTACGCCTCTGTTGGCGTGCGCTGTCGGGGTGCTCCCGGCGGCGGCTCACCGCGGGCGCTCCGGGGGTGGCAGGGTGGGCACCGCGTGCAGCAGGTAGCGGGGGTCGTAGCGGCGCTTGGCGTGGCGCAGCCGCGCCCAGTTCGCGCCGTAGGCGAGCCGGACCCGGTCGGTCTCCTCCGGGGCGAGCAGGTTGGGGTAACCACCGGGCAGGGCCTGCGGGGCGAGCGCCGCAGAGGTCCGCTCGGCCCACTCGCGGTGCGGACCGGCCTGGTCGCCGGGCGCCCACACCGCGATGATCTCGGCCATCAGGTGATCGGTGCGCAGCCCGAACGCCGTGTCGGCGGGTCGGACCCGGGTGGCCGCGCCGTGGAAGTGGTGCACGGCCAGCGCGGAGAACGGTGAGGTGACCTGCCGGGCCGCGTCGACGAGCGTGTCCACCGCGCCGTCGGTGAGCGTGGGCAACCACCGGGTCCGCAGCAGGTAGTGGTTGCCGTCGACCATCCCACCGTCGAACATCCGCAGCGCGTCCGCGTACGGCATCGGGCCGATCTGGTCGACCAGCGGGGTGCCCAGCGCGCGCAGCCGGTCCATCCACGGCGCCCCGGCGTCCAGGTCGGGACCGCTGTAGAACGGGCAGACGAAAATCACCGGCTCGCCGGCCGGGCCGGGCAGGAAGCCGGCCATCACGGTCAGCTCGTCCGGCGCCTCGGCGACCAGTGCGCCGTAGCCGCGCAGCACGGCCGGTGCCTCGGAGAGCGCGAACATGATCATGCCGGCCAGCACGCCGGGCAGCCGGTGCGCGCGGAAGCGCAGCTCGGTGACGATGCCGAGGTTGCCACCGCCGCCGCGCAGCGCCCAGTACAGCTCGGCGTCGTGCCGGGGGTCGGCGGTGACCCGGCGGCCGTCGGCGAGAACCACCTCCGCGCCGAGCAGACTGTCCACTGCCAGACCGAACCGGCCGCACAGCGGGCCGTACCCGCCGGCGAGGGTGAGCCCGGCCATCCCCACGGCGCCGACCACGCCGGTGGGGACCACCAGGTCGTACGGGCGGGCGGCGGCGAGCAGCTCGGCCGCCGTGGTGCCGCCGCCGATGGTCACCGAGGCCGCGTCCGGATCGACCCGAACGGCGCGCAGCCCGGTCAGGTCGAGCGCCAGAGCGCCGTCGCGCAGCGCCCGACCGGCCCAGTCGTGCCCTCCGGAGCGGACCGAGAGGGGCAGGTGGCACCGGTTGGCGATGCGGACCGCCTCGGCCACCTCGTCGGAATCCTGGCACCTGGCGACCAGCGCGGGGGTGCGCGCCACAGCGCCGTTCCAGAGCCGGGTGGTGGTGGCGTAACCCGGATCGCCCGGCTCGTGCAGCCGGTCGCCGAGCAGGGCACGCAGTCGGGCGGCGGCGGAGGCGACATCGGGGGTGGCGGCGGAGAGCATGGCGACTCCTCGACCGGGGCCGACCCACGACACCGGGTACGCCCCGGCGGCGGCCCGCGCTGGGCGCGACCGTAACACCGGCAGGCGGGCGAGCGCCGTCATCATCACGACAGCCACCGATGGACCGGCGGCTCAGCTGCCCGCCTTGACCAGCGGGAACTCCAGGGAACCGGCCGGGCAGAGGAAGGTCAGCACCTCCACCCGGTAGAGCCCGGCCTGCACCGCCGGGTCGGCCTCCAGGACGCTGCGGACATCGTCGACGCTGCCGGTGCGGGCCAGCCCGAAGCCGATCGGCGGATCCGGCTCGCGCGCCGGCCCGTCCACCGAGCCGGCGACCAGGACGATGCCGCGTCGCTGCAACGCCTGCATGTGTTCGGCGTGCTCGGCCTGCAACCGCTGCACGGTCTCCGCGGGCAGGGCCCGCCCGGCCGCGCCGGGATAGATCACGATGCACTCGTACGTGTCGAGCGCGAAGTTGACCTGTGGCACTCCCATGGGTGCTCCCTCCGCCGTCGCGCCGGAACGCACCGGCTCCGGCCAGCGTCGCACGGACACCCCGGTCGTACCGGGCGCTTCCCGGCAACTCGGTTCGGCGCGCTGACGGCGTGTCCGCGCCCACACTCGGCCGACCGGCGGCATGGCGTGGAGGTTCCGGGGGATGATCCATCGGTGGCGGGTGGGCTCTTCACGCCCGCGCTGTCCACGCTCGCCACGACGAGACGATTGGGGATCGGGCAATGGCGACAAATATCAGTGAGCAGCCCGCGAAGGCGTCCGGCACGTACCGGATCGGCGGCGACGTCACGGTCAACCGGCTCGGCTACGGGGCAATGCAGATCACCGGCCCGGGTGTCTGGGGTGACCCGAAGGACCCGGCCGAGGCGGTTCGCGTGCTGCGCCGTGCGGTCGAGCTGGGCGTGACGTTCATCGACACGGCCGACTCGTACGGGCCGTTCGTGTCGGAGTTGCTGATCCGGGAGGCGCTGCACCCGTACGCCGACGACCTGGTGATCGCGACCAAGGCCGGGCTGAGCCGCTCCGGCCCCGGCGACTGGCGGGCGCTGGGCCGCCCGGAGTACCTGCGCCAGCAGTGCGAGCTGAGCCTGCGTCACCTCGGCCTGGACAGCATCCCGCTGTACCAGCTGCACCGGATCGACCCGTTGGTGCCGCTCGCCGACCAGCTCGGTGAGCTGGCCCTGCTGCGGGAGGAAGGCAAGATCCAGCACATCGGGCTGTCCGAGGTGAGCGTCGCGCAGATCGAGGAGTCCCGGGCGATCACCACGATCGCGTCGGTGCAGAACCTGTACAACCTCGCCAACCGCAGCGCCGAGGACGTGCTGGAGTTCTGCGAGCGCAACGACCTCGCGTTCATCCCGTGGTTCCCGATCGCCACCGGTGAGCTGGCCCGCCCGGGTGGCCCGCTGGACGCCATCTCCACCGCGCACGGCGCGTCACCCGCGCAGCTCGCGTTGGCCTGGCTGCTGCGCCGCTCGCCGGTGATGCTGCCGATCCCTGGCACGTCCTCGGTGGCGCACCTGGAGGAGAACGTCGGCGCGGCCGACGTGCGGCTCACCGACGACGAGTTCGAGGCGCTCGCCAAGGCGAGCTGACCCACCGCTCCGGTCGCCGTCGGGTCATCCGGCGGCGTCCGGGCCGGGCTCCGAACCCCGCTCCGGACCGGGCTCCCGGGCGGCGCGTAGCGCCTCGGTCGCCTGGGCCAGCAGGCGAGCGGAGTCGGTCCGACCGCTCACCTGCAACTCCACCTCGGTGTCCCCGGTCTGGATCCGGATGCTGGCCTCGGTGCGCTGTTGGTCCACCCAGGACTGCAAGAGGTTGAACAGCCCCGGGAGCAGCCCCTGGGCCAGCACCGCGATGATCACTGCGTCGCTGAAGCCCGGCCGGCCACCGCCGCCGCCGGCCGGACGGACTCCCGGCCGGTACTCGGGGCGGCGGTGGATCCAGGTCAGCAGGTCGACCGACGGAGGCTGCCGCTGCCGGGGGTTGATGGTCAGCCGGACGGGCAGCCGGGCTGCGGTGTCGCTGTCGGTCACTGTCTGTCTCCCGGTCAGTCGGCGGCGGGTCGGAAGGTCACGTTGTCGCCGTCGGCGGTGGCGACGCCCGTGACGGTGAACGCGTTGTCGTCCTTGAACGGTGAGCTGCCGCCGAAGTAGGTGGTAGTGCCACTGGCCTCCACCCTGCCCTGGGTCTCGGTCGGGGTGGAGACCTGGGCGCTGGCCGGGCCGGTGAGTTCGACGGCGAGTTTCGGGTACTCCAGGATCTTCCAGGTGATCTTCTGGGTGGAGCCGCCGTAGTAGCGGAACGGGCAGCCCGGCGGAGCGGCCACGGTCTGCTTGACGCACTCGTCCAACCAGGCGCGTACCTGCGCCTCGACGGCCTCGGTCGCCGCCGGCTTGAGCACCGGTGCCAGTTGCAGGACGGCGGCGGTCTCCCCCGGGCCGACCAGCATGGTCGTGCTCGGCGTCTCGCTGAGCGCACTGGACGGGCCGGTAGCGGTGTAGCCGCCGGGCAGCAGGACCAGCGGGGCGCCCTCGGTGGCGACCGGCAACTCCACCCCGTTGAGCCGCACCCCGGGGTCGGCGATCGCGGCGTTGAGCGGGGTCGGCCCGCCGCTCAACCGCCAGCCGTGGAACAGCCCGGCGGTGGTCTCGTCCTCGCGGCGCAGTTCGAGGGTGGTGGTCTCCCGCGTGTCACCCAGCCGGTACGCCACTGTGGCCTTGGCGCTGTCGCCGTCGCGCTCCAGCGAGCTGATCTCGACGTCGGTCGGTGGTTGGTAGCCCTTGCCGCGCAGCAGTTGAGCGAGAAGCTTGGTGTCGGTGTCGCTGCCCTGGTCGGTCAGGTAGCCGAGGGCGGCGTCGCTGTCCCGGTCGGCGAGCGCGGAGAAGTAGCCGTCGATCGCCGCCTGGGGCCGGAAGAACGCCCACTGCACCACGCCGAGTCCGCTGGTGCCGAGGCAGGCGACCACTGTGAGGGCACCGACCAGCAGCCAGGTGCGGCGGGTGCCGACCGGGCCGGCGGAGTTGAACAGCCGGTCGACGGTCACGAGGTCGGGCGCACCGGCCAGCGACGCCCGCTCCAGCGCGTCGAGCCGCAGCTCGTGCGGCGGGTGGGTGGCGCAGACCGCCTCGTCCCAGCCGCTGCGGCCGGTCTCGAAGGACAGCCGCCGTTCCAGGATGCGCCGCAACCCGTCGACGTGCCCGGTGAGCACGGCGCCGAGGTCGGCCCGGTACTCGGCCGCCCGCACGTCACGGGCGTGCAGTGGCAGCACCACGTACCGCATGGTGAGCAGCACCGGCCAGAAGAACACGAAGACCACGAAGTTGGTGCCCGGGTGTGGGAACGTCCGCATCAGCCAGGTCGGCAGGGCGTGCGCGAGGGTCAGCGGCAGGCCGACACCGCGGACGAAGGCGCTGGTGATCTCGTCCCCGGTGCGCCAGTGCACCAGCTCGTGGCTGAGCAGCGCGGCCACCTCGTCGTCCGGTTCGGTCAGCACTGCGGTGGTGACCACCACGTGTCGGGCGTACGTGCGGGCGTTGCTCAGGACCGGGTCGTCCTCCATGAGCAGCCGGGGCACGCTGGGCAGACCGAGTCGTCGGGCGCAGTCGTCGAGGATGGGGCGCAGCCGCGCGTACTCGCGGCGGCTGGGCTGGCGCGCGCCTGAGACGACAAGCAGGCGGGGTTCGAGCAGCACCCGGTAGAGCGTGTAGAGGACCCCGATCAGCGCCGCCGCGACGACGGTGCCGATCAGGCCGGTGAGCAGCGCGAAGGGCTCGTCGGCGACGCCCATCCAGGGCAGGGCCAGCACGGCGAGGAAGCCGACCAGGAAGCCGATGGCGAAGCCGGCGACGCCGCCGAGCAACCCGCCGGAGCGGGTCAGGAACGCCTCGACCAGGGAGCCGATCAGCGGGGCGTCGCGCAGCACCTGGGGCACCTGGTCGTCGGCGCCGGTCCCGACGGCGAAGAGCCCGACGATGCCGAACGTGAGACCGCCCCAGACCGCCAGGAGCAGCGCGACCGGCAGGTAGAACCAGGTGGCGAGGAACGCGCCGAGCACGCCGCGCCAGTCCCGCAGGATCCCGGCGCGCAGCCAGACCAGCGCGCTGGGGTAGCCCGGTGGGCGGTCGGCGAACCCGCCGGTGGGCGGCGGGGTGTCGGCCGACGGCGGTTGGGCGGCCCGGACGTCGAGCTGCGGCACGGTCGGCGGGGTGTTCTCCGGCGGCACTGTGGGCGGCTCGGTCATGAGCGCTGCTCCTTCTCGGAGGATGGCGTCCACTGTCGGGGATGGACAGCCGGAGCAGGCTATCGAGGACGTCTGATGTCTGCCACACCGTTTGGCGGGATCGTCGCGCACCCGACACTCAGCGTCGCGGGTGCGGTGCGGCGGTCCCCTCCGGGACCACCGCACCGCACCGGGTCAGAGCGCGAGGCAGTTGGGTCGCACCGGGCCGTCGACCAGGGCGCCGCGCACGATGGTGTACGCCGTGCCGTCGAGCACCAGGCCGAGGTGCCCCACCACCCGCAGCGGGCAGTACGCCTGGACCAGCACGTTCGTCGCACCGTCATTGACGGCGGCGTTCCCGGTCGGCCGGACCAACTCGTCCTGCAGGGTGCGGATGGTGGTGTAGCGCACCGCGCCCGGGGTGTCGTCGCCGACGTTGAGGTCGGCGAGGAACGCCGAGCCGATGGTCATCTGTTGGCAGGCCACGACGCCGGCGCAGCTGCCCAGACCCAGGAACGCCACGATGTTGGCGACGTACGTGCCGTACTGCGGTGTGCCCAGGCTGACGTACCGACCGACGGTGGCGGTGCCGCCGAGCCGCTTGAGGTAGTACCGGCTGACCAGGCCCCCTTCGGAGTGGGCGACGACGTCCACGCTCGCCGCGCCGGTGCTGGCGCGGACCTGGTTGACGTAGCCAGCGAACGCGCGGGCCGAGGTGGGGATGTCACCGAGGCCCAGCCCGGGCAGCTGGTAGATGAAGGCGCGGTAGCCGTCGGCGCGCAGGCGGGCGGCGATCGGCTCGTACGCGACGGCGATGCCGCTGAGCCCGCCGACCACGATGACGGGGTTGGCCCCCGAGGCGGCGAAGGGTGTCGTGGGGGCGGCGGTGGCCGGGGCGGGTTCGGCGGGGGCGGCGGCCGCCGTGGTGGTGGACGCGAGCAGCGCGGCGGTGGCGAGGGCCAGGACGAGGGCGGTCTTTCGGAGCAGCATCGCTGCACCTCCGGGGGGAGGCACCCGGCGAACCGGGCAGGTGGGTGGGGGTGTCCGGTCGACCGTGCGACGATCATCCCCGCAACAATTCAGAAACGTCAATGACTTGTTACGCGCCGGTAACCCGTTGTTCCGACGGAGGCGTAAACGGGCATACCGCCACGCTCCATATCGGACACCGACGGTGGCTGGCATGCTGTGGCCGTGGCCGTCGACGAACCCACCGAGCGCGAGCTGCGGGTGATGCCGTGGTGGCTGGTCCTGGTCGGCCTGCTGGTCGCCATCGCCCTGGGCTGGCTGGTGCTGGACCTGCTACTCACCGAGGCCGACCGGGCCAGCCAACCGGACACCCGCGCCACGCTGCGCATCGACGCGATCCGCACCGGCCTGACCGTCGTCGCCGGCACTGGCGGCGGGCTCGCGCTGCTGCTCGCCGCCCGCCGCCAGTGGATCACCGAACGCGCGCAGCGGCACCAGGAGAGCGTCGCCGCACGGGACCAGGTGCACCGGGACCGGGTGCAGGCGCACGCCGAGGCGGTGGCCGAGGCCGCACAGCGCCACCAGGACCGGCAGTCCGGGGCCGCCGAGCACGACGCGGCGGAGCGTCGACTGACCGAGCTCTACACCCGGGCTGTCGAGCTGCTCGGCAACGACAGCGCGGCGGTACGCCTCGGCGGCCTGCACGCGCTGGAGCGCCTCGGTCAGGACAACCCGGGGCAGCGCCCGACGATTGCGGCGGTGCTCTGCGCGTACCTGCGGATGCCGGCGCCCGACGGCGAGCCGCGCGAGACGGAGGTCCGGCGCAGCGCGCAGCGGGTGCTGACCCGACACCTGCGCGCGGACGACGCGGCGCACTGGCCGGAGCTGAGGCTCGACCTGGCCGGCGCCGCGCTCATCGACTTCGACGCCGCCGGCTGCACGCTCGTCGACGCGAACTTCACCGAGGCGGTGTTCACCGGTACGACCACCTTCGCGGGCGCGACGGCGCGGGGGCGTCTGCTACTCGGGGCGGCGACCCTCGACGAGGTGGTCTTCGAGGGGCTCGCGGCCGACGGCGAGGTCATCCTCGACGACGTTCGCGTCGGCGGTGGGGCCAGCTTCGACGGCGCCGCCCTTCCCGGCGGCCTGTCCTGCCGGCGAGCCAGCTTCACCGGCCCGACCTCGTTTCGCCGGGTGACCTTCGGCCAGCCGACCAGCTTCGACGCCACCCGTTTCGAGGACGCCGCCACCTTCCGGGAGGCCGTCTTCGACGGCGCCCTGTCGATGGAGCACACCGAGTTCGGCCGGTCGGCCACCTTTCACTCGGTCCGTTTCACGAACATGGCGCTGTTCCGCTGGACGGCGTTCGGCGCGGAGGCGCTGTTCGACCGGGCCCGCTTCGTCGACGCCGCGAACTTCGGCCGGGCCCGGTTCCACGGCATGGTCAGCTTCCGTGACACACAGTTCAGCCGGCCACCGCAGGTCGAGCAGGCCCGGGCGGTGGCCGACAGTGGTCACCGCTGGCCGGCGGGCACGACTGTGGAACGCCTCGACGACGAGTGGCTGCTGCTGGTCGACCGCTGACCGGGTCGGACGGGGCGTCAGCGCGGCGTGGCCGGCGGGCGCAGGCCGTCCAGGGCCACGCCGAGCACCCGGTCGCGCTGCTCGGGTGAGGGGAACTGGGCCATGGTGAGGCCACTGATCAGCCGCACCACGTCGTCGAAGCCGATGTCGTCACGGACCACACCGGCGGCCTGTCCGCGACGCATCAGCGGCTCACCGGCGGAGAAGATCTCCGTGCGGCAGCTGGCGAAGATCTCGGAGTCGTGCAACAACTGCTCGGCGAGCGCCCGCTTGGTGGCGACGTACGCGACGAAGCGGTGCAGCCAGGCGACGAACGCGTCCCAGGGTGGCAGCTCGGCCAGGCCCTCGGCGGAGTGGCAGAGAGCCCGGACCTCCTCGACGTAGACGGCCTCGAACAGGTGCCGGCGGGTCGGGAAGTTGCGGTAGAGCGTGCCGATGCCCACGCCGGCCCGACGGGCCACGTCCTCCAGGGAGGCGGCGGCGCCGTGCTCGGCGAACGCCTCGCGGGCCGCCGCGATCAGGGCGTCGTAGTTACGCCGCGCGTCGGCCCGCTTGGGCCGCTGGGCGAAGACCTCGGGCGCCTGCCCCGCACCGGTCATGACGTGCGTCACCTCACCCTGGTTGCATCCGGAGGAGACCCTCCGCTAGCTTAGTGGAGGCACCCCTCCGGAATCCCGGAGGCCTGCCTCCGGTTACCTTACCTCGGGACCCGCCCGATCGCCGCCTGGCCACCCCGATCGCCCGGACCCCGACAGACCACCCCGTCGTAGACGACGGGCGACAAGCCTTCATTCCCGTACGTAATCAGGGAGTTCTCTCTCGTGGCAGTGACCTCCCGACGCGGCTCGCGTCGGCTCACCTTCACCGTGCTCGCGGCCGGCGCCGGGTTCTTCGCGATGCTCCAGTCGCTGATCACCCCGGTGCTGCCGACCATCCAACAGGACCTGCACACCTCCCAGAACACAGTGACCTGGGTCCTGACCGCCTACCTGCTCAGCGCGTCGATCTTCACGCCGATCCTCGGACGCGTCGGCGACATGGTCGGCAAGGAGCGGATGCTCGTCGTCTCGCTCGCCGCCCTCGCCCTCGGCTGCCTGCTGGCCGCCATCGCGCCGAACATCGGCGTGCTCATCCTCGCCCGGGTCGTCCAGGGCATCGGCGGAGCGGTCTTCCCGCTGTCGTTCGGCATCATCCGCGACGAGTTCCCGGCCGCACGGGTCTCCACCGCGGTGGCCGCCATCTCGGCCATCGTCGCCGTCGGCGGTGGCCTGGGCATCGTGCTGGCCGGCCCGATCGTCAGCACGCTGGACTACCGCTGGCTGTTCTGGATCCCGATGGTCGTGGTCGGGCTGACCGCCGTGGCCGCGCACCTGTTCGTGCCCGAGTCGCCGGTCCGTACCCCCGGTCGCATCGACTGGCGCGCCACACTGCTGCTCTCCGGCTGGCTGGTCGCGCTGCTGCTGCCGATCAGCCAGGGCGCCACCTGGGGCTGGACCTCCACCCGGGTGCTCGGTCTGCTGGCGCTGGCAGTGGTGCTGCTGGCCGGTTGGCTGGTCGCCGAGGTGCGCTCGGCCAACCCGCTGATCGACATGCGGATGATGCGCCTGCCCGGCGTCTGGACCACCAACCTGGTCGCCCTGCTCTACGGCGCGTCGATGTTCTCCGTGTACGCGTTCCTTCCCCAGTTCCTGCAGACCCCGACCATCGCCGGCTACGGCTTCGGCGCCAGCATCAGCCAGGCCGGTCTGCTCATGCTGCCGATGCTCGTCGCGATGTTCGTCGCCGGCCTCGTCGCCGGGCGGCTCCAGGCCGTCTTCAGCGCCAAGGCGCAGCTCGCCACCGGTGCCACCTTCAACGTGGCCGCCTCCGCGATGCTCGCCACCGCGCACGACACCCGCTGGGAGGTCGCCATCGCCGGTGGCCTGGTCGGCCTCGGCATCGGCCTGGCCTTCGCGTCGATGGCCAACCTGATCGTCGCCAGCGTGCCCGCCAGCCAGACCGGCGTGGCGACCGGCATGAACGCCAACATCCGCACCATCGGCGGCGCGATCGGCGCCGCCGTGGTCAGCGGCGTGATCACCGCCAACCCGCAGGCCAACGGCCTGCCCCGGGAGGCCGGCTTCACCATGGGGTTTCTCGTCCTCACGGCGATCGCCCTGGCCGCCGCGCTCGCGGCCCTCGCCGTCCCGTCCGCCCGGCGGCCGTCGGCCGGTCGCCGGCCGTCCGCCACGACGATCGTCGAGTCGGAGCTAGCCGGCGAGTTCGCCACCATGCCGGCGACCCGCTGAAAGTTCGCGTCGCAGCCCGGGCGGTTCGCCGCCCGGGCTGCTCCCTGTCCAGGAGTACGCTGGCCGCTCCCCCACCCACCGACCGTCGTCTTTCAGGATGCGCCCATGTCCGAGTTGCTTACCGCCGACCGCATCGAAGAGATCGGCTCCCTGGGCCTCAAGAGCTTCGACCCGGCCGCGCTCGTCGCCGAACTGGTGGGCGCCGTCGACGAGGGGCGCGTCGCGGACCCCCACGACACCGGGTACGCCCTGCTGGTCGCCGTGGACATCCTGGAACAGGCCGGTGACCTGGCCGACGCGCTCGCCCTGGCCACCCGCGCCATCGCCGAGCAGCCGGACGACAACGCGTACCCGCGAGCGGTGCGTGGCGGCCTGCTGCTGCGCCTCGGGCGCACCGACGAGGGCATGGCCGAGCTGACCGCACTGCGTCCGCTGTTGGAGACCGACCCCGCGGCCACGTACCTGATCGACGAGCTGGCCGAGTCCGGCCACGCCGACACGGCGTTGGCATGGCTCACCGAGGCGCTGGACGCCATCCTGGAACGGACCCGGACCCAGCAGTACGCGTCCGAGGACGCCCAGGACGAGGCTGCCGCCATGCTCTACGGCCTGGCCCAGCAGCGGCACGACCTGCGCGAAGAGCAGGGCCTACCCCACGACGAGTACGACAACCTCGCCGACCGGCTGCGCGCCGCGAGCACCCACGCGCTCGACGCCCTCGACGACGGCCCGGCGACGCTGCTGTTCTGGCCGAAGGCGGAGTTCACCGCGCTGCTGCTGCGCTGGCCCACCCTCGTCGACAGCTTCCCCGCCACCTGGGACGAGCACCGCGCCCAGCTCGAACGCGCCCTCGTCGACGCCTCCGGGATGGGCGGCATCGACCTGGGGGTGGTCGTCGGCACGGCCGCCGGCCTGGCCGCCTTCGCCGAACGCACCGGAAGCGACCCCACCAGCGAGGAAACGCTCGACGAGTACGCCGACAGCCTCGACGAGGCCGGCGTAACCGCCTGGCCGCCCGGCCGCAACGACACCTGCTGGTGCGGGTCCGGCGCCAAGTACAAGAAGTGCTGCCTGCCGCGCTCACGCGGCTGATCGTCCCGAGCGCGCTGACCCCGACGTATGGTCGATGCGTCCGTTCGACTCGACGATGAAGGCGATGGCGTGACCACACACGAGCAGCACGAGACGGTCGAGGACAGCCCGGTCGGCTGGGTCGCCAGCCACATCCGGCGCTACGTGCGGACCGACGGCGCCGACGGGGGCACCTTCCACGGCGTACCCTCGCTGCTGCTCACCACCCGCGGACGCCGGTCGGGCACGCTGCGCCGCACGGCCCTGATGTACGGGCGCGACGGCGACAACTACCTGCTGGTGGCGTCCAACGGCGGCGCGGCCACGCACCCCGCCTGGTACCTGAACCTGAGCGCCGACCCGGCGGTGGAGATCCAGGTCGGCGCGGAGCGGATCACGGGTCGAGCCCGGACCGCGACCGGCGAGGAGCGCGTCCGGCTGTGGCCGGTGATGACGAAGGTCTTCCCGACGTACGCCCGCTACGCGAAGGAGACCGACCGCGAGATCCCGGTCGTCGTCATCGAGTGTGATTGATGCGCCTCATGGCTGGTGAGGGCTAGGGTGACGGCAGGTAAGCACCCCACTCCGGCAAGGAGGACCGTCGTGCGCCGCATCATCACCGCCATTGCACTACTCGGGCTGTCACTCTCCATCATGCTGGCGCCGACGCCGGCAAGCGCGGCGAGCAGCGTCGACGTCACCTCCGCGACCCTTGTCGCACGAGGCGTCGCCGTGGACATCACCCTCACCGTGACCTGCCCAGCCGGCCTGTCCGGCGCCACCGAGCTGATCGTCCGGCAGCGGTCGGGCGACAGGGTCGCCTACGCGTCCGGCTGGGCGCCCCTCAACAGCTGCACCGGCGAGCCGCAAGCCGTGACCGGGCGAGCGTGGGTGGAAGGCGGCGGACTGGTCCTGCACAGGGGTGTCGCGCTGATCAGCGGTGGCTTCGAACTGTGCAACCAGGACGTCTGCGACTACCCGAACTTCGAGCAGACGTTCCGCATCACTCGCTGAACCGTCGAAAACTCTAGCCAGGAAAGCGGATGACCGGAAGGTCGCCGCCATCGCCGTACGCCTTGCCCTCGCTGGTCAACACCGAGGCGTCGTGCTCCAGGACAGCCATCACGGCGGCGGCGAGGTCAACCCGACCGGTAACGAGGCGCCAGTACGCCAACTCCTGCCAGTCCTCACCCCAGGTGGGCAACACCGCGCAGGCGGGACGTTCGAGCAGTCGGCGCAGCAGCTCGCGATCGCCCGGATCGTCCACCACCGCCAGCACCTCGGCCGCTACCACCGCCGGCACACCGAACCGGACCCCGTCGTGGGCAACCTCGTGGATGGGTTCGGCGACATCCATGGACCCGGCCACGTAGGCGAGCAGCGCGGACCGGTCCAGTATCAGCCGGACCGACGGCGCTTCGGGACTCGTCACGCCGCCGGAGCCTGGCTGCCCGAGCCGTCGAGCATCTCCGCTGCCGCTCGGCGGGAACGGTCCCGCAGCGCGGCGCGTCGACCAGGTGACCATTCCTGCTCGACCTGAGCGCGCTGGGCCCGTGCGCGAGCCTGTCCCTCCGCTGTCACGGTCATGCCCCGGCGAGCGAGCTCGGCGTCGAGATCCTCAGCCCGCATCCGCGCCCGGATCGTGTCGACTACGTACGCGCTGGCGTTGGGCTCACGCTCCAGGCGCTCCGCAACGTCCTGCGGAAGCGAGAACGACTTCTTGCTCACCGATCCGGTCATACCACGGAGCCTATCGGATCGCACCACCCATCCACAGCGACACGCGGCCGGCAGGTCCTCCCACTCAGGCGTGAAGTGCTCGGTCACCCGTGTTCAGTTTCCCAGCGCTCGAACCTTGGCGATCGTCTCCTGCACGTGCTGCTTGGCCGGGTCACCACCCTGGGACGCCTGAGCGAGCGCCTGACGGTACGAGTCGATCATGCCGACGAGCGGACCAGCAGCCACACCCTCCAGCGCACCGGCAACGAGTGCTCGCGCCTCGGCCGCGTCCTGTGCTGCCGCTGCGGTCTTGGCCCTCGCCTCGTCCAGCTTCTGCGACGCCGCCGCCAACCTCGCGATGATCTGTGCTGCGCTCACGCAAACCTCCCCGTGATCGACCATCGCCTCCACCACCGCACCGGCGGAGACCACATGGGAGCGTACGAGATCCGCGCACCCAGCGCGACCGGCCGCTCGCTCCCGCGTCAATCCGTGGGAAGTGGATGCCCCAAGCGAGCGACTCGGACGGAGTTTGTCCACGAGACCTCAACCGGGCCGGAAGGCGACCTAGATCTTGGACACTTTCCGTTACGCGCGAACGGAAAGTGTCCAAGATTGGAGCAACGCGGGACCAAGAGGCGCCCGGGGCGGTCGGACGTTCAGCGTTCGGCAACGAAGACCCCGACTTCAATGAAACCGAGTGGATCATGACCGCCGGCGGGTCAGGACGGGCCGGCCAGACCGGCGGGCCAGGCAGCGCGTTACGGCGACGGCGGGCCGTTCTGGGCCCGGGTGATGAGATCGTGCAACGGCTTGGTGCCGCTGCCGACCATCACACCGGTCACGACGGCGTCGACCCAGACTGCCACGCCGTTCCAGTCGGCTCCGGCCACCGCGTGCAGAACGTAGAACCCGCCGGCGCTGGACGCCACTGTGGCCAACCCGCTGGCGAGGCCCCACGCGACGATGGTGCGGTTCGCCTTCGCCCGCGCGACCTTGGCGGTGGCCACGGCGACCGCCTCGCGATCGGCCTCGGTGGGGCCGCCGACCCGGCTGGTCACGTCGGTCACCGTCCGGGACAACGCGGTCTCGGCGGCGCGTCCTGGCAGCCACCGTGAGAACGGTTCCAGGATCCGCTCGACCGCTGCGGCGAAGACCAACAGGGTGAGGAAGACACCTGTGGTGTCCTCGGGCTGGATCTTCGCCGCGGACGCGCCGCTGCGCCAGAGCAGCCAACCGCCGGCCGCGCCGACGGCAATCAGCCCGAAACCCGCGACCACCGCGCCCGGGCCGGCCTGCTGGGAGGCGGCGATGACCGACGACCCTGGCTCGGAGCGAGGCGTCGCCGTGCCGGCGGCAGCATCGGCGTTGACGGGCGAAGCGGCAAGCCCGCCCTCTGCCGGCATCGGCTCAACCTGGGTGGACGTGTATCCCTGCAATTCCCTGACCAACCTTTCGACCTGCCGCTCCCAGAGACGTCGGGGCGTGACGGTCCAGACCCTCGGCAAGCGGTTTGCGCACCGACTGCGCACGGGGCGCGAGACTACGGCACCGGGGCGAACACAGTGGACCGCAGGGACAAGCGGTCTTCGGCAAGATCGACACGGGTCTCAGGATGTCGGGGTATCCCACCGGTCCGGACACCCCGGTTTCCGAGTGGATCTGACGACCGGCTGCGCGGCGCAGCGCAGACCGGATGCCAGGTCGGTCATCAGCGCAGGCCGCGGACCATCAGCAGGTACGCGCAGTAGGCCATCGGCACCACCAGGAAACAGATCAGGAACCCGAGCGGCAGGTACCGCGGCGGGGTGCCGGCGACCATGGCCGGCCGCCCCCAGCGGCCCAGCACCAGGTAGCCGCCGAAGAACGCCACCGCCGGCAACCCCGCGCAGATCCACGCGCCGAGGGTGAACCCGTCCACCAGACCGACCCCGGAGGCGAGCACCAGCATCAGCACGAGCACCCCGGCCGCCGCGCCGCACCCGGCGTAGACGGCGACCGCCCGGGCCAGCGGCGACCACGTCGGCAACAGCGCCGGCCGCTGGGCCAGCAACTCCGCCTGCTGCCCGTGCCGGTCGGCCTCGTCGGCCATCCGCCGGGCCATCTCCAGCTCCACCGCCGGGTCGGCCGTGGCCACGCGCTGCGCGGGCACCCCGCCGCCCACCGGGCTCACCGCCGTCGGCAGCGCCAGCCGCGCCTCCCCCGCCGGCAGCTGGGGGTACGCCCCGACCCCCGCCCGCCCCGGCGCGCCGGCTGCGCCGGCGGAGTCCCCGTCCCCGGTTCCCGGCACTGTGGGAGCGCCGGCAGCGAAGGGCGGGCCGGAGCTGGGAGCGGTGGGCGCCCCGACGCCGGACGGCGGGCCGGGCCAGGCGGCGGTCTCGCCTGGCGTCCGGGTTCCCTGTCCCGCACCTGGGCCTGGGCCCGCCCCATGGCCCGCACTAGGGGCAGGGGCAGCGGGTGGTTGGTCGACGCCGATGGCTCGGCCGAGCTGGTCGAGGCGCTGGCCCTGGGCGTTCAGCCGCTGCTGGAGGTAGTCGACGGCGGCGTGCAGGTCGCGGCGGCGCGCGGAATCGGCGGCGGCGTGCTGTTCCCCCGCGCGGTGCTGGGCGGAGAGTTGCCGGGCCAGCGCCGCGTACTCCTCGAAGGACACTGTCACCGCTCCCCGTCGGGCTCGTGCCCCTCGCCGACGAACGGGACGATCAGCCGGGTGCGCTGGTCGTGCCGGTCGATCAGCAGCGCCCGGTCGGGGCGGGGCGTGTAGGCCAGGTCGTGCGCTCCGAGGTGCAGGGCCAGTTCGGCGCCGGGCACATTGAGCGCGATCAGGCAGGCGACGTCGTCGCGGTTCTGGGTGCCGCCGAGGTCGTCGGCGAGTCGGCGCAGCCCTCGCCACCAGCCGAGCAGGTGCACCCCGTGCCCGGGGCCCTGGCGCAGGACGGTACGCAGGTCGTCCAGGCCAGAGCGGAAGGTGCCGGGGTCGGTGGCCCCGAGGACGGGCGCGGCGGCGTCCATGCCGAACACCACAAGGTATTCGCGGCCGGTGGGCTCGGCGGCCAGCGCGGCGATCCGGTCGCGCAGCCCTGCCGCGTCGAGCCGCTGCACCGGGTGGCCGGCGGCCCGCAGCAGCGTTTCGGTGTCGTCGGCGACCGGGTCGGCGACGTCGACAAGGCAGGCCAGTTGGAAGCGGGCGTCGCCGGGGGTGTGCTGGCGGGCCAGGCTGAGCGTAGCGGCCCGCAGCACGTCCGCGCCGGTCGGTGCGGTGCCCACCACGGCGAGGTGCCGGCCGGGGGTGGTGTCCATCAGGAACAGCGCGGTGGTGCCGTGCACGTCGACGGTTCGGCCGACCAGGGCCATCGGCCGTCGACCACCGGGGCGCAACCCGGTGAACGTGCTGTCGTCCTCGATCCGCGCGGCTTCGTACCCCTTGAAGACCGCCGGTGCCCGCGAGCCCGGCGGGCGGGCCTGCCACAGGTCGTGGCGCAACGCGGCGAGGTCCGCCGCGGCGGCGTGCGCGTCGGGGAAGCGCAGCACGGTGTCGGCGCCGACCGCGCCGGCGGCGGTGTTGACAACGGCGGAGCCGATCGGCAGGGCCGCGGCGGCGTCGTTGAGCTGGTCGAGCACCCCACTGCCGCCGGGCAGCGCCACCCGCAACGCGAACTGCCCGAAGATCGCCTCGGCCCGCCCGTAGAGGGCTTCGATGCCGGTCATGCTCTGGCTGGCGAGCACCAGGTGGATGCCGTACGAGCGACCCTTGCGGGCCAACTCCTCCAGCAGGTCGACCGACTCGCGGGCCAGCGCGTCGTTGCCGGCGAGCAGCACGTGGAACTCGTCGATGACCGTCACGATGCGCGGCAGCGGATTGTCAGGGGGCAGGTCGGCGAGCTTGGTGACGCCGTGCCGTTTGAGTGCGGTGGCCCGGCGCTGCGCCTCCCGGCGCAGCTCGCGCAGCACGGCGAGACCGTACTCGCGGTCGGATTCGATGCCGACGGCGCGGGCGTGCGGCAGCCAGGACGGATCCCGGCCGGTGGGCACGAACTCGGTGAAGCTCACGCCCTCCTTGAAGTCGAGCAGGTAGAGCTGCAACTCGGCCGGCGAGTAGCGGGCGGCCAGCCCGTAGAGGACGTCGAGCAGGAACACCGTCTTGCCGGCGCCGGTGCGCCCGCCGACCAGCCAGTGCGGGGTGGCGTCGTCGAACGCGAGCGTCAGCGCGGTGTCGAAGGCGGCACCGCCGCCGGCCCGGCCGATCACCGTACGCAACCCGTTGCCGGCGGACTCGGCCCAGCGCCGTTCGGGCAGCAGGTCGGTGAAGGGCAACGCGTCGGCGCGGCGGGTGGCGGTGCCGAGGTGCTCGGCGAGCACGCGTACCGAGGCCGGCGGCGGGTCGCCGTCGAGCAGGACGGGTACGGCGAGCCCGCTGCCGTCGGCGCTGAACGGGTTGCCGGGCGGGTCGCCGACGTGCGCGTACCCCTGGTTGAGCCGCACCGCTGTGGTGCCGCCCAGCGGCGGCACGGTCTCGCCGGGCAGCCGGGACGGGTGGCCGGCGAGCAGCACGCACACGGCGGCGGCCGGGCCGGCGTGAGTGAGCGCGGCGAGCCGGGCCAGCTCGCGCGGCGGCGGCGCGGCGGTGGCGACCACCACCAACAGGCGACGGGCGACGGGCTGACCGTGCTGGGCGGCACGGGCGTGCTGCTCGGCGGCGTCCAGCAGCGCGGCCACCTCGGCCTCACCGGTGGCCGGCGGGTCGAGCACTCCGGCGTCGAGCAGCGGACGCAGCGGGCCGAAGGTCGCGCCGAGCGCTGCGGTGTCGAGGCCGGCGACACGGACCTGACCGGGCGGCGCGGTGGCGACCAGCCGCAGCACCAGCGCCCGCAGCAGCCCGGCGACCTGCGGGTCCCGGGCGTCGGTGTCCAGGGCCAGGTGGTGACCGCCGCCGAGCGGGACCAGCACCGGAAAACCGCCGTCCGCTGTGGACGCCTCGCCGATCCGCACCGCGGCCGGCTCGTCGGTCAGCGGGGTGACGCCCGGGGCGGGGGTGGCCAGGGCACCGCCGAGGCGGGCGAGGTGGGTCACCAGGTCGTCCGCGCCGACCGGCGCGACGGTGGTCGGTGCCGCCCCCAGTGCGCTGCGGGCGGTCTCCAGATGCGCGCGAGCCGCCCGGTGGGAGTTGACCGCCTGCCCGTACGCCGACGCGAGCCTGCCCACCCTCTGCCCCCAACGCCACGGTCGCCTGGTCCCAGGAACCCTAACGGACACCGGCGGCACCCGGACAGTCCTGCGAGGACGTGTCACGCCGGACCGGTCAGGCGGGGCCGCACGCCGCCGGGCCGGACGAGTCGGCCGCCCCGCAGCGGAACACCTCCACCGGCGCCCTCGCCACGTCGGGCACCTGCTCCACCCGCATCAGGGCCAGCCGCTTGTCGACCGGCTCCCCCGAGTCGGGCGTGAACCGGATCAGCCCGGCCACCCCCGGGTAGCCCTGCCCGGCGTTCTGCCGGAGCACCTCCGCGTGCACGCCCACCGGGTTGACCGAATCCGGCTCCCAGCGTTGCCGGGGGTCGGCGTGGTGCAGCCGGGCGGCGAGGCTCTCCACCGCCCGGACCAGCATCATCGACGCGTCGTAGGCGAGGCTGACCCGCTCCCCGACCTGCTCCTCGGAGCCGGGCCGGCAGCGCGGCGGGTCGAGCAGGTCGTCGGCCTGGATCCAGGACAGGAAGCTGGCCCGGGCGTCGTCGCGCCGGTCCTCGGCGGCCCGCAGCGCCGCGCAGGTGGCCAGGGCCGCCTTGGAGACGTACGTGACGGGCAGGTTGCCGGGCGCGGCGGCGCGCAGCCCCGGGTTGGCCATGTACCGGTTGGCCGAGTCGTCGGCGACGAGGTGTCGGGGCGGGTTGCCGCCGCACTCGCGCAACGCCCGCAGGAAACCGTCGAACTCCGACCATCGGCCCGCGTAGAAGAGCAGCCCGGCGTAGCCGCACTCGTCGGTCAGCCGCTGGCCGGTGCGCCACTCGTCGAGGCGGGTGATCCGGGGGCCGAACTGTTGCCGGAGCCCGTCGACGAGGGTGCCCACGTAGAGGTCCTCGGTGAGCGAACTGCCCTCCAGTGTGGTGTAGAAGACGTGCGCCTCGTTGACCTTCAACACCTGTTTGGCGTACGCGTCGACCAGCTTCACCTGGTCCTTGTTCGGCGCGGAGATCTGGAGGTAGAGCCGGGAGTTGGCGTCCATCTTGTCGGCGGAGAGGGTGGGCGCCAGCACCGGCAGCCCGACCTGGTTCAGCTCGCGCAGCGCCCGGGCGGTGCTGGTGCGGCTCTCCACCAGCCCGACCACCCCGAGCACCGTGGGGTCGTCCCGGGCCAGCTCGGCAAGCATCGCCACCGCCCGGTCGGCGTAGATCATCTGCCGGCCGCCGTTGGCCACCACGATCCGCAGCAACGCGGCGCCGTCGGCGCCGGCCGACTCCTTCAGCAACGCGTACTGGGCGGTGGCCATCCCTTCGAGCTCCTCGCGCTCGGAGACGTACGACTCCTCGTCCGCGCGGGTCCGGTTGCCGGTGAGGGTGCCGAGGTAGACCAGGGTGAGGAAGGGCCGTCGTCGGTCGCTACGCTGCCAGACCTCCTCGGCGGCGCGGTTCTGCGCGAAGATGCGCTCCTGAACTGTGCGCAGCCGGTCCTGGCCGGGGTCGTTGTTGAACACCTGGGCGGCGCTGTCGCTGTAGCCGACACACTCGCCGCTGCCGACCACCTCGACCGATACCTGGCCGGTGAGCGAGGGGTGACAGCCCGGCCCCCACCGGCTGGCCGCCCACAGGCCGAGCACCGCCACCAGCACCAGGCAGAGCGCCGCCGGCAGGAAGCGCCGCGACCACCACGGCGGGTCGGGCGCGGAGAAGGGCCGCAGCCCGCCACGTGACGGTGGGCCGGTGTCGGTCTCGTCGGGACGCAGCGCCACCAGCCAGGTGGCCGGGCGGCGCAGCCGTCGCATCTCCGGCAGCGCCCCGGCCCACTCGTCGTACGCCTCGTCGGCCTCGGTCAACGGGTGCGGTTCGGGCAGGTCCGGTGGGGGTTGCCCACCGGACGCGACGATCAGCAGCGGGTCGTTGCGGCCGGTCTCGGTGCGGACGTCGCCGATCAGGCGGACCAGTTCCCCGCCGACGTTGCCGGGGGCGACGGAATCGATCAGCAGAGCCGGGTATGCGGTGCGCCGCCAGTCCGACGGGCGCCACGGCCGACGCCGGTACGCCTGCCGCAGGTCCTCCAGGAACGCGTGCAGCAGAAGCTTGTTGACCTGGTCGGGTTGCTCCCCGTCGCGCCAGCCCGCGGTGAGGCGCTCGGCGAAGCCGAGGAAGGTGACCGACTGCCGGGGCGCCAGGTACTGCTGGCGCATGAACCAGTTGTAGTGCCGCCCGAGCACCGGCACCCGACCGGAGACGGCAGCCCGGAAGACCACCCCCGGCACGGCGCGACGGACCAGCCAGAGCAGCACCTGCGAGACGATGCTGACCGCGTCGCCGCCGGACGGCAGCGCCTCCGGCGTACGCGGGCCCCTGCGGTCGCGCAGCCGGCGGACCAGGGCCGCGCGGCTGTCGTCGGCGTCGATGCCCAGGCTGAGGCTCTGCTGCATCAGCCAGTCGGCCAGCGGATAGTGCCGGAAGCGCAGTCGGGCGGCGCCGAATGCCTCCAGGGAGAGCTGACGGTGCAGCTCGCGCAGCAGCGCCGGCACGTCCCCGGCGCCGGGCGGCGCGTCGGCGTCCAGCACGGCGTGCGGGACCCGCCGCCGGGGGCCCTGGCCGAGGAAGCGGCGCAGCGGCATCATCAGATCCGCTGTGTCGGAGCGGACCAGCCACAGCAGCGGCAGCCGGCGGTCGCCGCGACGGGGTCGCCGCAGCAGCCGGGCGAGCAGCGCGAACAACTCCAACCCGCCGGCCGGCAGCCGTTCCCGGCCCGCTGTCGACTGCCGTTGGCCGATCAATTCCCGTCTGGGCAACTCCGAGCGTCGCACGTGTCACCTCCGATCAACACAGTGTGACCTTGCGGCGCAAGGCACGCCAGGGGGGCGACGACCGACGATGGGTGTGGCGGGCCGGCGACGTTCACAGTTGTCGATTAGGTTGACCTGGCGAACACCCGATGGAGGGAGTCCACCCCGTGCGACGAGTCCTCACGGCGGCCACCACCGCCCTGACCCTCACCACCGCCGGCACCATGCTCGCCGGCACCCCCGGCCAGGCCGCCCCGACGGGCTGGGGCCGTCCGGTCGTCTCCGCGGCGCCGCAACCCGGCGCGCCCGGAGTGGGCGACAGCTACTTCCCCGACTACGGCAACGGGGGCTACGACGTCGAGCACTACGACGTCCGGCTGCGCTACGAACCGGCCAGTGACCTGCTCACCGGCACCACCACCATCCTCGCCACCGCCACTGCGGACCTTTCGACGTTCAATCTGGACTTCCTGCTCGACGTCGAGTCGGTCCGGGTCAACGGTTGGGCGGCGAGCACCAGCACCGCCGGGGTGCACGAGTTGGTGGTCACCCCGGCCCGCACGGTGACCCGGGGCCAGCAGCTCACCATCGTCGTGCGCTACTCCGGTGTCCCGTCGGAGGCCCTGGTCAACGGCTACACCGGCTGGACGCGTACCGACGACGGCGCCCTCGCCGTCAACGAGCCCGAGTCGGCGTGGTGGTGGTTCCCGAGCAACGACCACCCGCTGGACAAGGCCACCTACGACATCTCGGTGTCGGTGCCCACCGGCGTCGAGGTGATCAGCAACGGCGTGCAGCCGAGGCCGCCGCTGGCCGAGGCCGGCAACCGCACCCGGTGGATCTGGCGGACCACCTCCCCCACCGCCACCTACCTGGCCTTCATGGCCATCGGCCAGTACGACATCGTCACCGACACCACCCCGAGCGGCCAGCCGGTGATCAACGCGTACAGCACCTCGCTGGGCGCACTCGGGCCGGCCGCGCGGGCCAGCATCGAGCGGACCGCCGAGATCGTCGACTGGGAGAGCGGGATCTTCGGCCCGTACCCCTTCGAGGCGCAGGGCGGCGTGGCCGGGCCGATCGACGGCATCAGCTTCGCGCTGGAGACCCAGACCCGACCGGTGTACGGGCCGGGCTTCTGGCGACGCGGCGCCAACACCTACGTGGTGACGCACGAACTGGCCCACCAGTGGTTCGGCGACTCGGTCTCGGTGGCCGACTGGCGCAACATCTGGCTCAACGAGGGCTTCGCCTCGTACGCCGAGTGGCTCTGGTCGGAGGAGCAGGGCGAGGGCACCGCACAGGAGGTCTTCGACTTCACCTACGCCAGCTACCCGGCCGACGACGGGTTCTGGCAGGTGCTGCCCGGCGACCCGGGTGCCGCTCGGGTCTTCGACAACGCCGTCTACGACCGGGGTGCGATGACCCTGCACCAGCTGCGGCTGGCCGTCGGCGACGACGCGTTCTTCGAGATCCTGCCGACCTGGACCGCCGAGCGCCGGTACGGCAACGGCACCATCGAGCAGTTCCAGGCCCTGGCCGAGCGGATCTCCGGACTGGACCTGGACGACCTGTTCACCACCTGGCTGTTCACCGCCGGCCGGCCCGAGGTGGCCAGCGCCGCCCGCAAGGCGGCACCGCCGATCGAGCCCAAGTCCTGGGCCAAGATCCGCGAGTCGCACCACCTGATGTCGCACTGACCGCACCAACCCGGCCCCCGCCCAGGTCGATCATGGAGTTGTGGTGCCTCGCGTATCCGGCACTGGTGAGCATTCCGCCCACCACAACTCCATGATCGACGGGGCAGGGGTGCAGCAGCCCCGTCCGACGAAGGCGTGACGGCGTGCGGGTGGAGTTTTACGGGGTCAGGGCCAGCCGGGCGTTTGTCGCCTCGGCCGTGCTCGCCTCGACGGCGCGGATGTGCCGGTACGCGAACCAGAGCGGCGGGAACGCCCCGACCGCGAAGGACAGGTCGACGAGCGTCCAGAACCAGGGTTGCCCTGTCCCGGAAGCGGGCCGCCGAGGGTGACCGCTGTCTCAGCGGTTCGTCACCGGCCCGGCGGTGACCAACTCCCGGAGCCGGACCCCGCCCGACCGCACCGCACCGGCTTCGGCGGGCACGATGACGCAGACCGCGCCGGTGGGCCGGACGATGCGGGCGGCCCGGAACGCCGCTCGTCGTACCGGATGGCGGGGTCGCGGAACGACAAGCGCGAGGGTCTCCGCGCGGCCGCGCTGCCGGTCCAGGGCGACGCCCGCCGCCGTCGTGGCGATCGCCGCGGCGGCTCCGGCGAGGACCAGCGTCTGCCGGGGCCCGGCGTGTTCGGCGAGCCAGCCGAGCAGCGGGGCGCCGACCGCGGCGGAGACCGAGCCGGT
>NZ_JAGPXY010000077.1 GCF_018070325.1 Micromonospora sp. H61
GCAAAAACTGACCAGTCCGGGGTATAAATCATAATTGGCACTGGCTTTACAAGCACCCTGTTGAGTTCTCAAAGAACAACCACACACCGACCAGAAGCCCCACCACAGTGGAACCCCAACCGGGGCTAATTCCCGCTCTCACACCCGGCGCTTTCAGCGCCAGGCACTTTTACTACGTTACCCGCTCGCTTCCGCCGTGTCAAACCGATATTTCGCGGTTCGCCATGCTTCAACCCGATAATGCGGGCACCATGTCGCAACCGGCTTGCGCCGCTCTCGTCATGGATTCGGCAGGCCGGCCGTCGCGATTTCTCGCGACCCGCCCGGTGCCCTGCCGGTTCGTAACCATACCCGGTCGGTTTCGCGGCGCCAAATCCGCCTCGCGGCGTTTCTGGCGGCACCTCCCGGTCGGGGTTCCGGTGGGCGTGCCCACCCGACCCCCAGGCCGTTGGCCGGCGCTCCGGCCGCTTCAGACTTTCGTCTGTTTCGTCCGTTCCGCGCTGGCAGAGAGAAAGTTACGCGTCCGGCGGGATGATCGTCAAATCCGCCGGACGCGTCCCCCGTCACATCGTCGACAGGTGGCTATTCACCCAGCTCAACGCCCGCGAACGAACGCTTCCCCCGGCGCAGCACCAGGTATCGCCCGTGCAGCAGGTCGGCCGGCGACACCGTGGCGTCCACCTCGGTCACCCGGTTGTTGTTGACGTAGGCCCCGCCTTCGGCGATCACCCGCCGAGCCTCCTTGAGGCCACTCACCAGACCGGAATCCCGCAGCAGACCCGCCACATCCGGCAATTCGCCGCTGAGCCGTACGAGACCCGCCTCGGTCAGGGCCGCGCGCAAAGTCTCCGGCGCCAACTCGTCCAGCGAGCCGCGGCCGAAGAGCGCCTGGCTGGCGGCGATCGCCTGTCGGGTCTCGTCGGCACCGTGCACAAGGGTGGTCAGTTCCTCGGCGAGCGCCCGCTGCGCCAGGCGGGCCGCCGGCCGCTCGGCGGTGGCCTTGGCCAGCTCCTCCAGCTCGTCGCGGGTGCGGAAGCTGAAGTACCGCAGGTAGCGGTCGACCTCCTGGTCCTCGACATTGAGCCAGAACTGGTAGAACGCGTACGGGCTGGTCATCGTGGGGTCGAGCCAGACGGCACCGCCCTCGGTCTTGCCGAACTTCGTGCCGTCGGACTTGGTGACGAGCGGCGTGGTGAACGCCTGCACCGGCCCCGCGCCCCGCCGGCGGACGTAGTCGACGCCCGCGGTGATGTTGCCCCACTGATCGGAGCCGCCGAACTGGAGCTGACAGCCGTGCCGGCGGTGCAGCTCGAAGAAGTCGTTGGCCTGCAACAGCTGGTAGCTGAACTCGGTGAAGCTGATGCCGGTCTCCAGGCGGGCGCGCACCACCTCCCGCGCCAACATCTTGTTCACCGGGAAGTGCTTGCCCACGTCGCGCAGGAACTCGACGATCGACATCTCGCCGGTCCAGTCCAGGTTGTTGACCAGCTGCGCCGCGTTGTCCCCGGTGTACGACACGAACGGCGCCAGCTGGTCACGGATGCGCTCGACCCAGCCGGCGATCACGTCGGGCGGGTTGAGGGTCCGCTCGGCGCTCTCCTTCGGGTCACCGATCTGCCCGGTCGCCCCGCCCACCAGCAGCAACGGGCGGTGGCCGGCGAGTTGCAACCGGCGGGCCATGGTGACCTGCATGAGCGAGCCGACGTGCAGGCTCGCCGCGGTGGGGTCGAAGCCCACGTAGTACGTGGTGGACTTCCCACCGTCGAGCAGCTCACGCAGCTCGTCGAGGCCGGTCGAGTCCTGTATCAGGCCACGCCAGAGCAGGTCGTCGGTCAGGGAGTCCCGCCCGGGCGGCGGAGGGCTGATGTCGGTCACGGTCACCGATTCTCCCCCATCGCCGGCACCAACCCGTACCGGGTTTGACGCAACCCGCCCCGGCTAGGCTTGCGCCCGTTGATCGAGGAGGGCTTTGCCATGGAGATTCCGGATCTGACGGGCGGTCTCGTCGCCCTGCTCGACCTCAAGTTCGAGGAGGCCAGCGCCGACCGGGTGGTCATCAGTTGGCGAGTCCGCCCGGAGCTGCACCAGCCGTCCGGCATCCAGCACGGCGGGGTGTACTGCTCGGTCGTGGAGACCGCCGCCAGCGTGGGTGGCTCCCTCTGGCTGGCCGACCGGGGCACTGTGGTCGGGGTGTCGAACCAGACCGATTTCCTGCGGGCCGTCCGGGACGGCGAGCTGAGGGCTGTCGGCACCCCGGTGCACCGGGGCCGCAGCCAGCAGCTCTGGCAGGTGGAGGTCACCGACGCCGACGAGCGGCTGGTCGCCCGTGGTCAGGTCCGGCTGCAGAACCTCTCGCCCGCCTGAGCGACGGCACTCGCCCGGCGGGTCAGCTGCGGGCCTCGTACAGCATCGGCTCCGCGGCCTGGTCGGTGTCGGCGTCGCCGTCAGCTTCATCGGGTACGCGGCGGAGCCGTACCTCGGTGATCGCCCGGTGGTCGATGCCGGCCACCACCAGCACCCACCCGTCCAGCGTGACGTCCTCCCCGGCGACGGTCGGGATGTGCCCGAGCCGAGCCAGCACCAGCCCGGCGACTGTGGTGTAGTCACCGGCCGGGCGCGACGGCAGCTCCACGCCGATGTCCGGCAGATCGTGCACCGGGAAGGTGCCGGGCAGCAGCAGCGCACCGTCGGGGTCGCGCCGTACCGAGCGCACATCCCGGTCGGTCTCGTCGTAGATCTCGCCGACGATCTCCTCGAGGATGTCCTCCAGGGTCACGATGCCGTCGACGGCGCCGCGCTCGTCCACGACGAGCGCGATGTGCTGACGCTCGGCCTTGAACTGGCGCAGCGCGTCCACCACCGGTAGCGAGTCGGGCAGCAGCATCGGCGGTCGGGCGATCTCGTCGACCGGGCGGTCGTCGGGCACACCCACCAGGTCACGCAGGTGGATCACTCCGGCCGTGTCGTCCAGACCGCCGTGGCGCACGACCGGAGCCCGGGAGTGCCCGGTGGCGGCCAGCACCAGCCGCGCGGCCTCCGCGGTGGTGCCGCTGTCGAGCGTGAAGACCTGCAACCGGGGTACGAGAACAGCCCGCAACCGCCGGTCGGCGATCTCCACGGCGCCGGCGATGATGGTGCGCTGCTCCTTGGTGAAGCCGTGGTTGCCGGCGACGATGTCGCGCAGCTCGTCCGGGCCGATCTCCTCCGGCTCGTGTTTGGGGTTGAGCCCGACCAGGCGGACCACCACGTCGCTGGTGGCGCCGAGCGCCCAGACGGCCGGCCGGGTGAGGCTGGCCAGCAGGTCGAGCGGGCGGGCCACCAGCAACGCCCACCGCTCGGCGGACTGCATGGCGATCCGCTTGGGCGCCAGCTCGCCGAAGACCAGGGTGACGAAGGTCAGCGCGAGGGTGACCGCCACGATCGCCACGGTCTCGGCGGCGCCGCCGAACATCCCGAGCAGCGGCACCAGGGGTTTGGCCAGCGACACCGCCGCGGCGGCGGAGGCCAGGAACCCGGCGAGGGTGATGCCGATCTGGATGGTGGCCAGGAAGCGATTCGGGTCCTTGGCGAGCCGAGCCAGCACCCGCCCGGCCCGGCTGGTGCGCTCCAGCCGCTGGATCTGGCTGTCTCGCAGCGACACCAACGCCATCTCGCTGCCCGCGAAGAGCGCGTTGATCACGACCAGGACTCCGACCAGGGCCAGTTGGCTCCCGTAGCTCTGCACGCCCGGTTCGCTCCCTCGTGGTGGTGGCACCGGCCGCTACGCGCGGCACCCGCCGGTCGGCGAGCCCGCCCGGCGTAGGCGTGTCTTTGCCCCGTCCGGCGCCGGCCGAATCCTGCCCCGGCGACGCTACGCCGAATCGGGCGAGGTGAGGCTACGCCGAATCGGACGACGGTGACGCTACGCCGGCTGGGGCGTCGGTGAGCTAGGCCGCCTGGGGCGTCGGTGACGCCGGCAGGTCGAGGACGTACGAGTCGCCCTCCGGGCGGAAGCCGAGCCGGTGGTAGTAGGGGGCCACCATCCGGGGCGGGCTGACCACCCGGTGGAAGCCCCGTTCGGTGAACAGGTGGCTGCGCCGGTAGACGAACTCGCCCGGTGTGAAGTCACGGAACTTCGGGGTCACGTAGTCCAGGTCGATCTGGGCGACGCCGGGCGCCTCGGCGTGCGACAGGACCACACCGACCACCTCGTCGGCCGTGACCACGAGGAACGCCGAGCACCCGGACGCGTCCGGGTCCCAGTGGAAGCCGGGGTTGAACCGGGCGATGTCGGCGGCGTGCACCCGCAGCGTGTGCGCGAGGAACTGGTCGCCGACGCCGACCTCCACCACCTGGTAGGTCTTCTCGTCGTGCCGGGTGGCGAGCATCCCGCGCAGGTACCAGATGTTGATCACCGCGAGCACGACGTTGAGCCCGACGCCGGGCCAGACCTCGATCGCGGCGTTGTAGCCGATCAGCACGAAGCAGCCGACGAGGTTGAGCGCCCGCAACCGCAGGATGCGCGACTGCAGCAGCGACCAGACCAGCACCGCGGAGCCGGCCCAGCCGACGAGATCCAACCAGTTCACGCCGCGAGACTAGTGCCCGCCCAGGTCAGGGCCGTCGGCGGGCAGCTCCAGCAGCCACTCTTCGACGTCTTCGCCGCGGCCGTTGGCGTACCCCGAGTCTGCACCGACCACCACGAACCCGCACTTGCGGAGCACCGCGAGGGAGGCGGCGTTGTCCTTGGCGGCGCGGGCGTGCACCGGCCGGGGCAGCTCGCGCAGCAGGGCGGCCAGGGCCGCCGTGGCGTGGCCCCGACCCCAGCGTGCCGGGTCGATCCAGTAGCTGACCTCGGTCTGCCCCTCGGCCGGCCAGGCGCTCACGTAGCCGACCACCTCGCCGTCGACCTCGGCGGTGCGGACCAGGTTCGCCGGGTTGGTGAGCACCCGGGCCCAGTGTGCGGCGAACTCCCGACGGTCGGACGGGTCCTTGGGGCCGAACGCGGCCATCCGGTTGGCCTCCGGGTCCTGCTGGTGCAGGAAGAACTCGACGAGGTCGTCCTCACGGACCGGGCGCAGCAGCAGATCGGAGGCCATCGGCCGAGGGTACGCAACGGCTGTGACACGAAGCCGCGGCGCGGCGTCAGCCGGCGACGGCTACGACCGCCAGCACGGCGGCGCCCAGGGAGCTCGCCACCGACAGCAGGCGACGCCACGGCACCCGCGCGTCGACCACCGGCAGGGCCCGCCACCGCGTCGCCGCCAGGGCCACCCCCGCCGCCGACAGGCCGGCGCCGAGCGGCCACAGCCAGGCCGGCACCATCGACCAGTCCCCCATCCGGTGCCCCAACCCGAGATAGGCGAACGCCCAGACCGCCGCGGCCAGCAGCGTCACCTGGTCCAGTTGGCGACGGCGGGCGGTGCCGAGCAGGGAGAGGCCGCCGAGGAAGGTGAGGACGACCGCGAGGCCGGCGCCGATCCACGGCAGCACCATCGACGTCGCCGAGTCGGCCTCCTTCGGCGACACCCCGAGCAGCCGCAGCCCGATCGGCTCGACGCCCTTGTCGGTGTTGCCGAGCACCACCACCGCCCGGCCGGTGGCCCGTTCGAGGCCGACGTAGGACCGGAACCCGCCGGTAGCGCCGTTGTGCCAGACCACCTCGCGATCACCGTGCCGGGTGGTGAACCAGCCGTACCCGATGCGGGTGTCCTCGTCCTCGCGGAAGCGGGCGGTGGCAGCGTCGGCACCTGGTGCGGTGCCGGCGAGGGTCGCGGCGAGCAGCCGGCCGAGGTCCTCCGCCGTGGACCAGTGGCCGGCGCCGGCCGGCGCGTAACCCGCTCCCGCCCACGGATCGAGCGGCCGGCCGCCGGCCCGGCTGCCCTGGGCACGATCGGCCGGCAACTCGTCGTCGCGGGTGGCGACGACCGTGGCCGTCATGCCGAGCGGCCGTAGCAGCCGGTCGTGCAGCAGCTCGGGGTACGCGACGCCGGCCTTCGCGGCGAGCGCGTGGCCGAGCACTGACGGCCCGAGGTTGGAGTAGTGGACCTCGCCGCGCTCGTCGTCATCGGTGCTGACCCGGTCGGCGGCGCTGCGGATGGCGTCGACGCCCTGCCCGGCGTAGAGGTTTCCGCCGGAGACGTTGGACCAGAGGATGCGTGCCCACCCCAGCGGGGAGCCGGGGGCCAGCCGGGGCAGGCCGGCGCGGTGGCTGGCGAGTTCGGCGAGCGTGACGTCGCGGGCGGGGCCGCTGACCTCGGGCCAGGTGGCGCCGAGTCGGTCGTCAGGGCCGACGACACCGGCGGCGGCTTGGTCGGCGAGGAGCATGCCGGTGAGCGCCTTGGTGACCGAGCCGATCTCGAACCGGGTGCCGGGCTCGACGGGCCGACCGGCGAGGTCCCGGTCGCCCAGGCCGGCGGTGCGGATCCGGCCGTTCTCGACCAGGGCGACGGCGAGCCCGCGGAGCCCCGACGGGTCGGGCGTGGCCGACCGGGCGGCAGCGGCCAGGTCGCGATCGCCGGTGGTCTGCGCGTCGAGTCGGGGCACCTGGGGCATCAGCGCCACCCCGACCAGGCCGGCGATCAGCGCGACGACGAAGGCGGTGACGGTCGTCCGGCGCATGGTGGTTCCTCCGTGGGGGGTCGTCGGATGGGCGGCCGAGCCGCGTCTGGTCAGCGGCCGGCGGCGGTGAGGATGGCCAGCAGCGGCACCACGCGTTCGGCGGGGACCGCGTACCGACCTCGGCCGGCGCTGCGCAGCCAACCGGCGGCGGTGATCTGGCGCAGGTGGTGGTGCAGTTGGCCGGTGGTGCCCAACTCCTCGATCTCGGCCAGCTCGCTGGTGCTCTGCCGGCCGCCGATGATCTCCCGCAGTAGCCGCAGCCGCACCGGATGGGCCAACGCGGAGAGGGTGCCGGCCAGCTCCGTCCAGTCGGCGGCGAGCAGGTCGTCGACGGTGCGGCCGTACTGCCAGTCGTAGTGCTGGTCGGCGACGCGGACGGTGCCGGTGTAGACGACCGCGCCTGTGCCATCGACCGGCAGTCGTTGCTTGAGGCCGTCGAGCGCCCAGAAGGCGCCCTCGGGAGCGGGCGGCGTCGGCGGTGCGACCGTCAACCGCTCGGTCAGGGTGGCGACCTGCGCCTCCAGTGCGGCAAGCCGCTCCTCCATCGTGCTCATACGTCGATATTACGAAAGTACGTACTTCCGTGCAAGGGCGGAGCGACATCCGTGACTAGCCGTACAGCTCCAGCAACCGGCCCCGCGATGCCTGGAGACGGTCGACGACCACGGCCATGAGCCGGAGGGTGAGCTGCCGCCCGAGGGCGTCGTCGGATTCGATCAGCCGCCGCACTCCCTCGGCGCTGAACTCGACCGTTGTGGTACGGCGCACCGCGACCGCCCCGAACTGCCACCGGTACGGCGGAAAGATCCAGGACCAGCCGAGCACCCCGCCCGCGCCGATCGTCTCGATCCCGATATCGCCCCGGCCGGGCACCGGAAAGTCCAGGGCCACCTCGCCGCCGGAGAGCAGCCAGAACCGTTCGGCCGGCTGACCGGCGCGAAATACCCGGTGAGCCTCGGCAGGCACTCCGGCGGCAGCCCGGTCAGGAAAGGGTGCTCCCGGAGCACGTCCAACGGCGTCATGGTGCCGTCCTTCCGTCGCGGCCGCTGCCGGCCCTTACCCCATCCGACCCCCTCCCGGATACGCGGCGCGAGGGCCGTTGGTCCCGGGCCGCATGGGCGCAACGCCTCTGCCCGGCGCGATCGCACAGCCGGATGGTGGGACGAGACGGCGTGCCGACGACACGCGCACAAGACGGGGAGGTCGCGGGTGACGACGACCGGAGGACGAGGCGGGATCCTGGAGGACCCCGTCGACCTGGCCGTGCCGGTCGGGCTCGACGCGGCCGAGGCCGCCGCCCGGCTGCGCGCCACCGGCCCCAACACGGTCGCCCCACCACCCCGCCAACACCTGGCCGTACGGGTCCTGCACCAGCTCACCGACCCGCTGGTGGCACTTCTGCTTGCCGCGGCGGCCGTCACCACAGTGCTCGGCGACTACCCGGACACCGCGGTGATCGTCCTGGTCGTGCTGGTGAACACCGTCATCGGGGTCGTGCAGGAGGTACGCGCCGATCGCGCGATCGCCGCTCTGGACCGGCTCGCCGCGCCCGCCGCCCGGGTGGTGCGCGACGGCCGGGAACTGGCGGTGCCCGCCGCCGACCTCGTCCACGGCGACCTGGTCCGCGTCGAGGCCGGCGACATCGTCCCGGCCGACCTGCTGCTGATCGAGGCGAGCCGGCTGCACCTGGACGAGTCCGCGCTGACCGGTGAGTCGGTGACGGCGGGGCGTACCCCCGGCGAGGAGGCGTTGGCCGGGACGGTCGTCACCACGGGACGGGCAGCCGGCACCGTGCTCCGCACGGGAGCAGTGAGCGCCCTGGGCCGGATCAGCGCACTGGTGGCGGGTACCCGTCCCACCACCACACCACTGCAGCGCCGGCTCTCCGCCCTGGGTCGGGTGCTCGGGTTGGTCGCCGTGGCCCTGTCCGGGCTGGTGTTCGCCATCGGCGTGGTCGGTGGCCGCCCGGTGGTGGACATGGCGATCACAGCGGTGAGCCTGGTGGTCGCGGCGGTGCCCGAGTCGCTGCCGGCCGTGGTGACCCTGGCCCTCGCGCTCGGCGCGCGCCGGATGGCCGCCGCGCACGCCATCCCGCGCCAACTGCACGCGGTCGAGACACTCGGCTCGGTGACGGTGATCGCCTCCGACAAGACCGGCACCCTCACCGAGGGGCGGATGGCGGTGCAGCAGGTGGTCACGTCCGACGGCGCCCGGTACGAAATCACCGGCACCGGGTACGCCCCGTACGGCATGGTGCACCGGGACGGCGCGGCGGTGGCCGTACCGGAGAGGCTGCGCCGACTGGCGCGCGCCGGGCTGCTCTGCAACGACGCCGCCCTGTCACCCCCGGATGACGAACGATCCGACTGGGCGGCTGTCGGTGATCCCCTGGAAGCGGCGCTGGTCGCCTTCGCGGCCCGGTGCGGTCTCGACCCACAGACCACCCGCGCCGCCTGGCCCCGGATCGCTGAGCACCCATTCGACCAGGCACAACGCCGGATGATCACCGTGCACCGCTCCTGCGACCAGCGTTACCTGGTGGTCTGCAAGGGCGCACCGGAGAGCATCCTCGGCGCGCCCCTGCTGGACGCCAGCGCCGAGGAGATCACCGAACTGACCAGCACCGCCCATCGGCTGGCGGCCGAAGGGTTGCGGGTTCTCGCCGTCGCGGCCGCCCTGGTGGACCGGATGCCCAACCTCGCCGCACCCACCGGGCTGCGTCCGGTGGGGCTGGTCGCCGTCGGTGACCCGCTGCGCGTCGGCGCCCCGGAGATCGCCGACAGCTTCGACACCGCCGGCGTACGGCTGCTGCTGATCACCGGAGACCACCCGGCCACGGCCGCGGCGATCGGGGGTCAGCTCGGCCTCTGGCGCGCTGGCGACCCCCTCGGCAGCGGCGATGACGACCAAGCGGCGCACCCGGACACCCGGGTCTTCGCCCGGACCCAGCCGGAACAGAAGCTCGACATCATCGCCGGCCTGCAGGCCCGTGGCGAGGTGGTGGCGATGACCGGTGACGGGGTGAACGACGCCCCGGCGCTGCGGCGCGCCGACATCGGGGTGGCCATGGGTAGCGGCACCGAGGTCGCCCGGCAGGCCGCTGACCTGGTGCTGGTCGACGACGAGCTGTCCACTGTTGCCGCCGCGATCGGCGAGGGCCGCCGGATCTACGACAACATCCGCCGGTTCCTGCGATACGCCCTCGCCGGCGGGGTGGCCGAGATCATGGTGATGCTGATCGGCCCGCTCTTCGGGTTGGCCGTACCGCTGCTGCCCGCCCAGATCCTCTGGGTCAACCTGCTGACCCACGGTGTGCCCGGTGTGGCGCTCGGTGCCGAGCCGGCCGAACTCGGCGTCCTGCGCCGCGCGCCGCGCTCGCCCCAGGAGTCGGTGCTCGGCGCCGGGCTGGGTCGGGACGTCCTGGTCACCGGCGCACTGATCGCCGCCGTGGTGCTCGGCGCCGGCGTGTTCGCCGCACACCGGGGCCTGCCGTGGCAGTCGGTGGTCTTCGTGGTGCTCGGGCTGGCCCAGCTCGGTGTGGCGCTGGCGGTCCGAGCGCCCCGGCTGCCTGGAGCCCGACACGGCAACCCCGGCCTCCTCGTCGCGGTGGCGGCGTCGGCGCTGCTCCAGGTCGGTGGGGTGCTGTTCGCTCCGCTGCGGGAGCTGCTCGGCACCGACCCGCTGGGGCCGAGCGTGCTGCTGGCCTGCGCGGCGGTCAGCGTCGTGCCCGGGCTGGCGCTGCGGCTGGCCCGTCGCCGGCCGTCGCTGGCCTCGTCCCGCCATGACGCTGACACGGCGTGACGAATGACGGGACCAACGGCCCTCCGATCGTTGTCGTACGCCCCTGACCGCCGGGCCAACCTCGCACGAGGATGAAGACGGATGAAGGAGGACATGATGACCAGCAGATCCGGTGCTCCCGTGGTGGTGGCGGTGGACGGCTCGACCTCGGCGCTGGAGGCGGTGCGGGTCGCCGCCCAGGAAGCGACGGTGCGACAGCGCCCGCTGCGGGTGGTGCACGCGTTCATCTGGCCGCTCTACGACGTACCGCTGATTCCGGGGCCTGGCGCTCCCGTCGACGCCGGGCTCCGCAACCAGGCTGAGCTGACCGTCGCCGAGGCGGTGACCGAGGCCGGCAAGACCGCGCCGGAACTCGCCGTCACCGGCGCGGTGATCGACGGCGCGGCCACGCCGGTGCTTCTGGGCGAGTCCCGGGACGCGGCGCTGCTGGTGCTCGGCAGTCGGGGCCTGGGAGGTTTCGCCGAGCTGCTGATCGGCTCGGTGGCCGTGCAGGTCTCCGCCCGCGCCGAGTGCCCGGTGCTGGTGGTCAAGGGTGAGGCGCGCGCCGACGGCCCGGTGCTGGTCGGCGTCGACGGCTCGGCCCTGTCCACGGAGGCACTGGCATTCGCCTTCGAGGAGGCCGCGCTGCGCGGCACCGACCTGGTGGCCGTGCACGCCTGGCTCACCCCCACGCCGACCGGCCCCGGCGACATCCTGCCGTTGGTGTACGACGTCGACGCGCTGGCCGCCGACGAGAAGCGGGTGCTCGCCGAATCTCTGGCCGGCTGGTCGAAGCGGTACCCCGAGGTGCCGGTCCGCCAGTGTGTGGCGTACGGCGCGGCGGCGCGGGTGCTGGTGCAGCAGTCCGCCACCGCGCAGCTCACCGTGGTCGGAGCACACGGCCGGGGCGCCCTCGCCGGTGCTCTGCTCGGCTCGGTGAGCCACGCGGTGCTGCACCACTCGCACAGCCCGCTGGCGATCGTCCGGCACCGCCGGGACGCCTGAACGCCGTACCGCCGAACGCGCCGGCCACCTATCGGCCGGCGCGTCCGGCGGCGCGGCGCGGGTACGAGGTCGACAATGACCTGACCGACCCAGGGAGCGCCGATGAACCGACCTGTCGTGGTGGGCGTGGACGGCTCGCCGTCCAGCCTCGTCGCCGCCGAACACGCGGCGCGGGCCGCCGTGCTGCGGTCCCGACCGCTGCTCCTGGTGCACGGCTACCTGCATCCCTCCGGGTACGGCGTGCCACTCAACCCGTACGACCTCGGGGTGCCGGCGCCCTCCGAGGAGGCGCAGCAGATGTTGGAGCGCACGGCGGCCGAGCTGACCGGCCGGTGGCCCGGCCTCGCCGTCGAGGTGCGTCAGGTCCTCGGGGGCCCGGGGGCCACCATGATCGAGGAGTCCCGCCGGGCGGAGCTGGTCGTGGTGGGCAGCCGGGGCCTGGGCGGATTCACCGGGCTGCTGCTCGGCTCGGTCGGCGCGCAGGTGACCGCGCACGCGCACTGCCCGGTGCTGGTGGTCCGCCCGGACGAGCAGCCGATCCCGGTGGACGGCCCGGTGCTGGTCGGCGTGGACGGGTCCGAGTCGTCCCGGCTCGCCGTGGGCCTGGGCGCCGACGAGGCGGCGCTGCGGGACGTGCCGCTGGTGCTGGTGCACGTCGGTCCTGCGGACGGGGACCGGACGGTGCCGGAGGAGATCGAGGAGTCACAGGCGGCGTACCAGGCCGAGGCGGTGCGACTCCTGGCCGACGCCTCCGCCGTGGTGCGCGCCGAACACCCCGACCTGGTGGTGCGGGAGCATCCGGTCCGGGCGGCCGGCGCGGCCCAGGGGCTCATCGAGGCCAGCGGCACGGCGTCGCTGCTGGTCGTGGGCACCCGGGGCCGGGCCGGGTTCGCCGGTCTGTTGCTCGGGTCGGTCAGCCAGGCGGCGATCCAGCACGCGCACTGCCCGGTGCTGGTCGCCCACCCGGTCAGCTGACCGGCGCTCCGCCGTCGCCTCGGCCGAGCATCTGCAGGAAGTCGGTGGTGAGGGCGAACGGGTCGGCCGGCCCGGTGGCCGGTGGCCGGCGCTCGATCTGGTCGGCCAACTCCCCGGCGGCGCGCCGGATCCGAGCACGCAACGCGCCATCGGCGGTGCCGTCGGACCAGTCCTCCGGGGCGGCGAAGACCGCAGTCGGGACGACCACCGACCGAAGGTAGGCGAACATCGGGCGGACGGCGTGCTCCAGTGCCAACGAGTGCCGGGCGGTGCCGCCGGTCGCGCCGATCAGCACCGGCCGGTCGACGAGCGACTCGGAATCCAACACGTCGAAGAAGGACTTGAACAGCCCGTTGTACGAGGCGCTGAAGATCGGGGTGACGGCGATGAGCCCGTCCGCCCCGGTCACCATGTCGACGACCTCGCGCAGCGCGGCCGGCGCGAACCCGGTGAGCATGTTGTTCACCACGTCGTGGGCGTACTCGCGCAGGTCGACGACGCGCAGCTCCACTTCGGAGCCGCGCCGGACCAACTCGTCGCGGGTGGCCGCGGCGAGCTGGTCGGCGAGCAGCCGGGTCGACGAGGGCTGACTCAACCCCGCCGAGACGACGGCCAGGGTGCGGTGGGTCATCGGGTCGCCCCCTCCGGAGCCTTGCCCGTCACGTCGTCGACGGCGTGCACGGTGCTGTCCTTGGCACCGCCTGCGGCGGCGACCAGCGAGGCGTGCGTCGGCGCCGCCGGCACGTGCGCCGGACGCAGCGCGGCGAACTCCTTGCGCAGCACCGGCACGACCTCCTCGCCGAGCAGGTCGAGCTGCTCCAGCACTGTCTTCAGCGGCAACCCGGCGTGGTCCATCAGGAAAAGCTGCCGCTGGTAGTCGCCGACGTACTCCCGGAAGCCGAGCGTGCGGTCGATGACCTGCTGCGGGCTGCCCACTGTCAGCGGGGTCTCCCGGCTGAACTCCTCCAGCGACGGCCCGTGCCCGTAGACCGGGGCGTTGTCGAAGTAGGGCCGGAACTCCCGGACCGCGTCCTGCGAGTTGCGGCGCATGAACACCTGCCCACCGAGGCCGACGATGGCCTGGTCGGCGGAGCCGTGGCCGTAGTGCGCGTACCGCTGGCGGTAGAGCGCGATCATCCGCTGGGTGTGCTCCTTGGGCCAGAAGATGTGGTTGGCGAAGAAACCGTCGCCGTAGTAGGCGGCCTGCTCGGCGATCTCCGGGCTGCGGATCGAGCCGTGCCAGACGAACGGGGGCACGCCGTCGAGCGGGCGCGGCGTCGAGGTGAACGACTGCAACGGGGTGCGGTACTTGCCCTTCCAGTCGACCACGTCCTCGCGCCACAGCCGGCGCAGCAGGTCGTAGTTCTCGATGGCCAGGGGGATGCCGGCGCGGATGTCCTTGCCGAACCACGGGTAGACCGGGCCGGTGTTGCCGCGGCCCATCATGAGGTCCACCCGGCCGCCGGAGAGGTGCTGGAGCATCGCGTAGTCCTCGGCGATCTTCACCGGGTCGTTTGTGGTGATCAGCGTGGTGGCGGTGGACAGCAGCAGCCGCTCGGTGCGCGCGGCGATGTAGCCGAGCATGGTGGTCGGTGACGACGGCACGAACGGCGGGTTGTGGTGCTCGCCGGTGGCGAAGACGTCCAGGCCGACCTCTTCGGCCTTGAGCGCGATCGCGACCATCGCCTTGATCCGCTCATGCTCGGTCGGCTCCCGACCGGTGGTCGGATCGACAGTGACGTCACCGACGGTGAAGATTCCGAACTGCATGACCAGCTCCTCGCGTGTCAACCGGGTGCCGTCGTGGTACCCGGACGCAGCTCTCAACTTATTTGACGACGCAACTATTCCGTGGGCGGGACGCCTGGCAGTGGCGCCGGTCACCCCCGTAATCGGACATCGGGGCAGGAATCCCCTCGGTGTCGACCCGGTCAGCCGCCCGCCACCGAGGGCAGCACCTGCACCTCCGCGCCGTCCTCGACCGGGGTGGCCAGACCGCCGGAGTGCCGGCAGTCTTCGCCGTCGACGAAGACGTTGACGTAGCGGCGCAGCTCGCCGCGCTCGTCGCGGATGCGCCGGGCCAGCCGGGGGTGCGCGACGGCCATCTCGTCGAGGACCGCCCGCAGTGTCCCGGCGGCGGCGACGTTCAGCCGACTCGCGCCCCCGGCCTCGCCGCGCAACGGGCCGGGCAGCAGCACGGTGACCACGCTCAGACCTCCGCAGCGCGAACGCAGAGCACGTCGGGCAGGTGCGCCGCGACCGTCGACCAGGAGTCGCCCTCGTCGCGGCTGGCGAAGACCGAGCCGGAGCGGGTGCCGAAGTAGACGCCACCGGGGGTGGAGTCGTCGGCGCACATCGCGTCCCGCAGCACGGCCGGATAGAACGGGCCCTCGGGCAGCCCGACCGACAGCGGCTCCCACTTGCCGCCGGCGTCGGCGGAACGGAACACCCGACAACGGTGGTCGGTCGGGAACCGCTCGCCGTCGGCCACCAACGGGAAGGTCCACACCATGTCGCCACGCCCGGGGTGGGCCACCATCGGGAAGCCGAAGTCGCTGGGCAGCCCGTCGGCGATCGAGGACCAGGTGCGGCCGTCGTCATCGGAGCGGTAGACGCCGTGGTGGTTCTGCGCGTACAGCCGCTCGGGGTTGCCGGCGTCCCGGGCGACCTTGTGCACGCACTGGCCGAACTCCGGCCACTCGTCCGGCATGAAGTAGGCGCGGATGCCGGTGTTGCCCGGCGCCCAACTCGCCCCGGCGTCCTCCGAGCGGTAGACCCCGCCGGTGGACATCGCGACCAGCAGCCGAGCCGGGTCACGCGGGTGGGGCAGCACCGTGTGCACGGCCTGACCACCGAAGCCGGCCTCCCACTGCGGGCGGTGCGGGTGGTCCCAGAGGGAACGGACCAACTCGAAGCTGCGGCCACCGTCGGTGGACCTGAACAGCGCCGAGGGCTCGGTGCCGGCCCAGACGACGTCCGGCTCGTCGGGGCCGGCCGGCATCAGCTGCCAGACCCGGCCGAGGGAGACCCCGGTGTCGGCCGGAAACGCGACCGGCGCCTCGTCGGGCTCGTCCCAGGAAGCGCCGAGGTCGTCGCTGGTGGCGACGCTGGGGCCGAAGTGTGAGCTGGTCATGCCGGCGAGCAGCCGCGGGGTGGGACGACGGGTGTCGACAGCGACCGCGTAGACACCCGTCATCGGAAAGTGCGGCCCGGTGATCTCCCAACTGCGCCGGTCGTCGGTGCTGGTGGCAAGGAACAATCCCTTCGCCGTGCCGATCGCGAGCAGTGTCGCCATGACGTCCTCCGAACCGTCGGTGAGCAGGTCCGGTGATTATGGCCACACCCCCCGACAGGTTCCGCCGCCCACACGCCGGACGACGCGCTCAGCGGCGCAGGCGCGGCACGTGCCGGCGATAGGCGCTGACCGTAGGGTCGGCGTCCAGCCAGAACCGCCAGGGCAGATCGTGGGCGCCGGTCACGCCGACCCGAGGACCCGCCACCACCGTCTCCGGCGGCACCGGTCGGGCCGGGGGGCGCAGCCGGACCGGGGCGTCGCCGAGCAGGTACGCCCCGTACGCCTCGCGGTCGATGCCGAGCGCGGAGCAGAGCCGGGCGGGTCCGCGGGCCAGGTCCACGTCCCGCCGGATGGCCGGCCGGCGCTCCCGTGCCGTGGCCAGCCCGTCGACCACCTCACCGGCGCGCAGCAGTACGGCGGATGCCTCCCCCTCGACCCCGGTGACCACGTTCATGCACCAGTGCATGCCGTAGGTGAAGTAGACGTAGGCGTACCCGGCGGGGCCGAACATCACGGCGTTGCGCGGGGTGCGACCCCGATGGGCGTGCGAGGCGGGATCGCCGCCACTTCCCGCGTACGCCTCGACCTCGGTGATCCGGACGGTGACCCCGTCGGCGTGCAGCCGGCAGCCCAGCAGCCCGCGCGCCGCCGGCAGCAGTGGACCGGCGAGCAGGTCCGCCAGCGCCGCCAGGTCGGTGTCGGTGCTGCGGTCACCGGACGACAGGGCCATGTCCACGACGGTACCCATCCCGCCACCGGCCGGGCGCGGCGACCATTCAGCCCCCGGCCCGAACAAGACTCACGTCGCACATCAGACAACCGGCCGAACAGTGAAACCGGACCGTCGGCTCGGGGGTGTTCCCGATGTCGTCGCAGGAAGCGACGACATCACGGGAGGAGTCACCATGACCGTACGGAGCATCCGGCGACCACTGATCGCCACCGGCCTCGTCGCGGCGGCCGCGACAGTGGCCTTCACCCCGTCGGCCAGCGCGAGCGTCCCGCTGCGCGCCGCGGCGCAGGCCGACGACGCGTCAGTGACCGCGTTCGTGGTCGGTGCCACCGGCAAGATCGAGGCGAAGGGCGCGGCGGCGATCGTGCCGGTCACTGTGACCTGCTCGAAGGCCATCGACTTCGACATCACGGTCAAGGTCGCGCAGGCGGTCGGTCAGACGATGCGCGCGGGCACGACGGTGCGGAGGGTCACCTGCGCGGAGGGCACCCAGCAGGTGCGGATCGCGGTGGTCCCGGTCGAGCGTCCGTTCGTGGCGGGCGTCGCGTTCGGCGTGCTGACCGCGAACCCCTGTGACCCGTACTGCACACCTATGCACGACGAGCGCCAGTTCAACCTGGCGCTCTGAGGTCTCGCCTGGCGGCACGGCATGCCCGTGCCGCCAGGCTTCAACATTTCGTTGACAATCAGGCGTTCATAAGGTGTGCTCGGGGTATGACGACCGAGGACATCTTCACCGCGCCGGACCCTGGCCGGGCCCGCGCCCACCGCACCCACGAGGCGTTACAGCGGATCAGCGAGCGGCACGCCGGCACCGACACGCGGCGCGGCCGGTGGGCCCACCCGTACGTGCTCGACCCGTGGGAGGCGGTCGCCCTGGTCACCGCGCTGGCCGCCGGCGGGGCCGAGCGCGAACCCGCGGAGGAGCCGATCGACGCCGCCGACCTGACCGCCGCGCTGACCCTGCTGCCCCACGTCCGCGCCGAGCTGGACGCCCTGGAGGCCGGCCTGCTGACGCTGGCCCGCGACCGGGGGCTGACCTGGCAGGCGATCGCGTACGGGCTGGGGTTGGGCAGCGCACAGGCGGCCCGGCAGCGCTACGAGCGGGTCGCCGCCCGCTCGGCCGAGCAGACCCCCTGATCCGGCGCAGCTTGGGCCGGGACCGGGCGGATCGGCACGCCGCGCGTGTGACGGCCGCGGGGCGGGCACACTGTGCGCACGACGAGGAGGCACCCATGGAGCGCGCGGAGATGTTGGCGTACTGCCTGGCCAAGCCGGGAGCGTGGCTGGACCAACCGTGGGAGGGCGACGAGGTGGTGAAGGTGGGCGGCCGGATCTTCGCGTTCCTCGGCAGCGCCGGGGGCAAACCGACGGTAGGCATCAAGTGCGGGCCGACTCGGGAGGTGGCCGACGAGTGGCTGCACCGGCACCCCGACGACGCCAGCGTGATGGCCTACATCGGCCGGTCCGGGTGGAACACGCTGCGCCTGGACGGCGGGATCGACGACGAGGAGCTGACCGAGGCGGTCGACTCGTCGTACGACATGGTGGTGGCCAAGCTCCCCAAGCGGGAGCGCCCGACGGCCTGAACCGCCGCGGCGCCGGCGGCCAGCGCCGACGCCACGGCACAGCTCAGCGCGGAACGACCCGCTCGGTGGCCCACTCCCGCCAGCCGGCCAGCCGGTCCGCCGCGTCGGCGAGCTGGTCGGCGACCGGGCCGGGGCCGGTGGAACCGGGGGTGGTCCGGGCCGCGAGAGCCGAACGGACCGAGAGCACGTCGCGCACCGACGGGTCGAGGTGCCCGCTGATAGCGGCCAGGTCCTCGTCGGAGACGTCGTTCAGCTCGCACTCCCGAGCCGCGCAGAGCGCCACCAACTGGCCGGTGATCTCGTGCGCGTCGCGGAACGGCACGTTGCGTCGGACCAGCCAGTCGGCGACCTCGGTGGCGAGGGAGAAGCCGACCGGTGCGGCGGCGACGAGGCGGTCCACCCGGACCGTCATCGTGGAGATCATTCCCGCCAGGGCCGGAAGCAGCAGCTCCAGGGTGTCGACCGCGTCGAAGGCCGGCTCCTTGTCCTCCTGCATGTCCCGGTCGTAGGTCATCGGCAGGCCCTTGAGCATGGTGAGCACTGTCATCAGGCCGCCGACCAGACGCCCGGACTTGCCCCGGGCCAGCTCGGCGATGTCCGCGTTCTTCTTCTGCGGCATGATCGACGAGCCGGTGGCGAAGGAGTCGTCCAGCTCCACCCAGCCGAACTCGTGCGAGGTCCAGAGCACCACCTCCTCGCCGAGCCGGGACAGGTGCACCCCGATCAGGGCGGTGGTGAAGAGGAACTCGGCCACGAAGTCCCGGTCGGCGACGGCGTCCATCGAGTTGGCGAACGACGTACGGAAGCCCAGCTCCTTGGCCACCGCCACCGGGTCCAGTGGGAGCCCGGAACCGGCCAGGGCGCCCGCGCCGAGCGGGCTGATCGCCGCCCGGTGGTCCCAGTCGCGCAGCCGCTCGAGATCGCGCAGCAGCGGCTGCACGTGGGCGAGCAGCCAGTGCCCGAAGGTGACCGGCTGGGCGTGCTGGAGGTGGGTCATGCCCGGCGCGGCGGTGTCGATGTGCCGCTCGGCCTGCTCGACCAGCGCCTCCGCCAACTCGACCAGGCGGCTGGCCACGCCCCGGGCGTGGTCGCGCAGGTAGAGCCGCAGGTCGGTGGCGACCTGGTCGTTGCGGGACCGGCCGGCGCGCAGCTTGCCACCGAGGCTGCCGAGACGCTCCAGCAGACCGCGCTCCAGCGCGGTGTGCACGTCCTCGTCGTCGATGGTGGGGCGGAACGTTCCGGAGGCGCAGGCGGCCTCCAGGTCGTCCAGCGCGGCCAGCATCCGGCCCAGCTCCTCCGGATCGAGCAGGCCGGCGCCGGCGAGGACCCGGGCGTGCGCCCGGGAACCGGCGATGTCGTACGGGGCCAGGCGCCAGTCGAACTGCACGCTCACCGACAGTCGGGCGAGCGCCTCGGCGGGGCCGCCCGCGAACCGGCCACCCCAGAGGCTCGTCCGGTTGGTGGCGGCGCTGTTCTCGGTCAGGCTCTTGTCGTCCACGTCGCCCATCATTGCGTTGGTTGCCTCTCGCTCGCGACTGCGGGGCCCGCTCGCCGCGCTTGCTCAGTCTTCGCGCTCACCCATGTCACTGTCCGCCACCGCCCAAACGGGCGTCCCGAGCGGCGGCCATCCGGCTCGGCAGCCCCCACAGCTGCACGAAGCCCTTGGCCAGGGACTGGTCGAAGGTGTCGCCGGTGTCGTAGGTGGCCATCCCGAAGTCGTAGAGGCTCGCCTCGGAGCGCCGGCCGGTCACAGTGGCCCGGCCGCCGTGCAGGATCATCCGTACCTCGCCGCTCACGTGCCGCTGCGCGTCGTCGATGAACGCGTCCAGCGACGCCTTCAGCGGCGAGAACCACAGACCGTCGTAGACGAGTTCGCCCCAACGCTGGTCGACGCCCTTCTTGAACCGGGCCAGGTCCCGCTCGACGGTCACCGCCTCCAACTCCTGGTGGGCGGTGATCAGCGCGATCGCGCCGGGCGCCTCGTACACCTCTCGGCTCTTGATGCCGACCAGGCGGTCCTCGACCATGTCGAGCCGGCCCACGCCCTGGGCGCCGGCGCGCCGGTTGAGCTCCAGGATCGCCTGGTACGGGGTGACCGTCTCACCGTCGATCGCCACCGGCACGCCGCCGTCGAAGGTGATCACGACCTCGTCGGGGTCGCGCTCCTGGGTCGGGTCCGAGGTGTACGAGTAGAGGCCCTCGACGGGGGCGTTCCAGATGTCCTCCAGGAAGCCGGTCTCCACCGCGCGACCCCACAGGTTCTGGTCGATCGAGTACGGCGACTTGGCCGACACGTCGATCGGCAGCCCCTTCTCCTCGGCGAAGGCGATCGCCTTGTCCCGGGTCCAGGCGAAGTCCCGGGCCGGCGCGATGATCTTCAGGTCGGGGGCGAGCGCGTTCAGGCCCACCTCGAACCGGACCTGGTCGTTGCCCTTGCCGGTGCAGCCGTGCGACACGATCGTGCCGCCGTGCTTGCGTGCCGCCGCCACCAGGTGCTTGACGATCAGCGGCCGGGACAGCGCCGACACCAGGGGGTAGCGGTCCATGTAGAGCGCGTTGGCCCGGATCGCCGGCAGGCAGTAGTCGGCGGCGAACTCGTCGCGCGCGTCCACCACCTCGGACTCGGCGGCACCGCAGTCCAGGGCACGCTGCCGGATGGCGTCGAGATCCTCACCGCCCTGCCCGACGTCGACCGCTACCGCGATCACCTCGGCGCCGGTCTGCTCGGACAGGTACGGAATGGCGACGGAGGTGTCCAACCCGCCGGAGTACGCGAGCACGACCCGCTCGGTCATGACGTGGTGTTCCCTTCAGCGGTGTCTTCCCGGCGGGCCCAGCCGGCGAGCTTGTCTCCGAGCGCGGCCCCGCCGACGGCCTCACGGGCCACGACGAGGATGGTGTCGTCGCCGGCGATGGTGCCGACGATCTCGGGCAGGCCCGCCCTGTCCAACGCGCTGGCCAGGTACTGGGCTGCGCCCGGCGGTGTCCGCAGCACGGCGATGTTGCCGCTGGAGTCGACCCCGTTGAGCAGTTCGCGCAGCAGCCGCACCAGCCTGGCCGGCGCGGCCTCGGCGTCGCGCAACGGTCGCTGCCCGTCCTCGGGGATCAGGTAGACGGCCGGGCCGTCGCCGCCGCGCACCTTGACCGCGCCCAACTCCTCCAGGTCCCGCGAGAGAGTGGCCTGGGTGACGCCGACGCCGTCGGCGGCGAGCATGTCGGCCAACTCGGTCTGCGACCGGATCGACCGGTCGCGGATCAGTTCCACGATCCGCGCGTGCCGGGCCGCGCGAGTCAGCGGCGCGGTCATCGCTGCCCCCCGGTGACGGCATCGCCGGTCCCGGCGCCTCCCGTCGCGGTTCCCAACAGGAACGTCAGCAGCGCCTTCTGCACGTGCAGCCGGTTCTCCGCCTGGTCGAAGACCGCGCTCTGCGAGCCGTCGAGCACCTCGTCGGTAATCTCCTCACCACGATGTGCGGGCAGGCAGTGCAGCACTATCGCGTCCGGCGCGGCCTGACCGAGCAACTCCTTGTTGACCTGGTACGGCAGGAACGGGGTGATCCGGTCCAACCCGTCGGACTCCTGCCCCATCGACGTCCAGGTGTCGGTGGCCAGCACGTCGGCGTCGCGTACCGCCTGGGCCGGGTCGGTCAGCACCCGCACCGACCCGCCGGTCGCCGCGGCGATCTGGGCGGCCCGTTCCACAACGGCCGCGTCCGGCGCGAACCCGGCCGGGCCGGCGATCCGCACGTGCATCCCGGCGGTCGCCCCGGCCAGCAGGTACGACTGCGCCATGTTGTTCGCGCCGTCCCCCACGTACGCCAGGGTGCGCCCGGCCGTGCCACCGCACCGCTCCCGGATGGTGAGCAGGTCGGCCAGCAGCTGGCACGGGTGGAAACCGTCGGTGAGCGCGTTGACCACCGGCACTGTCGCGCCCGCCGCCACCTCGGCGATCCGCTCGTCGCCGTGGGTCCGCAGGACGATCGCCGCGACGTAGCGGGACAGCACCCGCCCCGCGTCGGCGAGCGACTCACCGCGACCGAAGTGGGTGACCTGCGTGTCCACCACCAGGGGGTGCCCGCCCAGTTCGGCGATCCCGGCGTCGAACGAGATCCTGGTCCGCAGGCTCTGCTTGTCGAAGAGCACCGCCACCGAGCGGGGGCCCACCAGCGGCCGGTGGCCGAACCGGTCCGCCTTCATCCGCGCCGCCAGGTCGAGGACCGCGGACTGTTCGGCCGGCGAGAGGTCGTCGTCGCGCAGGAAGTGCCGGGTCATCGAGTCGTCCCCGTCGTGGTGGTCAGTGTGGCTGGTGCGGTCTGCGCGCCGGCGGCGGCCGGGGCGGTCGCGTCCAGTGCGGCGGGCAGCGCCGCGAGGAAGGTGTCGGCCTGGGCTGCGGTGAGGATCAGCGGTGGGGCCAACCGGATCACACCCGGCTGCACCGGGTTGACCAGGAAACCGGCTTCCCGCAGCGCCTCGGCCAGCACCGAGGCGACCGGCGCGGTGAGCGCCACGCCGAGCAGCAGACCGGCGCCGCGTACCTCGCCGATCAGCGGGTGGCCCAGCGCCTCGATGCCGTGACGCAGCCGCTCACCGACCCGCTTGACGTTGTCGAGCAGGCCCTCGTTGGCGATGGTCGCCACCACGGCGAGCGCCGCCGCGCAACTGACCGGGTTGCCGCCGAACGTGGTGCCGTGCGAGCCGGGGGTGAGCAGGTCCGCGGCGGGGCCGAAAGCCAGGGTCGCGCCGATGGGCAGCCCGCCACCCAGCCCCTTGGCCAGGGTGACCACGTCCGGCTCCACACCCTCGGCCTGGTGCGCGAACCAGTGCCCGGTACGCCCGACTCCGGTCTGCACCTCGTCGAGGACCAGCAGCGCGCCGTGCCGGGCGGTGATCCGCCGGGCCGCGGCGAGGTAGCCGGCCGGCGGGACCAGCACACCGTTCTCACCCTGAACGGGTTCCAGGATCACCATCGCGGTGGCCTCCGAGACGGCCGCTTCGAGGGCGGCGACGTCGCCGTAGTCGACGTGGGTCACCTCGCCGGGCAGCGGCCGGAACGGGTCGGCCTTGGCCGGTTGGCCGGTCAGCGCGAGGGCGCCCATGGTGCGGCCGTGGAAGCCGCCCCTGGTGGCCACCACCTGGGTGCGGCCGGTGCGCCGGGACAGCTTGAACGCCGCCTCGTTCGCCTCCGCGCCCGAGTTGGCGAAGAACACCCGGCCCGGTCGGCCGGCGAGCGCCAACAAAAGCTCGGCGAGGGCGACCGGCGGCTCGGCCACATAGAGGTTGGAGACGTGCCCAAGGGTCGCGACCTGCTTCGACACCGCCGCCACCACCGCCGGGTGGGCGTGACCGAGGGCGTTGACAGCGATGCCACCCACCAGGTCCAGGTACTCCCGGCCGGCGTCGTCGACCACGACGGCACCGTGACCGGAGACCAACGCCATCGGCGGCGTGCCGTAGTTGTCCATCATGGACTGCTTCCACCGCTGCGCCAACGTGCTCATGTCGCGTCCGTCCCGTCTCCCGGCACCACCATCGTTCCGAACCCTTCCGAGGTGAACACCTCAAGCAACGTGGAGTGCGCCACCCGGCCGTCGACGACGTGCGCGGCGGGCACTCCCCCACGCACCGCCCGCAGGCACGCCTCCATCTTCGGCACCATCCCGGACTCCAGGCTGGGCAGCAGCTTGGCCAGGTCGTCCGCGGCGATCTCGGAGACCAGGCTGGTGGTGTCCGGCCAGTCCGCGTACAGGCCGGCCACGTCGGTGAGCACGACCAGCTTGCGGGCCCGCAACGCGATGGCCAGCGCCGCGGCGGCAGTGTCCGCGTTGAGGTTGTGCAGCACACCCTCCACGTCCGGCGCCACCGTGGAGATCACCGGAATCCGACCGGCCTCGATCAGGTCGGTCACCGCGGACACGTCGACCGACTCGACGTCCCCGACCTGGCCCACGTCGACCGGCACCCCGTCCACGTACGCCGGACGCCGCACCGCCGTGAACAGCCGGGCGTCCTCGCCAGAGAGGCCGACCGCGTACGGACCGTGCGAGTTGATCAGACCGACCAGCTCCCGGCCCACCTGGCCGACCAGCACCATCCGGACCACGTCCATCGCCTCGGCGGTGGTCACCCGCAGACCACCCCGGAACTCGCTGGCGATGCCGAGGCGACCCAGCATGGCGGAGATCTGCGGACCGCCGCCGTGCACCACCACGGGCTTCAGGCCGGCATAGCGCAGGAAGACCATGTCGGCCGCGAACGCCCGCTGCAACTCCGGGTCCGTCATCGCGTTGCCGCCGTACTTGACCACGACCGTCGAGCCGGTGAAGCGTGCCAACCAGGGCAGCGCCTCGATCAACGTCTCCGCCTTGACCTGGGCGCGAGCCAAATCGCTGCTGAGACTCACCGCGCCGGCCTTTCGTTCGCGACTGCGGGACTCCGCTGCGCTGCGTTCCTCGCGCTCACGTTGAGTACGCCGAGTTCTCGTGCACGTACGCGTGGGACAGGTCGTTGGTCCAGATCGTGGCGGCCGACGTACCAGCGTGCAGGTCGATCCGGATGGTCACGTCCCGCCCGGTCAGGTCGACCTTCGAACGGTCCTCGGCGGCGGCGCCGCCCCGGCACACCCACACCCCGTTGACCGCCACGTCCACCTCGTCCGGCTCGAACGCGGCGGCGGTGGTGCCGACGGCGGCGAGGATCCGGCCCCAGTTGGGGTCGTTGCCGAACAGCGCCGTCTTGACCAGGTTGTTGCGGGCCACCGAACGGCCCACCTCGACCGCCTCGTCCTCGTCCGCCGCGCCGACCACGTCGATGGCGATCTGCTTCGTGGCGCCCTCGGCGTCGGCCACCAACTGCTGGGCCAGGTCGTGACAGGCCGCGGTGACGGCGGCGGCCAGCTCGGCCGGCGTCGGCTCGATGCCGCTCGCACCGCTGGCCAGCAGCAGCACCGTGTCGTTGGTGGACATGCAGCCGTCGGAGTCGACCCGGTCGAAGGTGACCCGGGTCGCCGCCCGCAACGCCTCGTCCAGCGTCGCCGGCCCGGCCACCGCGTCGGTGGTCAGCACACAGAGCATGGTGGCCATCCCGGGCGCGAGCATTCCGGCGCCCTTGGCCATGCCGCCGACCGTCCAGCCGCTCCCCCGGGCCACAGTGGTCTTCGGCCGGGTGTCCGTGGTCATGATCGCTTCGGCGGCGGCCGGGCCGCCGTCGCGGGACAGCCCACGGATCGCCGAGCGGACGCCCGGCAGAAGCTTCGGCATCGGCAGCCGCTCACCGATCAGACCGGTCGAGCAGACCGCGACCTCACCGGCGCCGAGGATCAGCCGGGGGCTGACCGAGGTCAACGCGGCGGCGGTGTGCTCGGCGGTGGCGTGGGTGTCCTGGAAGCCGGCCGGACCGGTGCAGGCGTTGGCGCCACCGGAGTTGAGCACCACGGCGCGGACCACACCGCCCTGCACGACCTGCTGGGTCCAGAGCACCGGCGCGGCCTTGACCCGGTTGGTGGTGAAGACACCGGCCACACCGGCGTCCGGGCCGTCGTTGACCACCAGGGCGACGTCCGCGCCGCCGCTGGTCTTGAGGCCGGCGGCCACACCGGCCGCCCGGAACCCCCGAGGGGTGGTGACACTCATGGGGCGGTCCCCCAGATCGAGAGGCCCGTCGTCTCCGGCAGGCCGAGCATCAGGTTGGCGTTCTGGACGGCCTGACCGGCCGCGCCCTTGCCCAGGTTGTCCAACGCGCTGAGCACGATCAGACGACCCGAGTCGACGTCAACGGTGGCCTGGAGGTGACACGAGTTGGAGCCCAGGGTCGCGGCGGTGTGCGGCCAACGGCCCTCCGGCAGCACGTGCACGAACGGCGCGTCCGCGTACGCCCGCGCCAGCACCTCCTGCGGATCCACGCCGCGCGCCGGCACCGCGGTGACGGTGGCCAGGATGCCGCGCGGCATCGGCGCCAGGACCGGCGTGAGCGACAGTCCGGTCGCGCCCGTGGCCTGCTTGATCTCCGGGACGTGCTGGTGGGTGCCCACCCGGTACGGCGACAGGTCGCCCATCACCTCGCTGGCCAACAGGTGCGGCTTGGTCGCCCGGCCGGCGCCGGAGGTGCCGGAGGCGGCGACCACCACCACGTCGGCGGGGTTGGCCGCGCCGTCGGCGATCAGCGGCGCGAGCGCCAGGGTGATCGCGGCGGCGTAGCAGCCGGTGTTCGCCACCCGGGTGGCGCCGGCGATCAGCTCCCGCTGGCCGGGCAACTCGGGCAGGCCGTAGGTCCAGTGCCCGGCGTGCGTGCCGCCGTAGTACTGCGCCCAGGCGTACGGGTCGCCCAGCCGGTGGTCGGCACCCAGGTCGACGATGCGCACCTCGGCCGGAAGCTGGGCCGCGAGAGCCGCCGACTGGCCGTGCGGCAGGGCCAGGAAGACCAGGTCCGCATCGGCCAGGATCGTCGGATCGGTCTCGCCGAGCACCAGGTCGAGCCCGGTGAGCTGCGGGTGCACCACGTCGACGCGGTGCCCGGCCTGGCTGTGTGCGGTGGCGGCGACCAGGTCGAACTCCGGGTGCCCGGCGATCAGGCGCAGCAGCTCGCCTCCGGCGTACCCGCTCGCTCCGGCGACCGCGACTCGGATCCCCATACTCACCTCCGCATGACTATGCAGCGAAGATTAACAAGGACGACACAGGACTGCAAGTTCATACACTGCTCTGCATGATGATGTAGTCCCAATCCCGATGAGCCAGAGCCTTTCATGCTTCTGGCTCATCGGGCTGCGGAGAGCCGGTCTCAGTCATCCGGTACCGGGACGCCGGCCAGCCGGTCACAGCGTGAACACCCAGAAGAAGGAGCTCGTCGGCGACTTCGAGAACAGCGGCCGCCAGTGGCGTCCCGCCGGCGAGCCTGCCCCGGTCAGCGTCCACGATTTCGCCGACCCGCAGTCGGGCAAAGCCGTCCCTACGGGATCTACGATCTGACCGCGAACACCGGCTGGGTCAATGTCGGCACCGATCACGACACCGCCGCGTTCGCAGTGGGAATCGATCCGCCGCCGGTGGCCGCCCTGGCCGCGGAACCCCTCGCCGTGCTGTTCGGCACCAGCCGCGGGCACAGACCGGCGAGGACAACAAGATCAAAACAACGTGTTAATGATCTGCAATCCCTTAGTCGAGTGACCAATTCGTCAGTTTCAGCGGATTAAGCATCAGCCACACGTTCGTCACACATTCAGCACTGACGTCGAAGGTGGCCACCCCATATCGATGATCTTCATTTCTAAGCATGTATCCGAGACCGTCAGCCGTGTCTCGTCGCTCAAAACGGAGAGCGGGTTGCTTACGCATCACTCCCATGAGCCACCGCGCTACATGATCCGAACCACGGATAACCCGAGGTGCGGCATTGACGAATCCGCCGCCATCTACTCGCAGTTCGACGTCCGGGGCCAACACGCGCAACAGGTCTTCAATATTCCCTCCAACCGTTGCGTCGCGAAATGCCCGAACAACTTCATCATGCTGTTGAGGAGAAACTTGTGCTCGCCTTCCTCCTCGAACGTGCCGACGTGCGGACGTCGCCAATTGCCTTACGGCTCCTGGTGAACGGCCCACAACACTGGCAATCTCGCCAAACGGCACACCGAATACATCATGCAGTACGAACGTCACTCGCTCCGCTGGGGTCATAGACTCGAGGACCGTCAACAAAGCCATACTGACCGTCTCATCGAGGGAAACGTGATCGAGCGGGTCGGCGGCGATATGACTGGAGCTCGTTGGCTCCTTCGCTGCGTCCGCAAAGAGGTCAGATGGGACTGGCTCCGGTAGCCATTGTCCGACGTACGTCTCCCGTCGTGCCCGCGCGGAGCCCAGCATGTCGAGTGAGATACGGCTCGCAACTCGCATCAACCACGCAGCGGGCGTGGCAATCGCTTCACGTTCCTCGGCCTCAAGGCGGTACCATCTGACATACGTCTCTTGCACAACATCTTCAGCATCGGCCAGGGTGCCCATCATACGAAAGGCCAGCGACATCAAACGGCGTCGCTCGGCCGCGACGGAATCGAGAATCCGCGATTCATCACGCTCGGCTCCTCCGAACCCTACGGATTCGGCAGGAAAATCTTCCGACATTGGGCACCCTTTCCGATCTGAGCGCGGCATGCCTCAACTATCATCTGACGCCCGAGCGTTCCATCGTCCTCTTATTTTGGTTTCAGGCGAGGGGGATTCCTGAAATGGGGTACCTCACAGTCCCTACCCGGTGAGCGCCACGTGGAACCATCGCATCGGGTGCCCCTTCCGCCTCCACGGTCACAACCTCGCGGTCGTCTCCGCGATCAGCCAGCGTGGCACGGAAGAGGTCATCGTGGTAGAAGCGGTCGGGTCCAGCGATCTCGACCTCGCTTCCCGGCTCCAATGTCGTGGCAGCCTCGGCGAGCAGCTCGATGACCTCGTCCAGTTCGACGGGCTGGATGAACGACCTGGGAGCGAAAACCTTTCCGTCCACAGTGTGCTGGTCGATGAGGACGGGAAGGTAGCTCTGGAATTGAGTGGCTCGAATGATGGTTGCGGGGATCGAACCGAATCTTGCGGCCTTCTCCTGCGCTACCTTGCCGAGGTAGTACCCAATCTCAGACGCGTCTCCTTGTCCGACGCCGACGATGGAGAGCAGGACGTGATGACGCACACCTGCCCGCTTGCCCTCCGCATTCAGATTGTTGATCGCTCCCTCGAAGAACGAAATCGCCCCCTCCGCATCAAAACGGGGGGTGTTCAGGACGTTCACGATGGTGTCGACTCCGACGAGGGCCTCGGCGAGCCCCTCGCCAGAGATCACGTCGATCCCGTCATCAAGTCCTCCCGAGACCACCTCGACGCCCCTGGCCTCCAGCTTGTCAGCAAGGGGGGAGCCGACACGGCCGCGCCCACCAGCGATGAAAACCTTCATTTTTCACTCCCGTTCCGGGCCACCGGTCGCCGCCCTCACCAATATGACGACGCAGGCCAGGAAGATGTCAGGTTCCGAGGCAGATCTTTCTCAGGGCCCCTCAGCCGCTGCGACCGGTGGGGGTAACCGGGGGGCGGACCTCACCGGTGAATGCGGGCCGTGGGGAGGGCTACGGCGCGCGCGTTGCATGGTAAGGCGTATGCCAACACGAAGCGAAGGTGCGCGGAGCCCGGTCTCGGCGTGGTCGACATCACCTGACTCCCGTTCGCGCCTCTCACGACGGGGGAACGATGCTTACCCCCCTCGTCGTCGAGATCACCTTCGGCCTCGGTGACCTCCCGCATGTACGCCACCTCGGCGTCATCCTGGCCTGGGCCCGCAATGCCCCCAGGATCGCATCCGGCTGCGAACCGCGCTCGGAGTTGCGAGACTTCTCTTAAGCTCCCCGGTCACGGCACCAACTGCCGGTGCCCTGAACATTGAGAACGGGCTTCCGTGCGGCGTCACTTGTCCATGGTCACCCGAACACATTCCAGCCAGTCCGTCCACGCGGCCGACTTTGACATCACCTCAAATGCTTCACGTTCATCCATTGAATAGCTACCCACGAGAGCCTCCGTAACGGGTGCCGTATTCAATCCACCGCTTTTAAAGGCCCTGGCCTGGTGAGAAATCACCAGGCCAGGGCCTTTAATCGCAGGTGCCCCGCCAGCGACTCGGACCCCGGACCCGCGGATCAAGAGATCGCGGGGCGGGGCGGGCCGACCCTCGTCAGGCGCCGCGCAGGGTGGCGCCGAGGCGTTCCGCCGCGACGGCGACCGCCGCGTCCCGTGCCGCGACCGCCTCCTCGACGGTGAGCGTCCGGTCCGGTGCCCGGAAGGTGAGCTTGTACGCCAGCGAGCGGCGGCCGGCGCCGAGCTGCGCGCCGGAATACACGTCGAAGAGCCGCACGTCCTCCAGCAGCTCACCGGCGCCCGCCTCCAGCGCCCGGCGCACCTGCTCCGCCGGCACCGAGTCGTCCACCACCAGAGCCACGTCGATCAGCGCCGGCGGGAAGCCGGAGACCGTCGGCGCCGGCGTCACCGGGGTCGGCGGCAGCGTGTCGAGGTTCAGCTCCATCGCGCTGGTGCGGCGGGGCAGCTCCAACGCCGCGACCACCACCGGGTGCAACTCGCCAGCGTGTCCGACGACCGAGTCGTCGACCCGCAGCTCGGCGCAGCGACCCGGGTGCCACGGGGCGTACTCGGCGGCGCGCACCTCGACCCGCTCGTCGGGGATCCCGGCGGCGGCCAGCACGTCACGGGCCGCCTCGATCGCGTCCGCCCAGCCGGCCGGTCGACCCGCACCCCACCAGCCGGCCGGGTCCAGGTCGCCGGAGAGCACCACCGCGACGTGCACCGGCTGCGCCGGCACCACAGCGTCGGCGGCCGCGAACTCGGCGTCGGTGGGGCGTCGGTCCACGCCCAGCGCCGGCGGGCTGCGGGCGCCGACGCGCGGGGGGCAGAGCGCGCCGAGCTCGACGAGGGCGAGGGCGCGGTGAGCC
>NZ_JAGPXY010000078.1 GCF_018070325.1 Micromonospora sp. H61
CAACGCGGACGCGCCACGGCTGACGCGAAGCGCCGAGGGGCGGCGCGGCGAGCGCGGGTCACCGTCGTGCCGCGCCGCCGCACCAACGGCGCGGGCTTGCGCTCAGTGGCGACGGTCGGCGGGCGGCAGGTCCTCGGTCTCCTCGACCAGCGCCTCGGCCGCCGGCCCGGTGAGGTCGTCGCCCGGCACCGCCACCGCCTCGACGCGATCCTGCTCATCGGCCTTACCGCCGGGCGGCGGCTCCGGGGCGGTGGCACCGCCGGCGTAGCCGTACTCGTTCGGTTCGTCGTGCCGGCTCATGTGGTCATCCTCCCGCTTTTCCCGTTTCACCTGTCGAGGCCAACGGTAGGTGGTGATCGTCCGCGGCGCAGCGCGCCGGGGATTGTCGGCCGGACCATGGGGGTGGGCCGCTGAGCGCCGCCCCGAGCAGCTGACGCAGGGCGATGATCGCCACCGCGCCGGCCAGGCCGTTCCAACCCGGCTCGCCGGCAAGCCGGAGCAGGCCGGCCGCGGTGAGCAGGTCCAGCAGTACCCGGACGCCGCTGCGCAGCGCCCCGGTGGTGAGCGTGGTGAGCACTCCGGCGACCAGCGCCACGGCGGTGACCACCGTGACCAGGGTGCCCGTCACGATTGACGCTCCCCCTCGGCCACCTGACGCTGCTCCTGACGGATCTCGCGGCCCAGGAAGTAGTTCAACGCCGTTCGGATCGTCGCGATCGCGGCCAGTTGGCCGATCTGCGTGAACGACGGGGACACCGCCGTGCGCAGCACGTCGGCCGCCAGCTGGAATTCCAGGCCGAGGGTCAGAAAGCGGCCCAGCGAGATCCGGATCGGCGTGAAGCGGGCGGCGCTGCGGTGTCGCAGCCCTTCGACAACGAACCGCACCGCCGCCCACACCGCGCCCACGAAGATCACCAGCGCGCCGGCCACCTCCACCACGGCAACCAGCACCTGGTCGCCCTGGCGCAACAACTCGGCCGGCTCCACCCCGGGCCGTTACCCGCCCTCCGGGCAGCTAGTCGGCGCTCAGGTCAGCTCATTCACCGCTTCCAGGATCAGCCAGAGACCGGAGATGGCGAAGAGGATCGCGGCGCCGTACTTGATGGTCTTCTCCGGCAGCCGCCGGCCGAGCATCCGGCCGACCAGGATTGCCAGCGCGTCCGCGGCCACCATGCCGATGGTGGAGCCGAGCCAGGTGCCGAACCAGCCGTACTTGGTGGCGAGCGTGATCGTGGCGAGCATCGTCTTGTCGCCCAGCTCGGCGAGGAAGAACGCCACCGACACCGCCACCAGCGCGGTCTTGTTGGTCTTCTCCGCCTTGCGCTTCTCCTCCTCGGTGAGCTTGTCCCCGCGTAACGTCCAGGCGCCGAACCCGAGGAACGCCACGCCGGCAACCAGGGAGATCCACTCAGTCGGCAGCACCGCCCCGAGACCCGCGCCGATGGCGACCGACGCCAGGTGCACCACCGCGGTGGCGACCGTGATGCCGATCAGCACCGGAATCGGTTTGAACCGCGTGGCGAAGGTCAGCGCCATCAGCTGGGACTTGTCCCCCAGCTCGGCGACGAAGATGACGCCGAAGCTGACGACCAGCGCGGCGAAAAATCCCTCCATGACGTCCTTCCCGTTCACGCCGGGAGGAGGTACAGGGGCGCCCTCGACCCGGCTGCAACAGCCGGAGTCGAAGGTCTCGCCCGCCCCGGGAAAACCGGGGCCGCGTGGCCGGATGCGGAACGCACCAGTATGTCGACCACGACATTGGGGGCTACTCCCCTTCGCGTGATCAGCCTATCGGATCACCGCCCGGCCCGGCCGAGCCGGGTGGACAGGCTCACCGCGCCCGCGCCAGCGTGACGCCGAAGAGCGCGTCCGGGTCGGTCCAGAACTCCGCGGTGGCGAAGCCGGCGCTGGCCAGTTCCGCGGCGATCCCCTCCCGGTGGAACTTCGCCGAGACCTCGGTACGCAGCTCCTCCCCCGCCGCGAAATCGACTGTCAGCCCCAGCACCCGCACGCTCATCGGCCGGGTCGCCCGCAACCGCATCTCGATCCACTCGTGGTCCGGATCCCACACGGCGACGTGCTCGAACGCCGCCGGGTCGAAATCGGCGCCCAACTCCCGATTGATCACGTGCAGCACGTTGCGGTTGAACTCGGCGGTGACCCCGGCGGCGTCGTCGTACGCCGGCACGATCACCGACGGGTCCTTCACCAGGTCCGTGCCGAGCAACAACCAGTCGCCGACCTCCAGCGCGGCGCGCATCGCCGTCAGGAAGTCGGCCCGCTCGGCGGGCAACAGGTTGCCGATGGTGCCGCCGAGGAACACCACGAGCCGCCGACCGCCGGTGGGCAGCCGGTCCAGTTGGCGGGTGAAGTCCCCCACGATGCCCCGCACCCGCAGGCGGGGATAGTCGGCCGCGATCTGGGCGGTGGACCCGCGCAGCGCACTGACCGACACGTCGAGGGGGACGAACGTGCCCAGCCCACCGCGGCGGGTGAAGGCGTCCAGCAACAGCCGGGTCTTCTCCGACGAACCGGAGCCCAACTCGATGAGCGTCTTGGCCCCGGTCAGCGTCGCGATGTCGGGAGCGTGCGCGGCCAGCACGGCCCGCTCGGCCCGGGTCGGGTAGTACTCGGGCAGTCGGGTGATCTCCTCGAAGAGGTCGCTGCCCCGCGCGTCGTAGAACCACTTCGGCGGCAGCCACTTCCGCCCGGCGCTCAGCCCGGCCCGGACGTCGTCGCGCAGGCCACGCTCCAGGTCACCCTCTTCGAGGTAGATCTCCAGGGGTTCCGCGGTCATCGGTTCGCTCCTTTCGTTCGATCAGCCTGTGCGTGCCTGCCCGGCGCGGCTCACCGGGGCCGGCAGTGGGCGTACCCGCGCCTCACCCGCGGTGGCGACGACGAGGTGCCCCTCCGGCACCGACCGCCACCCGGGATCGTCGTCGTGCGGCTCGGAGGCGAGCAGCACCGAACCCGGTGTCTCGCGGACCGACAACGCGTGCCCCGCCACGCTCGCCACCACCCGGTGCCCGTCGGTGAGCAGCAGGTTGAGCCGCGACCCGGGGGCGGCGGCGGAGACGTCGGTCACCGTCCGCCCGACCGCCTCGACCGGGTCGGCACCGGCGCGCAACCGATGCCGCACCAGCGCCCAGAGCAGCGCCGAGTCAGTGGTGGCGTCCAGAGTGAGCAGGTCACGCACCGGCAGACCGGCGGCGAGCGGCACCACGGCGTCCGGCCAGCCGCGGACCACACCGTTGTGGCTGAACAGCCACCGCCCCTCGGCGAAGGGCGCCGCCGCGCCGTCGAGCACCGCCATCCCGACCGTGGCCGAGCGCACCGCCGCCACCACCGCCGCGCTGCGGGTCACCGCCGCCAGTTGGGCGATGGTCGGGTCGCTCCAGATCGGCTGCGCCCGTCGGTAGCGCACCGGCTCACCCTCACCCGGGTACCAGCCGACACCGAACCCGTCGGCGTTGATCGTGCCGCCGCCGCGCATGTCACGGGGCGCCCAGGACTGCCGCACCAGCGAGTGCGGAGGGTCGAACAACAGCTCGGCCAGGGTGACCGGCGGCCCCAGGTAGGCCAGGTGGCGACACATCAGCGCCCCCGGCCCGCCGCCGGGCCGCCGGTCGTGCGGCGACTCACCGGTACGACTCGTCCGGTCGCGCGTCCCGGGCGCAGCGGAACCCGCTGAAGATCTGCCGGCGGATCGGATAGTCCCAGTTACGGAAGGTGCCCCGGCAGGCGGAGCGGTCGGTGCCGAACGAGCCACCGCGCAGCACCCGGTAGTCGCCGCCGAAGAAGACCTCCGAATATTCGCGATAGGGGAACGCGGCGAACCCCGGATGCCCGTCGAACGGGGTCGAGGTCCACTCCCAGACGTCCCCTATGAGCTGGTGCACACCCAACGGTGACGCGCCGGCCGGATACGCGCCCACCGGCGCCGGCCGCAGATGGCGCTGGTCGAGGTTGGCGTGCGCCTCGGTCGGGTCGTCGTCCCCCCAGGGGTAACGGCGCGACCGCCCGGTCGTCGGATCCCACCGGGCCGCCTTCTCCCACTCCGCCTCGGTCGGCAGCCGCTTGCCGGCCCACGCCGCGTACGCCTGCGCCTCGTACCAGCACACGTGCACCACCGGCTCGTCGGCGCGGACCCGCGCCCACTGACCGAAGCGCCGATACGACCAGTCGTCGCCGTCGGAACGCCAGTGCATCGGGGCGCTGAGCTGCTCCCGAACCCGATGCTCCCAGCCCGCCGCGCTCCACCAGCGCTGATCCGTGTAGCCGCCGTCGGCGATGAAGGCCGCGTACTGGCCGTTGGTCACCGGGGCGGCGTCGATGACGTACGCCGGGAGGTCGACCCGGTGCGCCGGACGTTCGTTGTCCAACGCCCACGGATCGGTGTCGGTGCCCATGGTGAACTCGCCGGCCGGCACCAGCACCTCCGCGCCGACCCGGACCGACGGCTCGGGCGGCGCCGGGGCGTGCAGCACCGCCGGCCCCGAGCGCAGCTGGTGGGTGGCGAGCATGGTCTCGTCGTGCTGCTGCTCGTGCTGCACGATCATGCCGAAGGCGAACCCGTCGGCGACCAGCGGCCGCTCGGTGAAGGTCACCGCGTCGAGCAGGTCGTGCACCTTGTCCCGAACGGTGGCCAGGTAGGCGCGCGCCTCCGCGGGCGGCAACAGGGGCAGCGCGGGGCGGTCTCGGCGCGGCTGCTTGAACGCGTCGTACAACTCGTCGATGTCACACCGGACCGGTTCCCGGCCCCCGACGTCCCGCACCAACCAGAGCTCCTCCTGGTTACCGACGTGGGCGAGGTCCCAGACCAACGGCGACATCAGCGGTGAGTGCTGGCGCGTCAGGTCGACGTCGTCGACCACCTCGGTCAGCAACGCGGTACGGGCGCGGGCCCGCGCCAACTCCACAGCGATGTGGTCGCGCAACTGCTCGCCGTCGACCCGGCCCGCCCGCGAGGTTCGCAGAACCGGCTCACTCCTCGCGCTCACTGAACCGCCTTCCGTTGGCGACTGCGAGGCTCGCAACCCCGGCTCACTCCTCGCGCTCACTGGTCTCTCCTCTCTGCGGCGGCGAGCCGCTGGCGTACCCCTCGCCGGATCTCGTCGTGAGTGCTGGCCGGCAGCTCCAGTCGGGGCATGCTGCTCAGGGCCAGGTCGAGCAGGGCCGCCGCGGCGGCGGCCAGCGCCGGGTCGGCCAGGCCGTGCCGAGCGGCGGGCGACCAGCGGTGCGCCACCGGCGTGGCGATGGTGTACGCCTCGCGCACGGTGCCCGGGTCACCGAACAGGGCGGTCAGCACCGCCAGTGGCAGCCGCCAGCCGCCACCCGGTTGGGCGTCCAGGTAGCGCAGCTCCAGGTAGCCGCGCGGGCGCACCGGCGGAAAGAGGGTGCTGACGTGGTAGTCGAGGTCATCGGTGGTCGGCGGTTGTGGCAGCGCGCCGTCGAGCCAGTCGGCGAAGGTCACTCCGGGCGGCGCGGCCCAGTCGGCGCAGACAGAGCAGCGGCGCGGCGAGCACGTAGCTGATCCAGGTGTCGGTCGGATCGTCCCCAGCCCGGGAGGGCGACCAGACCGGGCGGGTCCGAGCCGGGTCGATGGCCAGCCAGGCGGCCATCCGGGCGGAGGCCCAACCGGTGCGCCGCCCGGCGTGTCGAGCGGCGGAGGCGAACACCGCGAGCAGTGGGGGCCCGACCGCGTGGGCGGCGGCCCAGCGGTCAGCGACCTGGTCCGGCTCACCGGCGTCGAGGCAGATCTGCAGGCCGGCGGTGCTGTACATCATCGTGCGGCCGGCCGGGCCGTGGCGGTCGAAGGCTCCGCGCATCGCGCGGTAACGGGGAGTTTCCACCACCGGGCGGGGCCGTCGGTGGGGGTCGATGCCGCTGCTGCCGAGGATCAGCCCGGCGGCGGCCAGCAGGTCGGTGACCTGGGCGATGTCGGCCTCGGTGGCGCGGATCAACGCGGCGACCGAGGGGCGGGGCGGGGTGGAGATCTCCAACTGGCCACCCGGCTCCAGGGTGACCATGCCGCCGTGTCGCAGCGGCTCGGCTGGGCTGGTGGCATCCAGCGTGGCGGGGCTGTGCCGCCCCAGCGCCGCCCGCAGTCGCGTCGCGTCGACCGGTCGAGCGGGATCGGCGGCGTCGTGCACGGTCCATTCCAGTTCGACGCCGGTGTGGGTGGGTGGGCCGGTCTTGAAGCAGATCCGGGCGAGGTGTCGGACTGCGGCTGCGGACTCGCGCAGGATGGCGCTGCGGTCCAGGTCGGATGACGTCGCCAAGGGTCGGGCCCCCTCTCCGTTGTGCCGGGTCCGGCACACCGTGCCACCGTAAACCCACCCACCGACACCGTCGGGGGCGTGCACGGTGCCACCAACCTCTGTCTAACAGACGAATTTCCGAAGCAGGGCGGAACCAAACCGCTCCCACCGCCGACCGGTCAGCCGCCGGCCCGGTGGCCCGGTCCCGGCGGTGACGGCGGGGCGTTCCCGGATGGGGACGGCCTGCCGTTCGCCGACTCGGAGGGCGTGACCTTCGCCGGCTCGGACGGCTTCGTCTCGGGTACCAGCCGCTGGCAGTACGCCTCGACCTCGGCGGGGCCGCCGGCAGCGGTCACCAGCTTCTGGAAGGCCGGCGTGCGTAGCGCCTTCTCCCGCTGCTCGGGTGCCTTCGCCCGCCATGCGCGGCACAGTCCGTGCACCTCGCCGACGGTAGCGGGACTGGCCGGCGGCGTGGCGGTGACGGGCGGCGGCGCGCCCGGCGACGGGGCGCCGGTGCCCACCGACCGACCGGGCTCGCTCGATCGGGATGCGCCCTGGTGCGTCGAGGGTGACGGGCGCGACGGTGCCGGAGCGACCGGTTCTGGCCCCCGGTCCCGGGTGACCGCGGCGAAGGCGGCCCCCGCGGTGGCGGTGGCTGCCACCGCGCCGATCCAGGCCACCGCGCCGGTGGTCGTCCGGCGACGGCGTGGCCGCTGCGGCACAGCCGGTGCCGGGTTGGCCCGGGCGGCCCGGAACGCGGCCACCGCGGCGTCCTCCCCGGCCAACTCGCCTGGGCGGACGGGGCCGGCAGCCGCGGCGAGCAGCGCGGCGACCGGCTCGACCGGGGGCACGTTCGGGGCGCTCAGGTGCGCCTCAGGTGAGTCCGCGTCCAGTTCGGTGCGCGCGGCGGAGGGGTTCTGGTCCAGGGTGGCGTCCCCCCGGGCGGAGGCCGAGTCGAGCAGCCGCTCGCTGTCGGCGTGGTCGGCCCGCCGGAACGGGTTCATCGGGAGTCCCCTCACGTCAGCCGTCCGCCGGTTCGACGTGCGATGCCCGCAGGGCGGGGCCGCTGCCCGCACGCGGCGGTGGCACCCCCTCGACCCCGGCCGAGGACTCGGCCGGGGTCTGCCGCTCCAGCAGGACCGCGAGCCGGCGTAGGCCACGGTGAGCGGCGGTCCGCACGGCGCCGGCCCGGCGGCCCAGTACCCGGCCGGCGGATCCCGCGTCCAGCCCGATCACGGCCCGCAGCAGGACTGCTTCGGCCTCCCGGGGCGGGAGGGTGGCGATCAGCGCGAGGGCGGTCTCGGTACCGATCGTCTCGCTGGCTCGCTCGGCGGTGTCCGCGTCGCTGGCGAGCTCGACGAGCGCCTGCACCGGGACCGGGAGCGAGGGGCGGCGGCGCATCCGGCGCAGGTGGTCCATCGCGCGGTTACGGGCGATGGTGACCGCCCAGGCCCGGAACTCGCCCCCGGTGAAGCCGGGCAGGTCACGGGAGATCTGGAGCCAGGTCTCGGAGGCGACGTCCTCGGCGTCGGCGCCGACGAGCGCGGTCAGGTATCGCAGCAGCCCGGGCTGGAGGCTGCGGTAGAGGAAGCGGAACGCCTCCTCGTCCCCGGCCTGCGCGGCGGTCACCACCTCCGACAGGTCGGCGGTCATCCGCGGCCCACGCATCGTTCGGGGCGTGTCGGCCCGACCAACCGGGCTGGCGCACGCCACGCGGCACGAGTCGTCCGCCCGATCAGCACCAGCACCACACCGCCCTCCACCGCTCTGATTGTGCCCGCGACAACGATTGTCGGGGCGGCGTGTCCGGGGGCCAACGCCAGGGTGGTCGATCGGCGCGCTGCGCGCCGAGGTAGCCGGGAGGGCCCGAGCCGGGCTAACGCTAGGAGGGGGCTCGCGACGCGACAAGTCGGCGTCGTGTCACGGAAGAGTGACAATTATCAACCCGGCCCGACGGCGCGTCGCCGTAACGGCCGGTACGCAGCAGACGCCAACCGTGCCTGGAGGCGGATTCTGGCCACCGCCGACGACCCGAGCGACGGAAATAGTCGCTTTTTGTGACACCACACATCCGCAGCGTCACGAAGAGCGAGCGTCCACACAGGTCAGGCCGGATCAGCCAGTCTGAACCAGCCGCCCGGCGGCCCTGCCGCGGCGCGCCCCCCGCGCCACTCTAGGTACGGTAATGCGGTGTTGTCATCGGAGGTCGTGCTCAGCGGTCGCTACCGCTTGGACGAACGTGTCGCCACGGGCGGCATGGGCGACGTTTGGCGTGCCTCCGACCTGATCCTCGGCCGACAGGTCGCGGTCAAGGTTCTCCTGCCGGCGCTGGTCTCCGATCCCGATTTCATCGCCCGGTTCCGCGCCGAGGCCCGGATCATGGCGGCGCTGCGGCACCCCGGCATCGTGCAGGTCTTCGACTGCGGTGCGGACGACCTCCCCGACGGGGGGCGGGCGGACTACCTCGTCATGGAGTTCGTCGCCGGCGAGCCGTTGTCCAAGCGGATCGAGGCGGCCGGACGGCTCGACGTGGCCGAGACGATGTCGATCGTGGCCCAGGCGGCCGCGGCGCTCAACGCGGCGCACCGCGGCGGCATCGTGCATCGCGACGTCAAGCCCAGCAACCTGCTGGTGCAGGAGGACGGCACCGTCGTCCTGGTGGACTTCGGCGTGGCCCGCTCCACCGACATCACCAGCATCACCAGCACCAACGCGGTGCCGGGCACCGCCCTCTACATGGCTCCCGAGCAGGCCGCCGGTCGGCCGGTCAGCGGTGCCACCGACATCTACGCCCTGGGCGCTGTCACCTACTGCTGTCTGACCGGCAGTCCGCCGTTCACCGGTGACAATCCGCTCCAGGTCGCCGTGCGGCACCTGGACGACGAGCCGCCGGAGCTGTCGCACGACATTCCGGAGGCGGTCCGCGCCCTGGTGTCGCGGGCCCTGGCCAAGGATCCGCTGGAGCGGTTCACCAGCGGAGCGGCGATGGCCGAGGCCGCTCGGACGGCGGTCACCGGCGGCGAGCCGCCGACGGCGATGGCCGGGCCGGTCGCGCTGCGCGACGCTGGGCCGGGCACCCGCACGGACGTGCCGGCCGGCGCGGCGGTGGCGGACGGGCGCCAGCGACGGCGGGGTCCGCTCGTCGGCGCGGCGGCGGCGATGCTGGTCGCGCTGGTCGGGCTCGGCGCGGCGCTGGCCGCGACGCGCAACATCGAGGACCCGGCGGTCAATCTGCCGGCCACCTCGCCGACGGCCGCGCCGAGCGGTCCCGTCGACCTGCCCGCGGCGAACGAGCAGATCACCAGCGTCGAGCCGGGCCGGCCGGACCGGCCGCACGTCCCCGGCAACTCCCCGTCGGCCTCGCTCTCCGTCACGCCGAGTGTGCAGCCGAGTCAGACCGCCAACTCGCCGACGCCGACGGCGGGCGTCACCACGGCGCCGCCTACCAGCGCGGCACCCACGACGGCCGCGCCGCCGACGACCAGCGCGCCTCCTGATCCACCCGCCACCTCCAGCCCGCCGCTCGAGCCGGAGGTGCCGGCGGACGGTTGAGCCGACCGCTGTCGCCGATCCCCCTCCAGTCTCACCAGCACCGATATCCCCAAAACGGACTTACGACGCCGAAGACGCCTCTAGGCTCTCAGCAGGCTATTTACACCATCTGCTGCGGGAGCCTGGGTGAGCGCTGAAAAGCTGGTCGTGATCGGTCAGGGGTACGTCGGACTGCCGCTGGCCATGCGGGCCGTCGAGGCGGGGCTGGACGTGGTCGGTCTCGACGTCGATGCCGACCGGGTGAAGCGTCTCGCCTCCGGCGAGTCGTTCGTCGAGGACATTCCGGCCGACCGGCTGGGCCGCGCGTTGGGCAGCGGCCGCTACCACCCCAGCACTGAGTACACCGATGCTGACGGGTTCGACATCTGCGTCATCACGGTGCCGACCCCGCTGCGCGACGGGACCCCGGACCTGAGCTTCGTCGAGCAGGCCGGCATCGGTATCGGCCCGTACGTACGCCCGGGCTGCACGGTGATCCTGGAATCGACCACCTACCCGGGCACCACCGAGGAACTGCTGCGTCCTCTGTTGGAGTCGGCCAGCGGCCTGACCAGCCCCGGTGACTTCCACCTCGGCTACAGCCCCGAGCGGATCGACCCGGGCAACCCGAACTGGCGCCTGGAAAACACCCCTAAGGTGGTCTCCGGTGTGGACCCGGCGGCGCTGGCCCGGGTGGACGGGTTCTACCAGCGCCTCGTGGAACGCACCGTGCCGGTGGACTCCACCCGCGTCGCCGAGCTGACCAAGCTGATCGAGAACACCTTCCGCCAGGTCAACATCGCGCTGATCAACGAGCTGACCATGCTCTCGCACCACCTCGACATCGACGTCTGGCAGGCGATCGACGCCGCCTCGACCAAACCGTTCGGCTTCATGCCGTTCCGGCCCGGCCCCGGCGTCGGCGGGCACTGCCTGCCGATCGACCCGTGCTACCTGTCCTGGCAGGTCAAGCGCCGCCTCGGTCGGCAGTTCCGGTTCATCGAGCTGGCCAACGACGTCAACCACGAGATGCCCGAACACGTCGCGCAGCGGATCATGGGAGGGCTGAACCGGGACGGTCGGGCTGTCAGCGGCGCCCGACTGCTGCTGCTCGGTCTGGCGTACAAGAAGAACACCGGCGACATGCGCGACTCCCCCGCCGTGGACGTGGCCCGTCGGTTGCAGGCCCTCGGCGCCGAGGTGCACGCCGTCGAGCCGTACGCCGAGGCGCACCAGATCCCCGCCGGGATCACAGTGGTCGGGCTCAGCGAGCGTGAGGTGCGCGCGGCCGACGCGGTGGTGGTGGTCACCGACCATGACGCCTTCGACTACGACCTCGTGGTCAGGCACGCCCGCTACGTCTTTGACACCCGCAACCGGTGCGTCGGCCCGATGGTCGAGCGCCTGTAGACCCGGCACCGCTGGCCGGTCCCGCCGCCGGGGAAGACGGCGGGACCGGCCAGCGGATGTCCGTCCGGTCGGCGGGGTCGGACCCGGCCGGTCCGGCCGCGACCAGGTCACTGGTCGGCGAGCGCCTCGACGACCGGGCGGGACAGCGCCCGGCGGGCCGGCAGCACCGAGGCGAGCAGTGCGGCGAGCACCGCGACACCGAGGATCAGCCCGAGCTGGCCGAGCGGCAGCACCACGTGGAAGTCGCCGCCGAGGCGGTCCAGCAGGGCCATCGTGGACGCGCTGACTCCGGTGCCGAGCCCGACCCCGAGCACCGCGCCGACCAGCGCCATCAGCACCGCCTCGACGGCCAGCACCGCGCGCATCCGCCCTCGGGTGAGCCCGACCGCCCGCAGCACGGCGTTCTCCCTGGTCCGTTCGACCACCGACAGGCTCAGGGTGTTCGCCACGCCGACCAGGGCGATCACCACGGCCAGACCGAGCAGCGCGGTGACGAAGGCGAGCAGCATGTCCACAGTTCCGGTGAGCATCTTCTTGTAGGCGCCCTGGTCCATCAGGTTCACCGTCGGGTAGCGGCCCAGCACCGCGGTGATCGCGTCGCGGGCCCGCTCGGGGCTCACCCCGGCGGCGGGGTCGATCTCGGCCAGGTAGCCACGCCGGGTGGGGAAGAGCGCGGCGAAGTCCTGGTCGGACACGTCGATGACGTGACCTGCGGGCACCTCACCGCCGGGGGTGTCGTCGGTCACCACGGCGGCCACCCGGAACGCCTTCCCCCTGACGGTCACCGGGGAGCCGACCTGCCAGCCACGGGCCCGCGCCAACTCGCTGTGCACCAGCACCTGCCCCGGCCCGACCCGCTCGGCGTCCCCGGCCAGCACTCCGCTCAGCGTCCGGCCGACCAGCGCCGGGTGGGCCGCGCGGATCTCGACGTCGTCGACGACGGTGCTGCGCTGCTCGTGCACCACACCCAGTTCGGGACGGGAGGCGAGCTCACTGACGAGCGCGGCCGGCAGGTCCTGACCGATTCCGCTGACCACGAAGTCCGTTCCGATCTGGGCGTCCACGCTGCGTTCGATGCCGTCCTTGGTGCTGCGCGCGCCGACCATGAACGCCGAGACCAGTCCGATACCGATCACCAGCGCGGTGGCCGTCGCGGCGACCCGCCGTGGATTGCGCACCGTGTTGTTGACCGCCAGTTCACCGATGGTGCCGAGCACTCGTCGAACCGGCCAGCCGAACACCCGGGCCAGCGCGGGGACGAGCACCGGCCCGAACAGCACGATCCCGAAGAAGGTGAGCACCCCACCGACCGCCACCAGTAGAAGCTGAGCGGCGCTGGCGGCACCGGCCAGCGCGGCCACACCGACGGCGAGGACCACCGCGCCGATGCTCAGCCGAACCCGACCAGCACCCCGGCCGGGCTGCACCGCGGCGTCGGTGAGCGCGGCCACCGGGGCGATCCGTGTGCCCCGCCAGGCCGGCAGCAGGGCGGCGCACACGGTGAGCCCGGTGCCCAGCAGCAGGCCGGTGAGCACTGTCGAACCGGTCACTGTCAGCCCACCGGTGACCGGCACGTCCAATCGGGACAGCAGCAGCCGCAACCCGGCGGCGAGGGCCACCCCGAGCAGCACCCCGAGCGCGGAGGCGACCAGACCCAGCATCGCCGACTCCAGCACTGTGGACCGGAAGACCTGTCCCCGGGTGGCGCCGATCAGGCGCAGCAGCGCGGTCCGTCGGGTGCGCTGGGCCAGCACGATCGCGAAGGTGTTGGCGATCACGAAGCCGGCCACCACGATCGCGACCCCTACGAAGATCAACAGCAGCATGCGGAACTGGTCCACGTTGCGGACCGCGTCCTCCACGGCCTCGTCGAGGATCTGCTGGCGACTCTTCACCGTGGCTTCGGCGCCGGACACGGCGCGTACCTTCTCGGTCAGCGCCGCGACGTCGGCGCCCGGTCGGGCCGCCACCATGATCCGGCCGTAACCCCGCTCGCCGGTGAGGGCCAGGGCGTCCGGCCCGACCAGGCCGACGAACGGACCGCCGACGTCGCGGGCGGTGCCGGCCACGTCGACGGTGCCCACCAGTGTGTACGGGCGCGCCGCCCCACCGGTGGCGCCGATCCGGACCGTGGCGCCGAGCCCGAAGCCCTGCTCGGCCGCCGTCGGCGCGTCGAGCACCACCTCCCCGGCCCGGTCGGGCAACCGGCCGGCCACCACGTCGTACGAGCGCAGCGCGTCCTCGGTGGGGATGGCGACGAGCATGGTGAAGCCGAGCACCGGCCGACCGTCGGCTCCGACGATCCCGGCGGTGTTGGTCAGCTCACCGGCGGCGGCGGCCACCCCGTCGACCGCCCGCACCCGGTCGATCAGTGCCGGGGGCAACACCTGGCGGCCGGCCGTGTAGACCCCCAGGTCGGTGTGGCGGTCGAAGGTGCCGGCCCGCTCGTAGGCCCCGGCCCGCATCCCGTCGACGAAGATCATCGTGCCGGCGACGAACGCGACGCCGAGCACGACGGCGAGCGCCGAGAGCAGCATGCGCAGCGCCTCGGCGCGCAGCGAACGCAGGGTCAGGCGGATCATGCGGGGCTCCCGGTGCAGGTGGCGGATCGGACCCCTCCGACGCTATGGCCGGAACCGGTCTGTCGATCTCCACCTGCGCGCTCGACCTGCGTGCGCCCCGGGTCGCGGTGCGTCCGCCGGTCGCTACGACCCAGGTCGTACGCGGTGTCATCCGCCGGGCGTGACCAGCCCGCTCTCGTACGCCAGGACCACTGCCTGGACCCGGTCGCGCAGCTGGAGTTTCGCCAGGATCCGCCCGACGTGGGTCTTCACCGTCGCCTCGGCCACGTGCACCCGGGCGGCGATCTCCGCGTTGGACAGCCCCTGGGCGACCAGCAGCAGCACCTCCCGTTCCCGTTCGGTGAGCTGCGCGAGTCGCGGGTCGGCGCTCGGGGCGGCGCCGAGCTGCCCCGCGAACCGGTCCAGCAGGCGCCGGGTGATCGACGGAGCCACCACCGAGTCGCCCTGGGCCACCACCCGGATCGCGGCCAGCAACTCCTCCGGCGGGACGTTCTTGAGCAGGAAGCCACTCGCCCCGGCCTGCAGCGCCGCGAACGCGTCCGCCTCGGTGTCGAAGGTGGTCAGCACCAGCACCCGAGGGCCACCCGCGGGCCGCTCGGCGCAGAGTCGACGGGTCGCCTCCACCCCGTCCATGGTGGGCATGCGGATGTCCATCACGACCACGTCGGCCTCGGTGCGGGCGAGCACCCGCAGGGCGTCGGCGCCGTCGATCGCCTCCCCGACGACCTCCAGGTCGGGCTGGGATTCCAGCACCATCCGGAACCCGGCGCGGACCAGCGCCTGGTCGTCCACGATCACTACCCGGACCGTCATGCCGCGATCACCTCCGTTGTCGGCTCTGACGGTAGTGGCAGCCGAACCTCGACCTGCCAGCCCCCGGCCAGCCGGGGGCCGGCGGTGAGGCTGCCGTCGTACACCGTCACCCGCTCCCGCATGCCGAGCAGGCCGTGACCGCCGGACGGCGCCGGGCTGACCAGCGGGCGGCCGCGACCGTCGTCGACCACCCGGACCACGACGGCCTCGGCGGTGTACGACAGGACGACCTCGACGCCGGCGCCGACGCCGGCGTGCTTGAGCGCGTTGGTCAACGCCTCCTGCACCACCCGGTAGACGGTCAGCTCCAGGCCCGGCGGCAGGGCCGGTGGCGCACCGGTGACGGTGCTGCGGACGTGCAGACCGGCGTCGTCGAACCGGGCCAGCAGGTCGGGCAGCTCGGCCAGCGCGAGGCGTCGGTGCTCGGGGTCGGCCGCCACCGCCAGCCCGTCGGCACCGTCCGCACCGGCCGGGCCGGCGTCGCGCAGAACGCCGACCAGGCGGCGCATCTCCTCCAGCGCCTGCCGGCCGGTGTCCGCGACCACCTTGACGGCGGTGCGAGCCTGGGCGGGGTCACGGTCGAGCATGAACCGGGCCCCGTCCGCCTGGACGATCATCACGGCCATGCTGTGGGCGACCACGTCGTGCAGCTCACGGGCGATCCGGGTGCGCTCCTCGGCGACCGCCGCCCGGGACTCGGCCTCCCGCTCGCGTTCCAGGGTGGTGGCCCGCTCCTCCAGGCTGAGCACGTAGAGCCGGCGGGTCCGCACGTTCAGCGCGACCAGCCACACCGCGCCGGTGACCAACGCGTACCACAGCGCGGTCACCCACCACTGGATGACGTTGGGAGTCTGTGCGGCGGCCAGCAGCACGCCGACGGCCGCGACCGCGCCGGCCAGTACGCCGTCGCGCAGCCGCCGGCCGTACTTCACCACGCTGTACAGCGCGATCAGGACGGCCACGTCGTAGATGAGCGGACCCCAGCGGGCGATCACCTGGATCAGGGCGAGCGCCGCGACCGCCACCGTCACCGCGCTCGGGTGGGTGCGGCGGAACAGCAGCGCCACCGCCATCCCCAGGCCGACCCCCGTGGCCGCCCAACCGCCCGGCTGGTTCACCGCCGCGGCCAGGGAGACGAGGACCACCAGCGCGGCGACGGCAACGTCGAAGGCGACGCCGCGCAGCGGGCGACCGAACACTGTGCGTCTCACGGTCACCCAGCGTACGTGCCGCGACGCTCGGCCCTCGCGCCCCGCGCCCGGGGGTCAGCCGCCGAGGATCTCGCGCATGCGGTCGATCTCGACGGTCTGCTCGGTGGCGACGGAGTTGGCGAACTCGTTGAGCGTCAGGTCGGAGCCGACAGTGAGCAGGTTGGTGGCCATCTCGATGGCGCCCTGGTGGTGCTCGGTCATCATCCGGACGAAGAGCCTGTCGAAGTCCGCGCCACGGGCCGCGGCGAGCTGCCGCAGCGCCTCTGGCGACTGCATGCCGCGCATGGTGCCGTGGTCGTGCCCCTGCACCTCCGCCGGGAGGCCACGGGTCTGCAGCCAGCCGCGCATCATGCCCATCTCCGGCCCCTGGCTGGCCCGGATGCGCTCGGCGATGGCCCGGACGTCGGGGTCGGCGGCCCGGTCGGGGGCGAGCTCCGCCATCGCCAGGGCCTGCGCGTGGTGCGGGATCATCATCCGGACGAACCAGACGTCCAGCGAGTTGTGCGGGGCGGGACCGGCGTCGCGGACCTCGTGCGCCGGGCGGGTGGCCGCCGTCTCGCCCGGACGGCCGGGCGCGATGACGGTCAGGTCGGTGGGGACGGGGCTGACCGTCGGTGACGCGGCGGAGATGGCGGGCGCGGAGACCGGCTGCGGTGCGCTCGTACCGGTGTCGCCGTCGAGGCGGATCACCATGAACACCACCAGCGGCAACACGAGAGCCAGTGTGACGACCGCCAGGATGCGTGCGCGCCGATTGGTCATGGGCCACTCCCTGCAGTCGAGGTCACCGCGATGCTATCCATTGAAGAACCCGCTTTCATGTGATCCAGCTCACATCGACGTTCTTCGTCGGACGGTAACGTGTCAACCATCGTCTCCCCCTTGCGAAGGGCCCCGCCGATGATCAGATTCCACAAGCCACGGTTACGACAACTGCGTGTCGTGGCGCTCGCCACGACCGGCCTCCTCGTCGCCAGCGCCCTCGTCGCCCCGGCGAGCAACGCCCAGACGGTGCCGCAGGCTGCCAAGGCCCCCGCGCTCACCAACACGATCCCCGGCGTCGACGAGATCGTCAGCAGCCCCAACCTGCGCCAGATCGCCAACGTGCCCAAGGTCGCCCCACTGGACGCGACGAACAGCGACATCGCCTTCCAGGGCAAGTACGCGTTCGCCGGCAACTACAACGGCTTCGTCATCTACGACATCTCGCGGCCCAGCGCTCCGACGGTCAAGGCCCGGGTGCTCTGCCCGGGGTCGCAGAACGACATCTCCGTCCACGGTGACCTGCTCTTCCTCTCCACCGACTCGTCGCGCAGCGACGACTCCTGCAACAGCACCACGCAGGGAGCGGACGTGAAGGGCTCGTGGGAGGGCATCAAGGTCTTCGACATCAAGGACAAGGCCAACCCGCGCTACATCAAGTCCGTCGAGACGGCCTGCGGCTCCCACACCCACACCCTCGTGCCGGGCAAGGACCGCAAGGCCGTCTACCTGTACGTCTCGTCGTACAGCCCGCGGGCCGAATTCCCGGACTGCCAGCCGCCGCACGACTCCATCTCCATCATCAAGGTGCCGGTGAAGAAGCCGACCGACGCGGCAGTGGTCGCGACGCCGAACCTCTTCCCGGACGGTGGCTTCCCCGGCAGCCAGACCGGCTCGGCGACCACCGGTTGCCACGACATCACCGCCTACCCGTCGAAGGACCTGGCCGCCGGCGCCTGCATGGGTGACGGCATCCTGCTCGACATCAAGAACCGCGAGGCCCCCCGGGTCATCAACCGGGTCCGGGACGAGGTCAACTTCGCGTTCTGGCACTCGGCCACCTTCAACAACTCCGGCACCAAGGTGATCTTCACCGACGAGTTGGGTGGTGGCGGGGCGGCGACCTGCAACGAGACCGTCGGCCCGAACCGCGGCGCGGACGCCATCTACGACATCGCCGGCCGCGGCAACGCCCGGACGATGACCTTCCGCAGCTACTACAAGATCCCCCGGGCGAACGCCGACACCGAGAACTGCGTGGCGCACAACGGCTCGCTGATCCCGGTGCTCGGCAAGGACATCATGGTCCAGGCGTGGTACCAGGGTGGCATCTCGGTGTTCGACTTCACCGACTCGGCCAACCCGAAGGAGATCGCCTTCTGGGAGCGCGGCCCGCTCTCGGCCGACACGTTCGTCGGCGGCGGCACCTGGTCCGCGTACTACTACAACGGCCACATCTACTCCAACGACATGGTGAAGGGCCTTGACGTCCTGGAGCTGAACGACTGGCGTACCTGGTCGGCCAAGCTGACCCGCTACCAGGAGCTCAACGTGCAGACCCAGCCCAGCTACCTGGGCTGGTAGGCACCGCGCACCACACCGGGCCCGGTCTCCGATCCTCGGGGGCCGGGCCCGGCCCGGTGCGACGCCAGACTCGTCGGGGGCGGGCACGGTGGGGCCCGTCACCAGGACGGGGGTTGCGAACCGGCTGGCCAGACGCTGTGCCAACGTGAACAGACGTGACAGTTGCCGCCCCGCCCGAGCCGACCACGCGGCGCCGGCCCCACCCCCTGGACCTGGTGGCGGCCGTCCTCTTCGTGGTCGGGGCGGCCTGCGCGCTCAGCGGGCTGCTCCCCCGCGCGGAGACCACCGCCACCCTGCACCGGATCCTGCCGCTGCTGCTGTTCCTCGGCACCGTGATCGTGCTCGCCGAGCTGACCGCCGTGGCCGGTGTCTTCGACGTGCTGGCCAGCCGACTGGCCATCGTCTCCCGGGGCAGGTGGGCCGTACTGTTCCTGCTCTGTGGTGGTCTCGCCACGCTGACCACCCTCGTGCTCAACCTCGACACCACCGCAGTGCTGCTCACCCCGGTGCTGCTCGCGCTGGCCCGGAACCTGCGGATCCCCGCCGCCCCGCTCGCCGTCACCACGGTCTGGCTGGCGAACACGGCGAGCCTGCTGCTGCCGGTGTCCAACCTGACCAACCTCCTCGCCGCCGACCGGGTCGGGCTGGCACCCCTGGCGTACGCGGCCCGGATGGCGTTGCCGCAGCTCACCTCCGTCGTGGTCACCATGGCCCTGCTCTGGTTCGGGTGGTGGCGGCGGGAGCGGCCCGCCGGTGGGCGCTTCGTCCCGCCGACCCGGCACGTGCCGGCCGACCCGGTGCTGCACCGTACGGCGCTTGCCGCTTGCCTGATCTTCGTCGCCGGCATCCTCGCCGGCGTGGAGATCGAGATCGCCTCCACCGTCGGGCTCGCGCTGGTGCTTGTCGGTTTCCTGGTCCGCTCCCCCGCCACGCTGCGCCCGGAGCTGGTCCCGGTGCGCCTGCTGTTCTTCGTCACCGGCCTGTTCCTGGTGGTGCAGACCCTCGGCCGGCACGGGCTGGACGACCTGGTCGGCACCCTGGTCGGCGCCGACGGTGGCGCGCTGGGCGCCCTGCGCGCCGGTGGCACCGGAGCGCTGCTCGCCAACGCCGTGAACAACCTGCCCGCCTACCTGGCCGGCGAGTCGGTGCTGCCGACCGGTGACCACACCCGCCTGCTGGCCCTGCTGATCGGCACCAACGTCGGCCCGCTGGCCGCCCCCTGGGCGTCACTGGCCACCCTGCTGTGGTTCGAGCGCTGCCGGGCGGCCGGGGTGGCGGTGCCGGTGACCCGGTTCGTGCTGACCAGCACCCTGCTCGCGGTCACCGCGACGCTCGCCGCGGTCGGCGCGCTGCTGCTGGTGACCTGAGCGCTCAGTCGCGGTACACGGCGACCTGAAGTTCGGTGACGCCCTTCTCCGGGGTGTCCGGGCAGTAGTCGAGGTAGACCTCCCGGGCGAAGCCGTCGGTGCGGTAGCCGTTCTCCTCGATCCACCGGGCGAGCGCCTGCATGCTCGGCTCGACGTCGTCCATCGCACCGCGATGGATGATCGTCGCAGCGTTGCGCAGCTCCGGCAGGTCGCGCACCGTGACGTCGGACGCCGCTGACGGCTCGGCGTCGACGAGCACACCGGCGTGGACGACGACGGCGTCGCCGCCCGGGTCGGCCGGCTCGTACCAGGCGATGCCCGGCCCCGTCGGCGTGATCCCGGCGGCGTCCAGCCGACGGAACAGCTCCGGGTAGAGCGGCTGGATCACCGGGCCGATGTCCTCGCCCCGGTAGCTGGACGCGACGGCGGTCAGCTCCGCGACTCGGACCGGCGCGATCTCCTTGAGGACGACGTCCTGGGTGGTCATCCGACCCTCCGACTCGATCATTCGGAGCCTCGCCTCGACAGCCGTGAGCCGGGCCGTGTCGGCGGCCAACTGTTCCGCCAATTGGCTCCGGCGCAACCGCAACATGCCACGCAGCTCGGCCACGTCGACGGCGTCGTCGACGATCGCGCGCACCTGTTCGAGGGTGAGGCCCAGCTCCTTGAGGGCGATCACCCGGTTGAGCCGGCGCAGCTGGTCCGCGCGGTAGAAGCGGTAGCCGGTGTGCGGGTCGACGCTGGCGGGGGGCAGCAGGCCGATGCTGTCGTAGTGGCGCAGCATCCGCACCGACACCCGGCCGAGTCTGGCGAAGTCTCCGATGGTGAACATGGTCCCCCCACACTCGTCCCTGACACCGTGTCAGAGTCAAGCGTGGCGTGCGGGGGCGGCCGTCAGTGGCGGGCGGGGCGCGGGCCGACCAGCCGGCGGACCATCGGAGCGGCGTTCCACTTGGCCGCGCCGACCAGGTCGCGGGCGTGCTCCAGGACCGTGTAGTCGGGTCGGGTCAGCCCGTCGGCGATGGCCCGGTCCAGGTCGTTGCCGCAGCGGCTCAGCACCGTGTCGAAGTCCCGACGGACCGGCTCCTGCAGGTCGTAGCCGAAGGAGCGGTGCAGCCGGGCGAAGAGCGGCTTGTACAGCCGGACCCGCTCGTGCAACCCCGACGAGTACGACATCGGGTTCTTCGGACGGCGCAGGACGTAGTCCGGCAGCACGTCGGCGAACGCCCGCCGGACGATCCACTTCTCCTGCCCGTGGCGCAGCTTCAGATCCACCGGCAACCGCATCGCCAGCTCCACCACGCTGAGGTCGAGGAACGGCACCCGGGCCTCCACGCCGTACGCCATGGCGGCCCGGTCGACGCGCTGCAACTCGGTGCGGCACAGGTTGCGGATCCGGTGCAGGAACAGTCGGCGGGCCGCCGCCGGGGCGACCTGGCGGTACATCGGGTACCCGCCGAACAGTTCGTCGGAGCCGTCGCCGGTCAGCACCACCTTGATGCCCAGGTCGCGGAGCCGCCGGAAGATCGGCACCGAGACGACCGCGTTGATGATGTCGCCGTACTCGGTCAGCTCGGAGATCCGGATGGCCTCGCGGACGTCGGCGAGCCGGATGTCGCGCGGTCGCAGCTCGACCACCACGTGTGGCACGTCGAGGTCGGCGGCGAGCCGCCGGGCGTACGCCACGTCGGGGCTGTCGGCCACGCCGACGGTCACCGCGACGCAGTCCGGGTGGATGTCGCGCACCTGCCGCAGGGTCAACGAGCTGTCCAGCCCACCGGAGAGCACCACCCCGACGGTCAGGTCGGTCTCCACCCGCATCCGGATCGCGTCGCTGAGCGCGGCACGGACCAGCAGCGCGGCCTCGTCCGGGTCGTCGATGACCGGCAGGCCGTCGCCGATGGTGAGCAGGTCGACGTACGGGCTCAGTCGCACCTGCCCGTCCACCTCCGCCCAGCCGTGGTGCCCGGGCGGCACCTCGGCGATCGGGGCGCCGTGCCCGACGAGCGCCTTCACCTCGGAGGCGAGGTGCAGGCAACCGGGTCGACGGGACCAGTACAGCGGCTTGACCCCGAGCGGGTCGCGGGCCAGGTACGCCCGGCCGGTGGCCCGTTCGACGACAGCGAAGGCGTACTCACCACGGAGCCGGGTGACCGCCGCCTCGCCCCACTGCTGGAACGCGGCGAGCAGCACCTCGGTGTCGCTCTCGGTGCGGAATGCCTGCCCCAGGCGGGTCAGCTGCGCCCGCAGCTCCCGGTAGTTGAAGATCTCGCCGTTGAAGCAGAGCAGCCACCGCTCGTCGGTCGACGTCCACGGTTGCACCGCCCGGTCCCGGTCGACGACCCGCAGCCGGCGGGTGCCGGCGAGCAGCCCACTCTCGGACCGGGTCTCGGTGACCTCACCGCGCGGGGCCAGGGCGGCGAGCATCCGCCGGAAGGTCGCGGGGTCGGCCTCGGGACCGATGCTCAACGCGATACCGCACACCGGCTCAGACCCCCATCTCGGCCTCGTACGCCCGGCGTAGGCGACGCCGGGCGGTGGGCGCGAGACACACGTGCCAGGCCTGCCCCTCGTCGATCACGTTCAGCTCACCGGCCTCCTGCCGGCTCAGCAGCAGCTCCGCCAGGGCCTCGCGCGCGCCGAAACGCTCGAACCAGGCCAGCTCGACGTCGGCCGAGTAGCCGAGGCAGTGCCCGCTGGGCAGCATCGCCGCGTAGCCCAGGCGGCGCAGCCGGTACTGGTGCTCGGCGCTGCGGACCAGGCTGGTCACCCAGAGCGGCGGGGTGGCCGGCGGCGCGACGGCGGTGAACTCCCGTCCGATGTCGTTGAGCAGCGCCACCACCTCGCGCCGGGCGCGGCGGAACAGCAGCCCCGCGGTGCGGGGGGTGGCGTCGGGTCGCAGCCGGCGACGCAGCCCGCGGGCGGCCCGGCCCAGTATCGTGGCGGGCTGCTCCTGGTAGCGGAAGCGCAGCAGGTCGCGGCGGCGCAGCCACTCCAGGTCGACCAGCTCGGGGCTGCCGTTGACCTGGTCGTCGGTGACGAAGGTCGGTGCGTCCTGCCACCACAGCACGTCGATGCGGGAGAGCAGGTAGATCCGGACCAGTGCCCTGAGGTCAGTCGCCGAGGTGCGGTCGTTCGGTTGGTAGCGGGCCATCTCCAGCAGCAGCGTCTCGCGCGCGCCGATCAGCCCCTGCGGAGTGGCGTCGAGGACCGCGGCGAGCGCCGGCTCCCGCAGCCGCTCGTCGATGAGCACCTGCCGGGCCCGGGTGCTCGCCGCGTCGGCCAGGGCGCCGACCTCGACCAGCAGTTCGGCGACGGCGGCCCGGTAGGCGGGCAGGTCGGGGGCGGCGGCGGAAACGCGGCGGGGGGTCGCACCGGAGGGTCGACGGCGGGCCGGAGCGGTGGGCGACGGAGGCGAACCGGGCTGCTGTCCCGGGCTACGGCTGGGCACTCGCATGACGGGTCCCTCTCTCCGGTCACGGCACTGGGTGGTTCGCCCTGAAACACACCGTAATCATCGGGACCGGAACGGACCGAACATTCCTCCTATCTCCCCCCTAACGGAGCGCCGGCAGCCACCGTCAGTCGCCGTCCGTCAGCACCAGGGCCTGCACCTCGGCGTACGACGGCAGTCCCCCCGGCATGGTGGACCCGCCGTCGCGGACGGCGTCGGCGGCGGCGAGCGCGGCGCCCAGCGCGGCCCGGAACAGCAGCGAGCCGGTGCTGACCCGGGCCGCCCCGGCCCCGCCCAACTCAGCCAGCCCTGGGCCGCCCGGCTGGTACAGCGCGTTCACCGGAGCGTCGATCCGCTCGGTGAGGATGCGCAGGGTGGCCAGGTCGACGGTCCCGGGCACGAAGATCCCGTCGGCACCGGCCAGCCGGTAGGCGCGAGCGCGAGCGAGGGTCTGCGGCAGTGGGTCGTCCACCCCGAGCCACCAGGTGTCGGTGCGGGCGTTGACGAACAGCTCCGGCACCGCCGCCTTCACTGCCACAATCTTGGCAGCGGCGACCTCGGTGTCGGCGAGGGTGCCGTCGGCACGCCCGTCCTCCAGGTTGATCCCGACCACGCCGGCCCCGGCCAACTCCGCCACGTACTCGGCGACCTCGACCGGGTCGTCGCTGAACCCGGCCTCCACGTCCACGCTGAGCAGCACCGGCAGCCCAGCCAGCCGGCGGGCCAGGGCGAGGGTCTCCGTTGCGGTTGCCGCGGTCCCGTCGGGCAGGCCGGCGGTCGCGGCGACCCCGAGGCTGGTGGTGCCGATGGCCGGATGTCCACGCGCGGCGAGCGCCGCCGCCGAGGCGTGGTCCCACGCGTTGGGCAACAGCAGGGGGCGGCCGGCGCGGTGCAGGGCGTGGAACGCCGCACGACGTTCGATCATCGGACGCTCACCTCCAGAGTTGTCGGCACCCGCAGGGTCGGGTGCGGCTCGTGGCGCACCGGGGTCGGAGCACGCCGGCAGCGTTCCCGCAGCACGTCGAGCACCCCGCTGGCCAGCGCCAGGGCGTGCCGGTCGCCGGGGCAACCCCGCTCCCCCGTCCCGAAGGTCAACAGCCCGGCACCGGGCCGACCGGGCTGGAACGTCGCGGGCTCGGTGAACGCCTGCGGGTCACGGTTGGCCGCGTCGAAGCGCAGCAGCACGGGGCTTCCGGGCGGCAGATCCCGCCCGCCCAGCCGTACCTCGTCGACGGTGACCCGTCGGGTGGCCCGGACCGGCGGGTCGAGGCGCAGCACCTCGGCCAGCAGGTCGGCGGTCGGTACCGTGGCCGCCGCTCGCGGGCCGGCCGGGGGCAGCAGGTGATGGGCGGCGGCGCCGATCAGGCCCGCCGTCGCGTCGCACGCCTGGACCAGCAGACCGATCAGGTTCGCCAGTACCTCCGGCGGACCCTGCGGCGCGAGTGCCAGCAGCGTCGTCACCGCCCGGTCGGCCCGCGAGGTCGAGGCCGGGTCCACCCCCGGGTGGTACGCCGCCGCGACGACAGCGACCGCCGTCCCGGCGGCTGCCGGATCAGCGAAACCGAGGCGATCGGCCAACGCCCGCAGCGGCACCGGCCGGGCCAGTTCCCGCATCACGTCGACGCGGTCGCCGGCGCGGTCGAGAACGGCCACTGTCAGCCGCGCCGCGTCCTGTCGCAGGTCGTCCGGGGCCAGCGCGGCCAGCGCGCTCACTGCGACCGCCCGACGGTCGGCGTGCTGTCGTGGTGAACTGAACCGGCTGACCGTGGCGCGCAGCCAGGCGAGGGTGCCGGGCGGACCGGTGTCGACGGCCGGCACCTGGAATGCCCTGTCGGTCAGCGCCGCGCGTACGTCGGCGTGCCGGGTCACCCACCAACCGCGTTCCGGTTCGAACGAGGACGGCCCACACGCCGGTGTTCCCGGGGCGGGCGCAATGTGCGGCCAGTTGTCAGTCACCGCCCGACCGTAGGGCGCGAACCGTTCGCCCCGCACCGAACGATCCCGCCCCGCCCCGCGCTGACCCTGCTCCGCGATCTTGCATTTTCTGTCCCGACGCAAGGGGCATATCCACGCATCTCAGCAACGGAAAGTGCAAGATCGGCGTGGTCCTCTTGCTCGACCGCCACTGGCGACGGCTGCCGCTGCGCGTCAGGCTCGGCCGCTGGTGGGTGCCGGGAAAGAAGCGGGGGCGAGGGTGTCGTCGGGGACGTCCAGGGTCTCGGCGAGGGCGACGCGGCCGGTGGGGGTGAGACGAATGGCGCGGCCGGTGCCCTGGCTGATCCAGCCCAGATCGGTGAAGCGGCGGCAGAGCGCCGCGCCGAGTGCTCCGGCCAGGTGCGGGCGGCGCTCGGTCCAATCCAGGCAGTCGCGGACCACCGGGCGTCGACCGGTGCGCAGCAGATGCACCGGTACGCCCAGTTCGGTCGCCCACGCCCATCCTTCGGAGGTCAACGCCAACCCGCTGGACTGGTCCAGCCGTCCGCCGGCCAGCAGCGCGTCGTACATCAGCACGCCGAGCCGCCCCGCCAGGTGGTCGTAGCAGGTCCGGGCGTACGCCAGGGCGGCGGTGGAGGTCGCCGCCCGCAGCGACCCGGTCGGTGCGGGCGTCGTTGGGGCGTGGCCGGCCAGGTCCTCGATCAGCTGGGCCACCGACGGCCCGGCCAGCCGCAGGTAACGGTGCCGGCCCTGCCGTTCCTCGACGAGCAGCCCACCGCGGACGAGTCGGTTGAGGTGGTCGCTGGCCGTCGACGGGGCGACACCGGCGCGCCGGGCCAGCTCGCCGGCGGTCCACGCCCGCCCGTCGAGCAGCGCGACACAGATGCTGGCCCGGGTGCCGTCGGCCAGCAGAGCGGCCACCTCGGCCATCCCCCGCCCCTCGGCACCTGCGGTCATCGCCTCATCATGCCCGGCGATGGCGGCGCATCAGCGGTGCGGGTGCCTGGCTCGAACCGACGGCCGCCACGATCAGGTGACCTCGTGCAACACCGGGACGATCCGGAAGTCGACGGTGGCGTGGTCGATGGTCGCGTGCACCGGCGAGTCGGCCATTTCGGTCATGATCCCTGACGCGCTGCGCCGGCCGTCCGCCACCGAGTCCCAGGCGACGATGTCGGTGATCGTGCCATCATCGGTCGCGGTGATGCGGCGCCAGCGGAAGCCCGGCTGGCGTCGTAGGTAGTCGTCGATGTCTTTGTTGGACTTGACGAAGTCGGCGCCGGTGAGGCCGGGGACGAGCCGGAATGTCGTCATCTCGAGCGCTTCACTCATGATCTTTCTCCTCCTCGTGCGTGTTCAGCCTTGCGCGGTGGACCGCATGATGATCTCGTTGACGTCGACTGTGTCGGGCTGCGCGATTGCGTGGGCGATGGCGTCGGCCACCGCCGAGGCTGGCATGCCGAGTTCCTCGGTCGCTGCCCGAGCGGCAGCCTGGATCTGCGGGTCACCGCCGCGCTGGGTGAGTTCGGAGTGGGTGTACCCCGGGCTGACCAGGGTCACCCGGACGTCCCGGTTCTCCTGACGCAGGCCTTCGGTGAGCGCCCGGATGGCGTACTTGGTGGCGCAGTACACCGACGCCGTCGGGTCGACACGGTAGGCAGCGGAGGAACCGACGTTGATGATGTGGCCCTTGCCGCGGGCCCGCATGAGCGGCAGGGCCGCCGCGACGCCGTGCAGCGTGCCGCGTAGGTTCACGTCGATCATCTGGTCCCACTCGTCAGTCCGCAGGGAGTCGAGCGTGGACAGGGCCATCACCCCGGCGTTGTTGATCAAAACGTCGATGCGCCCGTGCCGGTCATGCACGCCCTCGACGAAGCCGAGCACGCTGTTCCTGCTGGTCACGTCGAGTTCCTGGTAGTCGGCCGTGCCGCCGTCATGGCGCAGTTCATCGACGAGCGCGGCGAGCCGCTCGACCCGTCGCGCGCCAAGCACGACGTGGTGGCCGTCGGCGGCCAACCTGCGGGCGGTCGCCGCACCGATGCCGCTGCTCGCGCCGGTGATAAGAATGATCTTTGAGGATGGGCTGGTCACTGCTGCTCCTGGTCTCGGTTGGTGCCTGCGTCGAGGCAGCGCGTGTCCAACCATCCTGCGGCGGCCGGGAGCCGGGAAGGGCGGCCTTTCCTAGGTGCACCGCACCCTGGAACGCCGCCCTGGACCTGCACGGCTCCGTCCGCCCCGGCCATCACACCGACCCAGCCCGGTTTCGACGTCGCTGTCCGGTTCCGCTGGCGAACGGCTGCCGGCGATGCCCGCCGTCGCGGTAGCGGCCGTCGAGGGCGGGGACCGGAGCTTTAGGCTGGTGGACATGGTCGCCACCAGCAACGGGCTCGGCGACTACCTCCGAGCCCAGCGTGCCCGTGTCGACCCCAGGGACGTTGGACTGCGCGGGGGCGGCGACCGCCGGGTGTCCGGGTTGCGCCGTGAGGAGATCGCGGTGCTGGCCGGCGTGAGCGTCGACTACTACGCCCGCCTCGAACAGGGCCGGGAGCGCAACCCTTCGGCGCAGGTGCTCGACGCGATCGGACGGGCCCTGCGCCTCGACCTGGATGCGCGCGGCCACCTCTTCCGGCTCGCCGGGCTGAACCCCAGCCTGGGTCCGACGAGCTTTCGAGATTCGGTTCACCCCGAGTTGCTGCGGCTGTTGGACGCGTTCCCCACCTCCGCCGCCTACGTGCTCAACCCCGCGTTCGACGTGCTGGCCACGAACAATGTGGCGGCGGCACTGCTGTCACCCTTCGTGGGCACTGTCAACATGGTCCGGGTGCTGTTCCAACATCCGCAGGCGCGCACCGTCTTTCCGGACTGGCCAACTCTTACCGAGAACGTCGTACACGCTCTGCGGCTCAATGCCGGCCTCTTTCCAAACGACCCGGAGATCCAGTCGCTGGTGGCCGACCTGGGGCGGGGCTCGCCAGAGTTCCGGACCCTCTGGGCGAACCAGAGCGTGCGCGGTCTTACCAGGATGTTCAAGGTGGTGCAGCACCCGGCCGCCGGACGGATCGAGTTGACCTACCAGACGTTCGACGTCCGTGATGCGCCCGGACAGCAGCTCCTGGTCGGCATGCCGGAGCCGGGGAGCCGCAGCGCCGAGGCCCTCGCCGCACTGGCCACCACGTACAGCCTGCCTGACAGGCGTCGGTGAGGCGCTTGCCTACTGCCCTACTCTGAAGGAGCCGCGGCGCCACTTCGGCAAGTCGGGGCCTTAGCGCCTGCATCGCCGGGCGGATAGAAGTAACCGGATGATCTGGACGAAGTTCAGAAGCGACCGCACCCCTCGCCGACTCCGTGCCGTGTCCGAACTGCGGTTTCCTGCCAGCGGGCGTCAACATCTCAGGAATCGGTATCCCCATCTCAGCGACGACGACCTCGTTCTCGTCGAAACCGCGACCCGGCAGTGGTTCCGGATCATCGCCCGCCAGCCCGGCGCGAAGCTGTCGATGCCGTCGGTGGTCGTGGACGATCTGTGGCAGGAGATGACCCTGCACGCGCGGGACTACGCCACCTTCTGCGACGCCGCGTTCGGGCGCTCTACGCACCACCGACCGACGTCCGCGACGAGCAGCGACAGGACCGACGCCAATCGCGGGCCTCTCCTGCTCGCCACGCTCGGCCATGGCCGGCGTGACGAGGGGTGTGGCCCGACCGGCCTTCCCCTGTTGTTCCGGGTGGACCAGGAACTGCACATCCACGATGGCAACCGCTACCTGGCCGACTGCGGAGGCCGTGGCGAGTGCTTCCCGGTCTCGGGCCGGGTCTGCCTGCAACACCTCGCCGGGCCGGGCAGGCGGCCCAAGCCACCCGGCATTCGCGGCGACCTGCCCTTCCTCGACGGCCGCCACGGCTACGCCGGCGGTGCGGGCGGTGGCGGCGGCGGCGAGTTCAGTGGCGGGGGCGACGGCGGAGGCGGCGACGGCGGTGGGGGCAGCAACTGAGGCTCCGGACGACGCGTGACGACCTCAGCCGCGGCCGGTCAACGGGCTCACCGTCCGGTCCGTGCCGTCGTAGCTGCGGGCGGCGTCGAAGTCACCCGTCGGACGCTGCCCCCCGGCGACGGCACGAGCCATCCGCAGGTCCGCGTTGCGGAACCGCAGGGCCAGGCTCAGGTGCGGCACCCATGCGTCGGGCGCATGCCACGGGCGGTGTCCGTCGGCCTCGGCGAGAACGTCCCAGACGGCGGCGTGCAGCGCGGTCAGCGCCGGAGTGGGTCGGACGAGCCAGACCAGTGGGGCGCTGCCGTCGAGGACGACGACCCGGTCGAGCGTCACCGGCACCGGCAGCGCGGCGTCGAACAGTGCGGCGAGGCGGTGCTCGACCCCCGGCGGGAACTCGTCGACGGCGGCGAGGGTGAGGTGCGGCCGGTTGGTCGGGTGGATGTTGCGGGCCAGGCTGGGCAACCCGGCGGCGGCCAGCCGACCCCAGACCGCCCGGACCGCGACCTCCAGGCCGGGCGAGCAGACCAGTTCCACCGTACGCACGCGCCCACGCTAGCCGGCGACCCCTCCTGCTCGGCGGACGCCGACCGAATTCAGAGCCAGCCGTTGTCCCGGGCGGTGCGGACGGCCTCGGCCCGGTCGGCGGCGCCGAGCTTCTGCACGGCGGCGGAGAGGTGGTTGCGCACGGTTCCGGTGGACAGGTGCACCCGACGGGCGATCACCGCGACCGGGGCACCGACCTCCGCCAGCCGCAGCGTCTCCAGTTCCCGAGGGGTCAGCGGGCACGGGGGCAGGGTCAACGCGTCGGCGGCCAGCGAGGGGTCGACGTAGCGCCCTCCGGCGTGCACCCGGCGGATCACGTCGGCGAGCGCCCCACCCGGCGAGCCCTTGGGCAGGAACCCTCGGGCGCCGGCGGTCAACGCCTGGCGCAGGTGCCCGGGACGACCGTGCCCGGTCAGCACGACCACCGCGCCGTCGGGTCGGACCCGGGTCAGCTCGGCGGCC
>NZ_JAGPXY010000079.1 GCF_018070325.1 Micromonospora sp. H61
CAACGGCATCGGGTACGGCGCAATCTGAACCTGCCGCACGACCGGCAGGACGACCTGGCGGACCGGTTGGAGACCCAGCTCGTGCGTCGGGCCGGGGAGCGTCGGGACGCCGAGTCCGATCTGCTCTTCTGGCCGCGGGCCGAGTTCGATCGCCTGCTCGCCGAGCACCCTGCCCTCACCGACGTGTACGGGCCGGACTGGGACGCACACCGGGGCCGGCTGGAGACGGAGTTGGTTCGGCTGCGGGGTGCCGGCCAGGCCGGGTTGGGCGTGTTCGGCGCGACGGTGGACGGGTTGACCGCGTTCGCCGGTCGACGCGGCGGCGACCCGGCCGACGCGGCGGTCCGGGCGGGCTACGCGGGCGAGGTGTCGGCGCGGCCCAGCGCACGGATCGCCTGGCCGCCGGAGCGCAACGACGCCTGCTGGTGCGGTTCGGGCCTCAAGTACAAGAAGGACTGCCTGCCGCGCTCGCGGAGCTGACCGCGGTGGCCATCGCGCTGCGGTGGCCGACCTGGCCCGGAGTAGCGTCCCTAACGGCTTTGACACCAATAGCCGTTAGGAGCGACTTCGTGCTGGTCATCGCGCATCTCAGTGACACCCACCTCGACAGCCACCCCCGGTCGGCCGAGCGGACCGCCCGGGTCATGGACTACCTGCACGGCCTGCCACGACCTGTCGACGCGATCCTGATCACCGGGGACATCGCCGACCACGGCGAGGTGGCCGAGTACGAGACCGCCGCGAAGCTCTTCGACTCCCCGCTGCCGGTCATGGTCTGCCCCGGCAACCACGACGTGCGCGACGCGTACCGCAAGGGTCTGCTCGGGGACGACGGCGGCGGCACCGGCCCGATCAACGCCCGCCACGACGTGGCCGGGGCGGTCTTCCTCCTCGCCGACTCCTCCGTGCCCGGCGCGGACGACGGTCACCTGGACGAGGAGACGATGGCCTGGCTCGCCGACGAGCTGGGTTCGGTGCCGGCCGGGACGCCGACGTTCATCGCCCTGCACCACCCGCCGGTGGTGCTGCACCACCCGGTCATCGACCCGATGCGGCTGCTGCCGGCCGACCCTCTGGCCGAACTCGTCGCCGCCCACCCGCAGGTCGTCGCCGTGCTCACCGGGCATTTCCACACCGCCGCCGCGAGCACCTTCGCGGGCCGTCCACTGCGGATCGCCCCGGGTGTGGTCTCCACGCTGCGGATGCCCTGGGAGGGCGACGGCCCGTTGACCACCCAGACCCAACCGCCCGGCGTCGCGTTCCACGTGTACGACGACGCCGGGCTGCTCACCACCCACTACCGGGTGGTGGTCTGAGCATGCGCGGGGTCGCGGTGCTCGGCTTCCTGCTCGCCGTCGCGCCGATCACCGCCACGCCGGGCGCGAGCCTGACCCTGGTCGTCTCGCGGGTCGCCACCGGCGGGCGGCGGCAGGGCTGGTGGGTGATCCTGGGTACGGTGACCGGGCTCTACGTGCACGCCACGCTGGCCGCTGTCGGCCTGGCCGCGCTGGTGCTCCGCTCGTCGCAGGCGTTCTGGGTGGTCAAGCTGGTCGGGGCCGGTTATCTGGTCGGGCTCGGGCTCTGGATGCTCTGGTCCGCGTCGCGCCGCCGAACGGACGCGGGACGGCGACCGACGGTTTCCGCCCGAAGGCTGCCCTGGCGGGTGGACCACCCGTACCTGCAAGGGTTGCTCGGCAACGTACTGAACCCCAAGGCCGCCGCCATCTACCTCACGTTGGCACCGCAGTTCCTCGAACCGGGCCGACCGGTGCTGGTGCCGATGGTGCTGCTCGCCACGGCGCACGCCGCGCTGCACACCTGTTGGCTCGCCGGTTGGACCGTCGTCTCCGGTGCCGCCGCCCGGTTGCTGCGCACCGCGTCGGTGCGACGAATGCTCGATCGGCTGACCGGCGTGCTCCTGGTCGGCCTCGGCGTACGCGCGGCGGCGACCTGAGCGATCGGCGGGGATGACACGCCCGCCTGGTACCGATAGCGTCCCGGTGTGGACGATCAACGTCCAGGCCGATGTGACCGGAGGAGACGCCGATGTTCGAGGAGTTCATGGGCATCCCGGCCCACCCTCTGCTGCTGCACGCCGCGGTCGTGTTCGTGCCGCTGCTGGCCCTGCTGACTGTCGGTTACGCGCTCGTCCCGCCGATCCGGCCGCACACCCGGTGGGTGTTGGGGCTACTGGCCGTGGGCGCGCCGGTCGCCGCCCTGCTGACGAAGCTCTCCGGCGATGCCTTCCTCGAGCGCATGCGCGCCGCCAACCGGGTCACTCCCGAGTTCCTCCCGACGCTTCAGACGCATCAGGATTTCGGTAACAACACGCTCTACGCCACCATCGGGCTGGCGGTCGTCGCGCTGGCACTTGTCTGGTTCGTCGCGCCGAAGGGCACCGACGCCAGCGCGGACGGACGGCCCGGTCGGCCGCTGACCCTGGCGTTGCAGGTGTTGTCGCTGGTGGCCGCCGCCGTCACCGTGTATTACGTGTTCCGCACGGGCGACTCCGGGGCGAAGGCGGTCTGGGAGGGCCAGTGACGTCGGCGGTTCATCGGCCGCTGGCCCGGTCCACGCCCCTGTGCACCCGGACGGTGCGCTCGATCAGCTGCCGCAGCACGCTCTCGTCGACGTCGTCGAGCCGCTTCAGGTAGAGGCATCCCTTTCCGGCGCGGTGCGGACCGAGCCGGACGAGGAGCGCGCCGTACCGCTCCTCGAGACCGCCGCCGGTGAGGTAGACGACGAGGTGCTGTTTGCGCGGCGAGAACCCCACCAGGGGCGCGTCGCCGCTACGCCCGCTCTCGTAGGTGTAGTGGTAGCTGCCGAAGCCGACGATGCTCGGGCCCCACATCACCGCCGGCTCCCCGGTCAGCTCGCCCATGATCGCGCGGAGCCGCCCCGCGTCGGCCCGCCTACGTTCGTCGGGGTTGCCGGCCAGGAAGTCGTCGACGCTGATCGCGGTCGGAACGGTTACCGGCTGCTTCGCTGTGGCCATGACGTGATGCTGTCACCTGCCTACGACGAGAATCGCCTCGACGGTCAGGCAACCTCGTCGCGTGTTCGCCAGGAGAGCGCCACGAGCCACCCCGAGATGAGCACCGCTCCGATGGCGAAGCGGATGCTCGCACTCCCCTCGCTCCACGGCAGGGCGGTCAGCACGAACGCGACGGCACCACTGGTGGCGCTGTAGAGCGCCCAGTTCCGGTCCCCCTGGGCGGCAAACCGTCGAGCGAGCAGCAGACCGGCCGCGATCAGCGACAGGAACGCCGTCGCGCCGCACACCGTGTGCAGGACGCTGCCCGTGCTGGCCTGCTCGGGCAGACCCGCCGGGGCGCCGGGTGGCCAGCCGAGCGCGGGATCGGGCACGAAGATCCCGCCGCCGACCATCGCCACCCCGTACACGCCGACCAGCACCGGCACCACGGTGCCGGCCCGGCCCGGTCGCAGTACCTGCCACAGGCCCAGCGCGAAGGCGACGGCCAGTACGCCGGTGCCCGCGAACGCGATGACCTGCAGCCAGCCGAGGTCACCGAGGGTGAGTGAGCTGATCGCGTGCCGGCGCAGGTCGAATCCGGATCGGGTGAACGCCTGCCCGAACGACAGGAGGGGGAACAACAGGCCGGCGACCGTGCCACAGCCCAGCAGGAAACGGGTTCGGCGCAGCGCTGTCTCGGCGACGGACGTCATGGGCGTGCCTCTCGGTGTCGGCGTCGGGGTTCACCGTCACGACGAACGAGGTGGGCCCGGATCGACACCGCGACGCAAAAAGGTGGTGCGACCCGGTCGGAGCCGGGCCGCACCACAGCGTCGACGGTCAGCCGGCGTGGTACGCCCGGATGATGGTCTGGTCGATTCCGCTACCGCCGTTGGCGGCGGCCTTCACCCGTAGCGAGACGGCCTGCCCGGAGGTGGCCGTCGGCAGCGCGACCCGGTAGCTGTCGCCGCTGCCGGTGACCCGGGCCGACTTCCAGGTGGCCCCGTCGTCCGTCGAGGTCCAGACCTGGAACGACGTCACCTTCTGCGTCTTCACACCATGCGCCTGTCGGACGGCCAGCTCGGCCGTTCCGTCGACCGGGTGGTTGTTGTGGTCCATCGGCAGCGCGTAGTCCACAGCGAGCAGCGGCAGCGGCACGCTCCCGGTCCCGTCCGGCCCGGCGGACCGGAACGTCCACGAGGTGTTTACCTTGGTGGAGATCGGCAGGATCAGGCTCGTGTCGACGTCGAGGGTCAGCCGGTAGTCGGCCACCTGCTGCGGCACTGTGAAGTTGGCGAGCGGGCGGTCCCGCTCCTCGACCAGTTTCCCGTCGCGGTACAGCGACAGCTTGCGCTTCACGCCGATCGCCTCGCCCTGAAGGCAGTCGGCCCGCTGGTGCTGGTCGGTCAGCGACACCAGGTCGAGGTGCAGGTTGCCCCTGGTCCGCGACGGCGCGGTGGCGCAGCTCCACTCGGCCCCGGCCGGGTCGTCGTACCAGTCGGAGTGCAGGGGCTGACGCGCCCAGATCTTGGTCTGCCGACTGCCCGGCTGGTAGCTGCGGGGTGCCTCGTCAGCGGCCAGCCCGCCGTAGACGCCCTGGTCGGCCCAGAGGATGTCGGGCGAGAGGTAGTCGGTCCGGTACGGCGGCAGGTTCCCCTCGTGGGTCTGGGTGACCCCCACCCCGTCGCGGGTCATGCCGGTACGGACCAGTTGGGTGAGCATCCCCGGCGAATCCGTCTGGTGGAAGCGCTCGTCGATCCGGGCGAGCTTCGCCTGCTCGGCCTTGTTCACCCGGAAGGCGGGGTCGGCCGGGACGCCGCCCGCGTACTCGTGCACGAGGTTGTAGCGGTACGGCTTGGCGGTGCCGGCGGGCGAGTCCAGGTTGACCGCCGCCCAGGTGCGCCGGGAGCCGACGGTGGGCTTGGGCAGCGCTGTGGTGCGGACGGCCGTCTTGGCCCCGTACCCGCTGATCTGGTGCCACCAGGACAGGCCGTTCGGCGTGGTCTGGACGTTGGTGAGGTCGGTCCGGGTGGGCGTGGTGGGCACCCCGTCGACAGTCGCCATCACCGGCTTGGCCCGCGCCGGGTCGAGCGTCACGCTTCGGGCAGCGCGCACGTCCAGGTCGGCCTCGGCGGCGAGCGTCGTCTCCAGCACGTCACTGTCGACGTAGTAGGCGACGGACGAGCCGAGGATCGCGTACCGGCCGGCGGGCACCCGCAGCGTGAAGGTGTCTCCGGGGGTGCCGCCCGCGCCGCCGTAGTAGATCACCGGGTCGGCGAGGTTGGTGACCATCAGGTTGATCCAGCTCTCCGCGCCGTCCTTCAGGCCCGGCATCGGCTTTGTCTGGATGGTCAGGTCGTAGCTGGGCTGCTCGACGTAGAAGCTCACCGGGGTCGTCGCGACCAGCTTGCGGCCGGAACGGGCGGTGACGGTGGCCAGGTAGAAGCCCGGCCGGGCGGCCAGCGCCGCACGGTTGACCCGCAGGGTCGCCGCGGCGGTGGCGCCGTGCTTGAGCGTCAGCCGGCTCGTCGACAGCGACGCCGTGCCGCGCGGCACCGGTTGGCCGTCGTGGTTGACGATCGACACGTCGAGGTCGAGAACGGCCGTCGACTCACCGGTCCAGCTCAGCTTCGTCTCGCTGGTCCCGGACTGCGGGTGGGCGAAGGTGCCGAGGTTGACCACCGGCTGGTTGCTGGTGGGGCCGCCGAGGGCCCGGACCGCGTTGAGCCGACCGGCGCCGACGGCGTACGGGTCGATGCCGCTGAGTGGGTCGGCGGCGCCGACGAGGGCGGCCTTGAGTCGCTCACCGCTCCAGTCCGGGTGGCGCTGGGCGAGCAGCGCGGCGGCGCCGGCCACGTGCGGGCTCGCCATCGAGGTGCCGCTGATCGCCTCGTAGTACCTGTCGATCGGGTCCTGGAGGTTGGTGCCGGCGGCCCGGGCGGCGACGATGTCGACACCGGGCGCGACCAGTTCCGGCTTGGCCACGTTGCTGGTGACCAGCGGCCCACGGCTCGTCCGGGTCGCTGCCGCCGAGGCTCATGTTGATGACGTCGGCACGGGTGGCGGCCCACTCCATGGCGGCGATGATGCCGGAGTCGTCGCCGAAGCCGTTGTCGTCGAGAACCTTGCCGATCACCAGCTTGGCGTCCGGTGCCACGCCGCGACGCTGACCGTTGGCGGCCGCGCCGGTGCCGGCGATGGTCGAGGCGACGTGCGTACCGTGGCCGTTGTGGTCGACGGCGTCACCGCCCTCGACGGTGAAGTCGGCCCGGTCGGCGACCCGGCCGACCAGGTCCGGGTGGGTGAAGTCGGCGCCGGTGTCGAGCACCGCGACCCGGACGCCCTTGCCGGTGTAGCCGGCGTTCCAGGCGTCCGGCGCGGCGATCTGGCCCAGGTTGCGGTCCAGGCCGGCGGGGCGCCCACCGCCGGTCAGGGCGGTGGCCCGGACCTTGCGGTCGAGCCAGACCTTCTTCGCGCCGGCGAGCAGCGAGTTGGTGGCGAGCTTCGCCGTGGCCGGGCTCTTCTTGGGTACGCGGCCGGCGACCGCACCGATGCTGGGCAGCGACAGCACGTCACCGAGCGCGGCCACCCGGGCGGACGCGGTGGCGGGCTGCACGATGAGCGGCAGCTCGGCTGCGTTGTCGTCGTCGTAGCCGTCGGCGATCAGCGTGGTGACGTCGAACAGGTCGGGGTCGAGGACCGAGCCGAGCTGGGATGCGACGCGGGCGGGGATGACGTGCAGGTGACCGTCGGGGCCGCAGCTCTGGTGGATCACCGCGTTCTCGTCCGCCGGCCGGATTGTGGCCTGTGGGCAGCCCGATCCGGTGTCCCGCACGGTCACCACGTCCCCGGTCAGCAGGGTGACGGTGTGCGTCTTCCCGTCAGCAGTGGCTGCGGGTGCGCCGGTCTGACCGATGTCGCTGGGTCCGGCCGTGGCGGCGCCGCCCGGTAGGGCGGTCAGCGTCGTGGCCGTGACGGCGACGGCCAACAGCCATCGCGTTTTCCTGAGCATGTCGCTCCTCGTCTAATGTGGACGAAGCCGCCTCTTCGGGCGACTTCGGCAAGATCATATGCAGGGGAACGATCTTCGGGGAGCCTTCGACGAGGAGGTTTTCACGCCCGTAACAGTGGGAGCACCCGCCGACCGAGCAGGTCGATGCCGCCGTGCGGCGTCAAGCCGTGCGGGGTGCCGAACTCCACCCGGCTGGCCCCGGCGTCGAACACCGCCGCGGCCTGCCCCGCGACGTGCTCGGGCGTGCCGGAGAAGGCGAACAGATCGAGCAGGTCGTCGCCGATCAGCGCGCCGGCGAGGTCGTCCTCCCGGCGGCCGACGTGCTGCTGGATCCGCGCCAGCAACTCCGGGTCCACCTCGATCGTCGGGTCGAGGGCGGCGACCACCGCCAGGTACATGGCCACCTCCCGGCGCGCCACCCGACGTGCCAGCGCACCGTCCTCGTCGACGACGGTGACCGCACCGAGCACGACACCCGTGCCGTCCCGGCCCGCGACCGCCGCGTCGTCCAGCCAGGCGCGCATCATCCGCGCCATCGCCGGGTTGGCCGACCCGCCGACCTTGACCTCGCCGGCGAAGCCGGCCGCTGCCCGGGCGGTCTGCCGCCCCCAGGTGCCGACCAGGACCGGCACGTCGGCACGGGTCGGCGTGTACCGCAGCGACGTGCCCGGCGCGACTGTGAACTCCCCACCCTGGAAACCGCTGTCGTCGCCGGCGAGCAGCAGCCGTACGACGGCGACCGTCTCGACGATGCGCCGGATCGGGCGGACCTGCGGCACACCGATCTCGTTGAGCCAGGTGCCCCGGGCCAGGCCCAGGTAGGCCCGACCCTGCGAGGCCAGGTCCAGTGCGGCCACCTGACCGGCCACCTCCACCGGGTGCATGGTGAACGGGTTGAGGCACGCCGCGCCCAGGCGGATCCGCCGGGTGTGCCGGGCCGCCACCAGCAGCGGGAAGATCGGCGGTTGGTACATCAGGTCACCGAAGACCGACAGCACGTCGAAGCCGTGCCGCTCGGTCAGTTCGGCCAGCTCCGCGTACTCGTCGGCGGACTTGTCGGACTGCAGGCCGATGCCGACCAGCCCAGCGCTCACGTCAGCTCCTCGGTGGGGATGCGCTGAAGGGCGGTCCGCTCGATGCGCATGATGAGCCGCTCGTCCGGGTCCGGGCAGGCGACGTGGCTGTCCCGGGCCATCCAGTCGCCCTCGGCCAGCGCCCGCTGCTTCGCCGGCAGCAGCGGCAGGCACGCGGCCAGGGCGTACAGGCAGAAGTGTTTGCCGGCGGGAATGGTGAGCCGGTTGGAGCCGGTCAGGTCGATGTGGTCGCCCGGTTTCAGGCCGCACACCGAGCGGCCCTCGATCCGCTCCACCACGACCCGCAGGTCGTACAGGTCGGTGGTGGGTTCCTCGGCGCTCATCGCACGGCCTCCGCGTGGTGGTGCACGATGCGCCAGGCGCCGTCCTCGCGGCGCAGGACGTCGGTCACCCGGAAACACTCGTCCGGCCGGGTGCCGGCGAAGCGGGCCCGCAGCACGTAGCGGACCAGACCGGTGTCGCCCCAGGCGTCGGCGCGCAGGTGTTCCGGCGCCACCGAGATCGGCGTCGACCCCGTCGCCCGGGTCGCTCGCCGGTCCCGCAGGTCGTCGAGCGCGGGCAGGCCGGACAGCAGTCCGTCGGCGTCGGACTCCCAGAACGTCAGGTCGGGGTGCAGGTGCGCGTCGAAGGCCTGCCGGTCGCCGAGGGACCGGTACAGGTCGGTGATGGTGGTGCGGAGCTCATCGCTCATCGGCTGTCACTTCCGATCGGGTACGGCGGTGCGGGTGGTCAGTGCAGGTCGGCCAGGCGGGCGCGGAGCGGATCCAGTCCCATGGGTCCGAGCGCCAACGCGGTGTGGTGGAAGCGTTTCCGGTCGAAGGCCGCACCCTCGCGGCGCTCGGCGTCCCGGCGGGCCTGCTGCCACAGCCGCGCGCCGACCTTGAAGGCCAGGGCCTGCGCCGGCCAGCCCAGATACCTGTCGACCTCGAAGCGCGCGGTCTCGGCGTCCAGGCCGGCGACCCGGGTGAGGACGTCCACCGCGAGCGCTGGCGTCCAGTGGCGCTCCTCGGTGAACCCGTTGCCGGCCGGGATCGGCAGCCTCAGGTGCAGACCCAGGTCGATGACCACCCGGGCGGCCCGCCACATCTGACCGTCGAGCATGCCGAGTCGCTCGGCCGGGCCGGCGTACAGGCCGATCTCGTCGGCGAGGCGCTCGGCGTAGTGCGCCCACCCCTCGGCGTACCCGTGCACCTGGCAGAGGGTGCGCTGCCACGGGTGCAGGGCGGCGGTGGTGAGGGTGAAGGCGTGCTGGAGGTGGTGGCCGGGCAGCCCTTCGTGGCAGAGCGTGCCGACGTGCCGCCACACCGGCACCGTCGACTCGCCAGTGGGCACCGACCACCAGATCGCGCCGGGACGCGTCAACGCCGGGTCGGGAGGCGTGTAGTACATGACCCCGGACGTGGCGGGGCTGATCCGGCACACCACCTGACGGGTGGCGGGCGGGATGTCGAAGTGGGTGCCGTCGAGGGCCTGGGTCAGCTGCTCGGTGCGCTGGCGCAGCCACTCCTCCAGGGCAGGCCCGGCCGCCACCCGACCGGCCGGGTCGGCGTCCAGGGCCGCCCGCGCGGCGGCCACCCGCGAGTGGCCCAGCTCGCCCGCGACGGTCCGCAGCTCGGCGGCGGTGCGGTCCAACTCCGCCCAGCCGTACTCGTACACCTCGTCGAGGTCGACGCTCGCACCGAGGAAACTGCGGGCAGTTACCCGGTACAGGTCGCCGCCGACACCATCCACGTTGGACGCCGTAGGTCCCAGCTCGGCGTGGAGGAACGCGGCGAAACCGGCGGTGGCGGCGGTCGCCAGCCGCACACCCAATTGCAGCTGCGCGGCGAGCGGGCCGCCGGAGTAACCGTCCACCAGCCGCCCGTAGAAGTCCGCGCGGGTCCAGGCCGTGCACTGGTCGGCGACCACGAGCACCTGCCGGCGGGCAACCAACTGTCCGCGCTGCGCCGACCGACGCAGCGTCTCGGCGTACCGGGCGAGGGCCTCGGGCACCTGGCGCAGGTGGTCGGCGACCACCGCCCAGTCGTCCTCGGTGTGCCGGGGCAGATTGTCGAAGAGCTGCCGGAGCAGGTGCACCGGCGTGGCCAGTGGGGCGAGCAGCCGGGTGGTGAAGCCCGCGTCGTGCAGGTCGACCTCACTGGCCAGCCGGTCGAGCAGGGCATCGGCCAGGGACCGCTCGCCGGGGTCGTGCGTGGTCGCCGCGGCGGCGGCCGTCGCGGTGCGTCGGGCCAGCTCGGCGCGGGCGTCGAAGCCCTCCGGTGAGAGATCCGGGACGTGCGACACGGGTGTACGCCCCACCGCCTCGGCCGCCTGGGGGTCCAGCTCGGCGAGCGCGTCGAGGTACCCGTCGGCGACCTGGGTGATGCTGCTCATCGCGGTACGCCGAGCCGGCCGTGGTCGTCGCGGTACGCCACCCCGCCCTTCAGCACCGCGTGCAGGGTGCGCAACGCGGAGACCGAGCGGGTCGGGTCGTCGCGCAGCACCAGCAGGTCGGCGTGCTTGCCGGCCTCGACGGTGCCGAGGGTGTCGGCCCGACCCAGCCACTGCGCGGGGCGGGTGGTGGCGGCCTTGAGCGCGTCCGCGACGGGCATCCCCGCGTCCACCATGAACTCCAGTTCGCGGATGGTCGCGGTGGTCTCGTCGTAGCCGGCGTGCGGGGGCATGTCGCTGCCCAGGGCGATCGGCACGCCGTTGCGGATGGCGTGCTGGAGGCTCTCCCAGTGCCGGGGGCCGGCCGCGAGGGCCCGGTCCATCAGCCAGCCGGGCACCCCGGAGTCGCGGAAGAACTGCTCGCAACGGCTCACCACGATCGTCGGCACGTACCAGACACCCCGCTCGGCCATCAGTCGGGTGACGTCGTCGGTCAGCTCGTACCCGTGCTCGACGCAGTCGAGGCCCAGCTCGACGGCGCGGCGGACCGAGTCGGCCGGGCCGGCGTGCGCGGTGACCTTGCGCCCCCAGTCGTGCGCGACACGGATGACCGCTGCCATCTCGTCGTCGAGCAGCTGCGGGGTGTCGATCGCCTCGTGCTGCCCGGCGATCCCGCCGGAGATGCAGACCTTGATCAGGTCGGCGCCGGCGCGAAGCTGCTCACGGGTGGCCCGACGGAACCCGTCCGCGCCGTCGGCCTCCAGGGCGTCGGCCTCCCAGCCGTGCCCGCCAGTGCAGCAGAGCGCGTGCCCCGCTGTGAAGATGCGCGGGCCGTCGACCGCGCCGGCCTCGATCCCCCGGCGCAGGGCGAAGTCGGCGTACCGGCTCTCCCCGACGAGGCGGGCGGTGGTGACACCGGAGTGCAGGGTGCGCCGGGCCGAGTCGGCCATCAGCAGCACCAGCTCGGCCAGGTTCGCGCCGTGCACCGTGTCGGCGAGGTGGCCGGGCAGCCCCAGCGACAGGTGGACGTGCATGTTGGTCAGACCCGGCATGACGTGCTCGCCGCCCAGGTCGACCACCCGGGCTGCGCCGGCCTCGGCGAGGACGTCGTCGACCTGACCGACGGCACGGATCATCCCGTCGGCGTCGATCCAGATGCCGCGATCCGGTTGGAGGGCGTCCTGGACACCGTCGTAGAGGGCGAGGTTGACCAGGACCTGTTCGGTGGGCATGCGCATGGGGCGTCCTCAGAGTGAGCGCGCGGCGGTCGGGACCGTTGCGGAGTCGGTGAGCCAGCAGGCGACGCTGCGGCCGCCCAGGTCGACGGTGGGCGGCTGCTCCCCGCAGGGCGCGAACGCGTGCGGGCAGCGGGGCCGGAAACGGCACCCGGTGGGCGCGTTGGCCGGGTCGGGCACCTCCCCGGCGAGGATGGCGGGCAGGCGCGGGGTGGGCCCGATCTGCGGCACCGCGTCGATCAACGCCCGGGTGTACGGGTGTCGGGGCTCGCGCCACAGCTCGCGGGTGGGTGCGGCCTCGACGATCCGGCCCAGGTACATCACGGCGGTCACGTCGGCGATCTCGTGCACCAGCGCCAGGTCGTGGGAGATGAAGAGCATGCCCATGTCGAGGTCGCGGACCAGCCCGACGAGCAGGTTGACCACCTGGGCCTGGGACGAGGCGTCCAGCGCGGTGACCGGCTCGTCCGCGATGATCATCCGGGGTTCCGGGGCGAGCGCGCGGGCGATCGCCAGGCGCTGCCGCTGACCACCGGAGAACTGGTGCGGATACCGCTGGGCGGCGCTGGTCGGCATGGCCACCCGTTCGAGCAGCTCGTGCACCCGGGCTCGGCGGGCCGACCCGGTGACCGCGGCCGGCACGCCGTCGAGGAGCTGGGAGCCGATGGTGCGCCGGGGGTTCAGCGAGGCGTACGGGTTCTGGAAGACCATCTGGAGGCCGACCTCGGCACCGGAGCGGGGCAGCCAGCCCAGCGGGGTGACCGGTCGGCCGGCGTACTCGACGGCGCCGGCGCTCGGTGCGCTGAGCCCGACCGCGACGCGGGCGAGTGTGGACTTGCCGCACCCGGACTCGCCGACCAGCCCGACGATCTGGCCGGGTGACACCTCCAGGCTGACCCCGGCGACGGCCCGCACCCGGCCACGCCCTCGGGATCGGTACTCGACCTCGACGTCGGTGAAGGACAGTCGCGCGGGCGCGGTGGTGTTCACGCCGCCACCTCCAGGTGCGGACGGACCACGCAGGCCACCGACCGGTCGGCTCCGACGGGGGTGAGCGGGGGCGGGGCCTCGCCGCAGGACGGTTCGGCGTACCCGCAGCGGGGTTGGAACGGGCACCCCGGCGGCGCCTCGCCGGGTGCCGGCGGGGCGCCCGGGATGGGCCGCAACGTCCCGCCGGTCTGGGTGCCGTGCGGTCGGGCGCCGAGCAACGCGGCCGTGTACGGGTGGTTGGGGGCGGTGAGCAGGCCGCCCGTCGGGCCGGTCTCGACGACCCGCCCGGCGTAGAAGATGTAGCCACGGGTGGTGAGGGCGCTGAGCACCCCGAGGTCGTGGGTGATGAACGCGACGGCCAGCCCGGTCTCGGCGCGCAGCCGTTCCAGCAGGGCGAGGATGCCGGCCTGCACCGTGACGTCGAGGGCGGTCGTCGGTTCGTCGGCGATCAGCAGTCGGGGCCGGGCGGCCAGCGCGATGGCGATGGCCACCCGCTGCCGCATTCCGCCGGAGAACTGGTGCGGGTACGCGCGCAGCGCCCGCTCCGGGTCCGGGATGCGAACCTGGTCGAGCAGCTCCACCGCGCGGCGGCCGGCAGCTCGACGGTCCATCCGCAGGTGCACCCGCATGTGCTCGGTGAGCTGCCGCCCGACCGTGAGCATCGGGTGCAGGGCCGCGCTCGGGTCCTGGAAGACCATGGCGATGCCGGCGCCACGGACCCGCTGCCAGCCCCGGGCGTCCAGGCTCAGCAGTTCGGTGCCGGCGTACCGGGCGGAGCCGGTGACCGCCGCCCCCGGGGGCAGGAGCCCGAGCAGGGTCTGCGCGGTGAGGCTCTTGCCGCAGCCGCTCTCCCCCGCGATGCCGACCAGCTCACCCTCGTCGACTGTCAACGACACGTCGTGCAGGATCGGCAGCGGGCCACGCGGTGAGGGCAGGGTGACGGCCAGGGAGTCGACGTCGAGCAGCGGTGCCACCTCAGCGTCCCTTCGTGTAGCGGGGGTCGAGCCGGTCGCGCAGCGCGTCGCCGAGCACGTTGAAGGCCATCACCACGGTGAGGATGGCGAGACCGGGGAACACGCTGACCCACCACATCGACAGGTCCTGCGCGCCGAGGGCCACCATCGAGCCCCACTCGGCGGCCGGTGGGCGCGGGCCCAGGCCGAGGAACGACAGGGCGGCGAGCAGCAGCACCGCGTTGCCCAGCTCCAGGGTGGCCAGCACGATCGCCGGGCCGATGCTGTTGGGCAGCACGTCGCGGCGCAACGCGCGGATCGGCCCGACGCCGAGCAGGCGGGCGGCGTTGAGGTAGTCGTCGCCGCGCATGCTCAGCACGGCGCTGCGGATGACCCGGGCGTAGACCGGCCAGGAGACGATGACCAGGGCCAGCACGGCGTTGCGGGTGTTCGGGCCGAACGCCGCCGTCACCGCCATGGCCAGGATGATCTGCGGGAACGCGAACACCAGGTCGGTCAGGCGCATCAGCGCCTCGTCGACGAACCGGCCGACGTATCCGGCGACCAGCCCGAGCAGCCCGCCGACCAGCAGGGCCAGCGAGACGATCGCCAGGGCCAGCGGGATGGACAGGCGGGCGCCGTGGACGACCCGGCTGAGGATGTCACGGCCGAGCGAGTCGGTGCCGAACCAGTGCGCCCCGGACGGCGACGCGTACGTGTCGGCGCTCTGCGCCAGCGGGTCGTACGGCGCGAGAACGTCGGCGAGCAACGCCAGCAGCAACCATCCACCGAGGATGGTCAACGCCACCACGGTGATCGGCTGACGCCAGACCGGTCGGCTGGCCGAGCCGCCGCGCAGTCGGCCGAGCCAGCGGCGTCGGCCCAGGGCCCGCTCCGCCTTCGGGTCTGCAAGTGTCGTCATGACAACCGGATCCTCGGATCGATGAGCCCGTACAGCAGGTCGACGGTCAGGTTGACCAGCGTGTAGACAAGTGCCACGAAGAGGCTGACGCCGAGGATCGCGGGCAGGTCCAGCGCCGTGGCGCTGCGGTACGCGTACTGGCCGACGCCGGGCCAGCCGAAGATGCTCTCGACCAGCACCGTCCCGGAGAGCAGCGAGGCGAACGCCAGGCCGGAGACGGTGACCACCGGGACGAGGCCGGCGCGCAGCAGGTGCCGGCGCAGCACCACCCGGGTCGGCAGACCCTTGGCGTACGCGGCCCGGATGTAGTCCTGCTGGAGCACCTCGAGCATCGCCGAGCGGACGAAGCGGACCAGCATCGCCACCGTCAGCGAGGTCAGCACGAGCACCGGCAGGGACAGGTGCTGGGCGGCGTCCCAGGCGACGTCCCACTGCCCCGCGAGCGCCCCGTCGACCGTGTACATGCCGGTGACGGTGGGCGGTGGGCTGAAGTCTGTGGAGAGTCGTCCGCCGCTGGGGGCCAGGCCGAGCTGGTAGAAGAAGACGTAGAGCACGACCAGGGACAGCCAGAACGGCGGGGTGGAGAGCCCGAGCAGGGCGCCGACCCGGACCAGTTGGTCGGTGAACCGGCCGTTGCGGACCGCCGCGAGCATGCCGACCCCGGTGCCGATGAGCAGCGCCAGCACCATGCTCGGCAGGGCCAGTTCCAGGGTCGCCGGCACGTAGTGCAGCAGGTCGTCCAGGACGGCCCGCCCGGTCTGCTGGGAGTGGCCCAGGTCGCCGTGCAGCAGGTTGCCCAGGTAGTGCAGGTACTGGGCCCAGAGCGGCTGGTCCAGGCCCCACTTCTCGCGGAAGGCGGCCACCGCGGCGGGGTCGTTGAGCGCCTGGTCGGAGAGGTTGGCGGTGACCGGGTCACCGGGGACCACGTTGACCAGACCGAACGTCACCACAGTGACGCCGAGCAGCAGGCCGGCGGTGACCGCCACCCGCTTGGCCAGGAAGGTGAGCAGCGGGTGGGCACCCCGGGGCCGGGACGCGGTCGTGGCGACCGCGCCCGGCTCACCGTCGTGGACTGTCGTCATGTCGTCGGGACTACTTGCGGCCGACCGCGGCGACGTCCACCTGCCAACCGGCGGCGGTGTAGTCCGCTCCGGTCAGGTCTGTGGTCGCCACGACGATGGAGGAGTTGCTGGCCAGCACGAGGTACGGCGAGGACGCGTTCATCAGCCGCTGCCACTCCTGCATGGCGGTGGCCCGACCGGCCAGGTCGAGGGTCGCGGTGACCTTCTTGCCGGCGGCCACCACGGCCGGGTCGGCCCGCTCGACCGTCCAGCCGGAGCGCAGCGCGGTCGCCTGACCCGGTGCCATGTTGTTGATCAGTGAGTCGGCGACCGGGTAGTTCAGGCTCTGCGGGGTGAATCCGAGAGGTGACTTCCCGCCGCGCATCTCGTCGAGGAACGTGGTCAGCGGCTGCGGGTTGAGTTCCAGCTTGATGCCGGCCTCGGCGGCGTCGCCCTGCACCTTGGTGGCCACAGTGCCGAGGTCCACACCCTTGTAGGTGATGGCCGGGTAGGTGAACTTCACCGTCGGGTTGGTCAGGCCGGCCTCGGTGAGCAGCGCCTTGGCCTTGGCCACGTCCCGCTTGGACTCCTCGCCGGCCGGCAGCGCGCCCGGGAAGGCGGGAGCGACCAGCCCGGCGCCGGGGGCGGCGCCCTTGCCGTACAGGGCAGCGATGCCCTGGTAGTCGATGGCGGCGCGCAGGGCCTGGTTGAACTTCGGGTTCGAGGTGACCGCCGAGACGCCCGGGTCGGCGTTGAGGAAGAGGAAGTAGACGGTGTCCTGCACGCCGGAGGTCTGCAGGCTGCCCGACAGTCCGTCGAGGAGCTTGCCGGAGATGTCCAGGGAGATCTCGGCGGCCTCGGCGCGCTGCATGGTCAGCTTCTGGGTCTGCACGTCCATGTTGCGCAGCACCACCCGGGAGAACTGCGGCTTCGTTCCCCAGTACTTCGGGTTGGCCTCCAACACCACCTGCGACGAGGGGTCGTAGGACTTCAGCACGTACGGGCCGCTGCCGACGGAGTTGGTGTCCAGGTACTGCTGCGCGGTGTCGCCCTGGGCGGCGTCGGCGCCGTCGCGGGCACCGTGCTCCTTGGCAACCTTGGAGTTGAGCACCGCTGTCGACGGCATCGACAGCACCACCGGGATGTTCGGATCGGGGGTGGCCGAGGCGACCACGACTGTGCTGTCGTCGGTCTTGGTCACGGTCAGGCCGCTGACGGTGACCGCGGGGCTGCCCTTGATGTTCTTCAGCCGGTTGAGCGAGAAGACGACGTCGTCGGCGGTGAGCGGGCTGCCGTCGGCGAACGTCACGCCCTGCCGGAGCTTGAAGGTGAACGTCGTGGCGTCCGGCGACGCCTGGTACGACTCGGCCAGCGCGGGGACCGGCTTACTCACGTCCGAACCCTTGAAGGTGAGCAGGGTGTCGTAGAGGGCGTGCACGGCGGTCAGACCGGTTGCCTCGTAGACCCGGCCGGGGTCGAGGGTCTTGAGCACGAACGAGGTGTTCACGGTGAGGGTCTTGGCCGTACCGCTCGCGTTTCCACCACTGCCGCCGGCGCTACAGGCGCTGACGGAGAGGACGGCCAGCGTCGCCAGAGCGGACGCTCCGGCGAGGAGCCGGCGGGGAGACACCGACATGCTGTTCCTACCTTCGTATCGCGCGGCCCGCTGTGCGGGATCCGCGGGGCGTCGACGTCCGGCGCGCGACACCACGCATCGGCCGGGCCGATGGGATGACGGCGTCGCGGGCTTCTCGGGGGCGTCGTCTCGGGGTTGGATGTAGACCGGGCGGCAGGCGTCCGGTTCGCGCCTCGATGCGGTTTGTTCACCTGAGTTGAACATTGCCGCCCGATGTTTAGTGATCCTAAACATGGCCGTATAGTTTGGTCAATCAAGATTCAGCCACACTGTATTTGGAACGAGGACACATGCTCGGTGACCGACTCCGCGACCTGCGTCAGCAGCACTCCCTCACGCTGCGTCAGCTCGCCACAGCCGCCGACGTGTCCCCCGCCCTGCTCAGCCAGATCGAGAACGGCGCGACCGACCCCAGCCTCTCCACCCTGCGGAAGCTCGCCCAGGTCTTCGACACCTCGATCGCGGAACTGTTCTCCGAGCCCGAGGCGCCACCGGTGCACGTCAGCCGCGTCGGCGCCCGGACCAGGCTGGCCGCGCCACCCGGCCAGATCACCTACGAACGACTCACCCCCGGTCGCGGCGACCTGGAGGTGCTCCAGGCCCACCTCGCACCCGGCGACGCCAGCTCCGCCGAACCGTGGGCGCACCCGTCGACCGAATGCGCGATCGTCATCACCGGGGAGGTCGTCGCCGAGATCGGCGGTGAGTCGTACACCCTCACCGCCGGCGAGTCGGTCACCTTCGACTCTCGCCTCGCGCACCTCTACCGCAACGCCAGCGACCAGCGCGCCCACCTGATCATCGCGGTGACGCCGCCGACTCCCTGACCCACCACGGTGGACAGCCGAGGGGATCGACGGGACGCCGCGGCGGACCTAGCATGACCACGAATGGATCTTCGAGATCGGCCCTGCCGACCCCCGGCAACCAGCCCAACCGAAGGGAGACGCGCATGCGTCGACCCCGTCATCTGGTACTCCTGAGCGTCGGCGTGTCCGGCGCCCTGGTCCTCGGCGCAGCACCACCCGCGGCTGCCGCTCCGCCCACGCCCACCACGCCCACCGGCATCGTGGTCAGCGACGGCATGACCCAACCCGTGTTCTCGCTCGCCGACGCGATCGAGGAGCGGGTGTTCGTCCAGACCCCGGTGGACACCGACCACGACGGTCGACCCGACCGGGTGGCGATCGACATCTCCCGCCCCCGCGAGACCGCCACGCAGGGCTTCAAGGTGCCTGTCATCTTCGAGCACAGCCCGTACCGCAAGGGCACCTGGGGTGACGTGCCGTACCCGAGCGTGCTGGTCGACGACCTGCCGCAGAACGGCCTGACCGACCGCGACGGGCGGCGCGCCCTCGACGCCGGCGCACAGCGGGCCCAGGCCAAGGCCAACCTGCCCGGCTCGCTGGACGACTACTACGTGCCCCGCGGATACGCGGTGGTGCTCGGCCAGAGCGTCGGCACCGGCGACTCGGACGGCTGCCCGACCAGCGGGGACCAGGCCGAGACGCTCGGCACCAAGGCGGTCATCGACTGGCTCAACGGCCGGGCCAAGGGGTACGACGCGAACGGCGCCCCGGTCACCGCCGGCTGGACCACCGGCGCGGTCGGCATGACCGGTGTCTCCTACAACGGGACGCTGCCCAACCAGGTGGCCACCACTGGCGTCAAGGGGCTCAAGACCATCGTGCCGGTCTCCGCGATCAGCAGCTGGTACGACTACTACCGGGCCAACGGTCTGGTGGTCGCGCCCGGAACGTTCCAGGGTGAGGACCTCGACATCCTGGCCCAGTACACCGCCGGGCAGGCCCGCGCCGAAGGGCAGTGCGCCGACGAGCTCGCCGAGATCACCGCGAAGCAGGACCGGGTCACCGGCGACTACTCGACGTTCTGGCGCGACCGGGACTACCTCGACGCCCGCGACGTCAAGGCCAGCGTCTTCGTCGTACACGGCCTCAACGACTGGAACGTGAAGACCGAACACTTCGCCGGCTGGTGGGACCAGCTCGCCAAGCGCGACGTCCCCCGCAAGATCTGGCTGCACCAGGGCGGCCACGGTGGTCCGGGCAGCAACGCGTCGGTGACCCTGCCCAGCGGCCAGACGTGGACGTACAAGCAGACCGAGAACCGCTGGTTCGACTTCTGGCTGTGGAACGTTCGCAACGGCATCATGGACGAGCCGACGGCGGTGCTCCAGCGCGAGGACCGCGCCTACGCCACGTACGCCAACTGGCCCGACCCGGTGGCGCGGGAGGTCGGCCTGCGCTTCGCGGCCACCGACACCACCGCACCCGGCGCGCTCACCACCGGCAAGCCACCGAAGGCCAAGGTCGAGCAGCGCTTCGTCGACGAGGGCCGGACCATCCACCCGGACACCCTGGTGTCCAACCCGGACACCGCGAGCGCCAACCGACTCGCCTACCGCTCCCCCGAGCTGACGCAGAGCGTGCGCATCTCCGGGCGTCCGGAGATGCGACTGCGGATGGCTATCGACAACAAGCCGGACGCGAACCTCACCGCGTACCTGGTCGACTACGGCCCGGCCGGGTCGACCGCCGCCCCGACAGTGGTGACGCGAGGGTGGATGGACCCGCAGAACCGCAAGAGCGCCGCGCGCACCGAGCCGGTCAAGCAGGGCAAGCTGTACGACTACCGGTGGACCATGGAGCCGAAGGACTACATCTTCCCGGCGGGACACCGGATCGGCGTGGTCGTCTTCTCCAGCGACCAGGAGTACACCCTGCTGCCGTTGGGTGGCACCGAACTGCGGGTCGCACCGAACGACAGCGAACTGCGACTGCCGGTCGTCGGCGGGCGGAACGTCCTCGGGTTCTGATTTCATCTCCGCGCTCCCGGGTGGGGCAGTCCGGCACGTTCGGGCTGCCTCATCCACTCGGCTTTCATGAGGTCGGGATATCCCCGGCACCCAGACACCGCGATTTCCAGGAACCCGAGTGGATCACGGCCGTCCTGGCTCCCGTGTCGGGTTCGCCCCGGGTGAGCGGGGTGGGCGGGTTGTCTGGTTTGTGCGGCGGTGTCGGGTGGTCCAGGCCACCCCGACGGCGGAATCGAGGGCCCGGCGGGGTCGTTATACCTGGCAGGCCACCGCGACCGTCCCGGTCGTGGGGCGTGGCAGCCGCCGGGAACATCCGCCGGGCCGCCCCGGTTACATCCCCCGCAACGCCCGAGCAGGTCCCCCGGATCGCCGGCGTTGCCGTGAACCTCCCCCGCACCACCACCACCCACCCCCGAGTGTGGTGCGGGCACCCCCGATGCAGAGGAGCACGCCATCATGCGTACCGATCTGATCCGTAAGACCGCCCTGACCGCCGCCGGCCTCGCCTTCACCGGCGGCGCCATCGCCGGACCGGTGACCGCCGCGTACGCCGCGTCGGATGCCAAGCCGGCCACCCAGACGCAGAGCGACCGTAAGCCCGCCGGTGAGCGTCAGCTCGGTGTGCGCTACGAGGCCCAGCCGAACTTCTACTACTGCGGCCCGGCCGCCACGCGTAACGCCCTGTCCGTGCAGGGCAAGGAGATCAGCGTGGACGCCATGGCCAAGGAGATGGGCACCACCGAGGCCGGCACCAACTCCATCAACGACATCACCCCGGTGCTGAACAAGGAGACCGGTAAGACCAACGCCTACCGGTCCGTGGAAATCAGCACCCCGGATGCCGACGCCAAGCAGACCGACCGGCTGCGCGCCGACATCGTCCGCACCGTCGACGACGGCCGGGCCGTGGTCGCCAACATCGCCGGCACCAGCGTCGACACCGACGGCGGCGTGCACTCCTTCGAGGGCGGGCACTACATCAGCGTCGTGGGTTACCGCGACGGCGGGAACGTGGTGAAGATCGCCGACTCCGCCGATGCGAACACCGCCTCCTACGAGGTCACCGTCGAGCACCTCGCCGACTGGATCGCCACCCGCGGCTACGCCACCAGCTGACCCAGCACAACACCGAAGGGCCGGACCCCACCACGGGGCCCGGCCCTTCGTCGTCATTTCCACCAACTGCGGCACGTATTGACAATTGTCGACTTCGGCGTGAGGCTGGGGGGCAGTGAGAGCGCTCTCTCGCACCGGCCCCAACCGGCCACCACCCAGTCTGGCCAGGCACAACTCCGATGCCTTCGGCGGCGGCGCCGGAGCTGTCCCTGACCCGTCCCCCGACAGGAGTCACGAGATGGACAGGGCCGCACCCCTCTCCGGCATCCCCCGCCGACTGCGCCTCGCCACGGCGATCGGCGCCCTGCTGGTGCTACTCGGCACGTACCTGGTGTCCACCACCAACCGGGCCGACGCCGCCCCCGGCCGAGCCGGCGCCGACTTCGGCGCCAACGCCATCCGGGTCGCCGAGTTCCCCGCCGACTGCACCTACAGCCACCGGCTGCCGGACGACCCGATCGTCTTCCCCGGGCTGCCCGGGGCGTCGCACATGCACAGCTTCTTCGGCAGCACTGTGACGAACGCCAGGACCACCCTTCCCGACCTGGTCAACTCGCCCACCACCTGCAACCCGCAGGTGGACGTCTCGTCGTACTGGGTGCCGACCCTGTACCGGGACAACGTCCCCGTTGAGCCGGCGATCGCCACGTTCTACTACCTGGGCGAGGGCGTCCGCGCCGACGTCGTCGCGAACACCCAGCCGTTCCCGCTCGGGCTGCGGCTCGTCGCCGGCAACGCGAAGGCCACCGGGCCGAACGACAGCATCGCCCGCTGGTCCTGCCTGCACGCCGGGCACGTGCCGCCGTCGAAGGACTTCGTCAACTGCCCGTCCGGCACGATGCTGGAGTCGTACCTGGACTTCCCGCAGTGCTGGAACGGCCGTGACCTCGACTCGCCGGACCACAAGAGCCACCTGGCGTACCCGGTGAACCAGGCCTGCCCGAGCACCCACCCGGTGCACGTGCCGAAGTTGCGCCAGGTGCTTCGGTACCCGGTCACCGGTGACCCGTCGCGGTTCCGGCTGGCCTCCGGGCCGGGCTACACGATGCACGGCGACTTCTTCAACGCCTGGCCGGTGGCGGAGCTGGCCCGCCGCGTCCAGGACTGCATCCGTCCCGTCATCAAGTGCGGTCACGACGGCCGACCGATCTGATTGACAGCTCCACACCACTGCGGCGGGTCCGGTCACCCGGGCCCGCCGCCCTGGTCGGGAAGGAAGATCGGATGCGCCAGCCCACGGCGTTCACAGTGCTCATCGGCGTGCTGCTCGTCGCCGGCTGCGGCGCCGGGCCACCAGACGCGGCCAGCACCACCACACCGCCCGTGACCGCGCCACCGGCGTCGACCGTGCCGACACCCACGGGTACGGCGTTCAACCCCACCGACATCGCCTGGCTGCAACTGACGGTGGCGATGACCGAACGTCTGCTGCACGTACTCGTTCTGGTGCCGGCGCGGACCACCGACCCGGCCTGGCGGCAGACGGTCACCCAGGTGGCGACCACCCGGCGCGCCGACCTGGACCGCGCCCGCCGGCTACTGGCCGACGCCGCCGCCCCGACGACGAATCCGCACGAGGGGCACGACATGCCGGGCATGGCCACCGCGCAGGAGATGACCGCGCTGCGGGCGGCCAGCGGGCAGCCGTTTCACCGCCTGCTGGCCGGGCACCTGCGGGCGCATCTCGCGCAGTCGGTCCGGATCGCCACCGCGGAGCAGCAGAACGGAGTCCAGCCGGCGACCGTGGCGCTGGCGGCGGCCGTGGTCCGGTCCGGCACCGCCGACCTCGCACGACTCGACCGTCTCGATCCCGAGGCTCAGGCGGCGTAGCGGGCGGCGAGGTCGACGACGCGGCGGGCGGCGGCCACCATCGCCCGGTCGGCGAACCGGCCGTCGGGCAGGACCACGGTCCCTGAATCCCGCTGGTGCGCGTCCGCCACGGCGGCCAGCAGCTCCGCGGCGCGGGCTACCTCCCGATCGGCCGGTCGGAACGCGTCGACGATCACCGGGAGCTGGCGCGGGTGGATCGCCGCACGGCCGAGGAAGCCGAGCCGTCGGCCCGCCGCGCAGGAGGCGGCCAGACCGGCGAGGTCGACCACGTCGGCGTACACCGACATGGCCGGCGGGGCCAGACCGGCCGCGCGGGCCGCGACCACCACCCGGCCGCGCGCCCAGAGCAGCCCGTCGTCGTCGCTCACCCCCAGATCCGAGCGCAGGTCGGCCTCACCGAGCCCGATCGAGGCGACCGCCGGGTGGGCGGCGGCGATCGGGTACGCGGCCTCCAGCCCGGCCGCCGACTCGATGAGCGGGTGCACTGGCACGTCGACCCGCTCGGCGAGGGCCGCCAGCGTCGCGGCCGACTCGACCTTCGGCAGCCGCAGCCCGGCCAACCCGGGCCGGCCGGCCACCGCCGCCAGGTCGGCATCGAGGTCGGGGCCGGTCAGCTCGTTGACCCGGACCTGCACGGGCACCGGGTGCGCCTCGGCGAGGAACTCAGCGACCGCGTCCCGGGCGTACGCCTTGCGCCCGGCGACAACGGCGTCCTCCAGGTCGAGGATGACCGCGTCGGCACCCGAGGCGACCGCCTTGGCGAACCGGTCCGGGCGGTCACCGGGCACGTAGAGCCAGCTCAACAGCATCAGAGCACTCCCCGCTCGCGCAGCGCGGCCAACTCCTCGGCGCTCAGGCCGAGCGCGCCGAAGACCGCGTCGGTGTCCTGGCCGTGCCGCCGGCCGGCGTGCCGGATCTCGCCGGGCGTCTCGGCGAGGCGGAACGGCACGTTCTGCATCCGTACCTCGCCCAACTCCTCGTCCGGCACTGTGCGCACGGTGCCCAGCGCCGCGTACTGCGGGTCGGCGAGGATGTCGCGCACGTCGTAGACGGGCGCGACAGCGGCCTGCGCCTCCTCGAACGCGGCCACCACCTCGTCGCGGTCCCGTCGCGCCACCCAGGCGCTCACCGCCGCGTCCAACTCGTCGGCGTGGGCGGCCCGCCCACTGCCGGTGGCGAACCACGGCTCGTCGATCAGCTCGGGACGGCCGACCAGCCGCAGCACCCGCTCGGCGATGCTCTGCGCGCTGGTGGAGACCGCCACCCAGCGCCCGTCGGCACAGCGGTAGGTGTTGCGCGGGGCGTTGTTGTTGGACCGGTTGCCCAACCGGGGCTGGACGTAGCCGAGCTGGTCGTACCAGGTGATCTGCGGCCCGAGCATCGCCATGATCGGCTCGATGATGGCGAGGTCGACCACCTGCCCGGCGCCGGTGACGTCGCGGGCCCGCAGGGCGAGCATCACCGCGTACGCGGCGGCGAGCGCGCTCACCGAGTCGGCCAGCCCGAACGGGGGCAACGTCGGCGGCCCGTCCGGTTCCCCGGTGGCCGCCGCGAAACCGCTCATCGCCTCGGCGAGGGTGCCGAAGCCGGGCCGGCGGGCGTACGGGCCGACCTGCCCGAACCCGCTGATCCGGGTGATCACCAGCCGGGGGTTGACAGCGTGCAGCTCGGCCGGGCCGAGCCCCCACCGTTCCAGGGTTCCGGGACGGAAGTTCTCCACCAGCACGTCGGCGTCGGCGAGCAGCCGGCGCAGCAACGCCGCCCCGTCCGGGTCGGAGATGTTGAGGGTGACTGTGCGCTTGTTGCGGCCGAGCACCTTCCACCAGAGCCCGACACCGTCGCGGGCCGGGCCGTGCCCCCGCGACGGGTCCGGCTTGGCCGGATGCTCCACCTTGATCACGTCGGCGCCGAAGTCACCGAGGAACGCCGCCGCGAGCGGCCCGGCGAAGAGGGTGGCCAGGTCGACGACAGTGACGCCGTCCAGTGGCGCGGTCACCGGGTCACCTCCGGAAGGTCGGCCGCGCAGCGGAAGCCGACCTGCTCGGAGCGGGCGAGACCGGCACCGGTGAGCAGCAGCTTCACCGACACGTCCGCCGGTTGCGGGCCGCCGTCGAGGTACCAGTCGGAGCCCTCCGCCCGGTACTGGGCGCCGCCCTTGAGGATGGCGAACCGGGTACGACCGTCGGAGTGCTCGCTCTCGGTCAGGTTCCACACCAGCGGTTCGCGCCGTACGAGCAGCCCCGCCTCGGCGGCGACCTGCCACTCGTCCTCGGTGGGCAGGCGCAGCCCGGCCCACGCCGCGTACGCCCGCGCGTCGGCCAGCTCGACCCCTGTCACCGGGGCGTCGGCCGGGCCGGAGCCGGCGGTGAACCGGTCCGGGCGCACCGGAACGTAGCCGGTGGCGCGCAGGAACTCGGCGTACTCGCCGTGGGTGACCTCGTGCACGGCGATGGCGAACCGGCCGAGCCGCACACTGCGCCGCAGCGTGCCGGGGTGGTGCAGCCGAGGCGGCAAGGGCTTCCACTCGTCGACGTAGGGCGCCTCGCCGTACAGCCCGGTCTCCCGTACCCGGTGCCGGACGACCAGGTCGTGCCGGCCGCCCTCGACGGCGACCAGGCCCGGCGGCACCTGCGGTCGGGGTGCCCACGGCGTAGGGACGCGCACGGCGGCGCGGGCCGGGAAGGACGGGTCGCCGGTCGGCGGCTCGTGCCGGTGCGCGGCGGCGACTCCGCGTGCCACGGCCGCGATGGCGCCGGCCGGGAGCGGGCCGCCGACAGCCAGCTGACCGTCGGCGGTCTCGGTGACTGTCAACTCGGCACCGGTGACCAGGTCGACGAAGTGCCGGCCGGCGCTCGGGTCGGTGACCACCCACGGGCCGTCGTGGTCCGCGCCCCGGTTCACCACCGTCCACAGCGGCTCGTCGTCGTGCGTCCATCGGGACGCGTACACCTGGCCGTCGCCGGGATGGTCGGCGAGCGGCACCCAGTCCTCGGCGCGCAACCACGCCGCGTGGCTGGTCTGCACCCGGCGCATCGCCCGCAGCACCGCGCGGTCCCGCTCGTTCCAGCCGACCCAGACGCCGAAGACGCTTTCCCAGACCAGCACGCCGACGCCGTTGAGCCAGGCGGAGTGCAGCTCGCCGAGGTGGTCGCGGTGCCAGCGCCGGGTGTGGTGCAGCACGTGCCGTCGCTCGAACCACTTCGCCCGCAGCACGCCGGGCACCTCGGAGTCGGCGAACCACTGCGCCCAGGACATCGCGTGGTCGGCGATGCGGGCCAGCGGCACCCGGCTCTCGCCCTCCAGGACCATGCCGGGGCGCACCGCGTCCAGCGCGGCGCGCAGCTCCCCCGCGCCCTCCTTGAGGGTGTCCAGGAAGACCCCGTCGACGCCGAGCTTGCCGGCCAGCGTGGCGACCTCCTCGGCGTCGCTGCCCGGCTCGCGCCGGGTTCCGGTGTCCCACGGGTTGTAGTCGACGAAGACCCGCACCCCACGCTGCTGGAACGCGCGCACCACCTCGGGCAGTTCCGGCACGTCCCGGTACCAGTCGAACTGGTTGCGGTCGTCGAGGCCGATCACCGGGTACGCGTGCCAGAGCACCACCCCGTCGAAGCCGCCGAAGTCCCGCCCTGCCGCGTCGAGGAACTCGTCGACGGTGAAGACGCCGCGTTCGTGGTCGTAGAGCGTCTCGTCCCAGAGCCAGGCCAGGCAGACGCTGAAGCAATCACCAGCGATCTCGTCGTAGTGCTCGCCGACGTAGCCGATCCGGTCCCGGGCGTCGACCCGCCACCGGGCGATCTGCTCCCGCCAGGCCGGCCAGTCGGCCGGGTCGGTCGGGGCGGCGAAGATCTTCGCCTCGTCCAGGGTGCCCAGGTCGGCGTGCCCGCCCAACGGCACCTCGGTCGGCCGGTCGATCGGGCGTGGGACGTACGGGTTGAAGCTCACTGTGCACCTCGGTAGGTCGCGTCGTAGAGGACGTCGATGGCCGGCCGGTCGGGCAGTGCGGTGGACGCTCCGGGCCGCTGGGCGCAGGCCGCGCCGGCGGCGCAGGCCCAGCGCAGGCTGGCGGTGACGGTGTCCTCGCTGCTGGCGCCGCCGCGTTCGGCCCAGCCCACGGCGAGCGCGCCGGTGAACGCGTCACCGGAGGCGGTGGTGTCCACCGCGTCGATCTGCGGCGCCGGGACGGCGAGACGCAGGCCCTGCCGATCGGCGTACGCGGCCCCGCGCGCGCCGAGGGTGAGCACCACCCGGGGCACGAGCTTCAGCAGGGCGTCGAGCAGCACCGGTGGGTCGTCGGAGGCGACCTCGGCGACGACCGCCGCCTCGTGCTCGTTGACCACCAGCACGTCGACCAGGTCGAGCAGTGCGGTGGGCAGCGCGGCGGCCGGCGCGGCGTTCAGCACCACAGTGGTGCCCTCCGCCCGGGCCCAGTGCGCCGCCTGGAGCACGGCGGTCAGCGGCACCTCCAGTTGCAGCAGCAGCACGTCCGCCGCCGCGATCGTCGCCCGGTCGTGCGCGTCCAGCTCGGTCAGCGTGCCGTTGGCGCCGGGCGCGACCAGGATGAAGTTCTCCGCGTCCCGGTCGACGGCGATCAACGCGACACCGGAAGGGCCGACGGCGGTCCGCAGGCCACTGACGTCCACGCCGGCGTCGACGAGACTCGCCCGCATCCGGGTGCCGAACTCGTCGTCGCCGACCGCGCCCACGAAGTCGCAGGCCGCACCGGCCCGGGCGGCGGCGACGGCCTGGTTGGCGCCCTTGCCGCCGGGTACGGTCCGGAAGTTCTCGCCGAGCACCGTCTCACCGGGGCGGGGCAGCCGCGACGCCGTGACCACCAGGTCCAGGTTGCTGCTGCCCACCACCGCCACCCGCGCGCTCATGCCACGCTCCCTTCCGTCGCCGGCTGCGCCAGGGCGAGGGTCCGCTCGGCCAGCTCGTCGAAGCCGATCCCGTCGAAGCCGGCGATGCTGCTGGCCAGCCGGTTACGCAGCGGGGCGACCCAACGCTGCGACAGCCCGGACGCCCCGGTGAGCGCTCCGGTCACCGCGCCGACCGTCGCGCCGGTCGAGTCGGTGTCCCAGCCGCCGCTGACCACAGCGGTGATCGACCGTTCCAGATCCCCCCGCCCGTACGCCAGGGCCGCGGCCACCAGCGCCGCGTTGTTGCGGACGTGCACCCAGTGCAGGTGGCCGTGCCGTGCGTACAGCTCGTCGACAACGCGCTCCCAGTCGTCGGTGCCCGCGCCGAGGGCGCGTGCCTCCCGGACGGTGGTGGCGAACCGGCTCCCCGGCGGCAGCACCGCCTCGGCGGCGTCCAGCACCTCGTCCACCGTGTCGGCCACCGGCGCGGCGGCGGCCAGCGCCGCCGCCCAGAGCGCGCCGTGCACCCCGCCCCGGACGTGGCTGACCGTCGCGTCGCGCACCGCCAGCTCGGCGGCGCGGTCCGGGCGTCCGGGGTTGACCCAGCCGTACAGGTCGGTGCGGATCTGCGCGCCGATCCACTCCCGGAACGGGTTGTGCCGGTGGGCGCTCTGCGGCGGCGGGTACCCGAGCAGCAGGTTGCGGTAGGCCACCCGCTCGGCGGTGAAGACCCGCCCGCCGGGCAGCCAGTCCAGCCACGCCTGCGCCACGTCGGCGCTGGTGAAGCCCCGACCGTGCGTCTCCAGCACGCGCAGGGCCAGCAACGCGTAGTTCAGGTCGTCGTCCTCGGGCATCCCGTCGATGTTCTCGGCGAGGCTGGTCGGCGCGCTGCGCCGGTTCCACGGCCAGCGGGCAGCCACGTCGGCCGGGAGTCCCTTCGCGGTGAACCAGTCGCACAGTGGCCACCGGTCGGTAGCGGTGAGGATCTCCCGGATGCCCTCGCGGGGAATCTTCTCCACCGGCTTGCCGAGCAGGCAGCCGACCGCCCGGCCGAGCCACCCGCCGTGCAGCCGGTCGTACGCCACCTCGGTCGGCAGCGACCAGCTGCTCGGCCACCCGGCGCG
>NZ_JAGPXY010000008.1 GCF_018070325.1 Micromonospora sp. H61
TCCCGCCAGGGGCTGCCCGTGCGCGGCGGCGGCCCGCCGGGGCGCGGCGGCCCATCCGAGCGTGGCGGCAGGCCACCGGAGCGCTGCGTGGTGGCGCCCGGCCGTTGCACCGCACCGCCGACGGGGGGAGCCGCACCGGGCCGCCCGGTCCCGCCCGGTTGTTGCGTGCCCGCCGGTTGCCCGGCCCGCGTCGGCTTTCCCGGGTCGCCTCGCTGCCCCGCGCCCGCCGGTTCTCTCGCGCCGGTCGGTTCTCTCGCCCCGCCGGCCGGCAGGTCCCGGCCGAGGCGGGCGAGCAGCAGCCCGGTCGCCACCCCGGCGGTCACCGCGGAGTCGGCGGCGTGTGGTGGTTCCCCGGAGGCGCGCGGCGGCGGCATCCGGCACACCCGGGTCAGCAGCGTCTCCAGCACCGGCGGCGGCAACCCGGGCAGCAGGTCGCGGACGCGTCCGTCCAACTCGCCGCGCAGCCGCCCGAGGTCGGTGGCGCGCGGCGGGTGCCCGAGCAGCTCCCCGGCCAGCTCGCGCAGCAGCGGCGGCGCCAGCGCCGCCATGCCCAGCCCCACGTCGGCAGGGGCCCGGCGCAGCTCCTTGCGGAGCCGGTCGCGGTCGCCGGAGCGGACACCTCCCACCACTCGGCGCAGCAACTCCTGGGAGTCGTCCACCCGCTCGTCGGGTTCGTCGTCGGTGCCCTCGCGCCCGCCGGTCAGCTCGGCCACCCGCACCGACCACCACCGGCGCATCCGCACCTGCTCGGCCGGTTCCGGCGCGACCGCGGCCGGCCCGGACGCCGGTGGCGTGTCGTGTCGGGGAGCGCGTTGCTCAGGGCGGGGCGCCGGGGCTCCGTCCGCGCCGAGGCCGATCGCCGTCAGATAGGCCGACAGCTGCTCCTGTGCCACCCGCAGCGCGTAGCCGGCGCTCTCGGCGTGCTCGGTGGCGGCGGACAGCTCGGGCACCCCCATCGGGTTGGCCGACTCCTGTCGTACCCAGCGCAGCCGCTCCGCGGCCAGGCCGAACTTCTCCAGCGCCTGCCCGAGCAGCGCCACCGGGAACTCCTCGGTGGCGGCACGGACCTGCCCGCCGACATCCTCGATGATGGACATGGCGGCCTACAGGGTGGAGACGTAGAGCTGCGCCTGCTCCACCGCGACAAGTGTCGCGGCGAGACACTCCTCCAGCTCCTGGCTGGCCTGGGTCAGCGACGCCTGGGCCGCCTCCACCGTCTCGTGCCCGCTGCCCTCCAGCGCCCCGGCCAGGGTCTGCTGTGCCTCGGAGAGTTTCTCGCCGGCCGCCTGCACGGCTGTCTGCCCGTCTCCGATCTGTTGGAGGGCGACATCGATGGCAGCCTTCAGCTCGGCGACGCTCGCCACGGCGGAACCTCCTGGGGGCGGGGAGATCTCCATTAGAGCCTATCGGCGGTTCCGAAAGAACATCCGCCCTGTCGGTGTTCCTGCCCGCCTGTCCGGAAGGCCCTCGGAAGTGCCGGGAGTCCGATCTGTGGGAGTCCCAGTGCGAGAATTTCTCAGTTGCTGGTCGGGTTCTCGCGGAGCCAGCGCGGGCCGTACACCTCGGCGCCCAGCGCTGTCACCCGCCCGCGCAACTCCCGGTCGGCGGTGACCACCAGCCGTCGACGCCGCGGCGCGCCCTCGACCAGCTCGACCACCGTGTCGTCGCCGGAGCCGGCGGCGGAGACCACCCGGACACCCTCGGTGCCCGGCACGTCCCGGGCGGCCCCCTCGACCACCAGGACCACCTCCACCGGGGCCGTCAGCCGGGCCGGCAACCCGATGGTCGCCACCGGGGCGAGCGAGTCGCGCAACCGGGCAGCGGCCCCGGCACGGTCACGCCACCACCCGTTCGGGCGCGAGCCCACCACGTTGGCGCCATCCACGATCAGCAGCGGGGTCTCATCCATCCCGTCAGCCTGCCACCATCGCCCGGCCCTGACCCGACGCCACTCCCGGAATGCCGGTGCTCGACCACCTGCGGCGTTTGTCGGGGCGCGCGCCGGGTAGCCCCTGCCGACCGTGCCGCGCCCGACTGCGGAGGACAGACATGATGGGACCCGGTGACATCGGCTCCGACCCGTGGGACGAATTCCTGGCCAGGTACTTCGGCCGGGGCGAGGGAGGGCGCCGGCCACCGCACCGGGTCGACATCACCCGCCTGATGACGGCCGACGCCCGGGAGATGCTGGCCGACGCGGCCCGGCGGGCCGCCCAGCGCCAGAGCAGCGACCTGGACACCGACCACCTGCTCTGGGCGGCGCTGCAACGCGAATCGCTGCGCGACCTGGTACGCCGGGCCGGCGCCGACCCGGACACCCTGCTCAACGCGCTCGGTGGGAAGGGCGACGGCGCGCCGCGCGGGGAGGTGCCGCCCAACCTGTCGTTGACCCCCGCCGCCAAGCGGGCGCTGCTCGACGCCCACCAGTTGTCCCGGGCGATGGGCGCCAACTACATCGGCCCCGAGCACATCCTGATGGCGTTGCCGCTCAACCCGGAGTCGCCGGCCGGGCGGATGCTGGCCGCCGGCCGGATCCAACCCGAGTCGTTGCAGGCCGCCAACGCCGAGCGCGGGCCGATGAACGGGCCGAAGCCGGACCGCGGCACCCCCACCCTGGACCAGTACGGGCAGGACCTCACGGACCTGGCCCGCAACGACCAGATCGACCCGGTGGTCGGCCGGGCCGACGAGATCGAACAGGCCATCGAGATCCTGTCCCGGCGTACCAAGAACAACCCGGTGCTGATCGGCGAGGCCGGCGTCGGCAAGACCGCCATCGTCGAAGGGCTGGCCGAACGGATCTGCGACGGGGACGTACCGCAGACCCTGCTCGGCAAGCGGGTCGTCCAGCTCGACCTGGCCGGTCTGGTCGCCGGCACCCGCTACCGGGGCGACTTCGAGGAACGGCTGAAGAAGGTGATCGACGAGATCCGGGCACACCGGGACGAACTGATCATCTTCATGGACGAGATCCACACCCTGGTCGGGGCCGGTGGCGCCGGCAGCGAGGGCGGAATGGACGCGTCCAACATGCTCAAACCCGCCCTCGCCCGCGGCGAGCTGCGGGTGATCGGCGCGACGACGCTGGACGAGTACCGCAAGAGCATCGAGAAGGACGCCGCCCTGGCCCGGCGCTTCCAGCCGGTGCTGGTGCCCGAGCCCAGCGTCGACGACACCATCGCCATCCTGCGCGGGCTGCGCGACCGGTACGAGGCCCACCACCAGGTGCGCTTCACCGACGAGGCGCTGGTCGCCGCCGCCGAGCTGTCCGACCGGTACGTCACCGACCGGTTCCTGCCGGACAAGGCGATCGACCTCATCGACCAGGCCGGCGCCCGGGTGCGGCTGCGCACCCGCACCCCCGCGTCCGACGTGCGGGAGCTGGAGCAGGAACTCGACGAGGTACGCCGGGACAAGGAACAGGCCGTCACCGACGAGCAGTACGAGCGGGCCTCCGCGCTGCGCGACCGGATCGCCGAGCTGGAGGAGGACATCCGCCGCGCGAACGGCGAGGACGGCTCGTCCGGATCCCAGGTGCCCGAGGTGGGCCCGCAAGAGATCGCCGAGGTGGTCTCCCGGGCCACCGGCATCCCGGTCAGCCAGCTCACCGAGGAGGAACGCGACCGGCTGCTGCGCCTGGAAGGTCACCTGCACCAGAAGGTGGTCGGTCAGGACGACGCGGTCACCGCGGTCGCCGAGGCGGTACGCCGCTCCCGGGCCGGGCTGGCCGACCCGGAGCGACCGATGGGCAGCTTCCTGTTCCTCGGCCCGACCGGTGTCGGCAAGACCGAGTTGGCGCGAGCCCTGGCCGAGGCGTTGTTCGGCGAGGCGGACCGGATGGTCCGGGTGGACATGAGCGAGTTCCAGGAGCGGCACACGGTCAGCCGGCTGGTCGGCGCGCCGCCCGGATACGTCGGCTACGAGGAGGCCGGTCAGCTCACCGAGGCGGTGCGGCGCCGCCCGTACGCGGTGGTGCTGCTCGACGAGATCGAGAAGGCCCACCCGGACGTGTTCAACATCCTGCTCCAGGTGCTCGACGACGGGCGGCTCACCGACAGCCAGGGTCGCACCGTGAACTTCAAGAACACCGTCCTGATCATGACGAGCAACCTCGGCTCGGAGCTGATCACCGGCGCTCAGCGCTCGGTCGGCTTCGGCACCGGGGACGTGGGCAGCGAGCAGGAGAGCAACGAGCTGCGGGAGCGGCTCATGCGCCGCCTGCAGGAGAACTTCCGCCCGGAGTTCCTCAACCGCATCGACGAGGTCATCATCTTCCGCCGGCTGGAGGCCGAGCAGCTGCGCGACATCACCGCGCTGCTGCTGGAGGAGACCCGCCGCCGGATGCACGCCCAGGACCTCCAGGTGGAGTTCACCACCGCCGGCATCGACTGGCTCGCCGAACACGGCTACCAGCCGGAGTTCGGTGCCCGCCCGCTGCGCCGGGTGATCCAGCGGGAGGTGGACAACCACCTGTCCCGGATGCTGCTGGAGTCGGCGATCTCGCCGGGGCAGAAGGTCACTGTGGACGTCCGCGACGGCGCGCTCACCTTCGACGTGACAGCGGGCGAGCGGGGGTACACCGCCGCCACGACCACACACCCGCGATGAGCGGGCCGGCGCGAAGGGACGATCACGAGGACCCGCACCAGCCCGCGGAGTCCGCGAAACACCGGGACGAGGACGACCATCCCGACCCGATCCTGGCGCCGCCCACAGCGAACCCCCGCCGCACGCGGGTGCCCGCGGAGGGCCTGCATCCGAAGACCGACCAGGACGACCCGGAGACGTCCGGGCCGCCGCCCGGAGAGGAGACCTGATGGTACGCGAAGCGCGGCTCGACCCCGAGGTGGAAGTGCTCTGGGAGGACTTCCACGCCGAGGTCAACGTTCCGTCGGAGCAACTGCGGACCTGGCTGCTGACCAGGGGTTCGGGGGAGGAGTCGTTCAGCCCGAACCCGAACCTCGACCTGCCCCAACCCGGCCGGGAGATCCTCAAGGTGCTCAACAAGCGCAAGGTGGACCTCACCCCCGAGGACATCGAGGTGATGCGGGAGGCGGTCGAGCGGATCCGCGAGCTGATGGACGCCAAGCCGTCGCGCGGCAACGCCGACGACAGCTGGCGGCACTCCCTGCTGGACCTGGGTCACGACCCGCTCGTCGAACGCTGAGCGACCGCACGACGGTGCCGTCCCGGGCAGGGACGGCACCGTTCGGCGTCCTGCTACTGGCCCTTGTCGGATTCCAGGCTCGCGATGGTCAGGCCCGCCGCGTCGGCGGCGGCGTCCCGGTCGCCGCGGGTCTGGTCCTCACGGGTGAGCAGGTTCGCGTACTCGGTCACGTCGGCAGGGTCGGGCACCGTCGGCAGTCGGCGCAGGAACGCCTCCACCTCGCGGGTGGCGGCGGTATGCGCGGCAGCCGCCTGGCGCAGCAGTTCGCGGTCGTCGGCGGGCGGGTAGAGGTCGGTCATGTCCGCCAGATACCCGGCCCACGGCGGTTCGCACCGCCATCGGCCGGGAATACCGGCCGCTCAGCCCGGCCGGACCCCGGTGGGCTGCCGGACGCCGAACCCCGGGTTGCGGGGCAGCCAGGCCAGGTACGCCGGATGCGGCGCCAACGAGTCGACGTAGGCCGCCTTGGCCGTTCCCAGCACCAGCTCCGCGCCCTGGGCGGCGGGGGAGTCCGGATGCCAGCCGAGCAGCAGCCGCCAGCGCAGCGGCGTCCCGGCGAGTTGACGGGTGACCAGACCGCTCACCGGGCGGAACGTCGCCTGGCACAGGGCCACCGCCACGCCGGCCTCCACCAGGTCGACGCAGCCGCGGATGTCGGTCTCGTACACCTTGCGGGGGGTGAAGCCGGCGCGGGCGCAGGCGGCGGCGAAGCAGTCGGCGAAGCAGCCGTCACCCGGCGCGGCGACCCACTGCTCGTGGCGCAGGTCGGCCAGGCGGACCTCGTCCTGCGCCGCGAGGGGATGGGTCTCCGGCAGCAGCACCAGCACCGGGTCGACGGCCACCTCCTGCCAGCTCAACCCGAACCCGGCCGACGGACTGGCGTCGCCGCACACGCCGGCCAGCGCGAAGTCCAGCCGACCGCCGGCCACCAACTGCGCCAACTCGTCCACCGACCAGGACGCGTACGTGGTGATCTGGGCGGGCGGCTGCTCGGCCGCCAACCGGTGCACCAGCCGACCCAGGATCGGGCTGTTCACCCCGCCGAACCGGTAGCACGGCGGCGTGTCGCCCGCCCCGGCCAGCCGGGCGGCCTCGTCCTGCAACCCCTTCATGGCCGGCAACAGCACCCGGGCGCGGGCCAGCACCAGCTCACCGAGCGCGGTGGGTCGAGCCCCGCGCCGGTCCCGGTCGAACAGCGGGCCGCCCAGGGTCCGTTCGATGCGTTGGAGCTGGGCGGTGAGCGCCGGCTGGGCCAGGCCGAGCGCCGAGGCCGCCTTCGTCACACTTCCCGTCTCCGCGATCGCGCAGACCACCCGCAGGTGACGCAGCTCCAGGTTCATAGGGTGACGGTAGGACTACGCGTCTGCTGGCGGAATAGCCCGAGCGGATCGGTGATAATGAATGCATTGCCGGCGGTCGCCGGTCACCGGTCCCGCGGTGGCTCCGGCAGGTCCGCCAGGTACGTCGGTCGCCGGGTCACCGCGTCGAGAACCTTGTCCACGACCCCGACCGCCGGCTCCACGATCCGGTTCCACGGAGGGGTGGCCGGCGTGCCCGGGTGCGGTCGGGTCGGCGCGGCCTCCTCGGCGATCTCCAACCGGTTGCCGAGCCGGATCAGCTCCTCCTCGGTCGCGACCGCGCGCAGCTCGGTGACCAGCGCGCCCACCCCGTCGACATGCCGGCGGACCCGCTCGGCGACCTCGGTCAACGCCTCGTCCGTCAGCCCCTTCAGGGTGCCCAGCAGGGCCGCGTCGGCGTTGATCTCCGCGTCCACCCGCTCGGTGGCCGCCGGCAGCGCCGCGCGGACCGCCGGCAGCAGGTACTGCTCCTCGGCGGACAGGTGCCGCGACAGCGCGGCGGTGAGCACCGCCAACCCCTCCTGCGGTGTGGTGTCCGGGCCGGAGAGCTGGTCCAGCAACGCCAGCAGTTGCCGGTGCTCCCGGTCGACGATGTCGGCGATGCTGCGACCGCCGGGTCGGTAACCCTCCTCGGGTGCGGGCGCGGGCGGCAGCGGCGGCAGGGGAACAGCGGACATGGTGCCCTCCTCGACTGGCGGGCGGAAGCTCCGGCAGGGACGTACGGTCGTGGGCGGCGGTACCCGAACGCGGCCAACGCGAAACCGGCCCGCGCCGGGGCTGCCAGTTCGGTCTCGACGAACGGCAGTGGCGCGCTCAGCCGGGCGCCGGGAGTCCCCTGCGGAATAGGCGGAGGTCAGGTGCCGCAGCCACAGATCCGCACCGCCTTGGCGAGGTCGGTGGCGGTGACCTCCCGGACTCCGCGGCCCGACAGGTTGTGCAGGGTCACGGCGGCCGCGCGACGGAGATCGGGCGACGCCGTCGTGGTGTCGATTGTGGAACGCAGCTCCGCGACGACCGCGCGCCGCACCGCCTCGCTCGCGTTGGCGGTGTCCGCGAGGGCCCTCTCGTGGGTGTTCCCCTGGAGCAGTTCGGTGAGCAGAGCGGCCCGCGCCGTCGACTGCTGACGCCTGGCCGTGAGGGCCGACAGGGTGTTCTGTGCGGCGGTGACGGCCTGCCGCGCCTGATCGGCGTACCGGCCGGCGATGGCGGGGATGTCGATCGTCGCCGTGAGGTCGCGGACGGCAGTGCTCATGGCCGCCTGCACGTCGCCCGACCGGGCCGAGATCTTCCGAACGAGCGGCGGCACCTGGGCTCGCAGCCGGTCCTGCAACTGGGTGTCGAAGGCCTCGGCGACGGCGTCGATCAGTGGCTTGGCCGCCGGGTGATGGTCCTGGGCCCAATCGCCCAGTCGCTTCCACGCTGCCAGTTCGGTCGCGACCTTCGGCATCTGCGCGAGGACCTCCTTGCCCCCGTCAGTGGCGACGCTGGTCGCCGCGACAGGCGGCGCAGTATCCGCCCAGCGTCGCGCCGTCTCGGCGTCCTCGCCGGTCAGATCGCCGGGAGTCGGCAGCGCCGGGGCGTCACCGGAGACGGTGATGACCGACTGGTCCGGCAGGGCGCCCCGGCGGGCGACGCGATCCTCCTCGGTGGCGACGACCGGATCGTCGCGGGACCGGTCGCCGTCGGCCGCCCGGATCCGCTCCAGCTCGCTGATCACCTGGACTGAGACGGTGCCGGCGAGCACCTGCTGGTAGTCCGTCGGCAGCTGCTCGCGCAGCGCGCGGACCACCTGTTCGAGGACCTGGCCGGCCAGCCGCTCCTCGACCGCGGCCGCGGCGTGCCGGTAGTCGTCAGTCGTCCACTCGGCGGCCAGTTGCACCCGTCCACGGAGGGTGGCCACGGTGCCGGTGAGCAGGGTGAACACTGACAGCGCGGTGACCGTGGCAACCGCCGGCCCGCTGTAGCGTCCGTAGCCGCGGACGATCCCGTTGAGCCATGCCCCCGCTGCGCCGGGAGTGCCGGCCGCCGTCAACAGGGAGGTCAGCAGCCACGCCCCGAGCAGCACGAAGGCCAGGCCCCACTCGGGCAGTTTCAACTTGCCGACCAGGTCGGCGGCATCGTCCAGGACGTTCTGCGTGGCCAGGATCGTGTCCTGCGTCGCCGTCGGAACGATGAGCGATCCGAGCACCGCCGCGGCCACGAGGTACAACGCGAGCACCGCGCCCAGCGGGAACAGATACAGTCGGGCGGTGCCGGCCAGGTTGTCGCGCAGCGTGGCCGCGAAGCCGCGCCGCACCGCCGGATCGAACCGGTCGACGTCGTGCAACCGGGCGTGCGCGGCGCTGACCGCCAGCGCCGCGCAGATCAGGGCCAGCGCGAACGCGTACAGCCACGCCTCGGCGATCAGGCCGGCCAGCACGCAGAGCGCGGCGAGGGCGTAGCGCCACCGCCAGTCGGGCACTGTGATCTGGACCAGTTGCTCGTCCGGCCAGTCGCGGCCCGGATACTTCTTCTCGAGAGCCGCCCGGGTCAGCCGGAGGGACCTTCGGCGGGACGCGCCACCCGGGGGGATGTCGCACCGGACGACGAGGGTGGCGCCGCCGACGTCGGTGACCGGGACGCGGTGGCCCCGGACGCCCGCCCGAGCCTGGTCACGGGTGAGAACGGTGCGGGTTCGGAGGCGGCGCGGCGCGGACTCTGTCACATCGCATCCCTGCGTAGAGCGGCGGAAAGCAGGCGCATCCAGTCATCGCCAGAGCCTCGACTGTACGGTTCGTCCGTGGCTGAGCCGAGGTCCCGCACGGCGGCTCTTGCGACGTGTTTCCGACTGAGGTCCGAGGCGGTCGCGCGCAGCGGGGCCGGGAACACCAGTCGATGCGTCAGCTGACGGGCGCGGGCGCGTACGGTCCGCCCGCACACCCGCGCCGGACCGTCCGCGTCGGTGCGCCGGCCCGTCGACCACCTCGGGCTGGTATGAAGAGGCGATGACGAGCGATGCCGCCTCCGCCCGACCCGACCCCACCGCAGAGGTCGTGGACCTCTGCCGCGACCTGCTGCGCATCGACACCACCAACACGGGTGACAACGACACCAGCGTCGGCGAGCGCCGCGCGGCCGAGTACGTGGCGGAGAAGCTCGCCGAGGTGGGCGTGGAGTCCGTCCTGCACGAGTCCGCGCCGGGCCGCGCGAACGTGGTGGCCCGCATCCCGGGCACCGACCCGAGCCGGGGCGCGCTGCTGGTGCACGGCCACCTGGACGTGGTGCCCGCCGACGCCGACGAGTGGTCGGTGGGCCCGTTCTCCGGCGAGCTGCGCGACGGCTACCTCTGGGGCCGGGGCGCCATCGACATGAAGGACTTCGACGCGATGGTGCTCGCCGTGGTGCGGCACTGGCAGCGCACCGGCGTACGGCCCCCGCGCGACATCGTGCTCGCGTACACCGCCGACGAGGAGGCGGGCAGCGACTACGGGGCGCGCTTCCTGGTGGACAACCACCGTGGCCTCTTCGACGGCTGCACCGAGGCGATCGGTGAGGTCGGCGGCTTCTCCTACTCGGTGAACGACAACCAGCGGCTCTACCTCATCGAGACCGCCGAGAAGGGCATCGACTGGCTGCGGCTGCACGCCAAGGGCCGCCCCGGGCACGGCTCGATGATGCACGACGACAACGCCGTCACCGCCCTCGCCGAGGCGGTCGCCCGGATCGGCCGGCACCGCTTCCCGGTGGTGGTCACCGACACCGTGCGGGCCTTCCTGACCGAGGTCTCCGACCTGCTCGGCATCGAGTTGGACCCGGACGACCCGGAGACGGCCATCGCGAAACTCGGCCCCATCGCCAACATCATCGGCGCGACCATCCGCAACACCGCCAACCCGACCCGGTTGAGCGCCGGCTACAAGGACAACGTCATCCCCGGCCGGGCCACCGCCACCATCGACTGCCGCAGCCTGCCCGGCCAGTCCGAGCTGCTGGAGCGGCAGCTGCGCGAGCTGGTCGGTCCGGACATCGCGATCGAGTACGTCCAGCGGCAGCCGGCACTGGAGACCACCTTCGACGGTGACCTGGTCGAGGCCATGTCGGCGGCCCTGCGAGCGGAGGACCCGGGGGCGCGACCCGTCCCCTACATGCTCTCCGGGGGCACCGACGCCAAGGCGTTCTCGCAGCTCGGCATCCGCTGCTTCGGGTTCGCCCCGCTGCGGCTGCCCGCCGACCTGAACTTCTCGGCGTTGTTCCACGGCATCGACGAGCGCGTTCCGGTGGACGGACTACAGTTCGGCGTGCGGGTTCTCGACCGGTTCCTCCGCACCTGCTAGTCGTGTCCGGCGGTGGCCGCCGGCGCGCAACCTCCCCAACGTGAAGGGACTGCCCCACATGACCGACCAGCATGGTGAGCTGGACGCCGCTCTCGAGCGGGTGATCGAAGCGGCCCGCCACCACCTGGCCGCCGTACGCGCCGCGCAGGGCCGCGTCGACGACGACGACGTCTGGCAGGCGTACGTGGCGTTGAACAACGCCTCCTTCGCGTACGACGAGCGGCTGCTCGACGCCTTCGGCGAGGTGACGCCGTGGGATGTCGACTCGATCGACCCGGACGAGGCCGACGAACGTTTCGGCGGCGGCGAGGGCGCCGAGGCCAGCGACCCGCACCCCAGGGTGATCTCGGTGCGTCAGCGTCGTGACTACCGGGTGCCGAGCGTCGCCGCGCTGCTGCGGGTGGCCGAGGCGGCCCGCCGCGAGGGCACCCCGGAGGACGACGAGCCGGCGCCGGTGGAGGGCGTCGGCGAGGCGGTGCTGGAGCTGCTGCAGAGTGGTGACGGCTCGCTCGGCGCGTTGGACGTCCCCGAGTTGGAGCCGCTCGACGGGGTGGTCATGGTCAGCGAGGTGGGCACCCCGGTCGACCTGGAGTCGTTCGACGACGACGACGCGGTCGGCCCGTTCCAGCCGGCTGCCGACGACCGGCTGGTCGGTCGGCTCGACGAGCACCCGTTCCTGGAGCTCGACGACGACCACGACCACGCCGGGCACCAGCACTAGGCCGGGTGCCGCCCGGGGCCGACTCCGGCCTCGGGCGGCACCGCCCGGTGTCAGTACGACAGACCCGGTTGCGGCTGGTTGACCCGCCGCCGACGCAGCACCACCTGCCGCGTGCCGTCCCGGTACAGCCGCACCCGGGCCAACTCCCATCCGGAGAACTCCGCCTGGATCGCCAACTGCGCCGCCGCGGTCAACCGGTCGACGTTCGGCGGCAGCCGCAGTGGCGCGTACTCGTAGTCCATGCTCTCCATGCTGCCCAGCCCAGCGGCCGTTCGCCACCCCCTCCGGAGTGACCGACGACGCCACCGCGGGCGGTTCGTACCGCCCCGTGCCTCGTCGCGCCGATCTCGCGGTTTCGGTCGCCGAGATGCCCCGTGTGGGAGGGCAGATCCTGACGATGCCGGCCCCGGTCGGGTCGATCATCAAGTTGTGGTGCCTAATTTGGCCCTGTTGCGGCGACTTCGTCGCCGACCGGGTAGCCGCCGCCGGGGTCAGCCGGCAGGTCGTTGGGGAGGAACGCGCAATGTCAGGGGAGCGAGGCCGGCTCGGTCGGTTCACCGACGCGGTGCTCGGCGGCGCGCGGGCCGCCCGGGACAAGGCCCGTGAGTTGCGCGACGAGTTCCGCACCAGCGACGAACCCGAACGTGCTCTCGTCGCGCCACTGCTGCCCGGGCAGGAGCTGCGCTATGTGGGGCTGGGCCCGGTCCGCGCCCCGCAGACCCACAAGGCTGGTCGGCAGCTCGCCGATGTGATGGCCGACGAGTTCGTCGACTCGCTCGACCCGAAGGTGCTGTTCGGGCTCCTCAACATCGTCAACCCGGTGGTCTGGGTGGACGCGGTGCTGACGCCGGTCCGGCTGGCCGCTGGCGTGCTGCTGCTGCCCGGCAAGGCCGGTGCCATCGCCGCCGGTGTGCCGGAGGCGGCCGAACCGGAGCCAGCCCCACCACACCAGCGGGTGCAGCGGGATCCCATCCCGCTCACCGAGGAGCAGGAGGCGTTCCGCGCCCTGTTCCGGCTCAGCCTGTACCGCCCGCTGGCCGAGCAGCTCGCCGAGATCGCCTACCGTCGCCGGTTCGTCTTCAGCGGCGACCTCGCCACCCTCGCCGGCAGCCTGCTGCTCTTCCTGGAGCGCTACAACGGCACCCCGCTGGCGGTGACCGACACCCACCTGCACCTGCTGCGGATGGGCCCCCGTCCGGACGCCGACCGGCCCGACCGACGGCAGCCGCGGGTGCTGTGGAGTGTGCGACGCGACCGGGTGGCCCGGGTCGACTCGGAGCGCGGCGCGAACCGGGCTCGTGCAGCTGACGTCCACGATCGTCTTCGACGACGGCTCGTGGATCCGGCTCACCCAGCCCGCGCTCCGCGACGACCAGTCGCGCTTCCTGGCCGCGATCCACGACCTCCCCGGGCAGCGCCCTCAGCCGTGACCCGGCGGCTGCTCAGCCGTGACCCGGCGGCTGCTCAGCCGTCGCGTTCGGGGTAGCCGACCGGCACCGCGGAGACGTCGTCCAGCGCTGTGGTGATCTCCTCGGGCAGGGTGATCCGCTCCACTGCGAGCGCGCCGAGCAACTGCCCGACCGTCCGCGCGCCGAGGATCGGCGCGGTCACGCCGGGCCGGTCCCGGATCCAGGCCAACGCCACCTCCAGCGGCGACACCCCCAGCCCACCGGCCGCGGTCGCCACCGCCTCCACAATGCTGGAACAGCGCGGCTCCAGGTAGGTCGATACGAACCGTTCGAAGTGCGGCGACGCGGCCCGGGAGTCGGCCGGCCGACCGTGCCGGTACTTGCCGGTGAGCACGCCCCGGCCCAGCGGCGACCAGGGCAGCACGCCGAGGCCGAGCGCGTCGCACGCGGGCAGCACCTCCCGCTCCACGCCCCGCTCCAGCAGCGAATACTCCACCTGGGACGCGACCACCGGCGCCCGCCCCGGCCAGGCGGTCTGCCAGGCGGCGGCCCGCGCTGTCTGCCAGCCGGAGAAGTTCGACACCCCGACGTAGCGGACCTTGCCGCTGGCCACCGCGTGGTCCAGGGCGGCCAGGGTCTCCTCCAGCGGGGTGTCCGGGTCGTACCCGTGCACCTGGAACAGGTCGACGTGGTCGGTGCCGAGTCGGCGCAGCGACGCGTCCAACGTGCGCAGCAGGTGCCCCCGGGAGCCGTCCCGACGCCGGCCGCTGCCGGGGCGCAACCCGGCCTTGGTGGCGATCAGCAGCTCCTCGCGGGGGACGAGGGAGCCCAGCAACGAGCCGATCACCGACTCGGCGTCGCCGTCGCCGTACACGTCGGCGGTGTCGATGAGGTTGCCGCCCGCGTCGAGGTAACTCTTCAGCTGAGCGGCCGCATCGTCGGCGTCGGTGTCCCGGCCCCAGGTCATGGTGCCGAGCGCGAGCCGGGAAACCGCCAGCCCGCTTCGGCCGAGCGGTCGCTGTTGCATGGGTGAACCTTATTTCGAACCTGCCGCCACCGATATCCTCGCTCCCGTATCTCTGCCGGTTCTGCCGGTTCCGCCGCCCCGGGCTGCCCCGATGGAGGGGGATCAAAGGGGTCGAGCCGGTGATCGAGTCCGTTATCGGCATTGCGTAACCTGGGGCGACCTGTGCCACGGATGGGGGAGGACCAGTGCGACTCGGGCTCAGTCTCGGATACCAGACGGCGTGGAGCACACCTGCCGACCACCTGGCGCTGGCCCAGGAGGCGGACCGGCTGGGCTATTCGGTGGTGTGGGCGGCGGAGGCCTACGGCTCCGACTCGCCCAGCATGCTCGCCTGGATGGCCGGCCAGACCGAACGGATCGACGTCGGCGCCGCGGTGATGCAGATCCCCGCCCGTACGCCGGCCGCCACCGCCATGACCGCCGCCACTATCGACGCGCTCTCCGGCGGCCGGTTCCGGCTCGGCCTGGGTGTATCCGGCCCGCAGGTGTCCGAGGGCTGGCACGGCGTGCGCTTCGCCAAGCCGCTCGCCCGGACCCGCGAGTTCGTCGACATCGTCAAGCTGGCCATCGCCCGCAAGGAGGTGGCGTACGACGGCGAGCACTACACGCTGCCGCTGCCGGACGGCCCGGGCAAGGCCCTGCGACTGGGCTTCCACCCACCCCGCGAGCACATACCGATCTACCTGGCCGCGGTCGGCCCGAAGAACCTGGAGCTGGCCGGCGAGATCGCCGACGGCTGGCTGGCCGTGTTCTACGCCCCGGAGTTCGCCGAGGAGCAGCTCGCCTCGGTGCAAGCCGGGCGGGCCAAGGTCGGCAAGGAGTTGGCGGGGTTCGACGTGGTGCCGTCGGTGCCCGTGGTGATCGGCGACGACGTGGCCTCCTGCGCCGAACTCGTCCGCTGGTACGCCGCGCTCTACATGGGCGGCATGGGCAGCCGGCAGCAGAACTTCTACAACCAGCTCGCCACCCGGATGGGCTACGGCGACGCCGCCCGCGAGGTGCAGGACCTGTACCTGGCCAAGCGGCAGCGCGACGCCGCCGCCGCCGTACCCATGGAGTTCATCGACCGCACCTCGCTGCTCGGCCCGAAGGAGCGCATCGCCGAGCGGATGCGGGAGTACGCGGCGGCCGGCGTCACCACGCTGTCGGTGACCCTCTTCGTGGCCGACCGGGACAGCGGTGTGCAGACCCTGCGTACCGTCGCCGAGGCTCTCGACCTCTCGGGAGTCGGCGAGTGACCTGGGTCGAGGCCATCGTCCTGGGCATCGTCCAGGGACTGACCGAGTTCCTTCCGGTCAGCTCGTCGGGGCATCTGCGGATCACCTCGGCGATCTTCTTCGACCGGGACGCCGGCGCGTCGTTCACCGCGGTCACCCAGCTCGGCACCGAAGCGGCCGTGCTGATCTACTTCGCCAAGGACATCTGGCGGATCACCCGGACCTGGCTGGTGGGCATCCGGGACAAGTCGGTCCGCTCCAGCCTCGACTACCGGATGGGCTGGTACGTGATCGTCGGCTCGATCCCGATCGGGCTGTTCGGTTTCGTGTTCAAGGACCAGATCAAGACCGCCGGGCGCAACCTGTGGGTGGTGGCGACCACGCTGATCGTGTTCGCCTTCGTGTTGGCGTTCGCCGAGTACTGGGGGCGGCAGACCCGCACCCTGGAGAACTTCCGGATGAAGGACGGCATCGTGATGGGCTTCGCCCAGGCGATGGCGCTGGTCCCCGGGGTGTCGCGCTCCGGCGGCACGCTCACCGCCGGTCTGCTGCTCAACCTGACCCGCGAGGCGGCGGCACGGTACTCCTTCCTGCTGGCCATCCCGGCGGTGGTGATGTCCGGGGTGTTCAGCCTCGGGGACGTCTTCGAACCGTCCGCCCCGGGCACCTCGGTGCCCACCGTTGCCCAGACGATCGTGGCCACCCTCATCGCCTTCGGCATCGGCTACGCGGCCATCGCCTGGCTGCTGCGCTACGTCGCCCACCACACCCTGTACGTCTTCGTGCTGTACCGGGTCGCGCTGGGCACCCTGGTCCTGGCCCTGCTGCTGACCGGCACGATCGACGCCACCTGACCGATCTGTCGACGGCCCGGCGCGGGGCCCAGGTCATAGGGTGGTCCCGTGGCGACCCTTCTGCTTCTGCGACACGGCCGAACCACGGCGAACGCCGATGGCGGCCTGGCCGGTCGGCAACCGGTCGAGTTGGACGACACCGGGCGCGCCCAGGCCACCGCGGTCGGCGAGCGGTTGCGGGCGGTGCCGCTGGCCGCCGTGGTGACCAGCCCGCTCATCCGCTGCCGGCAGACCCTGGAGCTGGCGCTCCCGCAGGCCGCCCCGGTGGTCGAGGACGGGCTGATCGAGTGCGACTACGGCAGATGGGAGGGGCAGCCGCTGAAGAAACTCGCCAAGGAGCCGCTCTGGCCGGTCGTCCAGCAGCACCCCAGCGCGGCGGTCTTCCCAGGTGGCGAGGCGATGGCCGCGATGGCGGCACGTGCGGTGGCGGCGGTGCGTTCCTGGGACGCCCGGGTGACCGCCGAGCACGGGCCCGATGCGCTCTGGTTGGCGTGCAGCCACGGCGATGTGATCAAGGCCATCGTGGCGGACGCGCTCGGCGTACACCTGGATGCCTTTCAGCGGATCGTGGCCGACCCGGCGTCGGTGACGGCGATCCGGTTCACGCCGCTGCGTCCGTTTCTGGTGCGACTCAACGACACCGGTGGCGACCTGGCGACGCTGGTGCCACCGCCGGCCAAGCGGCGTCGGCGCGCGAACCGGGTGGCCGACTCGGACGCGGCCGTCGGCGGTGGAGCGGGTGCGTCGCGGTGAGGCGCGTCACGACACCGCCTGCGGCCGGGGCGGCAGCGCACGCCGGAAAGGCCGCCACGCCCGGGTTTAGCCCCTGGTACGCCGGGCGCGCCGCCGCTGCGGCGATTCGCGTCGGTGGGGTGCGCGACGCCAAGGCGGGCCGGATAGGGTCGTGGGTATGACCCACCAGGTGCACGCCTTCGAACCGCCGGAGCGGTTCGTCGCCGGGACTGTCGGGCCGCCGGGGGAGCGCACGTTCTTCCTGCAGGCCCGCGGCGGCGGCAGGCTGGTCAGCGTCGCGCTGGAGAAGGTCCAGGTTTCCCTGCTCGCCGAGAAGCTTGAGGAACTGCTCACCGAGGCGCAGCGTCGCTTCGGGGTGGACCTGCCCGAGCTGGCGCCGGTGATCGGCGACAACGAGCCACTGGACACTCCCGTCGACGAGGAGTTCCGGGTCGGGACGCTCGGGCTGGCCTTCGACGTGGACACGGCGACAGTGGTGATCGAGGCGATCGCGGCGGGCGAGGTGGAGCCCGAGGTCGAGCTCGGCGACGAGGACGACGAGGACGAGGACGACGACGAGGACGACGAGCCCGACGAGGACCTGGACCGGCTCCGGGTCCGGCTCACCCCGCAGGCGACCCGCCAGTTCATCGAGCGGGCCCGGCGAGTGGTCAACGCGGGCCGGCCACCGTGCCCGCTCTGCGGCCAACCGTTGGACCCCGCCGGGCACCTCTGCCCGCGGCACAACGGTTATCACCGGTGACCTCGTCCGGCCTCCAGCCTCGCCAGGACGGCGACGCCGCGCTGCGGCTACTGCGTGACGGCGTCCTCGACCTGGAGGGTCGGCTGGTCGACGCGTCGAACACGACGCTGCGCGGCATCCTGACCCTGGACGGGTTGACCGCCCGCTGCGTCTACAAGCCGGTCCGGGGCGAGCGCCCACTCTGGGATTTCCCCGACGGCACCCTGGCCGGTCGGGAGGTCTCGGCGTACCTGGTCTCCCGGGCCACCGGATGGGACCTGGTGCCGCCCACAGTGCTGCGGGACGGCCCGTTCGGCTCCGGCTCCTGCCAGCTGTGGATCGACGAGCCGGAGGACGCCGAACCACTTGTCGGTTTCCTGCCCGCCGGGGAGTTGCCGCCACGTTGGATCCCGATCGCCGCCGCGCGGGACGACGACGGCGCCGCGTACGCCCTCGCCCACGCCGACGACCCGCGGCTGGCCCGGCTCGCGGTGCTCGACGCGGTGCTCAACAACGCCGACCGTAAGGGCGGTCACGTGCTCGTCGGTGCCGACGACCGGATCTACGGCGTGGACCACGGGGTGAGCTTCCACGTGGAGGACAAGCTGCGCACTGTGCTCTGGGGCTGGGCCGGTAAGCGGCTGCCCGCGGACGCCGTGGAGATGCTCGACGCGCTGGCCGGGCAGGTCGCCGGGGCGCTCGGTGCCGAGCTGGCCGACCATCTGACCATCAGCGAGGTGGCCGAGGTGGCCGCCCGGGTCGACCGGCTGCGCGAGACTGGCTGCTTCCCCCAGCCTCCGGAGGACTGGCCGGCGATGCCCTGGCCGCCCATGTGACCCGCTGTCATCTTGATCACCCGTGGGGTGCTCCGGCGTTGTCGCCGGGCTGGCTAGGCTGATCCCATGGAGTCTTGGGCGGGACACGAGGTGCCACGGCTGCCGGGCAGGGGCGAGCCACTGGCGTTGTACGACTCGGCGCGGCAGGGTGTCCACCCGAGTGAGCCGGCCGACGCGGGCAGCATGTACGTCTGCGGCATCACCCCGTACGACGCCACCCACCTCGGCCACGCCGCCACCATGATCACGTTCGACCTGGTGCAGCGGATGTGGCGCGACGCCGGCCGCCCGGTGCGCTACGTGCAGAACGTCACCGACATCGACGACCCGCTGCTGGAGCGGGCCGCCCGCGACGGCGAGGACTGGGTGGTCCTGGCGATGCGCGAGACGGCGCTGTTCCGGGAGGACATGGAGGCGCTGCGGATCATCCCGCCGGCGCACTACGTGGGTGCGGTCGAATCGATTCCGGACATCGCCGACAAGGTAGAGGTGCTGCTCAAGGACGGCGCCGCGTACCGGCTCGACGACGGCACCGGGGACGTCTACTTCGACATCTCCGCCACGCCCCGCTTCGGCTACGAGTCGAACCTGACCCGCGAGCAGATGCTGGAGATCTTCCCCGAGCGCGGCGGCGACCCCGACCGGGCCGGCAAGCGGGACCCACTGGACCCGCTGCTGTGGCGCGGCGCCCGCGAGGGCGAGCCGTCCTGGCCGGGCGGCGAGCTGGGCCCGGGCCGCCCCGGCTGGCACATCGAGTGCGCGGTGATCGCGCTCAACCTGCTCGGCGACCGGATCGACGTGCAGGGCGGCGGCAACGACCTGCTGTTCCCGCACCACGAGGCCTCCGCCGCGCACGCCGAGCGGCTCACCGGCCAGGCGCCGTTCGCCGAGCACTACGTCCACGCCGGCATGATCGGTCTGGACGGCGAGAAGATGTCCAAGTCCCGCGGCAACCTGGTCTTCGTGTCCCGGCTGCGCGCCGACAAGGTCGACCCGATGGCGATCCGGCTGGCGCTGATCTCCGGGCACTACCGCAGCGACCGCACCTGGACCGACGACCTGCTCACCGCCGCGCACGAGCGTCTGGACCGTTGGCGGCGGGCCGCCGCCGCGCCCGCCGGGCCGTCCGGGGCTGAGCTGCTGGCCGAGGTACGCGCACGCCTGGCCGACGACCTGGACACCCCCGGCGCCCTGGCCGCAGCCGACCGCTGGGCCGAGGCGACCCTCGCCGGTGCCACCGACGACCCCGAAGCGCCCGCCCTCTTCGCGAACACCGTAGACGCCCTCCTGGGCATCCGCCTCTAGCCCCTCGCAGGCCTGCGTCTTCCGTTGGCTGGCGCCGTCCGCTGGCCTGCGTCGTCCGTTGGCCTGTGTCGTCCGTTGGCCTGCGTCGATCATGGAGTTGTGGTGGCCGGTATGGGGTGGCGGTGCACCTTGTGCGAGGCGCCACAACTCCATGATCGACGGAGCGCTCTGGGTGCGGCATGACCCCGTCGGGCCGCGCCCCACACCTCGCCGCCGATCTTGCACTTTTTGACGTTACGAAAGGTGCCAATCGGGGGCAAACGGGTGACAGGAAGTGCAAGATCGCCGGGCCGGGCCGGGCGGGGCAGGGCAGGGGCGGGTTAGCCCAGGACCAGGCCGGGGTCGGGTTCCGGGTCGGGGGTCGGGCCGGGGATCTTGTATTCCTCGGTGAGGGTGGTCATGGGGCCGGGCCAGGTCGCCTGGGACACCTCGATCGGCTTGCGGTGCGCGTCGTACGCGACGTGCAGCAGGTGCAGCACCGGGGTGTCCGGCCGGATCTGGAGGGTCTCGGCCTCCTCCCGGCTCGGCTGGCGGGCGCTGATCGTGTCGGTGGCCGAGACGTACCGCCGTCCGGTCGCTTCCTCGGCCTCCTGGTAGAGCGGCCGGCCGAACGCCTCGGTGCGCTCCAGCGAGGTGCCTGCGGTGTCGCGGGGCAGGAACCAGGAGGCGCCCACCTCGACGGGGGAGTCGTCGGTGCGGACGAGGTGCCGGCGGCAGAGCAGGTTGGTGCCGTCGGACACGCCGAAGGCGTCGGCCACCTCGGCGGGGGCGGGGGCGTGCCCCACGGAGACGAGCTGTTGGCGATATCGGGCGGCCAGGTCGGTGTGGTAGCCGCGGAAGCCGCCGTACCGGCCTCGGGAGAGGCGGTTGAGGCGGCGGCGAGTGCCCCGGACGTACGTGCCGGAGCCGGGTTTGGTGATCAGGATGCCCTCGACCCGCAGCTGGTCGACGGCGCGTTGCACTGTCTGCTTGGCGACGCCGAACATCTCGGCGATGGCCGGGATGGACGGTAGCCGCTCGCCCGGCCCCCAGTCGCCCCGGCGGACCTGGGCCTTGAGCTGCGCGGCGATCTGTCGGTGCGGGAACTCGGCGGCCCCGGGATTGATCTGCACACCCGCCTCCTTGATCACATCTAGGTTCCTAGGATGCCCCAGCGAGTGTGACGGCGCCACCCCGGACACGCGAAAACGGGCCCCCGGACCACAAAAGGTCCGAAGGCCCGCAACGAAACAGTGCTACCAGGAGCCGGCGGTGGGGCCGGCCGAACCGCCCCGGCGGCGCAGGTACTTCTCGAACTCCTGGGCGATCTCGTCACCGGTCAACGGGGTGATTCCCTCGTCGCCGACCCTTTCTTCCAGCTCGCGGACGTACTCGCCCAGCTCGGCGTCCTGCTCCGCGGCGCTGCGCACCCGCTGCTCCCACTCGGCGGACTCCTCGGCCAGGTCGGCCATCGGCACCGGCAGGTCGACGACCTCCTCGACCCGGTGCAGCAGGGCGAGGGTGGCCTTCGGGCAGGGCGGGTTGTTTGCGTAGTGCGGCACGTGCACCCAGAACGAGACGGCGTCCACCTCGGCGCGGGTGCAGGCGTCGTGCAGCACGCCGACGATGCCGGTCGGCCCGTCGTACCGGGTGGGAGTGAGCTGGTAGCGCTCGGCGGCCTGCGCGTCGGAGGCGCTGCCGCTGATCGGCAGCGGCCGGGTGTACGGCACATCGGCCAGCAAGGCGCCGAGCAGCACCACCCGTTCCACCTCCAGGCTGTGGCAGATCTCCAGAACCTGCTCGCAGAACGTCCGCCAGCGCATGCTCGGCTCGATGCCGCGGATCAGCACCACGTCGCGGTCGGTGCCCTCCGGGCTGGCCACCATGAACCGGGTCGTCGGCCACTCCACCCGCCGGGTCTCCCCGTCGGCCATCGTGATGGTGGGCCGGCTGACCTGGAAGTCGTAGAAGTCCTCCGGATCCAGCTCGGCGATCTGCCGGGCGTTCCAGACCTGCTCCAGGTGCTCGACCGCGGCGGTGGACGCGTCGGCGGCGTCATTCCAGCCCTCGAACGCGGCGATCGCCACCGGGGACCGCAGCACCGGCAGTCCGTCGAACTCGGTCACGCCGTCACCTCACCCTGCTCGTCGCGGCTGGCGTCGGGACCGCGCCCGGTCGTCATACCGTGTGGCCCGGCGGCGTCCCTGTTGTCCTTCACGTCCGTCAGCCTACGTGCAGGGCAAGGGTGCGGCCCGCCGGCCGCGCCGGTCGGCCGCTCCGGCAGCAGGTCATACCCGAACGAACCAGACAGGGTGATCCCCGTGACACAATAGGGGATCGCTCGAGGAGAGTCGTGGAGTCCGGCCGGATCGCACTAACCTGAACGGGTGCGGACTTCATTGATGGATGTGCTGGCTGATCGCATTCTCCTCGCCGACGGCGCGATGGGCACGATGCTTCAGGCCGCGGACCTCACGCTCGACGACTTCGACGGGCTGGAGGGGTGCAACGAGATCCTCAACGTCACCCGCCCGGACGTGGTACGCGGGGTGCACGACGCCTACCTGGCCGTCGGTGCCGACTGCGTGGAGACCAACACCTTCGGGGCCAACCTCGCCAACCTCGCCGAGTACGACATCCCGCACCGCATCCGCGAGTTGTCCGAGGCGGGCGCCCGGATCGCTCGGGAGGCCGCCGACGCGGCCAGCACCCCGGAGCGGCCCCGGTTCGTGCTCGGCTCGATCGGGCCGGGCACCAAGCTGCCCACCCTCGGGCACGCCGCCTACTCGACCCTGCGCGACGCCTACCAGGAGAACGCCGCGGGTCTGATCGTCGGCGGCGCGGACGCGCTGATCATCGAGACCTGCCAGGACCTGCTCCAGGTCAAGGCGGCAGTGGTCGGGTCGAAGCGGGCCATGGCCGAGCTGGGCCAGTCGGTGCCGATCATCTGTCACGTGGCGGTGGAGACCACCGGCACCATGCTGGTCGGCAGCGAGATCGGGGCGGCCCTCGCCGCGATCGAGCCGCTCGGTGTGGACCTGATCGGGCTCAACTGCTCGACCGGCCCGGCCGAGATGAGCGAGCACCTGCGCTACCTGTCGCAGCACTCCCGCATCCCGCTGTCGGTGATGCCGAACGCCGGCCTGCCGGTGCTGACCGCCGACGGGGCGTACTTCCCGCTGACTCCCGTAGAGCTGGCCGAGGCCCTGGAGCGGTTCATCACCGAGTACGGCGTGGGGCTGGTCGGTGGCTGCTGCGGCACCACCCCGGAACACATCCGGGTGCTGTCCGAGCGGCTGCACGGCGTCACCGCCCCGGCCCGCGAGCCCCGGCACGAGGCGGGCGTCTCCTCGGTCTACCACCCGGTGCCGTTCGCCCAGGACGCGTCGGTGCTGATGGTGGGGGAGCGGACCAACGCCAACGGCTCGAAGGCGTTCCGGGAGGCGATGCTCGCCGGCGACTGGCGGGCCTGTGTGGAGATCGCCCGCAGTCAGGCACGCGACGGCTCGCACCTGCTCGACCTGTGTGTGGACTACGTCGGCCGCGACGGCACGCAGGACATGCGCGAGCTGGCCGGGCGGTTCGCCACCGCGTCGACCCTGCCGATCATGTTGGACTCCACCGAGCCGGCGGTGATCGAGGCCGGGCTGGAGATGCTCGGTGGCCGGTGCGTGGTCAACTCGGTGAACTTCGAGGATGGCGACGGCCCCGAGTCCCGGTACGGGCGGGTGATGCCGGTGATCCGGGAGCACGGTGCCGCAGTAGTCGTGATGTGCATCGACGAGGAAGGGCAGGCGCGCACCGCGGCGGACAAGGTCCGCATCGCCTCGCGCACCATCGACGACCTGACCGGCCGGTGGGGGATGGACCTGTCCGACATCCTGATCGACACGCTGACCTTCCCGATCGCCACCGGGCAGGAGGAGACCCGCCGCGACGGACTGGAGACCATCGAGGCGATCCGGGAAATCGCCCGGCGTTACCCAGGGATCAACTTCACCCTCGGCATCTCGAACATCTCCTTCGGGCTCAACCCGGCGGCCCGGCAGGTGCTCAACTCGGTGTTCCTGCACGAGTGCGTGCAGGCCGGCCTGACCTCCGCGATCGTGCACGCCAGCAAGATCCTGCCGATGTCGAAGATTCCCGACGAGCAGCGCGAGGTCGCCCTCGACATGGTCTACGACCGGCGCCGCGAGGGCTATGACCCGTTGCAGCGCTTCCTGGAGCTCTTCGAGGGCGTCGACGTGACCAGCGCACGGGCCAGCCGGGCACAGGAGTTGGCCGCGCTGCCGTTGGACGAGCGGCTCAAGCGGCGGATCATCGACGGTGAGCGCAACGGCCTGGAGGCCGACCTCGACGAGGCGATGGCCGGTGGCCGGTCCCCACTGTCGATCATCAACGACATCCTGCTGGACGGCATGAAGGTGGTCGGCGAGCTGTTCGGCTCCGGCCAGATGCAGCTGCCGTTCGTGCTCCAGTCCGCCGAGGTGATGAAGACCGCGGTGGCCTACCTGGAACCGCACATGGAGACCCTCGAGGACGGCGGCAAGGGCCGCATCGTGCTCGCCACAGTGCGCGGCGACGTGCACGACATCGGCAAGAACCTGGTCGACATCATCCTGTCCAACAACGGCTACGAGGTGGTGAACATCGGCATCAAGCAGCCGATCAGCGCCATCCTGGACGCCGCCGAGCAGCACCGCGCCGACGCGATCGGCATGTCCGGGCTGCTGGTCAAGAGCACTGTCATCATGAAGGAGAACCTGGCCGAGATGGCCACCCGCGGGGTGGCGGAGCGCTGGCCGGTCCTGCTGGGTGGGGCGGCGCTGACCCGCGCGTACGTCGAGGACGACCTGCGGTCGACGTTCCCCGGGCAGGTGCACTACGCGCGGGACGCGTTCGAGGGTCTGTCCCTGATGGACAGGGTGATGACCGCCAAGCGCGGCGGCGCCCCGGTGATCGACCCGGAGCGGGAGGCGGCCCTCGCGGCCCGGCGGGCGCGCCGGGAACGGCAGCGCTCAATGGTCACCACGTCGCTGCCGGAGCTGCACGACTCCTCGGTCCGCTCCGACGTGGCCGCCGACGTGTCGGTGCCCACCCCGCCGTTCTTCGGCACCCGCGTGGTCAAGGGCGTGCCGATGGCCGACTACGCCGCGCTGCTCGACGAGCGGGCCACCTTCTCCGGGCAGTGGGGGCTGCGCGGCGCCCGGAGCGGCAGCGGACCCTCCTACGAGGAGCTGGTCGAGACCGAGGGCCGCCCGCGGCTGCGGTACTGGTTGGACCGGCTGATCGCCGACCAGGTCCTTGAGGCAGCCGTGGTGTACGGCTACTTCCCCGCGTACTCCGAGGGCAATGACCTGGTGGTGCTCGACGAGAACGGGCACGCGGAGCGCGCCCGGTTCTCCTTCCCGCGCCAGCGGCAGGAGCGGCGGCTCTGCCTGGCGGACTTCTTCAAGCCACAGGGCGACCAGCTCGATGTGGTCGCGTTGCAACTGGTCACCGTCGGTCAGCCGGTCAGCGAGTACGCGGCGAAGCTGTTCGCCCGCAACGAGTACCGCGACTACCTGGAGGTGCACGGCCTCTCCGTGCAGCTCACCGAGGCCCTCGCCGAGTACTGGCACCAGCGCATCCGCGCCGAGATGACCCTGCCCGACGGTCGTCCGCTGGGGCACGACGACCCGGCGGACCTGGCCGGCATCCTGCACAACGACTACCGGGGTTGCCGGTACGCGTTCGGCTACCCGGCCTGCCCCGACCTGGAAGACCGGGCGAAGATCATGGATCTGCTCGGTGCGGACCGGATCGGGGTCGAGTTGTCCGAGGAGTTCCAGCTCATGCCGGAGCAGGCCACCGACGCGATAGTGGTCCACCACCCGGAGGCCAACTACTTCAACGCCAAGTGACAGGCTCAGGCGCCCTGAACCGCACCTGTTGGTCGGCGCCGGCGATCAGCAAAGCCCTTGGTGGGGCAGCCAGCGTGTAGGCGAAGCGCATCAGCTCGACCGGGACCTGATTTCGGCGGCCCGCCTCCAGTCGTGGTGGGGTGAGCGCCTCCTCAGGAAGACCAACAGGGCGGGCAGCAGCGCGGCCGCGACCAGGAGCGGACTCCGGCGGCACCGTCCTGGTTGGTCGGTCCAGATAGAACTGAGGGCCGATAGCTTGCGCCTGGCTCGGGAGATCCGTGGGTGTGAACTGTGGCCGGCCGAGCGCAACCTGGCTTCCGATGGCTCGTCGAGGATTCGCCATGGCGATACTCACACTCGGTGCACAGTGGCCGGTAATCCGTCACGCATATGCGAGCATCGACGCACGCTACGTAAGTGCGGCCGTTGGGTGGTTGGGGGAACATGCCCAAGAGTCAGGTGCGGCGTGACCAGTTCGGAGGCCTCCTCAGGACCCTCCGCTTGGAGCGGCGGCTGACCCAGGAGGAGCTTGCCGAGTCGGCCGGTTCCAGTGTCCGCGGCATCCGGGAGATGGAGCGCGGCCGGGTGCGCAGCCCGCAACGACGGACGGTGGTGCTGCTCGCCGACGCCCTGCGGCTGGCCGGGGCGGACCGCGACCGTTTCGTCGCCCTGGCCCGGGTCGAGAGGCAAACGCACGACCGCGCGGAGGCGCCGCACGACCGCGCGGAGGCGCCGCACGACCGCGCGGAACTGCCGGGCGACCGCGCGGAACTGCCGGGCGACCGCGCGGAGGCGCCGTACGACCGAGCGGCGATGGTCGTACCCGGGGAACTGCCCGCCGCCGTTCCGGACCTGGCCGGCCGGGCGGAGATCCTGGAACGGCTCGCGGCGCTGGCCGCCGACGTCACCGCAGGGCGGCCGGACACCGCCTCGGTGGTGGTGCTGCACGGGCCGCCGGGGATCGGCAAGACCAGCCTCGCCGTCGCCGCTGGACATCGACTCAGCCCGGCCTTCGCCGGCGGACAGCTCTTCGTCGACCTGCAGGGCGTCTCACCGGACGGCCCGGTCGATCCGGCCGAGGCGCTGGCCGGACTGCTGCGGTCGCTCGGGGTGCCGGACAGCCGGGTGCCGGTGTCGCTGGCCGAGCGGGGTGGCCTGTTCCGCACCCTCACCCGGGACCGGCCGCTGCTGGTGGTCCTGGACAATGCCGCAAGCGAGGCACAGGTACGCCCACTGCTGCCGGCCGGGCGGGGATGCCTCGCGCTGGTCACCTGCCGGCGTCCACTGACTGGCCTTGCCGGTGCGGTCCGCCTGCCGCTCGACCTGCTCACCCCGGCAGCCGGTCGACTGCTGCTCGCGGCGATCGTCGGTGCCGACCGGATCGCCGCCGAGCCGGTCGCGGCCGACCAACTGGTCAAACTCTGCGGCCGGCTGCCGCTGGCCGTCCGGATCGCCGGCAACCGCCTCGCCAGCCGACCGCAATGGTCGGTCGGTTGGCTGGTGGACCTGCTCCACGACCAGCGTCGGCGCCTCACCGTGTTGACCGCTGGAGACCTGGGCGTCCGATCCGCGTTCGAGGTCTCCTATCGGCAATTGGACCCGATGACCGCGCGAGTGTTCCGGCGGGCCTCGCTGATTCCCGGCACCGACTTCGAACCCGCGCTGGTCGCCGCCGTGGCCGGCACCGCCGAGGAGACCGCGGCGGCGGCCCTGGAGGAGTTGGTCGAGGCTGGTGTTCTCCTGACCCTGGGGGACCGGTACCAGTTTCACGACCTGGTCCGGCTCTACGCCCAGGAACGCCTCGACGCCGAGGAACAACAGGTCTGCCGGACGGAGGCGCACGATCAGATGGTCGGCTGGCTGCTGCGGCGTACCCGGCAGGCCGGCTTGATGTTCGAACCGGTCGCCTGTCGGGTCGATTCCCCGTTCGACGACGATCGGGCGGCGGCGTACTGGTTGGATCGGGAGTCCGGCAACTGGCTGGCGGCGCTGCGCGACGCGGCGCGGCGCGGTCGGCACGCCGACGTGGTCGCGGTCACCAGGGATCTGCACTGGTACTCGGACGCCAACAGTCACCGGCACTCCTGGGACGAGATCTTCTCGCTGGGAGTGGCCGCGGCCCGGGCCGCCGGTAGCCCTCGCGACGAGGCGGTCCTGCTGAACTTCCTGGGCTGGGCCCGGTACTTCTGCCGGGACCGCAACACCGATGGGCTGGCTGCCCTGGACCGGGCGCTGGAGTTGGCCCGGCTGATCGGGGACCGCCGGGAGGAGGCGTGGGCGCTGACCTACACCGCCGCGATCTTCATTCGGATCGGCAGCGGTGTGCTAGCCGTCGACCATTGCCGCCGGGCCGTCGGCCTGTTTCGCGAGATCGGGTACGCCCTCGGCGAGCACGGCGCGGCGAGCGTGCAGGGCGGAGCGCTGGCCGCGCTCGGCCGGTTCGCCGAAGCAGCCGACCTGCACCGCGACGTGCTGGCGTTCTACGGCCGCGGCAGCGGCCTCAGCCGTACCGGCGCGGCGGTGGCGAGGGCCGGGGCGATGATGAGTCTCGGGGCTGACCTGGCCGGGATGGGCCAGTGGCGGGCCGCCGCCGACGAGTACGCCGACGCCCGGCGGCTGTTCCACAGCTGCGGCGCGACGTTCAGCGAGGCCAACGCCATCCACCGGTACGGACTCGCGCTCCGGGCGTTGGGTGAGGTCGACGCGGCGGCCGAAGCGCTGGGGGCGGCGCTGGCCCTGTATACCGCGCTGTCCTGCCCGTGGTGGGAGGCGCAGACCCTGTACGCGCTCGCGGCGCTGGCCGGATCGGCTGCGGGCGGGGCCGCCGACGCCCGCCGGCTGCGCGAGCGGGCGCTCGACCGGTGCGGCGAACTCGACGCACCGGAGGTGCGGACCCTGCGCGCCACCCTGCGACGGGAACTGGCCGGGTTCTGACCGACACGCACCGGGCCCCGCCGGCGATGCGGCGGGGTCCGGTGTCGGTGGACAGGGTCAGTTGCAGGTGGTGCCGTTGAGGGTGAACGGGGACGGGGTGGCGGGGGAGCCGTTCGCGGTGAAGCCGAAGTTGACGGCGCCGCCGGTCGGGATGCTGGCGTTGTGGTTCTCGTTGGTCACAGTCACCGCTGCGCCGGTCTGCTGGAAGATGCCGTTCCAGTGGCCCTGGATGAGTTGTCCACCCGGGAAGGCAAAGCCCAACGACCAGCTGTTGGTGGCCGGGCCGTCGTTGTAGACGGTGACGCTGGCGCTGTAGCCGGTGCCCCACGAGTTGGTGACGACGAAGGAGACCCGGCAGGTGCTGGCGATCGTCGTCGCCGGCACGATGTTGCCGTAGTCGTCGCGGGCGGTGGCGAAGTCCTGGAAGCCGAAGCCCCGACCGGCCGATCGGGTGGTGGTGCCGGCGGCGAGCACGGTGCCGTTGGCGTTGACGGAGTAGACCGGGCCGCCACTGTCGCCGCCCCGGGCGGCCTCCTGGCCGTCGAGCTGGGTGGCCTCGACGAGGTCCTCGATGTCGTCGTAGTGGAAGTCGACCCGCAGGTTGCAGACCGGACCGCCGACCTCACCCGCGGAGGTGTACCCGGACTGGCACAGCAGCTGGCCGGGGAAGACCTCGGTCCAGCCGACCACCTGGGCGCGGACCTCGTCATGCTGACCGCCGACGTAGAGGTGGTCGCCGGGCGTCGACGTCGAAATGATCATCGTGTCGTGGTCGTCGTTGCTGTCGACCGCGTAGCCGACCAGCGTGCCGGTGCCGGTGGACAAGCCGACGTGCCAGGGTGAGCCGATGGCACCGCAGTGTTCGGCGGTGAGGAGGTAACCGGCGTCGGTGTCCACGTCGCGTACGCCGAAGCCTGCGGTGCACCAGGGTATGGTGACCCCGATGGACGCCCCGCCGTCGAACGGCGCGGCATCGTTGGCCCGCGACCGTTCGACCATCCGGTCGCTCCTGACGAAGCTGGTACGCACGCCGGTGGCCGGCAGCTTCGGCAGCTTGGCGCCCGCGGTGTAGTCCACGCCGATCTCGATGCCGGTGCCGTCGGTGCGCAGCCGGACCGAGTGGCTGGCGTCCGCCGGGTCGGCCTTCACCACCGGGGTGAGGGCGGCAGCCGCCTTGTGCAGTTCGGCGCGGGAGTAGGTGGCGTTGGCTACCTGGACCGGCGCGGTGCGGCGGGCGGCGGTGACGGCTGCGGCGATGTCGGTGGGCGGCACACCCTTCCACCACAGGGTGACGTGGTCGTCGACCAGGCCGATGCCGGCATAGCCGCGGGCCGGCGCGCGTTCCACAGCGGTGCGGATGACATTGGCCGCGTCGACCAGTGGGGCCTGGGCGACCATCTGGTCCAGGGTCTGTGCCGGGATGATGTCGAGGAGGGACTCGGCGGCACCGGCGGCCCCCGGTTGGCCGGACTCCGCGTACGCGGAGGTGGGACCGGTGAGCGCCGTTGCGCCGACCAGTGCCCCGACGACCACCGTACGGGTGATCGCTTTCCGTATTGATGTCATGCCGCTGAGTCAAGCAACGTTCGCTGCCGGGAGACAGGCAGGACGCCCGGCAGGAGTCAACATGCCGGCGGTCCTGCCGGCTGGCCGGGCCGTCCTGCCGCAAAGAACCCGTTCTTCATGTCGAGAACGGCCGGGTGGCTCCGTCCTCGGGGAGGATGCGGTCACCGTGAGCGCACCAGAGCAGGGAGATCCAGCATGGCGATCCAGCGGATGGACAACGTCCTCATCGTTGTCGAGGACCTCGACGCGGTCATCGCGTTCTTCGTCGAACTCGGCATGGAGTTGGAGGGGCGGGGGCCGGTCGAGGGGCGGTGGGTGGAGCGTGTCATCGGCATCGACGACGTCCGGCAGGAGGTCGCGATGCTGCGGACCCCGGACGGCCACGGCAAGGTCGAGCTGGCGATGTTCCACCGACCGGCGGCGATCGGCGGGGAACCGAAGAACGCGCCGGCGAACACGCTGGGCATTCGCCGCATCATGTTCGCCGTCGACGACATCGAGGACGTGATCACCCGGCTGCGCGGCCACGGCGCCGAACTCGTCGGGGAGTTGGAGCGATACGAGGACGCCTACCGGCTCTGCTACGTCCGTGGCCCGGAGGGCATCATCGTCGGCCTGGCCGAACAGCTCCGCTGACGGCCGCCGTGGGTCGGCCCCCTATTTCGCGGATACGGGGGCCTCGTGCGCGATGGAGACAGTTGCGCGGATATTGGGCCCCGCTAGGCTCCCGCGCCGCGCGGGAAGGTTTCGCGCAGCGCCGGGTCCAGCGGGCGGCCGCTCGTCGGTTCGATGAACAGGTCGGTGAGCAGGAGGTCGGCGAGGTAGCTGGGGTTCACCCCCGACTCCTTGCGGCCGAGGGACTGTAGCGCGCCGCCCAGTCGCAGCGCGGCCTTCGCGGCGCCGGACGGCATCCGCGCGACCCGGCGGGGTCGGCCCACCGCCTCGGCGATGCGCCCGATCATGTCGGTCCAGGTGAGGTTCTCGTCGGCGACCGGGATGTCCGCACCGCTGGCCTGCTCCAGGGCGTCGACCGCGACCTCGGCCACGCTGCGGGCGGAGGCCGCGGCGCTGCCGCCGGTCGGGGCGACCAGAGGGGTACGCGAGCGGGCCCACCGGTCCAGCGGACCGGCCCAGTTGGGCAGTCGGTCGCCGGCCCGACCGAAGACGAACGGCAGTTCGAGTACGGCGACCGGCAGACCCTCGCCGGCCGCCGCCCGCCCCTCCCTGGCCTGCTCCAGGCGGCACCGGATGTACGTGTGCCGTTCGGCGAGGCGCCACTGCGGGTGGAGCCGGTCGAAGTAGGTGTAGTAGGAGCCCATCACGACGCCCCGGGTGAGACCTTCGAGGCGGGCGGCGGTGAACAGGCGTACCACCGGGTCGACGTTGTCGCGGCGGAACTCGGGGTAGATCGGTTTGGGCAGCGGTCGTTGCTCCTCGGTGCGGGTGGCGTACACGACGCCGTCGTGACCGGCGAGCAGCGGCCGCAGGTCCTCGATCGAGGCGGACCCGACGTCGAGCAGGTGGTCGACGTCGGGTCGCGCGGTACGCGCCACGGTGGTCGCGGCATGGCCACGCTCCCGAAGAACGTCCACGACGTGAGCGCCGATCAGGCCGCTGCCACCCACCACAAGAATTCGCACGGTGCATCGTCCACTCTGGAACCCGCCCTTTGTCAAGCCGCCCGTCGCTGCGGCAAGGGCGTCGAGGGGGTGCTGGTCCAGCATGAGCGCGTGCTGCGCCTCGGCGGTCGGCTGTTGTACGACCGCATCAACGACCCGGAGGAGCCTCTGCGCGTGGTACGCCGACCTGGCCGGGCATCCCTTCTGCGTCTTCGTCGGCTGAGCGGGGTGCCGGCACCTCGCCGGAGCGGCAGGTTGACAACGGGCGAGGATGGCGTCCGCAACCCCGACATTCGCATAGGTTCGAGGTACGCAACACCATCGCTGTGAAACGGGGTTGAGAATGCCGGAGCCGCGCGCCTTCTGGCTGGACGAGCAGTTCGACCGTGAGCATGGCACCGACGGGCGCGGCCGGTACGAGGCCGAGGTGTTTCGTCGGATCGACGAGTTCGCCGACACCTGGGGTGACTTCGCGCCCGTGGCGTTCGCGGTGACCGCCTGGCGGCTGGCCACCGAGCTGTCGCCCGGCTTCGTGCGCTGGCACCGGCGGATCATCTCGGCGACCTGCGCGCGTAGCCCGTGGGACGGCAGCCTGGTCTGCGAGGTGACACTGGCCTCCCGCTGGCCGGCCGAGCTGACCTGGACCAAGCAGTGGCAGCGCGATCGTGGTTGGCAGAACTGGCCCCAGCTGTTCGGCCAGTTCACCACGCCCACCGAGCAGGACCAGACGCGCCGCCCGTATCTGCGCGCGTTGCTTCAGGTGGAGGCGCCGGTCCCGTTGGATGACCTGCCGCCCACGCCCGACGGTCCGGACGACGAGGTCGCCGCGGCGGCGCGCCGGGCCGTGGCGGTGGTGGCCCGGGAGCTCAACGATCTCCTCGCGCCGATGATCGGGCAGCTCGATGCCGGGGTGCCGGCGGACTCCTGAGAAACCCGCCGGCCGGTATGGTCGTCGGCGTGGATCTGGACGACACCGCCGCCCGGCTCGGGGTGCCCGTCGAGGAGGTCGAGCGCGTGCACCGGCTCGCCGGTGACGGGCCGTCAGCTCCGTTGCCGGCCAAGGCCGACGCGTCCGCGCTCCTCGACCGGCTCGCCGTGCCGCCGGACGACGCCGCGGAGATCATGGCGGGCTGGCCCGACCCCGACTCTCCGCTCTGGATTCCGGAGTTGCGCTGGCTGCTCGACCGCTCGATCGCCCTGGTCCGCGCCGACCTCGCGGGCTACGACTGGCTGTCGCCCGGCCCGGAGCTGCCCCGAGACCGAGGCCCGGCCTGGCGCCATCTCTACGTGTACGCGTACCTGGCCCTGGTCGACGTGGTGCACGGGTACCACCGCGACCACGGCATCCCCGATGCCGTGACCTGGGTGACCCTGGCTGACCTGGGCCGCAACCTCGCCATCGACCGGCGGATGCGCGGCGAGGGTTGGCCGATCATGCAGAGCTGGCTGACGCTGCACTCGCGCGGCAGCGTCTACGAGCTGGGCCGGCTACAGCACCAGCGTGGCGACGACGCCATCGGCCTGCACGTCCCCGATTCGGGGCCGTTGACCCCGGAGGCGGTCGAGGCGTCCCTCGACGAGGCCCGCGCGTTCTTCCCCCGGCATTTCCCCGACGAGCGCTACACCGCGTTCTCCTGCGCCTCGTGGCTCCTCGACCCGCAGCTGCGGGAGTACCTACCGGAGGACTCCAACATCGTGCGGTTCCAGCGCCGGTTCGAGCTGGAGCCCTACGACGAGTCGGCGGGGCCGGACGCCGACATCGAGGTGTTGCGGTTCGGGTTCCGGACCCTGACCACCCCGCTCGGCGAGCTGCCGCGCCGCACGGTGCTCCAACGCGCGATCATCGACCACCTGCGGGCCGGCGGTCACTGGCACTGGCGCCACGGCCGCTTCCCGATCTAGGCACTCGCGTCCCACCACGCGCCGTTGGCGGCCGCCTGGGCGGCCGGTTCGATGACTTCCCACACCTCCGCGATCAGTCCGTCGGCGATCCGCAGGACGTCGACGACCACGATCTCCGGCCCCCCGTCGGGGAGTCGGCGTCGCGAGTGCACCACGACGTGGTCACCGTCGGCCAGTAGGTGCAGGATGTCGACCCGCATGCCGGCGGTCGGGCCCAGCGCGGCGCGGACCGCGGCGAGCCACTGCGCCCTGGTCGAGGTCGTCGAATCCGACCGGTGATGGGTGAAGTCCTCGCTCAGGTACGACGCGAGCGTGTCGACGTCGCCGGTGTCGACCAGCCCCGCCAACGCACGACCGACGATGCTCTTGTTCTCGGTGCTCATGGCCGCAAGTGTTTCCCCGGCCTCGTGTGCTTGTCGATGACATCGCACTTCATGGTGTCCGGGGCGACGATGAGTAGGCTCATGATCGTGTATGCGGTCGGAGAACTCCTGCGGCGGTGGCGCAAGCGCCGAGGGCTCAGCCAGCTCGACCTGGCGATCGCCGCGGATGTCTCGGCTCGGCACGTCAGCCTGGTCGAGACCGGCAAGTCCACGCCGAGCGCCGACATGATCCTCCGGCTCGCCGACCAGCTCCACGTGCCACTGCGTGATCGCAACCAGCTGTTGCTCGCCGCCGGCTTCGCGCCCCGGTACGCGCAGCGCCCGCTCGACGACGCCGCACTGTCGGGTGCCCTCGACGCGGTCCGCAGGGTGCTCCAGGCGCACGAGCCGTATCCGGCGCTGGTCTTCGACCGCCGGTGGAACATCGTGCTGACCAACCGCGCGGTCGACCCGTTCTTCGCGTACGTGGCACCCGACCTGTTGCGACCGCCGGTGAACCTGGTTCGGCTGGGCCTGCACCCGCGCGGGCTCGCCCCTCTGGTCGTCAACCTGGCGGACGTGCGGGCGGTGTTCCGCAGCCGGATCTCACGCCAGCTCGCCGCAGCGCCCGACGCGGAACTCGCGGCGCTCTACGAAGAACTGCTGAGCCCGCTGCCCGAGGAGCCACCGGACCAACGGGTCGACGCCGACGTGGTGATCCCGATGATCCTGCGGATCGGTGGACGCGAGCTGCGGCTGTTCTCGACCATCACCACGTTCGGCACCCCGATGGACATCACCATCGAGGAGATCGCTGTGGAGTCCTACTATCCGGCGGATCCGCAGAGCGCCGCCTACTTCACACGGTAGGGCCCGGCCTGGTCGCCGCCCAGGCCGGGCCCACCACTCGTTCGTCAGCCCGTGGTCAGGACGAACCTCTCCCAGGACCCGACCGACGTCCGGTTCGCGATCAGTGACCCGGCCCCGGCGTTTTCGGCGGCGACGATCTGGTTGTTGATCGTGGCGCGCAGGCTGACCGTCCCGTCGGAGTTGTTGATGAGCTGGAAGGTCTCCCACGCCCCCACAGAGGTGCGGTTGGCGATCAACGGCTCCGCGCCCGCGTTCTCGGCGGAGACGTAGAGCCCGTTGGCGCGCGACCGCAGGGCGATGGCACCGTTGCCGGCGTCCACCCGGTCGAACTGCTCGGTCGTACCGACGCTGGCCTTGTTGGCGATCAACGCGGTGCTGCCGACCGCCGACACGTACTGGTTGTTGACCTGCGCCCGCAAGGTGGTCGCCGGCGCGCTGCTACCGGTGCCGGTGGCGAAGGTGAAAGCGTCGACATCGAACAGGTAGCCGGACCCACCCTTGAACACCAGGTACAGCGTCGTCGACGCGGTGGGCGGGTTGCTGATCGTGGCGGACGCCTCGACGAAGGTCTCCCAGTTGCCGGTCACCGGAACCGTGACGGTGCCCAGCAGGGTGCCGGTGGCCGACCCGGCCCGGACCTCGATGGTGCCACCGGCGCCGGCCGACGACGCCCTTACGGTGATGCGGTTGGCGTTGGCCAGGTTGTACGGCTGGTAGGAGATCCAGTCGTTGTTCTCGATGAACCCGGCCGTGCGGCCACCCTCGGCGTTGGTGTGGTCGGTGGCCTGGACACCGGACTGGGCGCCGAAGTGCTCACCCTGGCGGTGCTTCGGTTGCAGCGTCTTGATGCTGTGCGTGGTCAGCCCACCGTTGTCGGTGTACGCGGCGTCGAAGACCCCGTAGATGTTTGCGGCCGAGTCGTGCTCACCGTCGGTCGGCAAGGTGATCGTGCCGCTGCACCCGGTCTTCGAGGTGATCTGGTGGGCGTGGCTGTCGTGGCCCAGCGCGTACGTCAGGCTCACCTTGGAGCAGTCGATCGTGCCGTCCTGCGGGTCGCTCACCGAGATCTGGTACGGCACCGTGTCACCGAAGCTGAACAGCTGCCCGTCGGTGGGCGCGGTGAGTGACACCGTCGGCGCGGTGTTGCCCACTGTGACGATCAGGCTCGCCGTGCCGGACAGGCCGGTCGGGTCGGTGACCTTCAGGGTGGGGCTGTACGAGCCGTTGGTGGTGTACGTCTTGGTGGGGTTGGCCGCCGTCGACGTGGTGCCGTCACCGAAGGTCCACAGGTAGCTGAGCGCGCCGCCCTCGGGGTCGGAGCTGCCGGCCGACGAGAAGTTGACAGTCAACGGGTTGGCCCCCGACGTCGGGTTCGCCGAGGCGACCGCGATCGGGCTGCGGTTGCCACCACCGATGTACTCGATCCGGAAGAGCGCCTGATTGTTCGAGCCGGTGCCGTAGTCCAGCACGTACAGGGCGCCGTCCGGGCCGAAGGCCATGTCCATGACCTGGGTGCCGGTCCACGGGAAGTTGGAGATCTCCCCGCGTGAGCCGTCGGAGTTGACCTTGATGGCCTTGATCCAGCGGCGGCCGTACTCGCCGGCGAAGAACTGGCCGTCCAGCGACGGCGGGAACTTGATGCTGGAGTTGAGCGAGGCGTTGTACCGGTAGACCGGCCCGCCCATCGGCGACTCCGAGCCGCTGCCGAACTCCGACGGCGAACCGGAGTCGCCCGCGTACTTGATCCAGGCCGGCTTCGCCGCGGGCAACGTGCCGAGCCCGGTGTTGCGGAACGAGTTGTTGGTCGGCCCGCCCGTGCAGTTGTACTTGGACTGCGACGGCCCGGACGGGAAGGTGTATTCATTGTATGTTTCCGTGCTGGTGTTGCTGCCGGTGCAGTACGGCCAGCCGTAGTTGCCCGGCGCCGCGATGCGGTTGAACTCGACCTGACCCTGAGGGCCCCGGCTGGAGTTCGTGGACCCGGCGTCGGGGCCGTAGTCACCGAGGTAGACCACGCCGGTCGCCTTGTCGACGCTCATCCGGAACGGGTTGCGCAGACCCATCGCGTAGATCTCCGGGCGGGTGCCCGACGTGCCGGGCGCGAACATGTTGCCCGACGGGATCGTGTACGTGCCGTCCGCCTGCGGCTTGATCCGTAGCACCTTGCCCCGCAGGTCGTTCGTGTTGCCCGCCGAGCGCTGGGCGTCGAACTGCGGGTTGCGGTTGGTCCGTTCGTCAAGTGGCGCGTAGCCGGACGACTCGAACGGGTTGGTGTCGTCGCCGGTGGTCAGGTACAGGTTGCCGGCGGCGTCGAAGTCCAGGTCACCGCCGACGTGGCAGCACTGCCCACGGTCGTTGGCGACCTGGAGCACGATCTTCTCGCTGCCCAGGTTGAGCGTGTCGTCGCTGTTGAGGGTGAACCGCGACAACCGCAGGTGCCCCTTCCACCGGTCCCAGTCAGACTGCGAGCCGGTGGTCGGGGCGTCCCCGGACGGGGTGCTCAGCGTGGGGGAGTAGTACAGGTAGATCCACCGGTTGCTGGCGAAGTTGGGGTCGACGGCGACGCCCTGCAACCCCTCCTCGTCGTGGGTGTAGACCGACAGGGTGCCGGAGACCTTTGTGTTGCCGGCCACGTCGGTCACCCGCAGGACACCGTTTCGGGCGGTGTGCAGCACCGAGCGGTTGGGCAGGACGGCCAGGGACATGGCCTCACCGAGCTCGCCCGAGCCGGTGGCGAGCTTGACCTGCTGATAGTCGGAGGCGGGGATCACCGCCGCCTGGGCGGTGGACGGTGCAGCCACAGCGAGGGCCGCGCTCGCGACGGTGAGGACCGCCGCGAAGAGCGCCCGGGGCCAGCGCCGGGGGTACGAGAGCATGATCGTCCTTTCTCGACGACCGGTGGACGGGCGCGCGGGGGCGCACCACGACCAGGTGGGGTGGTGGAGACGAGCGGGGGGACCAGGTCAGTTGGTGGTGACCAGGTCGAACTTCTCCCACTGGCCGATGGAGGTCCGGTTGGCGATCAGCGGGGACCCGCCTGCGTTGTCGGCGGCGACGTAACGGTTGTTCACGGTGGCCCGCAGGCTCACCGTGCCGTCGGAGTTGCGGACCAGCTGGAAGGTCTCCCAGGCGCCGGCGGTGGCCCGGTTGGCGATCAGCGCGGCGGCACCGGCGTTCTCGGCGGCGACGAACTGCCCGTTGCCCTTGGCGCGCAGCGCCACGTTGCCGTTGGCGAGGTTCACCAGGTCGAACCGCTCGGTGGTGTTCACCGAGGTCTTGTTGGCGATCAGCGGGGTGGTGGCGTTGGGCGCGCTGACGTACTGGTTGTTGGCGCGGGCCCGCAGGGTGGAGCCGCTGGCGGTGGGCGGCGGGGTCGTGGTGCGCGGCGAGCAGTCAGCCGTCACGGAGCCCGCGGCGACCTGGAGGCCGCCGAGCAGCATCCGGGTGAAGTTCGGGTCGGTGTACGACGCCTCGGTGTGTCCGAGGCCCGTGTACCAGGCACGCCCGCCGCCGTACGCCTTGCACCAGGTGATCGGGTGGTCGCCGCCCATGTTGCCGCCGCTGTAGGACGACTCGTCGAGGCTGGCCAGCACCCGGGCGCTGGACCGGGGGTTGGTGCGGTAGTTGTACCACTCGTCGGAGCGGACCCAGGTGGTGCCGAGGTGGGCGGTCGAGGGGTTGGTCTGGTCCTCGATCTTCACCGTGGCGTTCTGGATCGCCGGGTGCGAGTCGAACCATGCTCCGACCAGCGAGCCGTACCACGGCCAGCTGTACTCGGTGTCGGCCGCGGCGTGCACGCCGACGTAGCCACCACCGGCGGCGATGTACGACTCGAACGCGCTCTGCTGGCTGGCGTTGAGGACGTCGCCGGTGGTCGACATGAAGACCACTGCCTGGTACTGGGCCAGGTTGGAGGTGGTGAACTGCGCGGCGTCCTCGGTCGAGGTCACTGTGAAGCCGTTGGCCGAGCCGAGCTGCTGGATCGCGGCGATGCCGTTGGGGATGGACGAGTGCCGGAAGCCGGCGGTCTTGCTGAACACCAGGACCTTGGTCAGGGGTGCCGCCGAGGCGGGGGTCGGCAGTGCGACCAGGCTGGCCAGCATGACGGCCAGGCCGGTGACGAGTGCCAACAGGCGGGGACGGGAACGCATGGTCTTGCTCCTCTGCTGAGCGTCGACCTCAGGCTGTGCACACGGGCAGGCCGGAGGCCGCGATGGCGGTGGTGCCGAAGCCGGGCCGCCGATGCTCGGCTGAGGTGCTGCGGGGTGGTGGGGGGTGCAGGGGTGGGTCGCTGAAACCAGCCGATGACGTGGACCACCCACATTGGACGATCAGAGTTCATCGACTGGCATCGTTGACGCAGTAAACCTCCGATGTCTACGCCCCGTCAAGCCCAGGTGCTCCGGTCCGAGCGCGCCAGTGCCCGGCCGGCGGCCGTGTTGAGGTGAGACGTATGACGTATGCTCGATGCCATGGTCGCCGACGAAGATCGAGCACGGCTCGCCCGGGCAACTCGTGGCGCTGCCGGCTGGCCGTCGCGCGGCCAGCCTCGCCGCCCTACGCGGGGCTGCGGGTGCCCCGGGTCGCCATCAGAATGAGATCGGCGATCGTCTCCGGGTGGGTGACCATGGCCAGATGCGATGATTCGACCTCGATGGTCGTCGCGTTCATCCGATCGGCCAGAAACCGCTCCAGCTCCGGCGCTGTGGTGCGGTCCTGTGTGGAGATCGAGTAATAGCACTGCCGGTCCCGCCAGGCGGCCGTCGTCGTCCGGCCCCCGAAGAGGTCCTTGGCGATCGGGCCCTGCACCGCGTACAGGGCACGGGCGCGGGTCTCCTCGATTCCACCGGCGAAGTCGTTCAGGAAAGCGCTCTCGCTGAGCTGCGCGTACCCGTCGTGGTGCACGAGGCCGGCGTTCGCCGGCGGCGTGGGATATTTCGCCGCGAGCGCGGTGTAGTCCTCGCCGGCGTCCGGCGCGCGGGCCGCCACGTACACCAGGGCGGTGACCCTCGGGTGGTTGCCGGCCTCGCTGATGATCGTGCCGGCCCAGGAGTGGCCCACCAGCACCGTCGGCCCGTCCTGGCGGTCGAGGGCGCGGTTGGTTGCCGCGACGTCGTCGGCCAGGGAGGTCAGCGGGTTCTGGACCGCGGTGACCGTCAGCCCGGCCCGCTGCAGCAGCGGGATGACGTCGGACCAGGACGAGCCGTCGGCGTACGCGCCGTGGACCAGGACCACGTTGCGGGCGGGCTTGGCCGAAGACGTGTCGCTCATCCGAAACCTCCGCACGACGCCGTGCCGTCGCTCGCTCGTCGACGACAGCTCTCGCCCGCCACTCTTCCCCACGCCGGTCGGGGCGGTGGGCCGAACGCCCAGGCTTCAGCCCCTCAACGCACCGTTTCCGGTGCGAGGGCGCGCCAGTTCAGGCGGTCCCGGTAGTGGTGTCGCAGGACCAACCAGCTGACCGAGAACGGGATGGCCCCCATGGCGACGACTCCCAGGACGTTCGCGCCGGCCACGTCGAAGACCGCCCCGACGTCGCCGAACAGCTGAGCGACCGTCTGGAACGCGACGTGTAGGCCGATGCCGGCCCAGATGTCACCGGTGGCGGCACGGAAGGCGCCCAGCAGCAGCGCGAAGACGAGGAAGAGCGCCAGTCGGTCGACGGATCTGGCCGCCCCGATGAGGAACCCGAACACTGTGAACAGCACTGCCTGCCCGACGACGGCCTGCCAGGCGGGCAGCCGGGTGGCGAGGTGGTGTTGCAGGTACCCGCGGAAGACCAGCTCCTCCGGCAGCGCCTCCTTCAAGAAGACGAGCACGACCAGCAGCGCCGCCGCCCGCAGCACGTCCCCGACGGACGTCCGGACACTGATCTCGACCCAGCCGAGACCGAGGCAGAGCGCGAACCCCGCCGCGGCGGGAACGAGCCAGCAGGCCATGCCGAACAGCAGACGCCGCCAGCCGGCGCGCAGCGACGGCAACCCGAGGCCGGCCCAGGGCCGTCGGTCCAGGACGCGACGGGCGACGACCACCAGGGGTACGACGACAGCGGTGGTGAGGACCGCCCCGATCGCGTGGGTGGGCCGGTCGTAGTCACTGTCGAGAGGGGCGCCCAGCAACAGCCAGACCAGCACTGCGGCGGTGGCCACGACGAGGATCCGCCAGGGCAGGGCGAGACGAGATCCGGCGCTCACCACGCGCAGCGTAGCCGGCGGCGTCAAGGGCGGACGGTCAGCGCCCCAGGACGAGATAGCCGAGGCCGAGGACACCCCGGTAACCGCCGACGTACTGGCGCAACCGGTCGTCGAGTTCCGCGCGGACCTCGGCCGCACGGGGGTCCTCCGGGTACGCCAGCAGCCACTCCTGCCGTCCGGCGAGCCAGGTGGACTCGAAGTCGTCCCATTCCCGCTGGTCGGCGGTGCTCAGGTGCAGCAACCGCCAGCCCCGCCGGCGGGCGGCCTCGACCAGCCCGGGCAGGGTCGGGACCTCCGGGCCGAAGACCTCGGCGATTTCCGCGGTGGGGGACCGATCCCAGTACGCGTCGCCGAACAGCAGCCGCCCACCGGGCCGGACCACGGCGGCGAGGGCGTCGAGGGCGGCCTCGGTGCCGCCGAAGGCGTGTGCCGAGCCGATGCAGAGGACCCGGTCGGCCGGCTCCTGCCAGGCCGCCGCTTCCCCCATCACGAAGGCGACGTGCCGGTTCAGCGACCGCCCCGCGGCCAGCCGCCGCCCTCGGGCGAGCGCTGCCTCGTCGGTGTCGACGCCGACGCCGCGGGTCGCGACCGGGCCGGAGACACCGCCGGCGGCGACCGCCCACAGCAGCAGCTCACCCCAGCCACAGCCGAGGTCGAGCACCCGCGCGCCGGGGCGGACGTCGAGCCGTTGCAGCAGCAACGCGGCGTGCTCCGGCGAGAGCGGCGTGTTCCAGCGCATCCGCGCGTAACGGCTGGCGGCGAGGTGGTCGGTTGACTGCATCCGTTGAGGGTCCCAAGCCGTGTGTCGGGTCCGGCACCCGGGCGTACGGCAGGATCGGTGGAATGGACGCGGAGCCTGCGGGGCCGGCGCGGCGGCCGACCCCGCAGGAGGTGGCGGCGGCGGCCGGTCGGGGTCTGCCGGACATCATCGGCCCCGGGCTGCGCGTGCTGTTCTGCGGCTACAACCCCGGCCTCTACTCGGCCGCCGTGGGGGAGCCGTTCGCCCGCCGGGGCAGCCGATTCTGGCCGGCCCTGCACGGGGCCGGCTTCACCGACCGCCAGCTGCACTCGTGGGAACGCGACGAACTGCTGCGGCAGGGCCTGGGCATCACCAGCCTGAGCAACCGGGCCACCGCCCGCGCCGACGAGCTGACCTCGGAGGAGTTGGTGGCCGGGGTCACCGGGTTGGCGGTGAAGGTCGAGCGCCACCGGCCGCAGTGGGTGGCGATCCTCGGGGTGACCGCGTACCGGATCGCCTTCGCTCGGCCGAAGGCCGGGCTGGGCCCGCGACCGGACCGGCTGGGGCCGGCCCAGGTCTGGGTGCTGCCGAACCCCAGCGGCCTGAACGCGCACTTCCCGCTGCCGGCGTTGACCGCCGAGTTCGCCAAGCTGCGGCGGGAGCTGGACCGCTAGCCGGCCGTGGCGACCAGCCCCTGGTAGTAGGGCTGCATGGCCGGGTGGTACTCGTCGAACTCCGGGCGGGGCGAACCGTCCCGGGAGGCGACCAGCAGGTCCAGGTAGTACTCCCAACCGGCGCCCACCTCGGCGATGCCCTCCACGCTGCTCAGGTGCTGCACGAACCGCAGCTCGGTGGTGCCGTCGGTCTCGGTCAGCGACAGCTCCAGCAGCCAGCTGCCGTAGTCGTCGACCATCGACACGGCGAGACGCCGCTGCGGTTCGCACGCGTCGATGCGTACGTCACACCAGGGCTGCTGCTCCTCGTACGCCATCTGGACCCGTATGGTCCGTCCGGGCCCGGCGTCGCCCTCCCACGGGCCGAACCAGCGGGCCGTACGGTCCGGCTCGGTCAGGCTGGCCCAGACGTCGGCCGCCGGGGCGCGGAAGGTCCGGGTGAGGACGAGATCGTGGCCGGTGTCGGTCTGAAACAGGCGTCCGGCGGGTGTGCGGGTCATGCCGTGTGCTCCCTTCGGTGCTCCGCCGGGCCGCGGCTGCGGCGCTCTCGGCGGGTGCGATAGACCTCGGTCTCCAACGCGTCGAGGTGCCGGCCCCACCGGTCGACTGTGGTGAGCCCGGTGAGCCAGTCGAGCAGCGGGGCGAGCGGGCCCGGGTCGAGCCGGTAGATCCTCCGCCGTCCGACCAGCTCGTCACGGACCAGCCCGCAGTCGCGCAGCACCCGCAGGTGGCGGCTGATGGCGGGCCGGCTGATCGTGAACCGCTGGGCGATGTCGCCGGCGGAGAGGGGTTCGGCGCGCAACATGGTCAGGATGTGCCGGCGTACCGGGTCGGCGATCGCGACGGCCACCTCATCCACCCAGGAAGCGTAACCCATAGGTTACGGGTTTGCCGGTTGTGGACCGTCGACACGGCGGATCAGTGGTCGGTGGTGGGCACATGATCACCTGACCTGGCACTCTTTACGGCATGGCCGCCCTGCTTCGCTCCCGCTGGACCGACTGGACCTTCGTCGTACCCGTGCTCGCCGTCCTGGTATTGATGGTCACCTGGGGGCGGAGCCTGCCCGGCCCGATCATCGTGGTGGTCGCGGTGCTGCTCGGAGGTGCCGTGCTCGCGGCAGTGCACCACGCGGAGGTGGTCGCCCACCGGGTGGGGGAGCCGTACGGGTCGCTGGTGCTCGCCGTCGCGGTCACCGTGATCGAGGTCGCCCTCATCGTCACGCTGATGATCAGCGGCCCGGAGAAGACCCAGTCGCTCGCCCGGGACACCGTCTTCGCCGCCGTCATGATCACCTGTAACGGGATACTCGGCCTGTCCCTGCTGCTCGGGGCGCTGCGCCGTCGTGTCGCGGTGTTCAACCCGGAGGGCACCGGCGGAGCCCTGGCCACCGTGATCACCCTGGCCACCCTGAGTCTGGTCATCCCGACCTTCACCACGGCCCGGCCCGGTCCGGAGTTCAGCCCGGCCCAGCTCGCCTTCGCCGCCGTCGCCTCGCTGGCGCTCTACGGGCTGTTCGTGCTCGTGCAGACCGGCCGGCACCGCGACTACTTCCTGCCGGTCGACAGCCGGGGCCAGGTGATCGACGCGGAGGAGCACGCCAAGCCGCCCACCACCCGCGCGGCGCTGATGAGCCTGGGGCTGCTGCTGGTGGCGCTGGTCGCGGTGGTCGGCGACGCCAAGACCGTCTCGCCGACCATCGAGGCCGGCGTCGCCGCGGCGAACCTCCCGCACGCGTTCGTCGGCGTGATCATCGCCCTGCTCGTGCTGCTGCCGGAGACCCTGGCCGCCGCTCGCGCCGCCCGCCGCGATCGCGTGCAGATCAGCCTGAACCTGGCGCTCGGCTCGGCGATGGCCAGCATCGGTCTGACCATCCCGGCCATCGCGATCGCCTCGATCTGGTTGGACGGCCCGCTGCTGCTCGGCCTCGGCGGCACCCAGCTTGCCCTGCTCGCGCTCACCGCCGTGACCGCCGTCCTCACCGTGGTGCCCGGCCGGGCCAACGTGTTGCAGGGCGGCGTGCACCTGGTGCTGATGGCCGCCTTCGTCTTCCTGGCCGCCAGCCCGTGACCCGCACGGCCCGCCGGCTCGGCCCGTGACCCCGCGTGGCCTGTCGGCTCAGCCCGCGACCCGCACGGCCCGTGCGGGTCAGCCGGTGGGCGGCGGGTCGCCCGCGAGACGCTCCGCGCGGGCGTTCAGGTAGCGCTGCTGCGCCAGGTTCGTCGAGCGCGCCGCTGCCATCCGGTACGCCTCCCGCGCCGCGACCCGCTCACCCTCCAGCTCCCACAGGTGGGCGCGGGCGGCCGGCAGTCGAGGGTCGTCGGCGAGACGGGGGTCGTCGGCCAGGTCGGCGAGCAGCGCCAACCCGGCCGGCGCGCCCCGGCTCATGGCCACCGCCACCGCGTGGTTGAGCGCCACCACCGGGTTGTCGGACATCCCGAGGAGCACCTCGTACAGCGCGGTGATCTGCGCCCAGTCGGTGGCCGCCGCGCTGGGCGCCTCGTCGTGCACGGCCGCGATGGCCGCCTGGAGCTGGTACGCCCCGACCACCCCGTGCGGCAGCGCCCCGGTGATCAGCTCGACCCCCTCGGCGATCTGCTCGGCCCGCCACCGGGAGCGGTCCTGCTCGGCCATCGGCACCAGCTCACCGTGCGGGCCGATCCGCGCCGGCGCGCGGGCATCGGTGAGCAGCATCAACGCGAGCAGCCCGGTGACCTCGGGGTCCTCGGGCACCAGCCGGCGCACCAGCCGGGTCAGTCGGATCGCCTCGGCGGTCAGGTCGGCGCGCAGCAACCCGGGCCCGGCGGTGCGGGCGTACCCCTCCGTGAAGATCAGGTAGAGCACGTGCAGCACGGCGGCGAGCCGGTCGGCACGCTCCGGGCCGGTGGGCGGCGCGAACCGCAGGCCACTGTCACGGATCCGCTGCTTACCCCGACTGATCCGCCGGGTCATCGTCGCCTCCGGCACCAGGAACGCGCGCGCCACCTCGGCGGTGCTCAGCCCGCCCACCGCCCGCAGGGTGAGCGCGATCTGCGACGCCGCCGACAGCGCCGGGTGGCAGCACAGGAACAACAGGATGAGCGTGTCGTCGGCGTCCGCCGCTGGATGGTCGGCGGCGGGGGCGCGCCACTGCTCCGGCAGCACCCAGCGGGCCACAGTGTCCTCCCGCCGCATCCGGGCCTGCTCGCGACGCAGCAGGTCGGTCAGCCGACGGGACGCCACGGTGATCAGCCAGCCACGCGGATTCTGCGGTACGCCGTCGCGCGGCCAACCCTCCGCCGCGGCGATCAGCGCCTCCTGCACCGCGTCCTCGGCCGTGTCGAAGTGCCCGTAGCGGCGGACCAGCGCGCCGAGGACCCGCGGCGCCAGCTCGCGCAGCAGGTCCTCGGCGGGAGTCTCCGGCACCGGGTCAGCCGGCCAGGTCCTCGACACCGTCGAGCACCGGCCGCACGTCCACGTACCCACCGGGGGCGTCCGGGTCGACCAGGCCGGCGGCGATCTCGGTGGCCCGGTCGAAGCTGGCGCACTCCACGATGGTGTAACCGGCTAGCACCTCCTGCGTCTCCGGGTACGGGCCGTCGGTGACCACTGGTGCCCCCTCGCGCACCTGCACCCGGCGGGCGTGCACCGGCTCGCTCAGCCCTCGGGCGTCGACCAACTCCCCGGACTCGGCCAGCGCCTGGTGGAAGGTCTCCATGTGCTTGTGCATCGCCGCGATCTGCTCGGCCGACATCGCCGGCCGGTCGGAAGCCCGCCCGGACAGCACGTCGTAGTCCTGCTGCGACCCATAGAGCAAAATCATGTACTTCACGGTTCTTCCCCTCCTCCTGCAAGAGCACCACCCCGGTGCCCACAGGAAACGTCGAACCCAACCCCCGGTCCCGGACACGCCACCCCCACCTGATCTGTTGATCAAGAGGTTTCTGTCACGACACGCCGGACGGGACGACGCGAACCTCTTGATCACCGGAGCGCAGGGGGTGGTGGGTGGGGCCTAGGTTGGTGGGATGACGGTGGTGTGGGCGGTGGTGGGGGTTTTCGTTCTTGTGGCCGGGGTGGCGTCTGGCGTTGTGGTGCGGCGGGGGCGGGTCGGTGAGGTCGGGGGCGACGACTCTCGGGCTGGGCGGGACGCTCGGGAGCGCCAGCAGCGGTACGAGGCCGAGCGGCACGGTGACCAGGGTGACACGTGGCAGCGCGGTCGGGAGTCGGGCGGATGAGCGACCCTACTGGCCGTACGAGCGGCGCAGCCGGCCGTTGATCAGGTAGTTGAGGCGGTGGCGTAGGTGGCCGAGGGTGCTCTCGCTCGGCAGCTCCCCGTCGGTGGTGAGCGTCCAGCGCAGCGTGCAGTCCCCGCCGGGCAGCCCGGGAGTCAGGTCGAAGCGGATCCGGTCCAACGGTCGGTGCGGCCACAGCGACGACAGCGGTGCCCCGCGCCCACCCGGGCCCGCCGCGCGACACCACCCCAGCCCACCCGGGCCCGCCGCGCGACAGCCCATCCGGGCTCAGGGCCGTGAACCGTCCGGCCGTGCCGTACGTGAAACCGGTGACGGGCGTTTCGGTCCTATCGTCGGGGTACTAGTACCAGGCCGAGCACCGATGTCTGGGGAGGCACAGTGGGGGCACGGTTCGGACGCGACGCGCGAGGCCCGGTGGCGGGTCTGCTGATCGCCGCCCTGGTCTCCCTCGCCTGCGCCGGCGGTGGTCTGGCCGAGCCGGAGGCCGAGCGTCCCGGGGCGACCCCGTCGGCAGCGTCACCGGGACCGAGCACCACCCGGGCCGACAGCACCACCAGCGTCGCCGAGTTCGAGCAGGACGTCGCCGACGCGCAGGCGGTCGCCGAGCGGTACTGGGCGGCCCAGTTCAAGGAATCCGGGCAGCGGTTCCGACCGATCCGGCGGATCATCCCGTACCAGCGCGACGGCGAGGTGTCCTGCGGCGGCCAGTCGTTGCCCCGCAACAACGCCGTCTACTGCTCGCAGGGCGACTTCATCGCGTACGACGTCGCCTGGTCGGTGGCGGCGTTCCGTCAGGTCGGCGACGCGTTCGTGTTCTACCTGCTCGGGCACGAGTACGCGCACGCCATCCAGGTGCGGCTCGGCATCAACTACAGCTTCACCATCCAGCAGGAGTTGCAGGCCGACTGCATGGCCGGGGCGTACCTCGGCGACTCGGTGCGCTCGGGGACCCTGACCCTCGCCGAGGGCGACCTGGACGAGTTCCGGGAGGGGGTGGCGGCGGTCGGCGACGACCCGGACCAGCCGTGGTTCGCGGAAGGTGCACACGGCACCGCCGAGCAGCGCACCGACATGTTCTTCCGGGGTTACGAGGGTTCCCTGAAGGAGTGCGACCTCGGCTGAACGGGGTTGCCCGGATCACCCTGGCGCCCGTTGCCGCCACCGGCCTTGGCGGCTGCTGGCAGGATCGCCCGTGTCGGTCACGACCCTGGAGGTTCCGCTGAGCAGCCATCACCCCGCCGCTGTGCTCTTCGACATGGACGGCACGCTGGTCGACAGCGAGAAGCTGTGGGACGTCGCGTTGCAGGAACTCGCCAAGGAGTACGGCGGAGAACTCTCCGTCGAGGCCCGCCAGTCGATCATCGGTACCGCCATGGCCGAGTCGATGCGCATCCTGCACGACGACCTGGGGCAGCCCGAACGGGATCCGGCGATCAGCGCGGCGTGGATCAACACCCGGATCCTGGAGCTGTTCCGCACCGGCCTGCCCTGGCGGCCGGGCGCGTTCGACCTGTTGCGTGCGGTCCGGGCGGCGGGAATCCCCACCGCGCTGGTCACGTCAAGCCCTCGGGCGTTGGTCGAGATCGCCCTGGACACCCTCGGTCGGGACAACTTCGACACGGTGGTCGCCGGCGACGAGGTGGTGGCGGCCAAGCCACACCCCGAGCCCTACCTGACCGCCGCCCGGCTGCTGGGTGTGCCGATCGAGCGCTGCGTGGCGATCGAGGACTCACCGACCGGGGTGGCCAGCGCGCTCGCGTCGGGCGCGGCGGTCCTGGCCGTACCGGCGGAGGTGGCGTTGCCGAGCACTGTCGGCGTACACCAGGTGGAAACCCTGACCGGCGTGGACCTGGCGCTGCTCGCGGCGCTGCTGACCGATCGGGCAGCGGCGACCGGCTGACCCGCCCGGCGCGGGTCGGCGCCGCTCGGCTCCCGACCGGCCGGGGTCACCGGCGCTCGGCGAAGACCGCGGCGACCACCTGGTAGCTGTCGAACGCCCGTGCCGCCCCCGCGTACGCGGCCAGGTGGATGAACAGCTCGACGATCTCCTCCCGGCTCACCCCCGAGGTCAGCGCGATGCGCAGCTGCCCGCGCAGCGGTTCGTGGGTGCCGAGGGCGGCGGCGATCGCCACCGAGACCAGACACCGGCTGCGCAGGTCCAGGCCCTCCCGGGGCCAGGCCGCGCCGAAGGTCTGCACTGTGGCGAGACGACGGAAGTCGTGCCCCACCTCCGGCTCACCCTCGCCGAGCGGCAGAACCAACGGCTGCCCGAGCAGCCGCTCGGCGTTGTCGAGTGCCAACTGGTACGCGTCCTGATCGGTCATGTCACCGGCCCCGGATCTCCGGCCGCCCGGCTCGCGGGCGGGCCGGCGCCCTGCCGGCAGCACCAGCCTGGCAGTCGCGCACGGGTGGCCGAGGGCGAATGGGACAGGCAGAGGCCCCCGGCGCGCGGATGGCGACCGGGGGCCTCGGAAGTGCCGATCAGTCGTGGGCGATGGCGCCCAGGACGTTGATCCGGGCCGCCCGGACGGCCGGGAGCACCGCGGCCACCACGCCGATGATGGCGGCGAGACCGAGGAAGACACCCATCTGCCCCCACGGCAGGATCAGGTCGGTGATGCCCTCGTCCTTGAGGGCCTCGACCACAGCGGCGCCGAGGCCGGTGCCCACCACCACGCCGAGCAGCGCGCCGAACACCGAGATCACCACCGCCTCCACGGTGATCATCCCCATGGTCTGGGACCGGCGCAGGCCGATGGCCCGCAGCAGACCCAACTCGCGGGTCCGCTCCAGCACCGACAGGGCAAGGGTGTTGATGATGCCCAGCACGGCGATCACGATTGCCAGCGCGAGCAGGATCTGGATCATCGTGAGCAGCCCGTCGAGCGAACTGGTCTGCTGCTTGATGAACGCGTCCCGGTCCGCCACCGACACCTCGGGGCTGTCCGCGAGCAACGCCTCCACCTGCGGCTGCACGTCGGACACGCGGGTGCCCGGGTCCAGCTGGATGAAGCCCTGGATGGGCTGCGGGATGGCGAAGTCCTTCGCCGCGGTCGCCGGCAGCGTCACCGGGTTGGTCAGCTGCGACGACTCGTAGATGCCGCTGATCGTGTAGGTGCGTGCCTCGCCCCGGGTCAGCTGCACGTTGACGGTGGAGCCCACCGACCAGCCACGGGACGTGGCAGTGTCCGAGCTGGCGAGCATCTGGGTCGGCCCGAGCCGGTCGATGTCACCGGCGGTCGGCTTCGCGCCGAAGATCTGCCGCAGCGACGCGATGTCGCTGCTCGCCGCCACCCAGGTGCTCTCGCCGTCGATCCGCCCCATGTCGCCGTACTCGCCGTCGACCAACCGCACACCGGGCAGGGCCTTTGCCTGGTCCAGCACACCCGGGTCGAAGGTCGGCGGACGCGGGCCGCCCTGCTGCCCGGCGATCACCAGCTCGGCCTTGATGGTGTCCTGGGCGAGCGCGCTGATGCTGCCCTTGGCCGAGTCGAGGATCACCGTGACGCCGGTGACCAGCGCGATGCCGACCATCAGCGCGGCGGCCGTGATCGCCGTGCGACGCGGGTTGCGCCCGGAGTTGAGCCGGCCCAGCTTGCCCGGCACCGACCAGGAGAAGATCGCGCCGAGCAGGCTCACCACCGGCCGGCTGATCAACGGGGTCAGCAGCGCCACCCCGATGAAGGCGAACAGCACGCCACCGAGGATTGTCGACAGCGTCTGACCGCCGGCGTTGCCACTGAGCCCGAGGAACAGCAGCACCGCGCCGACGCCGGTGACCAGCGACCCGGCCACCGTGATCTTGGTCAACGGCCGGTCCGGGGTGGCCACGTCCTGCATGGCCGCGATCGGCGGGATCCGGGACGCCCGCAGCGCCGGCAGCAACGCCGCCACCACGGTGATCACCAGACCGACGGCGAACGAACCGATCACCGCGGCCGCCGGCACGCCGATCCCGGCCAAGGTGAGCCCACCGGCGAGCTTGCCGAACAGGAACGCCAGCAGCGCGCCCACCCCGATACCGGCGGCGAGGCCGAGCACCGACGCGATCAACCCCACCGCGATGGCCTCCAGCACCACCGAACCGATGATCTGCCGGCCGCTGGCCCCGATGGCGCGCATGAGCGCCAACTCCCGGGTCCGCTGCGCCACGATGATCGAGAAGGTGTTGAGGATCAGGAAGGTGCCCACCAGCAGTGCCACCGCGGCGAAGCCGAGCAGGATCTTGTTGAAGAAGGACAGGCCCTCCTTCAGGCTGGCCGAGGCGTCCGCGGCCACCTGCTCGCCGGTCTTCACCTCGAAGTCAGCGCCCAGGGTGCGGGCAACGTCGTCGCGCAGCTTCTCGTCCGAGACCCCGTCGGCGGCCTGCACGGTGATGCTGTTGAACACGTCCGGCTCGCCCAGCATCAGCCGCTGCGCCACCGGAGTGGTGAAGAAGACCTCGTTGACCCCGCCGATCGAGTCCCGGTCACCGCTGTAACCGAAGACGCCGACCAGTGTGAAGTCCCGCTTCTTCGACTCGAACGCGGTGAGCACGCCGACCTTCTGGCCGACCTGCACCTTCGCGGCCGTGGCCAGCGCCTTGTTGATGACGATCTCGTCCTCGGCCTGCGGCGCGCGCCCCTCGCGCAGCTTCAGCAACTCGCTCTCGCCGGTCCAGTTCTCGCCCAACTGCGGCGGACCGAACGAGGTGACGACCTTGCCGTTGCTGCCGATCACCCGGGCGCCGTCGGCGTTGACCACACCGGTCGCCGAGGCCGCCCCCGGCACCTGCTTCACCCGGTCCACCAGCGTGGCCGGCAGCGGGGCGACCGTCTGCTCGCCCTCCATCTCGTTGACCTGCACCTTCGGCTTCGCCGCGACGTTCACGTCGATCTCGGAGAAACCGTCGGCGAAGACCGAGTCGAAGGAGCGACCCAGCGTGTCGGTGAGCACGAACGCGCCGGAGACGAACATCACCCCGAGCACCACCGCCAGGCCGGACAGGATCAGCCGGACCTTACGGGCCAGCAGACTCTTCAGCGTCGCGCGGAACATCAGTTGCCCACCTCGGCCGCGGTGTCCAGCTTCTTCATGGTGTCCAGCACCGTCTCGGCGGTCGGCTCGATCAGCTCCGAGACGATCTCGCCGTCGGCGAGGAAGACCACCCGGTCGGCGTACGCGGCGGCCGTCGGATCGTGGGTGACCATGACGATGGTCTGGCCGTGCTCCCGAACCGAGTTACGCAGGAAGTTGAGCACCTCCGCGCCGGAGCGCGAGTCCAGGTTGCCGGTCGGCTCGTCCGCGAAGATCACCTCGGGGCGGGAAACCAGCGCCCGGGCGCACGCCACCCGCTGCTGCTGCCCACCGGAGAGCTGCGCCGGCCGGTGGTCCAGCCGGTCCTTCAGACCCACCGTCTCGATCACCGTGTCGTACCAGGCCGGGTCCGGCTTGCGCCCGGCGATCGACAGCGGCAGCAGGATGTTCTCCTTGGCCGTCAGCGTCGGCAGCAGGTTGAACTGCTGGAAGATGAAGCCCACCTTGTCGCGGCGCAGCTTCGTCAACCCCGCGTCGCCCAGCCCCGTGACAGTCGTCTCACCGATCGACACCGTCCCCCGGGTCACCGAGTCCAGGCCGGCCAGGCAGTGCATCAGCGTCGACTTACCGGAACCCGACGGGCCCATGATCGCGGTGAAGCGGCCACGTTCGAACTCCGCGCTGACCCCCCGCAGCGCGATGACCTGAGCCTCGCCGCTGCCGTACACCTTCCACACGTCGTTCGCCCGGGCCGCGGCCTGCGCCTGCTGGCCTACCGTCGCGGTCACGTCATCTACCTCTTCCGTCTGTCCGAAAATGCACGCCGCCCCCCGATGGTCCGGCGCGACTGTTCAATCATCGGTGCTGCACCCGCCCGCCCCGTCCAACCCTGGGGGGACCCGGCGCGGATTTCCCGCTGCGGGTGCACCCCCATGTCGCATCAGGGTTGCCCCTGAGTCGACGGCCGGTCGACCGTTTTTTCCCACGGCGGCGGGCGGCAGCACCGACACTTGCACCTGACGCCACAGGAGGGTCAACCGAACCGAGCCATCTCCGGTCACGGTAGGTGACGACGGCAACGGCAGCCGTCCCCCCACGGAGGGATCTTCGAGTACGCCGGGTGAGGTACCCGGGCCGGCGGAACTACGCCCGGGGGCGGACCAGCCCCGACTCGTACGCCAGCACCACCGCCTGCACCCGGTCGCGCAGCCGCAGCTTGGTCAGCACATGCCCGACGTGCGTCTTGATGGTGGTTTCGCTCACTGACAGGACCGTCGCGATCTCGGCGTTGGACAGCCCCCGGGCGACCTGCACGAGCACCTCGCGCTCCCGGTCGGTGAGCGCGTCGAGCGCCGCCGACGGCGTCGCCGCCGGATCGGGCAGCAGTTCGGCGAAGCGGTCCAGCAGTCGCCGCAGGATCCGAGGTGTCACCACCGCGTCCCCGCCGGCGACAGTGCGGATCGCCGCGATCAGATCCTCGGCCGGCACGTCCTTGGCCAGGAACCCGCTGGCGCCGGCCCGCAACGCGCCCACCACGTACTCGTCCAGGTCGAAGGTGGTGAGCACCAGCACCCGTACCGGCAGCCGGGCGTCGACGATGGCCCGGGTCGCCGCCACCCCGTCCATCCGGGGCATCCGGATGTCCATCAGTACGACGTCGGGCAGCAGCCGGCGGGACAGCTCCACCGCCTCCACGCCGTCACCGGCCTCCGCCACCACGTCCAGGTCGCGCTCGGCGCCCAGCACCATCCGGAACCCGGTCCGCAGCAGCGGCTGGTCGTCGGCGAGCAGGATCCGCACCGGCCGCGCCGAGGGCGCCTGATGGATCATCTCGTCTCCCGTCCCGCCGACAACGTGGCGCGCACCGGTCATCCTCGCGTACCGGAGCAGGTGCGTCGCGGATCACCGTAGAGGCCGGCCGGTCGCCCTGTCCCGACCGCGTCGGCACCGTTGCGGTCGGGTCTCCGGCGTCGGCGTGCGGCAGGCGGTCCCGGCGGCCTGAATCGCCGCGCCCGGGCGTACGCGTCGGTCAGGAGGCCGTCACTCGTCGGCGCCCGGCGCCACCGGGGTGGACCGGGAGTCGCGCAGGGGGTCGGCGCTCACGGCGGCGACCGGGAACGGCGGCGGGGTGCCGCCGAAGCTGGGACAGAGCGCCTGGTGGCTGCACCAGTCGCAGAGCCGGCTCGGCCGGGGGCGGAAATCCTGCCGGGCGGTGGCCTGCTCGATGGCCCGCCACAGCGCCACCACGGTGCGCTCGAAGCGGACCAGCTCGTCGGCGTCAGGGGTGTAGTCCAACACCTCGGCGTCGCGTAGATAGAGCAGCCGCAGCACCCGGGGCACCACGCCCCGGGTGCGCCACAGCACCAGGGCGTAGAACTTCAGCTGGAACAGCGCCCGCGCCTCGAACGCCTCCCGCGGAGCGCCCCCGGTCTTGTAGTCGACCACCCGCAGCGCGCCGTCCGGAGCGACGTCGAGCCGGTCGAGGTAGCCCCGGATCAGCAACTCCTCGTCGACGACCGCGGAGATCAGGCTCTCGCGTTCGGCCGGCTCCAGCCGGGTCGGATCCTCCACCGCGAAGTAACCCTGCAGCAGCCCGGCGGCGGAGCGGAGGAACTCCACCGGGCCGGCCGGCTCCGCGCCGTCGAAGATCCCGGCCAGCTCCGGCTGCTCGGTGACCAGCCGGTCCCACTGGGGGGCCACCAGGTCGCCGGCTGCCTCCGGTGTGCGGCCGGTGGCCGGCAGGTCGAACAGGCGCTCCAGCACCGCGTGCACCAACGTGCCCCGGGCCTGCTCGATGGTGGTGCGCTCGGGCAGCCGGTCGATGCTGCGGAACCGGTAGAGCAGCGGGCAGGTCTTGAAATCCGCCGCCCGTGACGGCGACAGCGAGGCCCGCACCGTCGGCGGCGCCTGCGCCGCGGGGGAGGGCTGGGAGGTGGTGACCGATTCCGCCGTCATGTCGGCAAAGGTTAGGGCACCGGTGTGACACCGACCGCCGCCCGCCCCACACAGCGACGGTCCGTAGCATCGTGGCGATGGAGCAGACAACCAGGCCGCCGCGCCGACCGGACCGACGTCTCGGCCTGAACGTCGGCAAGGTGTTCGGGGTGCCGCTGTACCTCAACGGCTCCATGGTCCTGCTCGCGGTGCTCATCGCGGTGCTGTACGGCGAGTTCGCCCGCCGACAACTGGACCTGCCGCAGCTCAGCGGCTACCTGATCGGCTTCGGGTTCGTCGTGTCGCTGCTCGGCTCGGTGCTGCTGCACGAGCTGGGCCACGCCCTCACCGCCCGGCGGTACGGCATCGGTGTGCGCGGGATCACCCTGGAGCTGCTCGGCGGTTACACCGAGATGGACCGGGACGCCCCGTCGCCCCGCGTCGACCTGCTGGTCTCGCTGGCCGGCCCGGCGGTCTCCGCGGTGCTCGGCGTCCTGGCGGTCGCCGCCACGCTCGCTCTGCCCGAGGGGACCGTGGCCCACCAGCTCGCCTTCCAGCTCGCGGTCAGCAACGTCATCGTGGCGCTGTTCAACAGCCTGCCCGGGCTGCCGCTCGACGGCGGCCGGGCGCTGCGCGCCGCAGTGTGGGGGCTGACCCGCGACCGGCACCTCGGCACCGAGGTCGCCGGGTGGGCCGGCCGGGTCGTCGCCGTCGGCACCGCGGCCCTGGTCCTGCTTCTCACCGTCGAGCGGCGGCTGGCGCCGCTGGCGCTGCCGCTGATGCTGCTGGTCGCCGTCACCCTCTGGCGTGGCGCCGGCCAGTCGATCCGGGCCGCCCGGGTCAGCCGCCGGTTCCCGCTGATCGACCTCGCCCGGCTGGCCCGTCCGGTCTGGCCGGTGGCCACCGGTACGCCACTGGCCGAGGCCCAGCGCCGGCGCGCCGAGAGCGGGCAGCCCGGCGCCGCGCTGCTGGTCACCGACTCCACGGGTCGACCGGTGGCGCTGGTCGACCCGGCCGCCGCCGACGCGGTGCCGGCCGAGCGCCGACCGTGGCTGGCGGTGGACGCCGTCGCCCGGTCGCTGGGCACCCTTCCCACGTTGTCGGTCGGGTGGGACGGCGAGCGGGTGATGGAGGCCGTACAGACCTACCCGGGCGCACAGTACGTGGTGACGTCAGGCGAAGATGTCGTCGGCATTCTGCACATCGCGGACCTGGCACAGCTCCTCGAACCCAACCGGAAGATGACACCGTGACCGCAACTCCCTCCACCGTCGCCGCCGACCCCGCCAACCGGGCGCTGACCCCCGTGCACCGTGGGCCGTTCCGGCCCGGCGACCGGGTCCAGCTGACCGACCCCAAGGGGCGGATGCACACAGTGACGCTGGAGCCCGGCAAGGAGTTCCACACCCACCGCGGCATCCTGGCGCACGACGCGCTGATCGGGCTTCCCGACGGCAGCGTGGTGACCACCGCCGGTGGCGGCACCGCGTTCCTGGCCCTGCGGCCGCTCCTGTCGGACTACGTGCTGTCCATGCCGCGCGGCGCCCAGGTGATCTACCCCAAGGACTCGGCGCAGATCGTGGCGATGGGCGACATCTTCCCCGGCGCGAAGGTCCTCGAGGCCGGCGCCGGCTCCGGCGCGTTGAGCTGCTCCCTGCTGCGCGCCGTCGGCACCGAGGGCGAGCTGCACTCGTTCGAACTGCGCGACGACTTCGCCCAGATCGCCAAGCGCAACGTCGAGGCGTTCTTCAACGGGCCGCACCCCTCGTGGAACCTGCACGTCGGCGACGTCGCGCAGTGCCGGGAGACCGGCTTCGACCGGATCATCCTGGACATGCTGACCCCCTGGGAGACCCTCGACATGGTCGAGCGGGCGCTGGTGCCCGGTGGAGTGTTCATCGGCTACGTCGCCACCACACCGCAGCTCTCCGAGCTGGTGGAGGCGCTGCGCGAGCGCGGCGGCTGGACCGAGCCACGGGCCTGGGAGTCCCTGGTGCGCGACTGGCACGCCGAGGGCCTCGCCGTCCGTCCGGACCACCGGATGATCGCGCACACCGCCTTCCTGGTGTCCGCGCGCAAGCTGGCCCCGGGGGTTACCGCGCCGCCGCGCCGGCGCAAGCCCAGCAAGGGCACCGAGGCGTACGCCCAGCGCCGCCAGGACCTGCGCGAGGCGGAGGCGGCCCGACAGGCCGCCGCCGCGCAGGCCGCGGGCGCGCAACCCAACGGTGCGGGGGAGATGGACAGGCCGTGACCATCGAGCTGGGTGTCGGCAGCGCCGAGCAGGGGGAGACGCTGGCATGAGCCGACCGGGCTACGGCGGTGGGGACCTCCCCGCGGTCTTTCCCGACTGGTCGCCCTACCAGGATCTGGAGTCGGCGGCGCGGGCCTACCTGCGCGACCCGGACGTCGCCCTGGAGGCGCTCGGCGGCGTGCTGCGCGGCGCGTCGGTGCTCGGCTTCACCCTGGAACGCTTCGTCAACGAGGTCAACGGGGTGTGGCAGGAGGTAGTGGTCTGCGACGGCAGCCGGCTCATCCTCTGGCACGGCGAGGACGTACCGCCGGAGGAGGGCCCGCCGGGCTCGATGACCTCGTCGCTGCGGGTGGTGCCGGTCTCCACCGTCACCGAGGTGGGCTGCCGGCGGCGGCTCAACCGTGCCGAGAGCGGCGAGATCCGGGTCGACAGCATCGACGTCTACCTGCTGCTCACCTCGTTGGACGAGGCGCCGCCGAGCGAGGAGATGGCCGGCACCCCTCGGCACGACGCGTTGCGCTTCGGCAAGACCCTCGACGACGGCGGGGCCGGGCAGATCGCCCGGTTGGAGGAGTTCGCACGGTTGGTCGCCTCGGTGGTCGGCCGTCCGATGCTCTGAGGCGTACCCCGAACTGGCCCGGCCGGGCCGTCGCGGCCCGGGCCGTGGGTCAGTCTTCCTCGGCGTCCGGGCCGGCGACCTCGATGCCGTCGCCGCGCACCACGTGGATGCAGTCGCCCGGGCACTCCTTCGCGGAGTCGATCACCTCGAGTCGCAGGTGCGCGGGGACGTCGACCCGGCTGCCCGGTGCCATCCGCAGCTCACCGTCGACGCCCTTGACGTAGGCCAGACCGTCGATGTCGAACTCGAACACCTCCGGCGCGTACTGCACGCAGAGCCCGTCGCCCGTGCAGAGGTCCTGGTCGACCCAGACCTGCAGTTCGTCGGTCGCGACCTCGGCCACCTGTGCACCCCCCATGTTCTCCCGTGCCACGCTCCGACGGTACCCGAACGCCGGTAACGGCCCGTCAGGCCACCCTTGGCGATCAAGGTTCGGTGACGAGGGTGTTGCGTGGGACCGAATCGGCCTCATAGCGGCTAGTGTTAGGGCAGAACGTTCAAGCCCCCCGGGGAGGTGGGACGTGGCAGCACGTAGCGACGACGCGGACTCGCGCGCCGCACGGTGGGAGAAGGAAGCCCACGATCTCTCCACGCAGGTCGCGTTCCTGCAAGAGGAACTCGCCCTGGTGCGGCGCAAGTTGACCGAAAGCCCCCGACACGTCCGGCAGCTCGAAGAGCGGCTGGCGGCCACCCAGGCACAGTTGGCGCGGCTGACCGAGAACAACGACCGGCTGGTGAGCACCCTCAAGGAAGCTCGCACGCAGATCGTGACGCTCAAGGAGGAGATCGACCGGCTCGCGCAACCGCCGAGCGGTTACGGAGTCTTCCTGGCCAAGCACGAGGACGGCACGGTGGACGTCTTCACCGGTGGCCGCAAACTGCGGGTCGCGGTCTCGCCCTCGCTCGACGTGGGTGACCTGCGGCGCGGCCAGGAGGTCCTGCTCAACGACGCGCTCAACATCGTCGACGCGTTCGGTTACGAGCGGGTTGGCGAAGTGGTGATGCTCAAGGAGATCCTGGAGGGGCCGAACGGCGGGCCGGGCGACCGGGCGCTGGTGGTCTCCCACTCCGACGAGGAGCGCATCGTGCATCTCGCCGAGACGCTCATCGGCTCGGCGATCCGGGCCGGCGACTCGCTCATGATCGAGCCCCGCTCGGCGTACGCGTACGAGCGGATCCCGAAGAGCGAGGTCGAGGAGCTGGTCCTGGAGGAGGTGCCCGACGTCGACTACGGCGACATCGGTGGCCTCCAGTCGCAGATCGAGCAGATCCGCGACGCGGTGGAGTTGCCGTTCCTGCACGCGGACCTGTTCCGTGAGCACCAGCTCCGCCCGCCCAAGGGCATCCTGCTCTACGGCCCGCCCGGCTGTGGCAAGACGCTCATCGCCAAGGCGGTGGCCAACTCGCTGGCCAAGAAGATCGCCGAGCGGCAGGGCAAGGAGAAGCACACCAGCTTCTTCCTCAACATCAAGGGCCCGGAGCTGCTCAACAAGTACGTCGGTGAGACCGAGCGGCACATCCGGCTGATCTTCCAGCGCGCCCGGGAGAAGGCCGGCGAGGGCACGCCGGTGATCGTGTTCTTCGACGAGATGGACTCGATCTTCCGGACCCGCGGCTCCGGTGTCTCCTCCGACGTGGAGAACACCATCGTCCCGCAGCTGCTCAGCGAGATCGACGGCGTGGAGGGGCTGGAGAACGTCATCGTCATCGGCGCCTCCAACCGGGAAGACATGATCGACCCGGCGATCCTGCGCCCCGGTCGCCTCGACGTGAAGATCAAGATCGAGCGACCGGACGCCGAGGCGGCCAAGGACATCTTCTCCAAGTACATCCTCTCCGGGCTGCCCCTGCACCCGGACGACCTGGCCGAACACGGCAGCGACCCCCAGGCCACCGTCGCGGCGATGATCGACGCCGTGGTGCTGCGGATGTACTCGGAAACCGAGGAGAACCGATTCCTCGAGGTCACCTACGCCAACGGTGACAAGGAAGTGCTCTACTTCAAGGACTTCAACTCCGGCGCGATGATCCAGAACATCGTCGACCGGAGCAAGAAGATGGCCATCAAGGAGTTCCTCACCTCGGGTCGCAAGGGGCTGCGCCTGCAGCACCTGCTCGACGCCTGCGTCGACGAGTTCCGCGAGAACGAAGATCTCCCCAACACCACCAACCCCGACGACTGGGCGCGCATCTCCGGCAAGAAGGGTGAGCGGATCGTCTACATCCGCACGCTCGTCTCCGGCGGCAAGGGCGCCGAGGCCGGCCGGTCCATCGAGACCGCCAGCAACACCGGCCAGTACCTCTGACCCCAACAGCGAGGGTGCCCACCATTCCGGTGGGCACCCTCGCTGCGGGTATGTCAGGGCGTCGGTCAGGCAGCGAAGATCCACCGCTTCGACACCACGTAGTTCGCCGCCGACAGCGACGCCGTCACCAGCAGCTTCGCCAGCAGGTACGGCGTGCCCGCCCAGGTCAACGCGGACACCAGCACCACGTTGGCGGTCAGGTTCGCGAGGACCAGCGCGAAGTAGCGCCCCACCTGCGGCACCATCTGCGCGGACGAGCCGAACGACCACGCCCGGTTCAGTCCGAAGTTGACCCAGAACGAGGTCAGGAACGACATGCCGGCCGCAACCGGCAGGACAATCCGGAGAACTCCGTGGTACACGAAGAGTGACCCCGTGTCCACGGCAACGCTCAGACCCCCGACGACCAAGAACCGCACAGCACTGTGTCGGGACAGGTGGCGGACGGAATCGGCAACAGGTGACAGCAAAGAGTTCTCCAAGGGGGGACCCGGAGCGGTGAGGACGACGAGGGAGTCTATCGTCTGTCCATCCACCCAGCGGGGCCTGCCCGCGCGAGCCGCGAGGTTGACGTGCCTGATCCCGGAAGAGTGACGCCGCCGGCCACCGGCGGAAGCCCGGCGGCCACCATGAGCACAGGCCGACGGCACTGGGCCCTCGCCTTCGCCGCATTCTTCCTGATCATCTTCGCCTGGTCGATGGCCGCCCCCTACGACGGCACCCCGGACGAGCGGGAGCACATCGTCCGAGCGGCCGGCGTCGCCGCCGGGCAGATCGCGCCCCCGCCCGCCGAGGCGAAGAAGGGCACCGGCGCCTTCCAGACCGTCCCCGGCGGGCTCGTCCGCGAGCAGTGCTGGCAGTTCAAGAAGGAAGTCTCGGCGGCCTGCGCCCAGCCCCCCGGCAGCGACGACACACCGACCCGCGCCGGCACCGGGGCCGGTCGTTACTTCCCCGCCTACTACGCCCTCGTCGGCGCACCCACAGTGCTCTGGCCCGGCTGGTCCGGCGTCCTGCTCGCCCGCATGATCAGCGCCCTGTGCTGCGCCGCGCTGCTCGCCTGCGCGTACGTCGTGATCCGCAACCGATCCCGCCGCGGCCTCATGATGGGTGCCCTGCTCGTCGTCACCACCCCGATGGCCGTGCACATGGCCAGCGCGGTCAACCCGAACGGCCTGGAAATCGCCGCCGGCATCGCCTTCTTCAGCGCCGTCATCCCCCTGCTACTCGGCCCACCCGGCCCACGGCGCGGCCTCATCGTCCTCGTCGGGATCAGCGCGTTGCTCCTCGCGGTCCTGCGCCAGACCGGCCCGCTCTGGCTGGCGACCGCCTTCCTCGCGTTCGCCTTCCCGCTGCGCCGCAGCAACCTCCTCGGCCTGCTGCGCGACCGGGCCGCCCAGCTCTGGGCAGGTGGCATCGTCCTGTCCACCCTCGCCGTGCTCGCCTGGTCCGTCCGCCAACAGACCTCCGACCTCGGCAACTACTCCGCCGACCGGCTCACCTACGGGCAGGCGGCCCTACGCGAGGCCGACCGGTGGCGGGGATACCTCGACCAGATCGTCGGGGTCACCTCCTGGCTGGACACCCGGATGCCCGCCCCGCCGTACCTGATCTGGCAGCTTGTCGCCGGAGCGCTGCTGCTCATCGGGGTCGTCTGGGGCAGCACGCTCGACCGGTGGCGCCTGCTCGTGCTGCTCGGCGGCGGCGTCGCCGTCCCCTCCGTCATGCAGATCGCCCTGGTCAACGAGAGCGGCTTCGTCACCCAGGGCCGCTACATGCTGCCCATGCTGGTCGGCGTCCTGCTCTACGCCGCGTGGATCGCCGAACAACGCGGCTTCGAGGTCGCCCGGGCCCGCTCGTTCACCCGACTCGCCGTGCTGCTCCTCCTGCCGATCCAGCTCTTCTGCCTGGCGTACACGATGGTCCGCTGGCAGAACGGCCTGCCCGCCAACATCGGGCTGAGCAGCCTCAACCCCCTCGCCGGCGACTGGCACCCGGTGGTCGGCTCGGTGATCCCGCTGCTGAGCGCCAGCGTCGGCCTGGTGCTGTTCGGGTGGCTCGTCTGGACCACCCGCTCCGCCGCGACCGACGACCCGACGCCGCCCGCCGAGTATTCCGACACCGAATCCAGCGAACTGTTCCGGCCCGCCGGCACTCACCTACAGAGTGCAGGTGCTCAGGGCGGACTACGCTCGACCTGACGGGGGACCGGGTCGGGCGAGCGAAGCGGGTAGGTCGATGAGCGTAAGACGGATCATGGGCACCGAGGTCGAATACGGCATCTCCGTGCCCGGGCAGGCCGGAGCCAACCCGATGGTCACCTCATCGCAGGTGGTCAATGCCTACGGGGCACGTCCGGAACTCAACCGGGGCGGCCGGGCCCGGTGGGACTACGAGGAAGAGTCGCCGCTGCGCGACGCCCGGGGCTTCACCTACTCCGGTGCCGCGTACGATCCCGCCGAGGCCCTCGCGGACGAAGACCTCGGCCTGGCCAACGTGATACTCACCAACGGCGCACGGCTCTACGTGGACCACGCTCACCCCGAATACTCCACCCCCGAGGTCACCACCCCCAGGGACATCGTGCGCTGGGACAAGGCCGGGGAGAGGGTGATGGCCGAGGCGTCCCGCCGGGCCGCCACCATCCCGGGCACTCAGCCGATCCACCTCTACAAGAACAACACCGACAACAAGGGCGCCAGCTACGGCGCCCACGAGAACTACCTGATGCGCCGGCAGACGCCGTTCGCCGACATCGTGGCGTACCTGACGCCGTTCTTCGTCACCCGGCAGATCGTCTGCGGCGCCGGCCGGGTCGGCATCGGCCAGGACGGCGGCCAGAGCGGCTTCCAGATCTCCCAGCGCGCCGACTTCTTCGAGGTCGAGGTTGGCCTCGAGACCACCCTCAAGCGGCCGATCATCAACACCCGGGACGAGCCGCACGCCGACGCCGACAAGTACCGCCGGCTGCACGTCATCATCGGCGACGCCAACCTCTCCGAGATCTCCACCTACCTCAAGGTCGGCACCACCGCGCTGATCCTCACCATGATCGAGGAGAAGGCCCTTGGCGCCGACCTCGGCATCGCCGACCCGGTCAGCGAGCTGCGCGCCGTCAGCCACGACCCCGCCCTGACGCACCGCATGCGACTGCGCGACGGCCGTCGGCTCACCGCCCTCGACCTGCAGTGGGCGTACCTGGAGCGGGTCCGGTCCTTTGTCGACGACCGGTACGGCACCGACGCCGACGAGCAGACCATCGACGTGCTCGACCGGTGGGAGAGCGTCCTGGACCGGCTCGGCCGGGATCCGATGCTCTGCGCCGACGAGCTGGACTGGGTGGCCAAGCTGCGGCTGCTGGAAGGCTACCGGGAGCGGGAGAAGCTCGGCTGGGGCTCGCACAAGCTCCAACTCGTCGACCTGCAATATTCCGACGTCCGGCCGGAGAAGGGCCTCTACCACCGGCTGGTCAGCCGGGGGGCGATGAAGACGCTGCTCACCGACGACGAGACGCGCACCGCGATGACCGAGCCGCCGGAGGACACCCGGGCCTACTTCCGCGGTCGCTGCCTCGCCCAGTACGCCTCCGAGGTGGTCGCCGCGAGCTGGGACTCGGTGATCTTCGATGTGGGTCGGGAGTCGTTGGTCCGGGTGCCGATGATGGAACCGGAGCGGGGCACCCGTGCACACGTCGGTGCGCTGTTCGACCGCTGCGCCAGCGCCAAGGACCTGTTGGAGACACTGACCGGGGGCTGAGGTCCGGTGCCTCCACCGGGAATCACTCTGGCATGCCAGGCCGTCCCCGAGCCGTGATCTGGTTCCTGCGGTTCCGCTTCATGTTCGTGGTGGGCGCTGTGGCGGACCTCTACGGTGACAAGCTGCCCATCAGCGACGTCCTCGGCGTGCTCGCTCGTCGTGACCTGCCGCAGACCCTGGAGGGTCCCTGTTCGGCCCGGGGGTGCTCGCCCACTTCGCTGTGGTCATGGTCTTCACCGTCGTCCTGGCGTTCCTGTCCCGGCAGCTGGTGGAGAAGCAGGTGTTGCGGTTCAGGGACTGGACGCCCCGCCTGCGGCGCGGGGCACCACTGGCGGAGACGTGGGAAAAGGGGGCAGCCCGAGCCCGAGCCGGTCCCGGCCCCGGCCCCGGCTGACGCGTCGGCTCCTCGGGGCTGACCGCTTCGGCGCAAACGAACGCCCCCGACCCGAACACGGCGGACGTGAGGGCTTTCTGTCGTCTGCGCGGGGTAGATTTCATCCCAGACGATCGTGGAGGAGACAGCCATGGCCACTCATGACAGCGGCGGCCAGTCGCAGTCCGGCAAGTCCCGTCAGGGCGAGGAAATCGAGGACGTCACCACCGAGGCCAACCCCGAGGTGGCCGAGCGGCACGCCGAGATCACCGAGGACGTCGACGACCTCCTGGACGAGATCGACTCCGTCCTGGAAGAAAACGCAGAGGAATTCGTGAGAGGCTATGTGCAAAAAGGGGGCGAGTAGGGTGTAAATGCCTAAAACGGACATGCCTCGTCCTCTGGATGATCGGGATGGCCACCGCCGCTGCCGCGACTGCGGCGAGTGGCTGCCCCTTGATCAATTTTGCGCCAACAGCAGACGACCGGACGGTCGCGGCAGCTACTGCAAGCCCTGCTTCAACATTCGGTCGAAGGCGAGCTACGCCAAGCGCCTGAAGGAGCAGCAGGGTAGGGACGTGCGTCAACTGCCGCTGGTGCCAGCGGGCCACCGGCGATGCCCCGACTGCGGTGCCACCAAGCCCCTCGATGACTTTCCGCGGAACCGCTCCGGCCGTGGAGGTTACGGCCGATACTGCAAGCCTTGCCACAACGCGAAGGGCAAGGAGAGCAAGCTTCGCCTGCATGGCGGAACTCGCGAGTACCACCTGCGGCGGCGGTACGGCGTGGGTGAGAAGGAGTTTCAGGAGCTCCTGGCCGAGCAGGGCGGGGTCTGCGCGATCTGTGGCGGCGCCGACCCGCAACATCTGGACCACGATCATCGCACCGGATGGGTGCGCGGGATACTCTGCTTCAACTGCAACGGTGGTCTTGGCCAGTTCCGTGACAGTCCCATGAGGCTGGCCAGGGCGATCACGTACCTGAGAGGAACCACGTGGCAGCGGGCTTTGATCCATCCGGGCGTCTTCCAGATGTGTTCACCAACGCGGGGACGTCCTCCTTCACGACGTTTCTGAGTCGGGTGGCCCCCGAGATGTTGCCCGGTCGGCGACCGCTGCCGCCGGGCATGGCCGCCGACCTGGCGCCGCACGCGACCACCATCGTGGCCATCGCGGCCGCCGAGGGTGTGGTGATGGCGGGCGACCGACGGGCCACCATGGGCAACCTGATCGCTCAGCGCGACATCGAGAAGGTGCACCCCGCCGACGCGTACTCGCTGGTCGGTATCGCGGGCACCGCCGGTATCGGCATCGAGTTGATGCGACTGTTCCAGGTGGAGCTGGAGCACTACGAGAAGATCGAGGGCGCGATGCTCTCGTTGGACGGTAAGGCCAACCGGTTGGCCTCGATGATCCGGGGCAATCTGGGGGCGGCCATGCAGGGGTTGGCAGTGGTGCCGCTCTTCGCCGGGTTCGACCTGGCCGCCGCCGATCCGGCGCGCGCCGGTCGGATCTTCAGCTTCGACGTGACCGGTGGCCCGTACGAGGAGACCGGCTACGACGCGATCGGGTCCGGGTCGCTGTTCGCGAAGTCCGCGTTGAAGAAGCGGTTCCGGGCCGGGTTGTCGGTGGACGACGCCACGCGGCTGGCGGTCGAGGCGCTCTACGACGCCGCCGACGACGACACCGCGACCGGTGGGCCGGATCTGACCCGCCGGATCTACCCCGTGGTGATGACCGCGACCGCCGAGGGCACCCGCCGGTTGACCGACACCGAGACGGCGGCGATCGCCGAGGGTGTGGTTGCCGGCCGGATGGAGAACCCGGGCGGTTGAGACCCGCACCTCATCAGTCAGCAGTCGTCAGCACAGCGCCGTAAGGAGAACCGCCGACGTGGCCATGCAGTTCTACGCCTCTCCCGAACAGATCATGCGCGACCGCTCCGAGTTGGCCCGCAAGGGCATCGCTCGGGGTCGCAGCGCGGTGGTCCTCAGCTACTCCGGCGGGGTCCTCTTCGTCGCGGAGAACCTTTCCAGCGCCCTGCACAAGGTCAGCGAGATCTACGACCGGATCGGATTCGCCGCGGTCGGCCGGTACAACGAGTTCGAGAACCTACGCCGCGCCGGTGTCCGGATGGCCGACCTGAACGGGCTCAGCTACGACCGGCGTGACGTCACTGGTCGCGCCCTGGCCAACGCGTTCGCGCAGACCCTGGGTGCCATCTTCACCGAGCAGTCGAAGCCGTTCGAGGTGGAGATCTGCGTGGCGGAGGTCGGTGCCACCCCGGAGGCGGACGAGCTGTACCGGCTGACCTATGACGGTTCGGTGAACGACGAGCCGGGACGGATGGCCATGGGTGGTCAGGCCGAGGCGATCACCGGCGTGTTGAAGTCGCAGCATCGGGCGGACATGTCCCTGGCCGAGGCGGTCAGGGTGGCGGTGCAGGCGTTGAGCACCGTCGGTGGTGAGGGCGGTGCCGCCCGGACGATCGCCGCGAACCAGCTCGAGGTGGCGGTCCTGGACCGTCAGCGGATCGGACGGACGTTCCGGCGGATCACCGGTGCCGCGCTGACGGCTCTGTTGGACGGGGATGCGGCGGCCGAGGGGCAGGCGGCGGATGCGGCGGGCGGTCCCGCCGAGCCGGTCGTGCCGACCACGGAGGGGCACAAGCCGACGAGCTCGGCCGGTTCCGCGGACCTGGAGGACCGGCCCGCGGAGGGCGGCGAGCGCTAGGGTTTCGCCCGCTGGTGCCGGGCCCGTGTTCGGGGCCGGCACCAGCGGTCATCCTCGGCGCAGCAGGGGCCGGGCCAGGGCCCAGTAGCCGCCGGCGACGGCGTTGAACGCGCCCAGGCCGGGGGTGGTCGGCACACCGGAGGGCGTGACCCGACCGGTCATCAGCTCCGCGATGACCCCGTCCGGCACCCGCCGTTCGGCCTGTAGCTGCCGTCGACGGCCGCGAACCCAGTCGCGGTTGCGCCACAACCAGCCCCAACCCCGCAGCTTCTGCCGGGACCAGCCGCCGACGACCGCGGCGGTGAGCATGGCGGCCTCGGTGAGTAGCAGCGCCGGGGCGAGCACCACGAGTGTCCGCGCCTCGTAGGCGGTGAGCAGGGTGACCAGTCGGTTCCGCTCGACCAGGTAGAGCTTCAGGGCGTTGCGGGAGAACTCGTAGTGGTGACGCACGACGGCGTCCGGCACGTACTCCAGTCGTAGCCCGCGCTGCCACAGTCGCAGGCTGAGTTCGGTGTCCTCGTGGTACGCGAAGTATTCGGCGGCGAAGCCGTCGAGTTCGCGCCAGAGCTGCCGGCTGATCACGAAGCAGCAGCCGCTGAGGGAGGGTACGGCCCGCCGCTCGGCGTGGTTGCTGGCCGGTTCGCCGTTGCCGCCGGCCCAGGAGAGGCCGGTGAAGTGCAGCGGGTTACCGCTGGTGTTGATCAGCTCGGGGGTGTCGGCCAGCCGGATGGAGGCCATGGCCGCGCCTACGCCCGCTTCGGCGGCTACGGCTGTGGTCTTGGCCAGGGCGTCGGGTGCGACGACGGCGTCGGAGTTGACGAACGCGAGCCAGTCACCGGTGGCCTCGGCCGCGCCGACGCGGCAGCCGCCGGAGTAGCCGGTGTTCTCCTCCGGTCGGATCACCCGTACCCCGGGGAGGCCCTTGACGATGTCGATGCCGTCCCCGGTGCAGCCGTTGTCGACGACGATGAGGTCGATCTCCACGTCGGTGCTGGCCAGCACCGCCTGGGCGGCGTCGACGAGGTAGGGCTCCGGGCCGTAGGCGAGCATGACGGCGCTCACCCGGGGTCGGGTCATCGGATGCCTCCGGATGCGGCAGGGGCGACGGCCTCGGCGAGCGGCCGGGCGGGGGTGGTGGGTCGGCGGAAGCCGCCGCGCAGCAGCATCGCCATGGTGGCGGCCACGATGACGGAGCCGATGGTGTAGGCCAGTTCGACTCGCAGGGTGACCGGAGCCGGGATCAGCGTCACGGCGATCAGGGCGGCGACGCCGGCGGTCCAGGCGAGGGCCTGGGCGCGGTGCCGGTCGAGGGCGAGGAGGGCCTGACCGAGCACCATCGCCCACAGGTAGGCGAGCGTGGCGGCCGCCAACCAGGCGAAGTCGCCGTGGCCGAGAACGCCGGGTGCGTCGAAGAGGGTGCCGACCAACCATGGGCCGAGCAGCACGGCGCCGAGGGCGCCGGTGAGGCCGAGCGCGGTGACGATGCCGAGCGCCCGGCGCAGCAGGCCGTGGAAGCCGGCCTGGTCGCCGGTGGTGGCGGTGGTGGCCAGGCCAGGCAGCAGTGACGCCTGGAGGGAACCGAAGACGAACAGGGGAATGCGGACCAGCACGAGGGCGGAGAGCAGTGCGCCGGCGGCTGCCGCGTCGGAGGGGGCGAGTAGCTGCACGTTGATCACGCCGATGTTCACCACGACCTGGGAGAGCAGGCTGGAGGCGGTGAGCAGGCCGAGGCCGCGTAGCAGGGTGGCCCAGGCCACCGGCGGGCCTCCGCCGATGGCGCGCAGCACCGGCGGCAGGGTGAGCAGGACGCTGACCAGTGGGGCGGCGACGAGCACGAGCCCGTACCAGACGGGCGACGTCACTCCGGCCAGCCCGAGCAGGGCGACCATGATGATCCGCAGGCCGCCGTCGATCCCGAGTTGAGCGCCGTACCAGGGGAACAGTTGCAGGCCGGAGAGGACGCCGCGGGTGGCGTAGGCGACGGCCATCGCGGTGAGTGCGCCGATCAGCACGGTGACCAGGTTGCCGTCGCCGGCGAAGAGCTTGTCGGCGAGCGGCTGACGGCCGATGGTGACGGCCAGCACCAGCACCGCGAGCATCACGGCGGCGACGGTGACGCCGCGGGCCAGTACCGGCCCGGGCGGCAGCCCCTGGCTGTGTCGGGCGGCGACGACCCGGGCGACCTCCTGCTCGATCGGCATGAACACGCCGATGCCGAGGGTGAACACGATCGACCAGAGCACCGACAGGGACGAGTAGTCGGCCTGGTCGAGGCTGTGGCCGGCGACGGCGAGGTGAACGTAGGAGGCGAGCCCGAGAAGGGCCAGCCCGGCACCGACAGCGACGGTGCCGGGCGGGACCAGGCTCAGTAGCCGTCGGATCACCGGCGGATGAGCGCCAGCGTGAGAACGGCGAACGCGCGGCCGAGGTAGACCATCGCCTTGGCGGGGGAGTGGCTGGGTGTGCCCGCCATCCGCTTGCGCATGGCGACCGGCACCTGGCGGATGCGGTAGCCGCGGCGGGCGGTGTGCACCAGGGTCTCCACCGTGTCGCCGAGGTACTCGGCCGGGTACCAGCCGGCGAACATCTCGATGACCCGCCGGTTGGCGGCCCGGAAGCCGGAGGTGGTGTCGGTGAGCTTGGTGCGGGCGACCCGGGACAGCACGGCGGAGAGCATCACCATCGCCCAGCGGCGGGGGCCGCGGACGTTGTAGTCGCCCTCACCGGCGAAACGGGCGCCGATGACGAGGTCGTTGTCCTCGAGCAGGTCGACGAGCTTCGGCACGTACCGGGGGTCGTGCTGGCCGTCGGCGTCGATCTGGATGGCGACCTCGTAGTCGTGGTCACGGGCGTAGCGGTAACCGAGGCGCATGGCCCCACCGACACCGAGGTTGTACGGCAGTTTGGCGACCAGGGCGCCGGCGGCCGCGGCGACGGCGGCGGTGCGATCGGTGGAGCCGTCGTCGACGACGAGCACGTCGACGCCGGGCAGTTCGCCACGGACCTCACCGACGACGTCGGCGATCGAGCCCGACTCGTTGAGAGCCGGAATGATGATCAATGTGCGCTTGCCGTTAACCATCGGTCGACACCAGTTCGTCTCGGGCTGCCCGGTCCGCGTCGATCTCAGCGCGGAGCAGGGCGAAGTCTTCGGCCAGGGTGCGGGTCTCTTCTTCCAGGGCGCTGACCTCCCAGCTGAGGTGTACGCACACCAGCAGCAGGAAGACGATGCCGAGGAAGAGCACCAGGCTGACACCGGAGGCGACGCCGAGGAGTTCGGCGACGTTGTCGAGCAGCCGGGGGAAAAGGGACAGCGGAATCACGATGATCAGTACGGCGAGCCAGAGCATGCCGTACTTCTCGCGCAGCTGACGGCGGCGCAACAGCTCGACGATGGTGCCGAGGAGCAGCAGGCCGGTCAGGCCGGTGACGAGGGTGAGCTTCATGCGACCTTCCACGGGGCGGGTGGAGCGGGGGAGTGGAACGCGTCAACCAGGGCGCTGTGCCAGTCTGGAAGCGGGGGTAGACCCACGGCTGCCCAGCGGCTGTGCCCTAGCACACTGTACGCAGGCCGGGGGGCGGGACGCGGATACCGGTCGCTGGTGGTGGGTCGGATCCGGTCCGGGTCCAGTCCGGCCAGGGTGAACGCGGCGCGGGCGAGCCCGTACCAGGTCGTCTGCCCGGCGCAGGTGCCGTGGTAGACGCCGGGTGTCGCGTGACCGGCCAGCGCCGCGTCGGCGAGCGCGACGAGCCGCTCGGCGAGCGCGTACGACCAGGTGGGTTGGCCGTGTTGGTCGTCGACCACGTCGAGGTGTTCGCGCTGGGTGGCGAGTCGGAGCATGGTGGCCACGAAGTTCGGGCCGTGTGCGCCGTAGAGCCAGGCGGTGCGCACGACGTACCCGGTGTCGGGCAGCAGCCGCGCGACGGCCTGTTCGCCGACCAGCTTGCCGCGGCCGTAGGCGTTGACCGGCGCGGTGGGCGCGTCCTCCGGGTACGGGGTGCCCGCGTTGCCGGCGAGGACGTAGTCGGTGGAGACCTGGATGAGCCGGGTTCCGCCGCTGGCGCACGCCGCGGCCAGGTTGGCCACGGCGTGGCCGTTGACGGCGGTCGCCGCGGCCTCGTCGGCCTCGGCGGCGTCGACGTTGGTCCACGCGGCCGCGTTGATCACCAGGTCGTGTCCGGCGACGGCGGCGTGGACCGCCGCCCGGTCGGTGACGTCCAGGTCGGCGCGGGTGGCGGCGGTCACCTTGAGGTCGGGCCGGGCGCCCAGCACGGTGACCAGGTCCCGGCCGAGCATCCCGCCCGCGCCGGTGACGAGGAGTCGGGTCATGCGGTCGGCGCGGACTTGAGGGGTTCCCACCAGTTGCGGTTGTCCCGGTACCAGCGGACGGTGTCAGCGAGGCCCTGGTCCAGGGCGATGCTGGGGTGGTAGCCGAGCTCTTCGCTGATCTTGGTGATGTCGAGGGAGTACCGGCGGTCGTGGCCCTTGCGGTCGGTGACCGGGACGACCCGGTCCCACCCGGCGCCGCAGGCGTCCAGGAGCAGGCCGGTGAGTTCCTTGTTGGTCAACTCGGTGCCGCCGCCGATGTTGTAGACCTCACCGGCGCGGCCCTTCTGCTGGACGAGGGCGATGCCCCGGCAGTGGTCGTGCACGTGCAGCCAGTCACGGATGTTGCCGCCGTCGCCGTAGAGGGGGACGGTGCCACCGTCGAGCAGGTTGCTGACGAACAGCGGGATGACCTTCTCGGGGAACTGGTACGGGCCGTAGTTGTTGGAGCAGCGGGTGACGACCACGTCCATGCCGTGCGTGCGGTGGTACGACAGCGCGAGCAGGTCGGAGCCGGCCTTGGATGCCGAGTACGGCGAGTTGGGGGCGAGCGGCCAGGCCTCGGTCCAGGAACCCTCGTCGATCGAGCCGTAGACCTCGTCGGTGGAGACGTGCACGAACCGGCCGGTGCCGTGGCGCAGCGCCGCGTCGAGCAGCGTCTGGGTGCCCAGCACGTTGGTGGTGACGAACGGCGCGGCGCCGGCGATCGAGCGGTCGACGTGTGACTCGGCGGCGAAGTGCACGATCACGTCGTGCTCGGCCACCACCTCGTCGACCACCACCGGGTCGCAGATGTCGCCCTGCACGAACCGCAGTCGCGGGTCGTCGCGGACGGGCTCGAGGTTGGCCAGGTTGCCCGAGTAGGTCAGCTTGTCCAGCACGGTCACGACGGCCGGCTCGAGCGGCGGCACGCCGTCCGCACTGCCGAGGGGCTTGCCCAGCAGTAGGCGAACGTACTCCGACCCGATGAATCCGGCTCCGCCGGTGACGAGGATCCTCACGGGTCCGGAAGTATACGCGACGGGCGGCGCGGCCCCTGGTACGCGACCCCCGCACACGTTGTCCGGGTGCGGTTAGGCTTCCCCGATGCGCGGAATCCTACTTGCCGGCGGCACCGGGTCCCGGCTCTGGCCGATCACCCGGGCGGTCTCGAAGCAGCTGATGCCGGTCTTCGACAAGCCGATGATCTATTACCCGCTCTCCACCCTGGTGATGTCCGGGGTCCGGGAGATCCTGGTGATCACGACTCCGGACGACCAGGACCAGTTCCGTCGGCTGCTCGGCGACGGCAGCCAGTTCGGGCTGCGGCTGGAGTACGTCAGTCAGGAGCGCCCGGAGGGCATCGCGCAGGCGTTCATCCTCGGCGCGGACTTCATCGGCACCGAGTCGGTGGCGTTGGTCCTCGGCGACAACATCTTCCACGGCGTGGGTCTGGGTCGGCAGCTCGCCGACCACGGTGACCCGGTCGGCGGGCGGGTCTTCGCCTATCAGGTGGCCAACCCGCAGGAGTACGGCGTCGTCGACTTCGACGCCGATGGCCGGGTGCTCTCGATCGAGGAGAAGCCGGCCCGGCCGAAGTCCCGCTACGCGGTGCCCGGCCTCTACTTCTACGACAACCGGGTGGTGGACATCGCCCGCAAGCTCACCCCGAGCGCGCGCGGCGAGCTGGAGATCACGGCGGTCAACGAGGTGTACCGGGAGACCGGAGAGCTGGCGGTCACGGTGCTGGATCGGGGCACCGCCTGGCTGGACACCGGCACGTTCACCTCGATGATGCAGGCCGCCGAGTTCGTCCGGGTGGTCGAGGAGCGGCAGGGTCTCAAGATCGGTTGCGTCGAGGAGGTCGCCTGGCGGGCTGGCCTGATCGACGACGCGCAACTGCGCGCGCTCGCCGAGCCGCTGACCAAGAGCGGTTACGGCAACTACCTGCTCGGTCTGCTCAGCGACAAGGCCGGCGACGATCGGGGTTCCTGGTGAAGATCCGGGAGCTGAGCATCGAGGGCGCCTGGGAGATCACCCCCCAGCAGCACGGCGACCCGCGCGGCATGTTCATGGAGTGGTACCGCTTCGACACGCTCGCCGAGGTGGTGGGGCATCCGCTGCGACTGGCCCAGGCCAACCTGTCGGTGTCCGCGCGTGGCGTGGTGCGCGGCGTCCACTTCGCCGACGTCCCGCCCGGGCAGGCCAAGTACGTCACCTGTGTGCGGGGCGCGGTCCTCGACGTGATCGTGGACCTGCGGGTGGGCTCGCCGACCTTCGGTCGTTGGGAGGGCGTCCGGCTGGACGACACCGACCGTCGGGCGGTCTACCTCAGCGAGGGGCTGGGGCACGGGTTCTGCGCGTTGACCGACGACGCGACGTTGAGCTATCTCTGCTCAGCCACCTACAACCCGACCGGCGAGCACGCGGTGCACCCGCTGGACGAGGAGTTGGGCATCGAGTGGCCCGCCGACGTTCCATTGCTGTCCGCGCGCGACGACGCGGCGCCGACTCTGGCGCAGGCCCGCGAGCGGGGCCTGCTTCCGGAGTACGACAGCTGCCGGCGGTTCGTGGCGAGTCTCGGTCCGGACGGAATGTCGCACTCAACCGGTATGTGACCGCGCTCGGGGCACGACCTGTGGTCTGACAGTGACGAACCGGGCCTCCGGGCGGCTAATGTCACACCATGGAGCGGCGAATCTTCGGCCTCGAGACCGAGTACGGCGTCACCTGCACCTATCGCGGGCAGCGGCGGCTGTCCCCGGACGAGGTAGCGCGGTATCTGTTCCGTCGCGTGGTGTCCTGGGGCCGGTCGAGCAATGTCTTCCTGCGCAATGGGGCCCGGCTCTACCTGGACGTCGGGTCGCATCCGGAGTACGCGACACCGGAGTGCGACTCGGTGACCGATCTCGTCGCCCACGACCGGGCCGGCGAGCGGATCCTGGAGGGGCTGCTCGTCGACGCGGAGAAGCGGCTGCACGACGAGGGCATCGCGGGTGAGATCTACCTGTTCAAGAACAACACCGATTCGGCCGGCAACTCGTACGGCTGCCACGAGAACTACCTGGTCTCCCGGCACGGCGAGTTCGGCCGGCTCGCCGACGTGCTCATCCCGTTCCTGGTCACCCGGCAGTTGATCTGCGGGGCCGGCAAGGTTCTGCAAACCCCACGCGGCGCGGTCTACTGCCTCTCGCAGCGGGCCGAGCACATCTGGGAGGGCGTCTCCTCGGCGACCACCCGCAGCCGCCCGATCATCAACACCCGCGACGAGCCGCACGCTGACGCCGAGCGCTACCGGCGGCTGCACGTGATCGTCGGCGACTCCAACATGAACGAGGTCACCACGCTGCTCAAGGTCGGCACCGCCGACATCGTGCTGCGGATGATCGAGGCCGGGGTGGTGATGCGCGACCTGTCCCTGGAGAACCCGATCCGGGCCATCCGGGAGGTGTCGCACGACATCACCGGCCGGCGCAAGGTGCGGCTGGCCAACGGCAAGGAGGTCAGCGCCCTGGACATCCAGCAGGAGTACCTCGCCAAGGCCACCGAGTTCGTCGAGCGACGCGGCGGCGACCAGGCCGCCAAGCGGGTCGTCGAGCTGTGGGGCCGGGTGCTCAACGCGGTGGAGAGCGGCGATCTGGAGCCGGTCTCCCGGGAGATCGACTGGGTCAGCAAGCTGCGGCTGATCGAGCGCTACCAGCGCAAGCACGACCTGCCGCTGTCGCACCCCCGGGTGGCGCAGATGGATCTGGCCTACCACGACGTGCGCCGCGGCCGGGGCCTCTACGGGCTCCTGGAGCGCCGCGGCGACGTCGACCGGGTGGCCACCGATCCGGAGATCTTCGAGGCCAAGGAGACCCCGCCGCAGACCACCCGGGCCCGGCTGCGGGGCGAGTTCATCAGGCACGCCCAGGAGAAGCGCCGCGACTTCACAGTCGACTGGGTGCACCTGAAGCTCAACGACCAGGCGCAGCGCACAGTGCTCTGCAAGGACCCGTTCCGGGCGTACGACGAGCGGGTGGAGCGACTGATCGCCAGCATGTGACCGGTTCCGGCCCCGTCGGTGCGCTGCGCCGACGGGGCCGGTCAGCCCGGCGCACCGAGCGGTTAAGCTGAGCGCGCCATGACGACTTCTGGACCATCCGACCGCTCCGAGCGCTCCGAGCGCGGCACCGAGCGGCAGAACTGGATCGAACGCCGGCGGGAGAAGATCCGCGCCGAGATCGACCGTAACCGGCGCGGTGAATACACGGTGCCGACGTGGGTGCTGGCCCTGGCGCTGGTGCTCATCGTGGGCGGCTGGCTAGCCCTGATCTTCCTGGCCTAACCCACCCCAGCACCCCCACCCCACCCCAGCTCGCGTTGATCATGAAGTTATTGCCATGACACGCCGAGGCGGCGGGCAATAACTTCATGATCAACCGGGTGAGGGCCCGGCCCGAGGGCTGGGTCGGGGGTTAGGGGAGGAGGGTTACCGCGTGGCGGCCGGCGGCGGCTGCCGCCAGGAAGTACGCGTGGTCGGCGTCGAGGCCACGGCCCATGGTGGACAGGGGTACGGCGCTGGCCCGCAACGCGGCGTCCAGACCGCCGGTGGGCACCCGGACGATCCGGTGCCGGGTCGCCAGGGGCACCAGCGCCGCGTGCACCTCGGCCGCGAGGGGCGGCGCCAGGTCCTCGGGCACCACCAGCTCCGCCGGGGCGAGCGCCACCCGGCCGTACGCGGTGAGGCTGTGGTGTGACACGCCCCGGTGTCGGGGGCGGGGGTCGGCCTCGGAGATGCGCAACGAGCCGACCGGCTTCCCGCCCAGCGTGGCGATCGCGTTGACGGCCTCGCCGACGGCGACGCCGGAGAAGCCCCATCGGGTTCCGGTGCCCAGGTTGCCCGGTCCCTGAGCCACGATCGCCACGTCCGCGCGGAGCACGTACCGGGCGGCGAGCAGACCACCGTGCAGGGTGGTGGCCTCCAGGTCGCCACCGAACGCCTGCCCGACGGTGACCGTGCCGGCCAGTTCGGCCCGCAGCCCGTCGAGGGTGCGGGAGAACCAGGCGGGCAGCGCCCCGCAGGCGCGGGTGGCGTACCTGCTCACCGACGGCGGGGCGTCGGCCCGGATGCCGGCCAGGATCGCCGGGAGCGCCGAGTGCAGGTCGGCGGTGACCACCGGCAGGCCGCCCAGGTCGTCCGCGTCGGCCAGCACGTCGCGGTGCGGAGAGGCCTCCTCGTCGACGCCGAGGAGGATCGGCTGCAACGGCGTGTAGCGGGCCTTGACGAGGTGCCCGGCGTCGCGGGTGTCGGCGACGTCCGGCGGGTCCGGCGGCAGCCGGTCCGGCAGGGCGACCACCAGGGCGTACCCGCCGGTGCCCAACCCCATCAGCAGCGCGCCGGCGTTGAGCAGCACCCGGTCGCCGGGCTCGGGCGTGCCGACCAGCTCCGGGTAGGCCAGCGCCCGCATCCGCGTGCCGTCGGGCAGGTCGACGTCCAGCTCCACCGCCCCGGTCCACTGCCGTCGCAGCGTCGCCACCGTCCCCGTACGCCATCGCACCATGACGGGCACGCTAGCCGCGCGGGCGTGGCGGCCCGCGCCCGGGTGTGGTCAGGTCGGCTCGGGGCCACCGGCGTCCGGGCTCGGCCCGGCCTGGGTGTGCCGGGCGGTGCCGGTGGCGCCCGGCATCGAACGGGTCGGGTCGAGGAAGACGAAGCGGATCTCCGGGTACCGGTCGGTGAGCCGCCGCTCGGCCTCGTCGGCGCTGGCCTCGATCTGCGCGCCGGTGGCCTCGTCGCGGAAGTCGACCTTCGCGGCGACCAGGATGTCCTGTGGGCCGAGCTGCATGGTCAACAGGGTGTCGATGCGCTCCACCTCGGGCAGCCCGGCCAGATCCCGCTCGATCTCGTGGCGCAGCCGCTCCGGGACGGCCCGGCCGACCAGCAGCGACAGGTTGTTGCCGGCGAGGACCCCGGCGACGGTCAGCAGCAGGAGCCCGATCAGGATCGACGCGACGCCGTCCCACACCTCGTCGCCGGTGGCGTGCGACAGGCCGACGCCGAGCCCGGCCAGCACCAGGCCGATCAGGGCCGCGCTGTCCTCCAGGAAGACCGCCTTGACCGTGGTGTCGGCGGTCAGCCGCAGGAACCGCCGGGGCGTGGTCCGCCAGCGTCGCGACTCGCGGCGGACCTGCCGCACCGCCCGGGACAGTGAGATCGACTCGATGACGAACGACACCCCGAGCACGATGTACGAGATGAGGTAGTCGCCGCTGTGCTCGTGCACCAGGATCGTGGTGACGCCGTGGGTGACGGCGAAACCGGCGCCGGCGACGAACGTGAACATGGCGGCGAAGAACGCCCAGACGTAGCTTTCCTTGCCGTACCCGAAGGGGTGTCGCTGGTCGGCCGGGCGGGCGCCGCGGCCCAGCGCCTGGAAGAGCAGCACCTCGGTGGTCGTGTCGGCGATCGAGTGCGCCGCCTCGGAGAGCATCGCGGCTGATCCGGAGATCAGCCCGGCGATCAGCTTGGCGACCGCGATGGCGAGGTTGGCGGCGCCGGCGACGACGACCGTGCCGACGCTCTCACTCTCGGGCCTGGCCTCCGCCTGCGACATGAGGATCACCCTATGACCGCCGACGGCGACGCGCCGGAGGAGGCCCGATCCGAACAAGTGTGCGGCACGCCCGCGTGGGTGCACGGTGTGGGCGGGTCGGCTGCTAGCGTCTACCGCGTGTCGCGGACCCGCACCGAACGCCTGGTCAACCTGGTGATCTGCCTCCTGTCCACGCGACGGTTCCTGACCGCCGCGCAGATCGCCGCGACCGTGCCCGGTTACGAGCACGATCCGGACGACGCGCGCGACCACGAGGCGTTCCAGCGCAAGTTCGAGCGGGACAAGGCCGAGCTGCGTGAGCTGGGTGTGCCACTGGAGACCGGCACGGCGAGCGCCTTCGACGCCGAGCCCGGCTACCGGATCGCCCACCGCGAGTACGCGCTGCCCGACATCCTCCTCGAACCGGACGAGGCAGCAGCGGTCGGCATCGCCGCCCGGCTGTGGCAGCACGCCGGGTTGGCCGCCGCCGCGTCGTCCGGGCTGGCCAAGCTGCGTGCCGCCGGGGTGGACGTGGACCCGCAGGCGACCCTCGGCCTGGAGCCGATGGTCACTGTCGACCCGGCGTTCGCGCCGCTGACCGCCGCCGCCCGGGACCGCCGCGAGGTGGGGTTCGACTACCGGGTGCCCGACCGCGACGCGCCCAGCCGGCGGCGGCTGCAACCGTGGGGCGTGGTCTGCTGGCGCGGACGGTGGTATGTGGTCGGCCACGACCAGGACCGGGAGGCGACCCGCTGCTTCCGGTTGTCCCGGGTCGTCGGCGCGGTCCGGGTGACCGGCGCCCCCGGCGCGTACGAGCCGCCGGCCAACGTCGACCTGATCAGCCACGTGGCCCGCTGGTCGGGTCCGGTGGAGCGCACCGGTCGGGCCACAGTGCTGGCCGCGCCCGGGCGGGCCGCCGGGCTGCGCCGCTGGGCGGTGGAGGTGACCGCCGGGCCGGACGGCGACCGCCTGGTCCTGCCGTACGCCGACCCGGACGGGCTGGCCGGTCATCTCGTCGGCTACGGCCCGGACGTGCGGGTCCTCGACCCACCGGAGGTCCGCGAGGCGGTCATCCAACGACTCAAGGAGATCGCCGTGCGCCACGACGAGCTGGCCGTCAGCGAGGGTGCCCGGTGACCCGCCCGGCCGCCCGCAACGGTTCCCGCGCGTCCGCCGACCGGCTGGCCCGACTGCTCAACCTGGTGCCCTACCTGCTGGCCCGGCCCGGCATCGAGATCGCCGAGGCGGCCGGTGACCTGGGCGTCACCGAGCGCCAGCTCCGGGAGGACCTGGAGCTGCTCTGGGTGTGCGGGCTGCCCGGGTACGGCCCCGGTGACCTGATCGACATGGCGTTCGACGGTGACCGGGTGACCATCACCTACGACGCCGGCATCGACCGGCCGTTGCGGCTGACCCCCGACGAGGCCCTCGCGCTGGTGGTGGCGCTGCGGATGTTGGCCGAGACGCCCGGGGTGGCCAACCGGGAGGCCGTCGAGCGGGCCCTCGCCAAGATCGAGGCCGCGGGCGACCTGGTGGGCGCGCCGGTGGCGGTCCGGTTGCCCGGGGACACCCGGCGGGTCGAGGCGCTGCGCGCCGCCGTGGAGGGCGGCAAGGCCCTGCGGATCACCTACTACACCGCCGCCCGGGACGAGACCACCGAACGCGTCATCGACCCGCTGCGGATGCTCATGGTCGGCGGCCGGGCGTACGTGGAGGCGTGGTGTCGGCGTGCGGAGGCCGTCCGGCTGTTCCGCGCCGACCGCATCGACGCGGTCACCGAGCTGGACGAGCCGGCCACGGTGCCGCCGCAGGCCGTCCCGCACGACCTCACCGAGGGCGTGTTCCGCCCCTCGGCCGACCTGCCGTTGATCACCCTGCGCATCGGCCGGGGCGAGCGGTGGATCACCGAGTACTACCCGTGCGAGCGGGTGGAGGCCGGCGACGGCGACCAGTGGCTCGTCTCCCTGCGGGTCACCGACCTGGGGTGGGCCCGCCGGTTCGTGCTGGGCCTCGGCCCGGAGGTGACTGTGGTCGCCCCGGTCGAGTTGGCCGAGCAGGTGCGGGCGACGGCGGCCGCCGCGCTGGACGCGTACGCCGTGCCCGCGCCCACGGCCGTGCCCCGGCCGCCCGCGGTCGACCCGGCGCGCGCGCCGTCGGGTGACCCGGCGGTGGCCGGCCGCACCCAGTAGGCTGACCGCCGTGCTGATCTGGATCGTGCTCGCGGTGGTGCTGCTACCCCTCGTGGCGCTCGCGTTGGCCGTGCGCCCGGTGCTCGCCCGGCTGCCCCGACTGCGCCGCGCCGCCGTGGCGTTGCAGCGGCGGGCCGTCGAGGCCGAGGCGCTGCGGGACACCGCCGAGGCGCTGCAACAGCGTGCCGAGGAAGTCCAACGTCGGCTCGACACCACCTCCCGGCGACTCGCGGTGATCAAGGCCAAGCGCGGCTGATCGGGCACGCAGCCGGCGGCGGTTGACGGATCATCGCGGGTTGGTCAAGACTTCACCCTCCCGCCCAGACCACCACCACCCAGTGGGTGGCGGGCAGCCGATCCGCACGTACGATGGGCTGCGTACCACCCCCCGGACACAGAGCGACTGGAGCTTCTCATGGGTGCCCTCAAGCCGTGGCACATCGCTGTTCTCGTGGTTGTGCTGATCCTGCTCTTCGGTGCGAAGCGGCTCCCCGACGCGGCCCGTTCGCTGGGTCGGTCGCTGCGGATCATCAAGGCCGAGACCAAGAGCCTGCAGGACGACGACCGCGACCTCGCCGAGAAGGCCGACGCGCAGGCCGGCTACCAGCCGCTGCCGCCGCACGCCGGGCAGCAGGCGCCGCACGCTGGCCAGCCGCAGCAGGCCCCGTACCAGCAGGCGCCGCCGCAGCAGCCGGTCGTCGACCCGGTGCACCGCGTCCGCGACAACTGACCGAAGGGCCCCACTCCCGTGGCCTTCGCACTGCGTAAACGCGGCTCGAGCACCTTCGAGCGGGCCGCCGACGGCTCGATGACGCTCATCGAGCACGTTCGCGAACTGCGCAACCGGCTCTTCCGCGCGTCGCTCGCGATCATGATCGGCTTCGGCTTCGGCATCTGGTTGGCCGAGCCGGTCCGGATCCTGCTGTCGAAGCCGTACTGCGACCTGCCGGGGTCGGTCGACCCGGAGACCAACAAGTGCCTCTTCGTTCAGCTCGGCCCGGCCGACCTGTTCCTGCTGAACCTGAAGATCGGCCTGTGGGTGGGCCTGATCATCGCGGCGCCGATCTGGCTCTATCAACTCTGGGCGTTCATCGCGCCTGGTCTGCACCGGCACGAGCGGCGCTACGCCTACGCCTTCACCGCCTTGGCGGCGCCGCTCTTCGCAGCCGGCGCGGTGCTGGCGTTCTTCGTCACCGCCAAGGGCCTCGAGTTCCTGATGAACGTGTCCGGCGACGACATCTCGACCACCCTGGAAGTCACCCGGTACATCTCCTTCGTCACCAACCTGATCCTGTTGTTCGGGGTGGCCTTCGAGTTCCCGTTGATCGTGCTGATGCTCAACTTCGTGGGCATCGCCAGCGCGAAACGGTTGCTCAGCTGGTGGCGGGTGGCGATCTTCGTGTTCTTCGCCTTCGCCGCCGTGGTCACTCCCACCCCTGATCCGTTCGGGATGACCGCTCTGGCGCTCTGCCTGTCCGCGCTCTACTTCGCCGCGGTCGGTGTCGCGTTCCTCAACGATCGGCGGCGTGGGCGGGGCAAGGAGGTCTACGCCGGCATCGACGACGACGAGGTGTCGCCGTTGGAGTTCGACGCGGACCCGGTCGTGGCGGGGCAGCGGGTCGACTCGGCAGCGCCGATCGGCGTACCCGAACCGGTCGCCCCACCGGCGCCGATCGAACGCCGCTACGACGACATGACCTGACGGCCCCGCGCCGACCGGTCCACCGACGCCGTCCCCGTTCACCGGGGGCGGCGTCGTCGCGTCACCTGGCGCGTCGGCGGCGCAACTGATGGTGACGGCACCCGCCCCTGGTGAACGGCGGGTGTCCGACCGGTACGGTGCTGCCCGTGACCGCAGACGATCACCTGCCCGGCCCGGTCGCCGTGCTCGCCAACCCGACCGCCGGCCGTGGACGGCACCGCGCGTTGCTGCCCCGGTTGCTGGACGGCTTGGCCGCCGCCGGGCGGCCGATCCGGTTGCTGCCGGCGTCGAGCCCCGCCGAGGCGGAGGCGGCGTGCCGGACCGCCGTCGCCGACGGTGCTGGCGCGCTCGTGGCGGTCGGTGGGGACGGCACCGTGCACCGGGCGTTGCAGGCGGTCGCCGGGACCGCCGTGCCGTTCGGCCCGATCCCGGCCGGCACCGGCAACGACTTCGCCCTGGACACCGGCTTCCCGGCCGACCCTCTCGCCGCGGCGGCGGTGATCGCCGAGGCGGTGCGTGACGGTCGCAGTCAACCGGTCGACCTGGCCCGGATGGTCGGGGTCGACGGCGTCGAGCGCTGGTACGGGGCGGTCCTCGCGGCCGGGTTCGACGCGATCGTCAACGAGCGGGCCAACCGGATGCGCTGGCCCCGTGGCCCGCGCCGATACGACCTGGCGATCCTGGTCGAGCTGGCCCGGCTGCGCCCACGCCGCTACACGCTGCGCCTCGACGGGGTGTCACACGACCTGGACGCGGTGCTCGTGGCGGTGGGCAACTGTCCCACGTACGGCGGTGGGATGCGGATCTGCCCCGACGCGGACCCGACCGACGGACTGCTCGACGTGGTGGTGGCGGGTCGGGTCAACCGGCGGACCCTGGTCCGGGTGAAGCCGCGCATCTACCAGGGCACCCACGTCAGCCACCCGCTGGTGCGCAGTTTCCGGGCCCGCACCGTGGAGTTGGCCGCCGAGGGCATCACCTCGTACGCCGACGGGGAACGCTCCCTGAGGCTGCCGGTGACGATCAGCGCGGTTCCGGGTGCCCTGCGGCTGCTGCGTTGACCCGTACCGCGCCGATGCTGGCGGCGATGACCAGCACGATGGCGGCGCATTCCAGCACTGTCAGCGCCTGCCGCAGCACCAGCCACCCGGCGAGCGTGGCGACGGCCGGGCCGAGGCTCATCAGCACCGCGAAGGTGGCGGTGGGCATCCGCCGTAGCGCCAGCAGTTCCAGGGTGTAGGGCAGCCCGGAGGCGAGCACCGCGAGGGCGGCGCCGAGCGCCAGCACCGGCGGGTCGAGCAGTACCGCGCCGCCGTCGACGATGCCCAGCGGCAGGGTGACCAGCGCGGCGACGGCCAGCGCCAGGGCCAGCCCGTCCGCGCCGGGGAAGCGGCCGCCGACCCGGGCGCTCAGCACGATGTACGCGGCCCACATGGCGCCCGCGCCGAACGCGAAGGCCACTCCGACCGGGTCCAGCCGGTCGAAGCCGCCCTGCCCGAGCAGCGCCACCCCGGCCAGTGCGAGACCCGCCCAGCCCCAGCTGGCCAGTCGGCGGGCGGAGAACACCGACAGGGCGAGGGGGCCGAGCACCTCGAGCGTCACCGCCGGGCCCAACGGGATGCGTTCGATGGCCTGGTAGAACAGCGAGTTCATGCCGGCCAGCGCGAGCCCGAACGCGCCGGCCGCGAGCCAGGCCGACCGGTCGTGTCCGCGCAGTCGGGGCCGGCACACGACGAGTAACAGCACCGCCGAGATGGTCAGCCGCAGGGTCACCGCGCCGGCCACCCCGGTACGCGGGAAGAGCAACGCGGCCACGGCGGAGCCGAACTGCACCGACAGGGCCCCGCCGAGCACCAGCCCCACGGCGGTGACGCCACCGCGTCGGGCGGGTGGCGTGTCGGCCGGCGCCGTGGTGGGCAGCAGGATCTCGGTCACGGGCACGACGGTAGGGCGTCCGCCCTGGCCAACCTGCGGCGGTGTCCACCGGCGTGGCCGAGGCAACCGCCGGTCAGCCTGGCAGGGCGAGGTCGAGCACAGCGCCCAGCCCGTTCTCCCGGCCCGGCTCGGCCGCCGGGAGCACCAGCACCGAGCAGCCGGCGGCCACCGCGCCCGCGTCCGCCGGGGAGTCACCGACCATCAGGGTCTGCTCCGGGTCGACGCCCAGCATGCCGCAGGCACGCCAGAAGATCGCCGGGTCGGGTTTGCAGCGCCCCACCTCGTAGGAGAGCACGAACGCGCCGACCAGGTCGGTCAGCCCCCAGGTGTCGAAGTGCGGCCGCAGGTCGAAGCCGATGTTGCTGACCACCGCCACCGGCACCCCGGCGTCGCGCAGCGCGGTCAGCGTGGGCGCGGTGTCGGCGTACGGCAGCCAACCCTCCGTGGTCAGCAGCCGCTCGTAGAGCGCGTCGGCGAAGCCGTCGATGCCGGCGTCGACGGTCTCGGCCAGCCCGGTGTACGCGCCCCGGTGGGCGTGTTGGTAGAGGTCCCGGTCGGCCCACAGTTCGGCGAGTCGGGGCGGCACCCGTGCCGGCAGTGGCCCGCCGGCGCGGCCGGCGGTCAGCAGGCGGTCGGCCAGCGAGGTGGCGCGGACCCGGTCCAGGGTGACGCCGCAGGCCGCCGCGGCCTCCAGCACCCACCGCTGGGGGTCCTCCACCTGGGCGAGGGTGCCGTGGAAGTCGAAGAGCACCGCCTTGACAGGGCGTCGGGACGCCCGGCGGGCGGCGGGCGCCTCAGCGGTGCCCGGCGGACTGGTCTGGGGCGGTTCGGCATGGTCCGGCACGCCGTGCACCCTACCGACCGCCCCCGACCGTGCCTCCGGACGGCCTTGTGGGGTGACATGACTCGGCACGCACTAATCTTGGTGCCATGTCGAGCCCCGCCGAGCGGTACGCAGCGGCGCGCCGCAAGGCCGCACAAGCCGCACAGTTTCCGGCGTTGGACGAGTTCGCCCTCGAGTTGGGGTTCGACCTCGACGACTTCCAGCGGGAGGCGTGCCAGTCGTTGGAGCGGGGCAGCGGTGTGCTGGTCTGCGCTCCCACCGGCGCCGGTAAGACGGTGGTGGGGGAGTTCGCCGTCCACCTGGCGTTGCGGGGGCGGCCCGACGACCCGGTGCCCGACGTCGACGCGACGACCCCACCGGCGCGGCGCAAGTGCTTCTACACCACGCCGATCAAGGCGCTGTCCAACCAGAAGTACCACGATCTGGTCGCCCGGTACGGCGCCGAGCAGGTCGGCCTGCTGACCGGCGACAACGCGATCAACGGCGACGCGCCGGTGGTGGTGATGACCACCGAGGTGCTGCGCAACATGCTCTACGCGGGCTCGAGCACGCTGCAGGGCCTCGCGTACGTGGTGATGGACGAGGTGCACTACCTGGCCGACCGGTTCCGCGGTGGGGTCTGGGAAGAGGTGATCATTCACCTGCCCGCCTCTGTCACCCTGGTCTCGTTGTCGGCGACCGTCTCCAACGCCGAGGAGTTCGCCGACTGGCTGGTCACCGTGCGCGGCGAGACCGCCGTGGTGGTCAGCGAGCACCGGCCGGTGCCGTTGTGGCAGCACATGCTGGTCGGCAAGCGGATGTTCGACCTGTTCCACGACGCCGACGCCGCCCGTAAGCACGACGTGCACCCGGAGTTGCTGCGCTACACCCGGGAGACCGCGCGGCGGCTGGAGTTGGGTGAGGGGCGCAGCGCGGGGCCCGGTGCCGGCCGGCGTGGCCCGCGCTGGCGTGGCCCGTTGCGCCCGGACATCGTCGACCGGCTGGACCGGGAGGGTCTGCTACCGGCGATCCTGTTCATCTTCAGCCGGGCCGGTTGCGCCGCCGCGGTGCAGCAGTGTCTCGCCGCCGGGCTGCGGCTCACCTCGGCGGAGGAGCGGGCCGAGATCCGACGGGTCGTCGAGTCGCGGGTCACCGCCATTCCCGGCGAGGACCTGTCGGTCCTGGGCTACTGGGAGTGGCTGGACGGCCTGGAACGCGGCCTGGCCGCCCACCACGCCGGCATGCTGCCCGTGTTCAAGGAGATCGTCGAGGAGTTGTTCGTCCGCGGCCTGGTCAAGGCGGTCTTCGCCACCGAGACGCTGGCGTTGGGCATCAACATGCCGGCCCGCTGCGTGGTGCTGGAACGGCTGGTCAAGTACAACGGCGAGGCGCACGTCGACCTGACCCCGGGGGAGTACACCCAGCTCACCGGGCGTGCCGGCCGCCGAGGCATCGATGTGGAGGGGCACGCCGTCGTGGTGTGGTCCCCGGAGACCGACCCACGGCAGGTGGCCGGGCTGGCGTCCACCCGCACCTATCCGCTGCGCTCCAGTTTCCGGCCGTCGTACAACATGGCGGTGAACCTGGTCGGCACCGTCGGCGCGGAGCCGGCTCGGGCGCTGCTGGAGTCCTCGTTCGCCCAGTTCCAGGCGGACCGGTCGGTGGTCGGCCTGGCCCGGCAGGTGCAGCGCAACACCGAGACCATCGAGGCGTACGGCGCGGAGGCCGCCTGCCATCACGGCGACTTCGACGAGTACTTCGCGCTGCGGGTGGCGATCGCCGACCGGGAGAAGGCGATCGCCCGGCAGGGGCAGACCCAGCGCAAGGCCGCGGCGGTGGCGTCGTTGGAGCGGCTGCGGGTCGGCGACGTGATCCGGGTGCCGTCGGGCCGGCGGGCCGGGCTGGCCGTGGTGCTGGACCCGGCGACCGGTGGGTTCGGTGAGCCCCGGCCGCTGGTGCTCACCCAGGACCGGTGGGCCGGGCGGGTCAGCCCCGGTGACTTCACCACCCCGGCCGAGGTGTTGGCCCGGATCCGGGTGCCCAAGCACTTCAACCACCGGTCTCCGGGTGCCCGGCGGGATCTCGCCGCCGAGGTCAGCGGCACCGGTCTGGATCGGCACGGTGGCCGACGCGGGGGCCGTTCCCGGCAGGTGACCGGCGAGGACCACCAGATCACCCAGCTCCGCACCGAGCTGCGTCACCACCCCTGCCACGCCTGCCCGGAGCGGGAGGAGCACGCCCGCTGGGCGGAGCGGCGTCGGCGGCTGGAGCGCGACACCGAGGAGCTGCGCGAGCGCGTCAGTGGTCGTACGGGTTCCCTCGCGCGAACGTTCGACCGGATCGTGGCGCTGCTGACCGAGCGTGGCTACCTCGCCCGCGACGGCGCGGTCACCGACGCCGGTCGGATGCTGGGCCGGATCTGGACCGAGGCGGATCTGCTGGTCGCCGAGTGCCTGCGCCGGGGGGTGTGGAACGGGTTGTCCCCGGCCGAGTTGGCCGCCGCGGTGTCAGTGGTGGTGTTCGAGGCGCGCCGCGATGTCGACGAGCGGGCGTCGCTGCCGCGCGGGCCGGTGGCCGACGCGGTGGACGAGACGTTGAAGCTGTGGGGGGAGATCGAGGCCGACGAGGCGGCGCGGGGGCTGACGGCGACCCGGGAGCCGGATCTCGGTTTCGCCTGGCCCGTCTACCGGTGGGCCAGGGGCGAGGCGCTGGCCAAGGTGCTCGGCAGCGGTCACGAGATCGATGGTGAGATGCCCGCCGGTGACTTCGTCCGGTGGGCCCGACAGGTCGTCGACCTGCTCGGTCAGATTGCCGACTCTGGCGGTGCCACAACGGAGCTGCGGTCGACGGCCCGACAGGCTATAGCGGCAGTCAATCGAGGTGTTCTCGCGTACCACACGTCAGCCTGACAACTACGCTCAGTCATTTTCGGCGGCCGAATCGACGCAGCGGACGGTCACCGCCGCGGCACCCCGCGATTAGCCCGGGGGGCACTGTTGCGCCTGATCACAGCACCCCTGATCATTGCCGAGGCGTCTTGTTGACGCGTCGGTAACGAATGGGGAGAAAGCCGCCGTGGCGGAGATCAATCACTTTGAGTACGGGTGGATCACGCCCGCGCTGAGCTACGCGCTGTCCGTGCTCGGTTCGATCCTCGGTCTGGTCTGCGCCGGGCGCATCCGCACGGCCCGCACGAACGGCCAGCGGGCGTGGTGGGGTCTGCTGTCGGCCTGGGCGCTGGGCGGCACCGCCATCTGGGCGATGCACTTCATGGCCATGCTCGGCTTCGCCGTGGAGAACACCCGGATCCGTTACGACGTGCCGCTGACCGCGGCCAGCACGGCCATCGCCGTGGTGGCGGTCGGTATCGGCCTGGCCATCGTGGGCACCGGCCGGCTGAATCCGGTACGCCTGATCGCCGCAGGTATCTTCACCGGCGCCGGCGTGGCCTCCATGCACTACACCGGCATGGCCGCCATGCGCCTCAACGGCAGCCTCGGCTACGACACGGGCCGGGTCGTGCTCTCGGTGGTCATCGCCGTGGTGGCGTCCACCGTCGCGCTGTGGCTCGCGATGACCGTCCGGCGGGGGTTGGCGATCTTCGCCTCCGCGCTGGTCATGGGGATCGCCGTGAACGGGATGCACTTCACCGGCATGAGCGCCCTGTCGGTGCACCGCCACGAACGGACGGGTGAGGTGACCGGCGCCGGGGTGAGCACCCTGCTGGTGCCGATCGTGCTGGCGGTGGTCTTCGGGGTCGTCGGTCTGCTCTACGCGCTGCTCGCCGCTCCGACCGATGACGACCGGGCCGCCACCGCGTACCTGGACGAGCGGCGGCTCTCGGAGCCGGCGGCCCCGGCGCCCACCGCTGCTCCCGACCCGGTCGGGTTACGCGCCCGCTCCACCCTCGGCCAGCCCGGCACTCCGTTCCCGTCCCGCCGGGACACGCCGCCGCGCTGACGCCGTGCGGTCGGCCCGCGCCGCGTTGCTGGTGGCCTCGTAGATCCGGCCGCCTCCGCGCCCGCTGAGGAGGCGGATCAGGCCGGCGGCCGGCCGGGTCGGCTCCTGTCGATCGCGAGGGTGACCAGCAGCCCGGGGTGGTCGGTCGTCCCGTGCATGGGCACCAGGCTGCGGCAGCAGAGCGTGATGTCGGTGGTCGCCGTGACGTGTTGCAGTCGGCCGTCGTCGACCCGCTGATGGCCCGCCGGGGTGCAGGACCGCACGTCGGGGTCATGGCCGGCGCGCAGGTTGAGGTCGCCACCCAGCACCGTGGGCTCGTATCCGGCGTCGCGGCCGATCGTCGGCAGGATGGTGTCGAGCAGGTGCGCGCACTGGGTGAGCGCGACGCGGTAGCCGGTGGCCGACAGGTGCGTGGTGCAGGCGAGCAGGGCGCCGTCGACGTCGACGCAGAGCCAGGCTCGTTCCTCGGGGTCCGCGAGGTCCTGCGTCGGGTGGGTTCCGGCGTACACGGTGTTCGGGGTGGCCGGCGTCCGCAGGTGGGTCAGCAGCCCGATTCCGAACCGTTGGCCGTTGCGACAGCGGGTGTCGTCGCCGCTCGGGCGGTCGCCGGCGGCCTGGAACGCGGCCACGACGGTCCGCCCAGGGTGGACGGTTTGAAAGACGCCGTGCAGGGCGGACAGGTCACCCGCGCAGATCTCGTTGAGGGTTACCAGGTCGGGTGCCTCGATGCTGATCACCTCTTCGGCCCTGGTCATCGCTCGGCCGGTGTAGCAGCCGGCGCGGCCACTGTTGCAGAGGTTCAGCTGGAGCATCCGTAGGACCGTCGGCTGCGTGGCGTCCGCGGCGACCGGCGATGCGGCCGGCCGGTTGGCCGGCAGTGCGGCGGCGACGAGCAGGCAGACCACGGCCAGGGTTCGGCGCAGGAACCGGTACGGACGGGTGGCCACACGGACTCCGGGGTGCATGAGGCGACAGTCATCGCCGGGGTGCCAGTGATCCTAGTGCCGGCCGAATCGGCGATTCAGATCCAGAGCGGTGGGCCGAGGGGGCACCCGCGCGGCGCGTACCCCCCTCGGGTCGCTCAGTGGGCGCGGACCGCGACGGCCGTGTAGGGCGTGGTGGGGGTCGGCGGTGTGGTGAACCGGGCGTTGGGCAGGTAGAGCCGACCCAGCGCCTTGGCCACTGTGGTGGGCACGTCGAAGTTCGGATCGGTGATGATGCTGGTGAGCGCTCCGGCGGTGCCGGCGTGGTTCAGCCGGACCACCGCGATCTGGTTGAGGCGGTTCTGCACGACGTAGAGGGTGCGGCCGAGCAGGAGGAGGCCATCGCCGTTGGTGAAGGTGTGGCCCGGCACGTCCACGACGGTGCTCGCCCCGGTCGCCGGGTCGACCCGGTACAGCGTGCCGGTGGTGGACTGGACGACGATCAGCGCCCGGCCGTCCGGTGTGGTGGCGATGCCGTTGAGATTCACCCCCGTGCCGACCTGCTCGTACGCGCCGGTCAACGTGATCGTGGTGAAGGCGTCGGCGGGCGGCAGCGCCCCACGGCGACCGAGCGGCAGCCGGTAGAGCACCGGCCGGTTCGAGTCGGTGAAGTACGCCGCGTCGCGGGTCAGCACGACGTCGTTGACGAACGTCGGGGCGGTGGCGAACTGGTAGCGGGCCAGCACCTCGCCGGTGCGGGTGTCGAGCACCCGAGCGTCGCCAGCCGTGCCACCGGAGACGAAGAGCCGGCCACGTGGGTCGACCTTGAGGCCGAGCGACGGCGTGCCGGTGGCCGCGCCGATCGTCGTGCCCCGGCCGGTGACCAGGTCGACGCGCTGGATGGCACCGGTTGCGCGGGAGCCGAAGTAGGCGTACCGGCCGGCGGTGGCGATGCCCTCGGGCTGGAACCCGTCGGGGAGGGCGAGGACGGCCGGCGGCCGGTTCGCGGAGTGCGCCTGCGCCGGCGCGACGGCGACGGTGGCCAGCATGACGGCGGTCAACGCGCCGCCGAGCGTGGTGCGGAGGGGGCGGTTCACTGTGCTCCTTCCGGGCGGAAGCGGCACGAGCCGACACGTCCGCCACGTTCACTGGGGCCAGGACCCTCCCCACTGTACGACCGCTGGCGGGCGCCCGCCCGGCGTCACCGGCGCGGCCTTCGGGTGACCGCGCCGGTGAGCCCGTCGAGCGGGGCGGAATCAGGCGTTGCGGACCAGCCTCCACCGGTTGTCCGCGCTGCCGTTGTCCGGATCCTGTACGGCCTGCGCTCCCCAGGCGGTCGACCCGTTCAGGATCCCGAGCAGTTTGTTGCTGTTGACGTTGCGGATCTTGTAGGTGCCGTCGCCGTTGTCCACCAGGATCCAGCGGTGATCGGCGGTGCCGTTGTCGGCCCACTGCAGGACCCGGGCGTTGTCGGCGGTGGACATGTTCTCCACACCCAGGACCTTGCCGCTGTGGACGTTGCGGAACCGGACCGCGTTGCCGTCGGTGATGACCACCCAGTTGTGGTCCGCGGTGCCGCTGTCGCCCCACTGCACGGCCAGACCACCGTCGGCGGTGGACATGTTCTGGACACCGAGGACCAGCCCGGTGCCGACGTTGACCAGGCGGTAGCTGCCGGTGGGGCCGCCGCTGCCGGTGGTGTTCCAGTAGACCGTGTAGTTGTAGCCGTGGGCGTCGTAGAAGGGGGCGAGGTTCACGGTGGACCCGTTGGCGCTGGCGGTGAATGCGAGCGAGCTGGTGCTGGTCCGGGTGACCGAGGAGGCGGTGAGGGTGGGCAGGGTGCTCAGGGCCGTGTTGCCGTAGTTGCCGGCCAGCACCGTCGGGCCGTACGTGACCGCGCCGACGTTGGCGTTGTCGTTGGCGGCATTGACGGCGACCTGCATCGGCAGCCGCACGGTGATGGTGTCGCCCGCGGCCCAGGTGCGCGTGACAGTGGCGTAGCTGCCCGGTGTGGTGGCGACGTTCTCCACAGTGCCGTTGACGGCGATCGTCGCGCCGCTGGTCCAGGACGGGATCCGCACCCGGATGCTCCACGACCCGCTCATCGAGCCGGACAGGGTCAGCGTTGTGGTGTCACTGACCGGGAAGCTGGTGGCCTGGGTGACAGTGATGCCGCGCTGCGTCCAGTTCAGCACCGACGGCGTGAACAGGTTCACGCTCAGTGTGGTGCCGTTGTAGAAGTAGATGGAGTCCATCAACCTCGTGTTGATCTCCAGGCCGGTGCCCTGGCAGCACCAGAACGAGTTGTAGTCGGTGCTCCAGGTGCCGCCACCCCACGCCGGGCCCACACCACGGCGTCCGCCCGGCCGCAGCGGGGTGAAGTAGGTGATGTGACCGTGGCTGTCGGCCGGGTTCTGCCCGCCGATCAGGTGGTTGATCAGCGCGCGCTCGTAGAAGTCGAAGTAGTCCGCCCGGTTCGGGTCGAGCAGCCACAGCTCGCGCGTCAGCTTGAGCATGTTGAACGTGTTGCACTGCTCGCAGGTGTCGTTGCTGAGGTAGCCGGCGATGGCGTTCGGCGGCCGGAAGTGCTCGGCCTGACTGTTGCCGCCGATGACGTAGGTGTGCGCGCCGACGGTGATGTTCCACGCGTTGCTGGCGATGTTCCGGTAACGGGTGGTCCCGGTGGCCTTGAACTCCCGGGCCGCGCCGATCCACTTGGGCACCTGCGTGTTGGCGTGCCGGCCGTTGAGCTGGTCCTGGTTGTTGGCCAGCGGGTCGAACACGGCGGCGTGGTCGAACCGCTGGGCGGCGGTGAGCCAGCGGGAGTCACCGGTCTGCTGGTAGATGTCGGTGAGCACGTCGTTCATGCCCCCGAACTCGGTGCCCAGCATCGACTGCATCTGGCTGGAGCTCAGCCGGCTCGTCCGGGTGTCGACCCAGCCGGCGAGGGACAGCAGCACCGTACGGGCCTGGGTGTTTCCGGTGTAGCGCCAGACGTCGAGCAGGCCGGCGAGGGTCTTGTGGATGCAGTAGTAGGGCACGTTGCCGTTGGAGAGCGTCCGTGCCTCGAGCGCTGTGAAGTCGGACTCCGGGAAACCGGAGAGGTAACCCGCGCCGAACCCGGCGGCGGAGTTGTTGGCCTGGCACTTGGCCAACTCGGCCACCATGTAGTTGGCCTTGTCCCGGCAGGTGGTGTCGCCCAGCACCGCGTACGCGTACGCCCACGCGCTCAGGAAGTGGCCCTGCATGTGGGTCCGGAACGGGAAGTTCGGCGCGTCCCAGCCCCCGTTGGTGGCGGCGCCGTTGGTGGACAGCCGGTGGTTGGCGCGGAAGTTGTAGAGCATCCGGTCGACGTCGACGAACCGCAGGTAGTTCAGCGTCCGGGTCTGGTTGTCCATCCAACGGCCGGAGCTGAGTCGTACCTGACCCGGGTCGAATGCGTACGCCGAGACGCCGATGTCGGACCGGGCGGGGGGCACGACGGCCGCGGAGGCGCTCCCGGGGGCGACGGCGACGCCGGTCGCGGAGACCACCACGGTGGCTCCGGCGGCCTGAAGCAGGTGGCGGCGGCTGAGGGGCAGGGGTGGCATGGGGAACCTCCAGGTGGCCGGGTACGTCGGGGCCGCCATCGACGGCGGTGGGTCGTCGGCGCAAGGGGGCCGACGCCGGGTGCGGTGTGGTGGGTGGGACGTGGTCGCCGTGGACGCCGGGTGCCCACCCCTGCGCTTATCGCGGCACATCGATGTGATCGCTAACATAGTTCGTCGTTAACATGCCCGCAACCCCCGGGGCATCTCGCCGACCCGTCCCCGCGACGAGCTGGCCCGGGCCCACCGGGTCCGGTGGCGGCCGTGGTCCGACCTGGACATCACCGGGCTCGCCATCACCGAGCCATTACCGTGCGTGACGGTTGGCGGCAACTTCCCCTCCGTTGACGCCCCTCCGGTCGCTCAGTACCGTGCATCGTAAATCTTCGATGTCCTAGTCGATACCTCAATGCTGCGACGGGGTTACGACTGTCATCCCGCGCCTCACAAAATTCCAGGTCAGAAGGGGGGAGGGGGCATTCACGGAAAGCTGTTAGCGCTAACACGGCCGCTGGACGTGCTGCCCGCGAGCGAACGACAAAGCCCGTTCGAGTGGCCGCCAGGACGGCGGTGGCACGCCCAGTCAAACATCGCGCACGGCGCACTCTCTGTGGGAGTAATCGTGAACGTGAAGGATCGGACCACAACCCGGGCCGCTCGCCGGACCAGGCGCGCCATCGCCTGGCTGGCAAGCATGGCCTGTCTATTCGCACTGATCCCGGGTACGGCCAAGGCCGACAACCCCATCGTCCAGAACATCTACACCGCCGACCCGGCGCCGATGGTGCACAACGGCAGGGTCTACCTCTACACCGGACATGACGAGGACGGTTCCACCTATTTCACAATGCGCGAGTGGCGGGTCTACTCGTCCGCCGACATGGTGAACTGGACCGATCACGGATCGCCGATGAATCTGGCGACGTTCGCGTGGGCGGACGCCAACGCGTGGGCCGGGCACGTCGTTCCGCGTAACGGGAAGTTCTACTGGTACGTGCCGGTGCGCCAGCGCTCCAACGGGCAGATGGTCATCGGCGTCGGGGTGGCCGACAGCCCGACCGGACCGTTCCGCGACGCGCTCGGTCGACCATTGGTCGGCAACAACGAAATCGACCCGCACGCGTTCATCGACGACGACGGACAGGCGTATCTGTACTGGGGTAACCCGGGTCTGTGGTACGTGAAGTTGAACCCGGACATGATTTCGTTCTCCGGCAGCGCGACACGCATTCCACTCACGACGGCGGGGTTCGGTACCCGTAACGGTAATGCGAGTCGGCCGACCCTGTATGAGGAGGGGCCGTGGGTTTTCAAGCGCAACGGGTTGTACTACAACGTGTTCGCGGCGGAGTGCTGCTCGGAGTTCATCGCGTACTCCACGGCCACCGGGCCGACGGGGCCGTGGACATATCGGGGAACGATCATGCCGCGGCAGGGTGCCAGCTTCACCAATCACGCGGGTGTGATCGATTTCCAAGGTGGTTCGTATTTCTTCTACCACAACGGAGCATTGCCGGGTGGTAGTGGTTACACCCGCTCGGTCGCGGTGGAGAAGTTCAGTTACACCAGCAATGGCCTGTTCCCGACGATCACGATGACGAACGCCGGTGCCCCACAGGTGGGCACGCTGAACCCGTACGTGCGACAGGAGGCCGAGACGATCGCGTGGGGCTCGGGGATCGAGACCGAGGCGTCCAGCGAGGGCGGGATGAACGTCGGTTGGATCGAGAACGGCGACTACATCAAGGTCAAGGGCGTCGCCTTCGGCGCGGGTGCGACCTCGTTCAGCGCCCGGGTCGCGTCGGCCACCAGCGGCGGCCGGATCGAGGTACGCCTCGACAGCGCCAACGGCCCCACCGTGGGCACCTGCACGGTGGGTGGCACCGGCGGCTGGCAGACCTGGACCACCAGCACCTGCGCGGTCAGCGGAGCGACCGGCACCCATGATCTCTACCTGCGGTTCGCCGGCGGCAGCGGCAACCTGCTCAACATCAACTGGTGGCAGTTCGGCGGCACCGGCGGCGGCAGCGCCAACCTGATCACCAACGGCGACGTGGAGAACGGCACGACGGGCTGGGGTGTGCACGGCAGCGGAACGCTCGCCAGGAACACCGCGGTCGCGCACGGTGGCAGCGGATCGCTGTCGATCACCGGCCGGACCGGTGCCTGGAACGGCCCCAGTCAGGACGTGACCAGCAAACTCACCAATGGCAAGAGCTACACCACAAACGTCTGGGTACGAGCGCAGAGCGGCACCCCGTCGGCGAAGGCGACGCTGTCGCTGACCGCGAACGGCACGACGAACTACCTCCAGCTGACCCCGGCGGTGGGGGTGAACGTCAACGGCTGGACAGTGCTCACCGGCACCACGACCGTTTCGTGGAGCGGCACCCTGACCAGCGCCGCCTTCTACGTGGAGACGGCTGAGGGCACCGACAGCCTCCTCGTCGACGACGCCTCGTTCCAGTGACGGTTGCTGCCGGAGCCGTGCTCGGCGCGGCTCCGGCAGCACGGCGACGTGCCCCACCACTGCGACGGAGCGACAGGTTGCCCGGCGCGGTTGGTTACGACTTGACGAACGGCATGTTATCGCTCACAGTCGATGGTTGAGGGCAGCCGCACCTGTGGTTCACCGGGCGAACCTGCTGTGGCACCTCGACCCGCGACGTCCGCCCAGGGCATGCCGGACGTCGGGTCAGGACTCCCCGCATCGCTGCCGCGACGGCGACCGTTGCTGACGTCCCCATGTCGCAGGAGCGGATTCGGGCGTGCGTCTCCATCGCTGCACCACCACAGAGAAGGAATCCGCATGAATCACAGAAGAGCCCTGCGAGCGGCGGTGACCGTCGCCGTTACCGGCGCCCTCGCCGCCGCTATGACGATGACCCTGACCTCCACGGCCAGCGCCGGCACGACCCTGCGGGCATCGGCGGCCGAGAAGGGCCGTTACTTCGGCGCGGCCGTGGCAACCGGAAAGCTCTCCACCAGCGTGTACGCGACGATTCTGAACCGTGAGTTCAACAGTGTCGTGGCCGAGAACGAGATGAAGTGGGACGCCACCGAGCCGCAGCAGGGTCGGTTCAGCTACACCGGTGGTGATCGTCTGGTCAGCCACGCGCAGGCCAACGGTATGAGCGTGCGGGGCCATGCGTTGTTGTGGCATCAGCAGCAGCCGGGCTGGGCGCAGGGCATGTCGGGCAGCGCGTTGCGCAACGCGGCGATCAACCACGTCACCCAGGTGGCGACGCATTTCCGGGGGAAGATCCACTCGTGGGATGTGGTGAACGAGGCGTTCGCCGACGGTGGTAGCGGTGGGCGTCGTGACTCGAACCTGCAGCGCACCGGCAACGACTGGATCGAGGCGGCGTTCCGGGCGGCGCGGGCTGCGGATCCGGGCGCGAAGTTGTGTTACAACGACTACAACACCGACGGGATCAACGCGAAGTCGACGGGCATCTACAACATGGTGCGGGACTTCAGGTCCCGTGGCGTGCCGATCGACTGCGTGGGCTTCCAGTCGCACCTGGGCACCTCGCTGGCCGGTGACTACCAGGCCAACCTGCAGCGGTTCGCCGATCTCGGCGTGGATGTCCAGATCACCGAGCTGGACGTGATGACCGGCGGCAACCAGGCCAACATCTACGGCGCCGTCACCCGCGCCTGCATGAACGTCTCGCGCTGCACCGGCATCACGGTGTGGGGTGTACGGGACTGCGACTCGTGGCGTGGTTCCGACAACGCTCTGCTGTTCGACTGCAACGGCAACAAGAAGGCCGCGTACACGAATGTTCTGAACGCCCTCAACGCCGGCCCCGCCATCCCCACCGACCCGCCGACGGATCCGCCGACCGATCCGCCGACGGATCCGCCGACGGACCCGCCGACGGTTGGTTGTTCGGCATCGGTGTCACTGAACTCGTGGACCGGTGGATTCGTGGCCACCGTGAAGGTGACCGCCGGCTCCGCCGGCACGAGCGGGTGGAACGTCGGCTTCACGCTCCCGAGTGGTGCCAGCGTCACAAACACCTGGAGCGCGACGGCCAGTGGCTCCACCGGCACTGTGCGGTTCACCAACGTGAACTACAACGGCCGCCTCGGCGCGGGCCAGGTCACCGAGTTCGGATTCCAGGGCACCGGCAGCGCCTCCGGCGTCATGCCGACCTGCACCGCCTCGTGATCATCCGATGACCGGCCGACGTCATGTCGTGCCGTGCCTGTCGATCAGGAGTACGGAAGCCGCAGCACCGACTGGTTGCCGATGCCCAGCGTGGTCGGGTTGTTGCCGATCGCCGACCAGACCTCCACCCGGACCGTGCCGTTGCTCAGCGCGCCCAACGTGCCGGTGGCCGAGGAGAGGCCGGCGCTCTGCGTGTAGTGCTCGTAGCCGGTGACCGGGTCGGTGGCGAAGTAGCGCAGTGTCTCCACCCGTTCCCAACTGCCGTTGCCGGTGAGGTCGTAGGAGATCCGCACCTGTACGCCGTTGCCAACCGCCGTCCCGGCGTCCACGAACAGGTCGAACGCCGTCTGCCCGCCGGCGTAGGCGAGGTTGAGGCCGGTCGCCGTGAAGACCCGGGCGTTGGTGGGCGTACCGTCGTGGTTGCCGTTCGCCGCCGCGACAGTCGTCGTGGCCGCGCTACCGGCGGCGCCCAACCCACCCCCGGGCAGCAGGTACCGCGTCGGGGTGCCCGGGGTCGTCGGCGGGTCGGTCGTCGGCGGGGGGTCCGTCGGCGTCGTCGGGGGGACGCCGCCGGCCGCGTTGCCACCACTCCAGGTGTACGCCCCGGTGGTGGCCGTCTTGCCGGCGCCCACGGTGAGCGTGGTGCCGTTGGAGAACGTCACGGTGATCGGCGTCGCCGTCGGGTTCGACGCCACGTAGGTGCGGGCCCCGTTGCGGGAGAAGACCGCGGACAGCGGATGGTTGCCGGTCACCGTCGTGTCGACATTGCCGAGGGCGGCGAGGTTGCGGATCCAATGGAACGTGTGCGCCCGACTCTCTCCCTCCTCCGGGGTGTAGCCCGGGTTCGCGCGGAGGTTCGCCAGCGCCGCGTCGGGGTCGCCGAGGGCCTGGAACTGCCAGAGGATGTCCTGCCACACCGTCGGTTGCCCGCCGTTGTTGCGGACCAGTTCGGCGTAGTTCGTCCGCACGTACGCCGGGTTGTTGCCGAGATAGAGGTGTCCACCGGTGATCGGCAGCAGGTTGATGCCCTGGATCATCTCCGGCTCGCCACTGAACCAGGTGGCGTACGCGCCGCCGTCACCCCAGACCATGCCGACCGTCGAGTGCCCGAAGGCGGCGGGGAAGTTCTGGTCGCTGACGTCGAACCAGTACTCCTGGATGGCGGCGGCCTGGGTGGTGTAGAGGAAGACGCCGGCGTCGCGGACGGCGGTGTTACCCGTCGTCTGCCCCCACTGGATGAGGGCGCTCGCGAAGTTCATCCCCTCCGACGAGGACTCCTGGTTGTTGCCGGAGCCGAACGAGCCGTGCCCGGACGCCCAGTCGTGCCCGGCGTAGATGTCGAAGTCGCGCAGGTAAGGGAACTGGGTGTCGCCGCGGCGGTAGTTGTTGGCGTCGCGGATCAGCAGGTCGACCATGCCGCCGTAGCGGCTGGTGGCCGCCCAGGCCGGGTCGAACTTCGCCAGCGTCGCGGCGGCGGCGATGTAGTAGCCGTAGTGGAAGTGGTGGTCGTTGAGCTCCTGGTCCGACCCGTACGACGCCGGGTAGCCGATCAGGGTGCCCCAGTTGTTGTCGTAGTAGAAAACCCGGCTGGTCTTGCCGCTGGACGCGGTGAACCAGTCGGTGAGCGTGCTGCGGATCGCGTTCAGCGCGCTGTCGCGCGTCGCGGTGTCGTTGACCTGATCGGCGATCTCGGCGATCCGCGCGGCGCGGCCGAGCCCCTTGCCGGTCCAGTAGGTGTCGTTGCCGCGTTGGTCCATCGGGTTGGCGCGGGCGGCGGCCAGGTGCCCGGTGAGCGTCGACAGGTCACCACCGCTGCCGTCGCCGACGGCCGGCAGTTCCGGCAGGATGCCCTGGAACTTCATGGCGGTGCGGAACTGGTTGACGCCGGCGAGCACCTTCATCCGGCCACGCGCCGACGGGTAGGTCGGCGTGATGGCGGTGGAACCGCTCAGCGACTTCCACTGGTGCGGGTAGAGGCTGACCACGGTCTGCGTGGCGGTGCCCTCCCGGGCGGTCGTGGTGAACGCGTACGTGGTGGTCAGGCCGCTGGTCGCCGGGTTGTACGCGTACGACACCTGGGTGCCGGTCACGTGCGCGTGCGCGTACTGACCGTAGGTCGCGGCCAGCGCGGCGCGCTCGGTCGCGCTGGACGTCGGCGGCAGCAGCGCGACGGAGAAGTAACCCCGACCGGCCAGGGTGGAGGAGATCCGGCCGGACGCGACGGTCCAGCTGGCGCCGCCGGGCGCGTACCCGACGTAGTCGTGGCCGTTGACCCGGAAGCCGATGGTCGCGCCGCTGTTGGACCAGACGTCGGGGGTGCCGGCGGTGCTGATCTGCGCGTTCCCGCCGGTGGTCTGGAAGTACGCGAAGGGCAGACCGTGGCCGATGGTCGCGCGCATGGTGCGCGTGCCGTCGCTCCAGTGCGGGCTGACCGTCCAGTCGGTCCAGCCGTCGACCTTCACCAGTGGTGCGGCGAGCCCGGCCACACCGACCCGGATGTCCTGCACGTACGGGTAGTGGAACTCACCGACGCCGGTGGCGGTGCCGCTGATGGCGGGCGTGGAGTTGGCGGAGAAGCCGAGCCCGTCGCCGAAGGTGTCGTACGAGATCGGGTGGGCGTGCAGCGGCTCACTGAACGAGCAGTCGGTGCGCTTCCACAGCAGCGACGACCACCAGTCGTTGGTGGGGATCGGCCCGGCGGGCGCGTTGGCGGTGGCGAACTGCCGGGGGTTGCTGGACATCGCGCCGCAGCCGCTGGGAAGCGGGCCGACCGGGGTGGTGGTGTAGCTGCCGGCGCCGACGGGTGCGGCCACGGCCGCGGGGGTGACGGGGATGGCGAGGCCGCCGACGACCAGGGCCAGCGCGGTGGCGGCGGCCAGGGCCCATCGGCGGTGGGGGACGGGAGGTTTCATCGTGCCTCCATCGCGCGCGCCGGGTGCGGCCCTTGCCGGGTCCAGCGCTTTGCGTCTGAATTGGGGGGAAGGTCGGGTGAGAGAGCGCTCTCTCGGCCACCGTAATGGAGTACCGAGATCCCCGTCAATGTGTCCAACCCGTTGCGTGCTGATGTCGCTATTTGCCGGCGCCCGCACGGTCGCCCAGCGCTTCGCCCGCACGGTCGCCCGGTGGCTCGCCTTCGTTCAACAGCGCGTGCGGCACGCGCATCCGCCACGCGTCGGTCACCAGCTCGGTCAACCGGTCCAGGTCGACCGCCGCCAGGCGCAGCAGCACCAGGGGCAGGCCTTGGTAGCCGGGCGTGGTGAAGAAGATCTCGGGCTCCCCGAGCAGGAGAGCCTGCTTCTCGGCCTCGTCGCCCACGAACAGCACCGCGACGTCGAGCCGGATCACCCGAGGCTTGCCCGGTGTCCGCTCCGGATAGGACCAGACGAAGCCCTTGTCGGCCACCCGGAAGTCGAAGCCGTCACTGGCGATCTCCACCGCGTGCGGCAGGGCCAACGCCACCCGGCGTACGTCGTCCGCGTCAGCCACCGAATTCCCTCGCACCCCGCACCATCCGCATGGGGCTGAGATTACGCGGTGGACAGCTCGACGGCCGTGGCACCGACGATCGCCCGTTCGCCGTTCTCCTGGACATAGCCGACCACGCTGGCGCGTCGCGGGTCGAGACCCGGTGGTGTCGCCAGCTCCACCTGCCCCCGCTCGGCGTCCAGGCCCACCGACCTGAAGGCGCGTACGACGTTGTCCTGCCGCAGCGTCCGCCCGGCGTTCTCCCCCCGGGCGATGTCGCTGGTCAGCTCCCGTTCCACGACCGCCACGTGCAACACCGCGCGCTGCGGCGGCTGTTCGGTCCGGTAGTCCACCATCACGCGGTCATTGCCCAGGTTGGCGATGGAGAGCGCCAGTGGTGTGGCGGGGGTCGAGGCCATGGCGGACATGATCGCGGCGGCCGCCCGGCGGCGATCGGAACCGACGAACTCGACGGTGCCGTTGACGACCATCTGCGGGGTGTACAGACCTCGGGTGCCGAACGCGCGGGCGTACGACTCCTGCCGCGCGGTGTACGCCGCGTCCGCGAACTGGTCGGGCCAGCCGAGGTCGTCCCAGTAGTCGACGTGGAATCCGAGGGCGAAGACGTTCTGTCCCCGCTCCCGGGCGTCGCGCTCGATCTCGCTCAGCAACTCCTCCGCGGGAGGGCAACTGTTGCAGCCCTGGGACGTGAACATCTCCACGACGGCGAAGCCGCCGTCCGTCGATGGGTTCGTCATGGTGGCGTGTCTCCTCCCACGGTGTGCCCGGCGGCGTCGCGTACTCCCGCTGCCCGGCGGCGTTGCGTTTCCCGTTTCGGCCGAGACAATGCGCGTGGGGTCACGTCCCCGGCCGGCCTCGCAGCGAGCGCTGCCGGGCCGGGTGGTTGGATGGTCGGGTGCAGTTCACCGTGACAGACGCGCCGACGCGGGAGCGTTTCGAGGCGCGCGACGAGGCGGGCGGCGTCGTCGGGTTCGTCACCTACCAGCTGACCGGGCCGATCATCGCCTACACCCACACCGAGGTCGATCCGGCGTACGAGGGCAAGGGTGTCGGGTCGACGCTGGCGCGGGCCGTGCTGGACGACGCGCGGAGCCGCGGCCGGACCGTCGTGCCGATCTGCCCGTTCATCGCCGACTGGGTGGTCAAGCACCCCGAGTACGAGAGCATCGTGGTCCGGTCCACCCGCAAGATCAAATAACCGTGCCCCGGTCGGTGGTGTTGGTGTCAGGCGTCCGGTAGGAGCTTGGCGGCGAGGGTGCCGGCCGTGGCGGTCAGGGTGTCGATGTCCAGCCCCGTCCGCCCCATGAACACCAGGCCCTGCTGCGCGGCGAGCAGGGCGCGCGCCGTCCCGACCGGGTCGACGTCGCGCGGCAGGTCGCCCTCGTCCTGGGCCCGCCCGACGCTCTCGGCGACCAGGGCGGTCGTCGCCTCGTAGGTGCGCCGCGCCTCGGCGAGGACGTCGGGGTCGCTGGTGGCGAGTTCGTAGGTGCTGTTGGCCATGAGGCAGCCGCGCCGGGCGGCGGCACCACCCGGGTCGTTCACCGGCGCCATGACGAACGCGCGCAGCGCGTCCAGGGCGCGGGGAGCGGAGGTGAGCATCTCGCGCAGGTAGCCGCCGCTGGTGTCGGTGTATTCCCGCAGCGCCCGCAGGAACAGCCGGTGTTTGTCGCCGAAGGCGCCGTAGAGGCTGCCCTTGCCCAGCCCGCTGACGCGCACCAGGTCCTCCAGTGAGGTCGCCGCGTAGCCGGCGTCCCAGAACTGGTCCCGGACGGCGCGGATCACCTGCTCCTCGTCGAACTGCCGTGGTCTGGCCATCTGACCAGCGTAGCAATTTTTGACCGTTCGGTCCACCAAACGCATGGTGGACCGAACGATCCATAATCAGACCAGCGGGGGACAAGCCCGCGGCCTCGTACATCACCGGCGTCGTGCTTGACTCCGACGGCGGGTACACCGCCCGAGCCCTGCCCTCCGCAGCCCCGTCGGGAGACCACAACGATGACAGCCTCCACCTTCCGTGCCCTGCACCACGACCGCGCCGCCGGTGACCCGCTCGTCCTGCCAGGCCCCTGGGACGCGGCCAGCGCCCGGGTGCTCGCCGACGCCGGTTACCCGGCGCTCGCGACCCCGAGCGCGGGTGTCGCCGCCTCGCTCGGCTACGAGGACGGCGAGACCCCGCCGGACGAGATGTTCGCGGCGGTCGCGCGCATCGTCCGCGCCGTGTCCGTTCCGGTGTCCGCCGACGTCGAGGGCGGTTACGGCCTCGCCCCCCGCGAGCTGGTCGGACGGCTGTTGGAGGCCGGCGCCATCGGCTGCAACCTGGAGGACTCGGAGGGGGACGCCACCCTCAAGGACCCCCGGCGGCACGCCGACTGGCTGGCCGAGGTGCGCGCGGAGGCGGGCGACGCTCTCTTCATCAACGCCCGCGTCGACACCTTCCTGTTCGGAACGGGTGACCCGGCCGACGCGGTGGAACGCGCCCGCCTGTACGTGGCCGCCGGCGCCGACTGCGTCTACCCGATCCTGGCGCCGCCGCAGGTGCTCCCGCAGCTGCGGGAGGGCATCTCCGGACCGATCAACATGGCCGCCGGACCGGACCGGGAGTCCGTGGCCGAGCTGGGCCGGCAGGGCGCCACACGCATCACCTTCGGTCCAGGAATGCAGCGGTACGCGATGGCGTCGATCGGCGACCTCGCGGCCAAGCTGCGCGCCTGAGCCTGGGCGCCGCCCCGGTGGCATCCGCCGCACCCGACACCAATGCCGAATCGATCACTCGGCGCGGTGGGCGTCGGAGGAGTTTCGGCAGCTACGGCCGAGCCCCCGGCGTGCCGTCGCGGTGGACGGCTGCCGGGGGCTCGTTTACAGGCGGTCAGGCCTGGTTGCCGCTCGGCAGCACCGCTGCCATCTCGCCGCCGGCGCCGGCGAGCACGCGTGCCTGCTGCGGCCAACTGGCCAGCCCAGGTGCGGCGCGCAGGCCGGCGGCCCGGATCAGGTCGCGCAGCGCCGGCTCGTCCAACTCGCCGAGCTGGCCGTACGTCCGCACGCCAGCGTCCTGCAACGCGGCCGCCATCTTCGGCCCGATCCCCTGGATCCGACGGAAGTCGTCGGCCGGGCCCGTCGGGTCGGCGTCGACGCTGCTGATCGCCGTGTCAGCGGCCGAACGGACCGGAGGGGTCGCGGCGGTGGTCGGACGGACCGGAGGCGCGGCCACCGTCGACCGCTCGGCGCCCGCAGGCTCGGCGTTCACGGAGTCGGCCTGCGCCGGCTCGGCATCGGACGGTCCTGCGCTCGCCACCGCCTCTGCCGGCGTGGTGTCGACCGGCGTGGTGTCGAGCGGCGTCGTGTCGAGCGGTGCCGCGCCGACCGGCGGGAGGTCGTCCGCGGGCTGGCGGGGAGCGACCACGGTCGCCGGGACGAGCTGGTCGTCGACAGTGACCGGCTCGGGGGCCGAGTCCAGGGCCGGCTCCTGCCGCAGCTCAGCGGCGCCGGACTGCTCGGTGGCCGGTACGGTCGGCGGGTCCTCGGTCAGCGCCATGTCCGCCGGGTCGACGCTGCTCGGAGCGTCCGCCGGCACGGGCACCGGGGTGGGACCGTCCGGTTCGGTCAGCGCGGCTGGCGCGCTGACCGTGTCGACCGGCACCGGCTCGTCGGCGACCGCGGTGGGTGCCGGGTCGACGGCGGCCGCAGGCCGGGCCTCGTCGGTGGTGGCAGCCGGCGTGGGCGTGGTGATCACGGCCAGACCGGCGACGGGGTCACCATCCACAATCGAATTGCCCGATACGCCCCGTCGGCCGCGCAGCAGCCACCCGGCGGCCAAGCCCAGCAACAGTGCCAGTACCACTATCAGCGAGTGTCCGAAAGACCACGCCACGGCGAACCTCCCTCTCAGGTCGTTGGAAAAGTCACGAGAAAAACTCGCCGCAGCTTCGCACACGCGCATTGCCGACGACAGGCAGGACCGGCCGTCAGCGTTACGGGTGGGACAGCCACCTCAGCCGGTGCCTGCCGGGTGACACAGCGTCGCCCGAAAACCCGAAACCGACCCGAGAAGACCGGTACCCAGATGACACCGGTACCCAGATGACACCGGTACCGGGTGAGGTCCGGACACGAAAAGACCCGGGCCCGGCGTGGAACGCCGAGCCCGGGTCGGACGATGCGGAGTTCAGTCCCGGTCGCCCTCGTAGGTGTGGAAGTCGTCGACGAACCGGCGACGGAGCCGTGGCACCCGGCTGGTCACTCCGAAGTAGCCGCGCGCGCCGAGCAACGCGAGCCGACCCACCACCGGCCGGTACATCCGGTCGTCACCGCTGGTGCCGCTGCGGTTCAGCGATTCGGCGACCCGGGCGAAGCCGTACGGCGCCATCACGGCCTCGTAGTCGGCGACTGCCTGGAGCAGCGTCTTGTCACCGGCGGTGGCGCGGCTGAGCTGTCCGCAGAGCAGACGGGCGTCACGCAGCGCGGTGTTCGCGCCCACGCCCCGACCCGGGGTCATGGTGTGGATGGCGTCGCCGAGCATGGTGACGGTGCTGCTCTTCCAGGGCGGCACCGGCTCGGACGTGGACACTTTGATCGGTAGGGCGCTGGCCGGGTCCGCGTGGGCGAGCAGTTCCCGTAGGTGCGGGTGCCAGTTCGCGGTGAGATCCAGGGCGACCTGCACCAGATCCTCACCGCGGCGTTCCATGATGTCGGTCGGGAACCGGTTGGCCGCGCTCCAGATGATCAGGTTGATGTTGTCGGTGGTGGTGTCGTGGGCCAGCCCGGGCCAGTCTCGGAGCAGGGCGGCGTCGGGCTCGCTGACGCCGGGCTTGATCGCGCGTTCGGCGTCCCACTTGAACTCCATGACGTGCAGCACGCCCATCATCCCGCCGACGCCGAAGATCAGCGAGATGCCCTGCTGGACCCGCTCCGAAACGAGACCGCGGGTGTGCGGGGTCAGCGGGATCCGGGTGGCGATGTTGATCGTCCCGGCGTCGCGGGTGACGGCGTGCGGCAGGTACTGGCGGCGTACGGCGGAATGGGTGCCGTCGGCCGCCACCAGCAGGTCGCCGGTGGCGCTGGTGCCGTCGGCGAAGTGCGCGGTGACTGTGCCGTCGTCGCGCTGCTCGTACCGGGTGAAGGTCTTGTCGAAGTGCACCACGTCCTCCAGGCCGGTCAGCAGCACCTGGCGCAGCACCATCCGGGCCACCGAGTGTTCGGTGCGTACCGGGTCGGCGCTCGGCCGCAGCGCGAACGACGCGGTCTGGCGGAGTCCCTGGGTGACGACGTTGAAGTAGTGCGGCGGCCGGGCGCAGGTGGCCAGGAAGGTGGCGAACAGCTCCGGAGGCAGACACTCCCGCAGCGCCCGGCTACCGGTGGGGCCGATGCCGACCCGGTAGCCGAGCAGCCCCTCGGCGCGGTCGCGGTGCCGTTCGTAGACGGCGACGCTGATCCCGGCGCGGCGCAGGCCGTGGGCCAGGCACAGCCCGCCCGTGCCCGCGCCGATGATCAGGACGTGCGGCGGCGCGGCGGACATGTCAGCCGGCCGGGTGCGCGGCGGGCGCCTCGGAAACGGCCGGGCGCGCAGCGGGCGCCTCGGTGCTGGCCGGGCGCGCCGCGGGCACGTCGGTGCCGGCCGGGCGTGGAGCGGGCGCGTCGGGCGCGTCCCAGCGGTAGAAGCAGCCGGCGATCGCGTCCCGGGGGGAACGCCAGGTCGGCAGGTACGGCGACGTGTGCGCGGAGAGCCGCTCGTTGACCTGTCGGAAGAGCGGGTGGTTGCGGGCCGCCGCGAGCGCGTCCGGGTCGACGTCGTCCGAGGTCTCCAGCAGGTGTACGCACAGGTCGTGCAGGCAGTAGAGGGATCGGTGCGTGACACCGGTCAGGCTGGGCAGTTCGGTGGCGTCGGATTCGGCGAAGATCTGCGCGACCCGCCCCTCCGCTCCCGGGATGATCCGGCTGACGATCAGTAGACGACTCATGGGACCCCTTCCGCCGGTGGCCTTCCGACCCCTCGGGGATCGGTGCCACGTGCTCCGTGCGCCCACCGTGCCGCAGCGCCTGTCACATCACCGTCACGTACGCCGACCGGGCGGTGACGGGCGCCGTCGTCAGGTACGCCGAGCGGCGGGTGACGGGCGGTCGGTGATGGCCTCGCGGCTGGCCTGGCGGATCGGGGCGAGGGTGTCGTCGAGCAGGGCGCTCATGGCAGGGCTCGGCTCCAGCCGCAGCTCCCGACGCAACAGGTCCCGGTAGACGTAGAAGGCGTGCACGGCTTCGAAGGCGTTGCCCTCGGCCAGGTGGATGCGGACCACCAGTCGGTGTGGTGTCTCCCGTAACGGCTCGGCGGCCATCGCCTCCAACGCGGCCTCGAGGGCCTCGCCGTGCCGTCCCGCGGCCAGGTGGTGCCCGGCCACCTGTTCCAGCATGTGTAGGCGGAGTTGGCGCAGGCGTTCCCGGTCCAGCAGCACCCAGTCGTCGTACCAGCCGGGCAGGAGGTCGTGCCGCCCGGCGGCGAGCGCACCGGCCGCGGTGCGTGGGTCGTCGCCGTCCCGGACCCGGGCCGCGGTGCCGACCAGGTCGTCCACGTCGAGCCGGACCGCCGGGCCGAGGCGTACGGTGTCGCTGGCCACTGTCATCGGGCAGCACGGGTCCTGTCGCAGCCGCCACAGGGCGGTACGCAGTGAGGACAGCGCCCGTTCCTCCGACGCGTCGGGCCAGAGCAGCCCGGCGAGCTGGCTGCGGGTGGCGCCGGGGCGGAGCCCGATCAGCGCGATCACCCGTTGCAGCCCGCGCGGCACCACGACCGGCACCGCCTCCCGGAGGAGTCGGAAGCCGCCGAGCAGATGCAGTGAGACGCCCTTCTCGGGCGGGTCTCCGGCGGTCGGCACGGACGGATCAGCGGCCACGGCGGCACCCCCTGCGGAACGCTCGTCCCGACTGTCTGCTGTGTCCCGGATCGGTTGCCTCGACGCCACTGTCGACCCCGCCGATCACGGCGTGGCCGGGCGCGGCCCCGCCCGCCGAGGCCGCCGAACTGACCACGCTGAAGATTATCAATAACGGTCACGTTGCGTCAATGTCAGCGTGGACCTTCTATTGCCGACAGTCAACCCGAGATCGGTTCTGAACTGCATAAACATTAGCGCGTGAAGTGGACCGGACGCATAGCTGATACACAGGTTGCGTCAACGCAGCGTCACCATCATCCGTCGCTGACCGACCCGGCGCGGTGACGCCGCCGTGACGAGGATCGGCGCATCGTGGCGGCAGTCGTCCAGCGCGTCCGGGGGCCACCCGTCGCCGGCCGGACGCTGTGGGGGGAGGCCCAGTATGGACCGATCGCTGATCGTCGCGAAGGTCGATCCGACCGCCGAGGAGCGGGTCGCCGAGATCTTCGCCGAGTCGGACGCGACGGAGCTGCCGCGCCTGGTCGGTGTCCGGCACCGCTCGCTGTACCGACTACACGACCTCTACGTGCACCTGCTCGAGACCGCGCAGCCGGCGGAGGGCGCGGTGGAGGCAGCTCGTGACCACCCCGAGTTCATCCGGGTCAGTGACCGCCTACGCCCGTACGTGTCGCCGTACCTGTCGACCTGGCGCTCGCCGCGCGACGCGATGGCGCGGTGCTTCTACCGGTTCGACGCCCCGGACACCGGGCGGCGGTCGTGACGGCCACCGCGCCGCGCGAGGAGCAGCTCTGGTCCCGCTGCGCCGGCTGCGCCAGCCTGCTCTACCGCAAACGGCTGCGCCGCAACCTCGACGTCTGCCCGGAATGCGGGGAGCATGCCCGACTCGGCGCGCCGGAACGCCTGCGCCAACTGGTCGACCCGGGTTCGCTGTGCCTGCTGCCCGACCGGTTGCCGGAGGCGGACCCGCTCGACTTCGTCGACGTGCTGCCGTACCCGCACCGGCTCACCGGCGCGCGGGCCAGCACCGGTCTTGCCGAGGGGGTCGTCTGCGCCACTGCCACCATCGGTGGGCACCCGGTGGTCCTGGCGGTGATGGACTTCCGCTTCCTCGGGGGCAGCCTGGGCTGCGCGGTGGGCGAGCTGATCACCCGGGCGGCCGAACGGGCACTGGACGACCGCACGCCGCTCGTCCTGATCACCGCCTCCGGCGGGGCGCGGATGCAGGAGGGCGCGCTGTCGTTGATGCAGATGGCGACCGTCAGTCAGGCCATCGCCGCGTTGCGCGAGGCGGGGCTGCTCACCGTGAGCGTCCTCACCGACCCGACGTACGGCGGGGTGGCCGCCTCGTTCGCCACCAACACCGACCTGGTGCTCGCCGAGAGTGGTGCGCGGATGGGCTTCGCCGGCCCTCGGGTGATCCGCCAGATCACCGGACGGGCCCTGCCGGAGGGCTTCCAGACCGCCGACTTCCTGCTCCGACACGGGCAGGTCGACATGGTGGTGCAGCGCCGGTCACTGCGCGGACGGCTGACGGCGCTGCTCGCCGCGACCCGCGTCGGCCGTCCGGCGCGTTCGCCCGTACCCCGGCAGGAGCCGGCGTCGCACCGCGAGCGCCTCGCCGACGACGGCGCGGCCCTGGCGCGGCCGACGGACCCGGCGGCCGAGGGGGACGCCGGCACCCCGGCGGTACGCGACGCGTGGGACACCGTCCGGATGGCGCGGCACCCCGGGCGGCCCACCACACTGGACTACCTGGACTCGGTCTTCGACGGGTTCGTGGAGCTGCACGGCGATCGGCTCGGCGCGGACTGCCCGGCCGTCGTGGGTGGGGTGGCGCGGTTGGCCGGTCGGCACGTGATGGTCATCGGTCACCAGAAGGGGCACACCACCGCCGAGCTGGTCGCCCGCAACTTCGGCATGGCCAGCCCCGCCGGGCACCGCAAGGCGCTGCGGCTCATGCGCCTCGCGGCCCGCCTCGGCCTGCCAGTGGTCACCCTGGTGGACACCCCCGGCGCCGACCCCGGGGTGAGCGCCGAGGAGCAGGGCCAGGCGGCGGCCATCGCCGAGAACATCCTCACCCTCACCGTGCTGCCCACCCCCGTGCTCGCGGTCATCACCGGCGAGGGCGGCAGCGGCGGCGCGCTGGCGCTGGCGGTGGCCGACCGGGTGCTGATGCTGGAGAACGCCGTCTACTCGGTGATAAGCCCCGAGGGGTGTGCGGCGATCCTCTGGCCGGACCGGTCCGCGGCCCCGCAGGCGGCTCGCGCGTTGCGGCTGACCGCGCCCGACCTGCGCCGGCTCGGGGTGGTCGACGAGGTCGTGTCGGAGCCGTCGAGTGCCGCGCACGACGACCCGGCGGAGACCGCCCACCGCCTGCGTGCGGCCCTGCTGGCCAACCTTCTGCCGCTGCTGGACGTGCCGCCGGCCATGCTGGTCCGCCTGCGTCGGCAACGCTTCCGACGGTTCGGCGCGAACCGCGTCGGCGCTCGCGCGGGCCTGCGATGACCGCCGGCGAAGGGGCGCTGTCGACAGTCGACGCGTCCGACGACGTCGGGGTGGACGGCGAGGAGGCGCTGGCCGGGCTGCGGCGGCAGGCGCAGCACCTGATCGCCGAGCTGGCCGGGCCGGTGCGGCGGATCCGGCTGCGCAGCGGGCCGGCGGTGCTGGAGGTCGAGTGGCACCCCGAGGACGCGACCCGACCGGACGTACCGCTACCGCGCGCCGAGGCGGCACCGGCGGCCGACGCCCCACCTGCGGTGCTCCGGCCGCCGGTGCCTGGGCGCGCCGCGGTGCGGGCACCGATCGTCGGCACCTTCTACCGGGCGCCGGAGCCCGGCGCGCGGCCGTTCGTCGCGGTGGGCGACCTGGTCCGCCCCGGCCAGCCGGTGGCCATCGTCGAGGCGATGAAGCTGATGAACGAGGTGACCGCCGACCGGGCCGGCCGGGTGGCCGCGATCCTCCTCGAGGACGGCCAGCCGGTCGAGTACGACCAGCCGCTCGTCGAACTGGACCCGGCGTGACGGCGCGGGGTGGTTGACCATGTTCGAGACCGTGCTGATCGCCAACCGGGGCGAGATCGCGCTGCGGGTGCTGCGCGCCTGCAAGGAGCTCGGCGTGCGAACGGCCGTGGTCTACTCCGCCGCCGACGCCGACTCGGCGGTGGTCCGCCTCGCCGACCAGGCCGTCCGAATCGGACCGGCGTCGAGTCGGCGCAGCTACCTCAACGCCGCGGCCATCGTGGAGGCGGCCCGGCAGGTGGGGGCGCAGGCCGTGCACCCCGGCTACGGCTTCCTCTCCGAGGACGCCGACTTCGCCGAGATCTGCGCCGACAACGGGCTGACGTTCATCGGCCCGCCACCGGCGGTGATGGCCGCGCTGGCCGACAAGTCCTCGGCCCGGGCACTGATGAGCCGTGCCGGCCTGCCGCTGTCGCCGGGCAGTGTCGCGCCGGTGCCGACCGCCGCCGCAGCGGCCGAGGTGGCCGACGCTGTCGGCTACCCGGTGATCGTGAAGGCCGCCGCCGGTGGCGGGGGCCGGGGGATGACAGTGGTGCACACCCCGGGCGAGCTGCGCCGCGCGTACACCCGGACCCGGGCCGCCGCGCAGGCCGCCTTCGGCGACGACCGGGTGTACGTCGAGCGGTACCTCACCGAGGCGCGCCATGTCGAGGTGCAGGTGCTCTGCGACGCCCACGGCAACGGGATCCACCTGGGCACCCGGGACTGCTCGGTGCAGCGCCGGCACCAGAAACTGGTCGAGGAGGCGCCCGCCCCGGCGCTGCCCGCCGCCGTTCTCGACACCATCGCCGAGACCGCCCTGCGGGGTGCGCTCCAGGTCGGTTTCGTCGGCGCCGGCACGCTGGAGTTCCTGGTCGACGCCGAGGAGAAGTTCCACTTCCTGGAGATCAACTGCCGGATCCAGGTGGAGCATCCGGTGACCGAGATGGTCACCGGCATCGACCTGGTGCACGAGCAACTTCACATCGCCGCCGGGGTGCCGCTGCGGTGGCGGCAGGAGGAGATCCGTCTGCACGGCGTCGCTGTGGAGTGCCGGGTCAACACCGAGGACCCCGCGCGCGGCTTCGCCCCCACCCCCGGCCGGTTGGAGCGGTTCACCCCACCCGGCGGCCCGTTCACCCGGGTGGACACCCACGCCAGCGCCGGTTACCTGGTCGGCCCCTGGTACGACTCGCTGCTCGCCAAGGTGATCGTCTGGGCGCCCGACCGGGAGTTGGCCCTCAACCGGCTGGAACGTGCCCTGGACGAGTTCGACATCGCCGGTCCGGGCGTGCGCACCACCATCCCGTTCGTCCGCCGGGTGCTCGACGACGCCGCATTCCGCAAGGGCCGCTACACCACCGGCCTGGTCGACCGCCTGCTCGCCGCGCCCGCGCCCGCGCCGGGGCCGACGGCCACTCCCGCACCGCGCACCGCGCCCGCCGCAGATCCCGACGCAACCCACAGGAGGACCCGATGACCGTCACCCATGGTCGCCCGATGACCGCCGAGATCACCGACATCCTGGTGGCGCACTGCGGGCTGGACGCCGACGCCGCGGCCCGGGCGCCCGCCGCGTCGCTGGAGGAGCTGGGCATGGACTCGCTCGCCCTGCTGGAACTGTCGGCTGTCGTCGCCGACCGCTGGCAGGTGGCCATCCCCGAGCAGGCCGGGCAGTTGAGCATCCCGGCGGTGGCCGACCTGGTCGCCCGCCGCGCCGACCCACCCGGGCACACCGAGAACAGCGTGGTCATCGACGCGCCGCTGGGGCTGGTCTGGGAGGTCACCAACGACGTGGCGAACTGGACCGAGCTGTTCACCGAGTACGCAGTGGTGGAGATCCTGCACCGCGAGGGGCACACGGTGCGGTTCCGCCTCACCATGTACCCCGACGAGAACGGGGTGTCCTGGAGCTGGGTCAGCGAGCGCACCGCCGACCCGGTGAGCAGGCAGGTCCGGGCGCACCGGGTGGAGACCGGGCCGTTCGAGCACATGCGCATCCACTGGCGCTACACCGAGGAGGCCGGTGGCACCCGGATGACCTGGACGCAGGACTTCGCGATGAAGCCGACCGCGCCGGTCGACAACGCCGCGATGACCGAGCGGATCAACACCAACAGCGTGATCCAACTCGCGGTGATCAAGGACCGGGTGGAGCGGATCGCCTGGCAGCGTGCCGACCAGGGCAGCCCGACCGCCAGCGACGCACCGACCGGAGCCGACGATGAGTGACCTGAGCACCCGCCCGATCGCCGCCCGGGACGTACCCGCCGACCGCCGGCGCGGCGGTGAGCTGCGGGTGCTGCTCGGCCCCCGCACCGTCGGCAGCACCTCGGGTTTCCTCGGGGTGGCAACGCTCGAGCCGGGGGAGCGGATCGCCGAGCACTACCACCCGTACAGCGAGGAGTTCCTGTACCTGGTGCGGGGCGCGATCACCGTCGACCTGGACGACCAGCCGACGCTGCTGGCCGCCGGTGAGGGGCTGTTCGTACCGGTGAACGTGCGGCACCGGCTGCGCAACACCGGCGTCGAACCGGCCGAGGTGGTCTTCCACCTGGGCCCGCTCGCCCCCCGGCCCGAACTGGGCCACGTCGACACCGAACTGGTCGAGCAGCGGGGCGGGTCATGACCGGGCGCCGCACGGTGGTGACCGGGATCGGGGTGGTCGCCCCGGGCGGCGCCAGCCGGGACCGCTTCTGGAAGACCATCACCGAGGGGCGGACCGCCACCCGGCGGATCAGTTTCTTCGACCCGTCGGCGTTCCGGTCGCAGATCGCGGCGGAGTGCGACTTCGACCCGGTCGCGGCGGGGCTCAGCGAGGCCGAGCGACGCCGGGCCGACCGGTACGTGCAGTTCGCGCTGGCCTGCTCCGCGGAGGCGGTGGCCGACGCCCAGTTGGTGCTCACCGACGCGGAACGGGACCGGGCCGGGGTGGTGCTGGGCACGGCGGTGGGCGGCACGATGGCGTTGGAGCAGGAGTACGTCACAGTGAGCGAGCACGGCCGACGGTGGCTGGTGGACGGGAACCGCGGTGGCCCGTACCTCTATCAGGCGCTGGTGCCCAGCAGCCTCGCGGCGGACGTGGCCTGCCGGCACGGGCTGCACGGCCCGGCCCAGGTGGTGTCCACCGGCTGCACCTCCGGCATCGACGCCATCGGGTACGCCCACCAGATGATCGTGGACGGTGAGGCGGACGTGATGCTGGCCGGCGCGTCCGACTCGCCGATCTCGCCGGTCACTGTCGCCTCGTTCGACGCGATCAAGGCGACCAGCCCGGACAACGACGACCCGGAGCACGCCTCCCGCCCGTTCGACGCCGACCGGCACGGGTTCGTGCTGGCCGAGGGCGGGGCGGTGCTGGTGCTGGAGGAGGCCGGACACGCCCGGCGGCGGGGAGCGCACATCTACTGCGAGGTTGCCGGCTACGCCAGCCGCAGCAACGGCTTCCACATGACCGGGCTGCGGCCGGACGGGCTGGAGATGGGCCTCGCCGTCACCGACGCGCTCCGGCAGGGCCGGATCCTGCCCGAGCAGGTCTCCTACATCAGCGCGCACGGCTCGGGCACCCGGCAGAACGACCGGCACGAGACGGCCGCGTTCAAGCGGGCGCTGGGCCAGGCCGCGTACGGGATACCGATCAGCTCGATCAAGTCGATGGTCGGGCATTCGCTCGGCGCGATCGGGTCGATCGAGATGGCGGCGTGCGCCCTCGCCATCGAGTTCGGTGTGGTGCCACCGACGGCGAACTGGAGCACCAGGGACCCGGAGTGCGACCTGGACTACGTACCCAATGAGGCACGGGAGGTCCCGGTGGACGTGGCCCTCTCGGTCGGCAGCGGGTTCGGCGGGTTCCAGTCGGCGATGGTCTTCCGTCGGATGCTCGGCGCGGTGGCGGCGTGAGCGCCCCGTCGCACAGTGGCGGCGCGACGGCCCGGGCGGTGGTGACCGGCATCGGGGTGGTCGCACCGAGCGGCATCGGCGCGGACGCGCACTGGCGCACGGTCCTCGCCGGCACCCGCCGGACCGGGCCGATCACGTTGTTCGACCCGGCCGGCTATCCGACCCGCTTCGGCGGGGAGGTGCCCGGCTTCACCGCCGACTCCTACGCCGACAGTCGCCAGTTGGTGCAGACCGACCGCTGGACGCACCTCGGCTTCGCCGCCACCCGGCTGGCGCTGGCCGACGCCGGTCTGCCCGACCGGGCCCCCGACCCGTACGGATACGCGGTGACCCTGGCCAGCTCGTCCGGGGGAAACCTGTTCGGCCAGCGGGAACTGCAACGGCTGTGGGGCGGCACGTCGCGGACGGTCGGGGCGTACCAGTCGATCGCCTGGTTCTACGCGGCCAGCGTCGGGCAGCTCTCCATCCACCACCAGTTCAAGGGCCCGAGCGGGGTGCTGGTCGCGGAGTCGGCCGGCGGGCTGGACAGTTTGGCGCACGCCGCCCGCGCGGTGCGCCGGGGCACCCCGGTCGTGATCGCCGGGGCCACCGAGTGCCCGTTGAGCCCGTACGCGCTGGCCTGCCAGCTGCGCTCGGGGCTGCTCAGTGACGTGGCCGACCCGGAGCGGGCGTACCGGCCGTTCGACGCCACGGCCAGCGGTTACCTGCCGGCCGAGGGTGGAGCGGTGTTCGTGGTGGAGGAGTTGGGGCACGCCCTGGCGCGGGGTGCCCGGGTCTACGGCGAGGTGAGCGGGTGGGGCTCCACCCACGACGCCGCGCACACCACGGCGGAGAGCAGCGGCGACCCGGCCCAGTACGCGCGGGCGATGCGGCTGGCCCTGGACCGGGCGGGCGTCGCCGCCGCAGGAATCGACGTGGTGCTGCCGGACGCTCTCGGCGTGCCCCGCTACGACCGCAGCGAGGCCGAGGCGCTACGGGCCGTGTTCGCCGACCGGCCGCCCCCGGTTACCACGCAGAAACCGCTGACCGGTCGGGCGTACCAGGGCGGCTCGGCGTTGGACGTGGCCACCGCGTTGCTCGCCTTCGCCCACGACACGTTGCCCGCGTCGGCGGGACCGGACGAGGTGGCCGAGGGCTGCGAGCTGGACTTCCTGCGCGAGCACCGCCGACCGCGAAGCCGTCTCGCCCTGATCTGCGCACGAGGCTTCGACGGGTTCAACAGCGCGCTGGTCCTGCGCGGGGCCGCGCCGACGATAGGAGAGGCGTCATGAGCGACAAACGGGCCCGGGTGGTCTTTCTGGTACGGGTGCCGGTGCCGCGCACCGAGCAGTTCCTCGCCGCGTACGAGAAGGTGCGGCACCTGGTCGCCGGCGGCGTGCCGGGGCACCTGGTCGACCAGGTGTGCCGGTCGTCGACCGATCCGGAGCAATGGTTGATCACCAGTGAGTGGGCGAGCCTGGCCGACTTCGAGGACTGGGAGCACAGCCCGGAGCACCGGGAGTTGGTGCGCCCGATGCGGGAGTGCTTCACCGACGCCCGTTCGCTGCGCTTCCACATCCACGCCCAGACCCCGGCCCTGGCCTGAGGTCCGCGCTCGCCCCGCTTTCCGCGATCTTGCTCTTACTGTCGCGACATGGGGGGGGCATTTAACGCATTTAAACCACCGAAAGTGCAAGATCGCCGCGGTGGCCCTGCATCCGCAGGGTCGGTGAGGCGTGCGTACGGATGAGGTGGTGAGAATCGTCAGCGAACGCCGTACCGCATGGCGACGCTCGATCATGCTCGGGGCACGACCGCTCCGTCTGGCCACGCGGTACGGCACTCGCTGCTACCTCAGCGATCAGCTGTTGTTCTGGATCCAGGGTGCTTCCTCGATGGTGGAGGGGGTGCATATGTTGTCACCGGGGGATCGACGACAGGTCTGAAAGCGAATTCGGCTGCCCTTGTCGCCGTAGTTATTGTTGCTGGCGGACTCGTAATAGTCCTTGTTGCACCTGCCCCAGCTCGGGGAGCTCAAATTGTTGTTGCACTCGCCGTGACGATATGGCCGCCACGTGGAGCCGTCCTTGAGCCAGTTCTCCCAGTAGATGAAGGTTTGGCTTCCATCGGCGAAGCTGTCCTGGATACGCCAGACGTCGCCGTACCTGGTGAAGCAGCCCTTGGCGGTCATGACCCATCCGACGCTCGGAACGAGCGCCCAGCTCTCCGAACAGGACTCGCCGCCTGACTCGTAGGTGAAGGTAGAGATGTCGTCCTCGAACGACTTCGCGAAATCTGCGGCCAGGGCGGGACCCTGTCCGCCCAGCAGAATGGCGAGGACTACCGCCGTAATGGCAAATGCTCTCTTCACGTGCACCTCCGCCTCATCGTTTGCGCTAACTCGTCGCGAACTCACTCATCATCGGTAGGGGCGGTCATCCCGGCAACGATTCCGAACGATTCCGAACGGGCCCGAACGGTCCCGAACGCGCGTTCGCGTCTGCCGACGAGAACCCCGTTACCCCCGGGAGCGCAAACGGACGGCACACGCCGCCCGGCACGTTTGAGCGTCAGGCGGCCCTGGTGCGGGATCGGCCCCAATGGTGCTGGCGTCCGCTGCGGACGGGCCGGCCACGGCTCAAGGCCGCCTGACCGCTCAGGCCCGGTGAACGTTCATGGACAACGCACTAGCGCCCGAGAGTCGTCGGGCTCGGCCGACAACGGCGACGCCATCGGCCGTCCGGCTGGCACCGCGCGACGGTTGTACGAGGGGTCATGTCTCGGTGACGCTCTGCCAAGTCGCCCGCCCGATCCTGTCCGCCGAACGGGCTGTGGGCAATCCGGCTGGCCGCTGCTTTTGATCCATCCATTCGCATCTAGCAATGGTCCTGCGGGCGTCGTATGGTTCCCCGCAGCACCCCGACAGGCGTACGTGATGGGCGGATTCGCCCTCTTTCATGCTGGGCGGTGAACGGCAGCGATGGCAGAAGATCCTACGGCGACCGACCCCGGCTGGGTGGACGAAGTCCTCTTCGCCGGCCACCCGACCGACGTTTGTCTCCGTCTGCCCGAGCCCGTCGACCGGGCCACCCTGCACCGGTTGGTCACCGCCGCGCAGGACCGGTTGACCGCCGCCGGACTGCGCCCCGGTGGTGCCGCGGCGCTGCGGCTGCCGCCGTCGCTGGCGTACGTGGTGAACCTGCTGGCCACCTGGCGCTGCGGGGGGCAGGCGATCCTGCTCGACCACCGACTCACCGACCACGAGGTGGACCTGGCGCTGGCCCGGTTGACCCCGCAGGTCGTGGTCGCTCCGGTGCGCACCGGTGGCGGCGCGCTGAAGATCTTCGTCGACGTCACCGAGGGCGTCACCCGGTACGCCGACCGTCCCGCGGTCAGCGGCCACGCCGTGATCCAGCTCAGCTCCGGCTCCACCGGCCCGTCCAAGGTGATCGGCCGCACCGCCGCCGACCTGGTCGCCGAGGTGCACCGCTACACCCGGATCGACGGGGTGGCGCTGCCCGGCGAGCGGATCATCCTGCTGCCCTCGATGGTGCACGTGCTCGGCCTGGTCGGTGGCCTGCTCTACGGGCTGCACGCCGGGGTGGAGCTGGTGCCGCCGGAGCGGCTCAGCGGCGACGCCGTGCTGGCCGCGATCAGCGCCGGCAGCACACCGGCCACCGTCCTCGGTGTGCCGTTCCACATCGGACTGCTCGCCTCCACCCGCCCGACCGGTCCACTGCCGCAGTTGCGGCGGATGACCACCGGGGGTGAGCTGGTCCCGGCCGCCGTCGCGCGGGCGTTCACCGACCGGTACGGGGTGCCGCTGGGCAACATGTACGGGATGACCGAGGTCGGGGTGATCGGCACCGACCTGTACGGGTCGCACCGACCGTCGATCTCCCCCGTGCCCGGAATCGAGGTCCGCGAGTCCGGCGGTGAGCTGTGGGTGTCCTGCCCGGCGTCGCCGTACGTCGGCCTGAGCGACCCGACCCGCTGGTCCGACGGCTGGCTGCACACCCGCGACGCCGGCACCGTCGATGAGGACACCGGCCTGGTCACGGTGCGCGGTCGACTCGACTCGCAGGTCTCCGTCGGCGGGATGAAGGTCGACCTGACCGAGGTGGAGGCCACCGTCGCCGAGCTGACCGGGGTGGCCGCCGCCGTGGTGGTCTGGGACGACGGCATCACCGCGTACGTCCAACCCGACGGCCCGCTGTCGGAGGAGACGCTGGACAAGCTGCTCGCCGAGCGGTTGGCCGGCTACAAACGGCCCCGGGCATTGCACCTGCTCGATCAGTTGCCCCGTACCACCACCGGCAAGCTGGTCCGCTCGACCGACGCGCTGCGCTCGGCGGTCACCCGATGACCGGGCCGCTGCACCACCTCGACGTCGACCTGCGCGCTCGCCCGCGCGGCGACCGCCAGGACGAGGCCCTCGCCCAGCCGCGGGTGACCGACCCGCAGGTGCTCGACGCCGGGCACCGGCCGCAACGGCAGCCCCGGCGGCGGCATCAGCCGGTGCAGCCCGCCGTCACGCAACCCCCGCCCGAGCGCCTTGCCGACCGCCTCCTTCGCGGTCCACAGCCGCAGGAAGTCCACCGTCCGGCCGGCCTCGGGTCGATCGCCCAACCAGGCCAGCTCGCCGGGCGGGAACCAGCGGCGGGCCAGCGCGAGCGCCGGCAGCGGGCGGATCCGCTCCACGTCCACACCGACCGCGCCGGCCCGACGGGCCGCGATCACCACCAGTCCGGCGGTGCGGCTGACGCTGACCGCCAACTCGACCGACCCGGCCACCTCGTCGACCCGCACGACCGGCCGTCCCTCGCGGTCGTGCGTCAGCACCACCTCGCTGTCCGCGCGACCGAGCAGCAGAGCACCCGCCCGCCGCACCAGCACAGCGGCCGGATCCGGCTGACCGCCGGTGTCCCGGCCGACCCACACGTAGACGGTGTCGCGACCGGACACCGTCAGCTGAGCCACGCAGAGAGGGTATCCATGAGAGCCGAGGTCCGTGCCTTCGTCGTCGAGCAGCTCGCCGACATGAACTACGACGTCGAGGGGCTCGACGACGACACCACGCTCGGCCCGTCCGGCGTCGACCTGGAGTCTCTCGCCCTGGCCGACCTGTCCGTCCGGGTCGAGGACCGGTATGGCCTGACGTTCGCCGACGACGAGTCGGAGCAGCTGGCCCTCATGACGGTCGGCGAGTTCACCACAATGGTCGCCAGTCGCGTCACCGAGGCGACGAGCGACAAAGCCTGATGAGCGGTCAGCCCGATCTGGGGCGAGCTGACCTGATGACCATGCTCGCCGAACTCACCGCGAAACCGGCTGCCGAGGTGTCCGACCGGATCGGCTCGATGGAGCTTGCCTGGCTGGTGCACCTCGTCGAGCAGCGCTACGAATGCCGGCTCGACCTCACCGACGACGAACTGGCCGGCATCCGCACCGTCGACGACGCCCTGGTGGTGTTCCGGGCGTCGCTGACCGCCTCCGCTGATGGTTGAGGCGCGCGTCGCCCAGCTCACCGGTGTGTACGCGGTCAGCGCCCTGGGGCGGGGCGCCGACGCGCAGCTCGCCGGTGTGCTGGCCGGGGTGCCGGCGTTCGGACCGGTGGGCCGATTCGACACCGCCGCCCGCCGGGTCACCGTGGCGGCGACGCTGCCCGAGGTCGGCACACTCCCCGACGAGTTGGCCGCCGCTATCGACGCGGCCTGTCGGGCGGCCGGCCTGGACCGCGCGCAGCGCACCGGGTGCGCCCTGCTGCTCGCCGTACATGGCGGCCCAGTCTCGGGCCCGGCGCCGGCCGTGCTGGCCGCTCAGCTCGCGGCTCGATGTGGGCTCTCGGGTCACACCCGGGTCTACACCAGCGCCTGCGTGTCGGCGAGCACGGCGGTGGCCGACGCCGCCGCCCGGATCACCCGGGGTGACGTCGAGCGGGTGGTGGTCGCGGCCGGCTACCTGGTGGAGTCGGACCAGTTCGCGCTCTTCGACGCCGGCCGCGCCCTCGCGGTCGACGGGGCGGTCCGCCCGTTCAGCGCCGGCCGCCGCGGGTTGCTGCTGGGTGACGGCGTGGCCGCGGTGGTGCTGGAGTCGAGCACCGTCCGACGACGCGGTGTCGATCCGGTGGCCACAGTGGCCGGTTGGGGACGGGCCGGTGACGCGTTCCATCCCTGCCAGCCGGAGCCCGGTGGCACCGGGCTGGCCCGCGCGGTCGACGCGGCGCTGCGCCGGGCCGGGCTGCCACCGCAGTCCGTCGGCTATGTCAACGCCAACGCCACCGGTACCGCCCAGAGCGACGCCGCCGAGGCGGCCGCCCTGCGGCGGGCTCTCGGCGGGCATGGCGCCCGGGTCCCGGTCAGCTCGACCAAGTCGGTGCACGGGCACGCGCTGGAGGCGTCCGGGTTGCTCGAAGTGGTGGTCACAGTGCTCGCGCTGCGCCACGGCGTAGTGCCGGTCAACGCCGGCTGGCTGGCGCCCGACGACTCCTGCCCCCTGAACGTGGTCAAGGACCGCCCCCAAAAGACGGAAGCCACCCACGCCCTGACCCTCAACGCCGCCTTCGGCGGCGCCAACACCGCTCTCCTGGTCGGCGTCGGATGACCGCCCCCCACTCCCCGCGATCTTGCACTTTCTGCCCCGACGATTCCGACCAAGCACACGAAACGACGACCGAAACCGCAAGATCGGCGGGGGAGAGGGCCGGGGAGAGGGCCGGGGAGAGGGCCGGGGAGAGGGGC